>JBKQLU010000026.1:0-16917 GCA_052326585.1 Desulfobaccales bacterium | reverse complement strand
GGTTGCTGCCCCGGCCGCACCCCTGGCGGCGGCCGCGCCCATCACCGCCAAGGCGGCGCTCCCGGCGACGCCTGTGGCTATCCGGCCCGCGGCAGGGTTGACGGAAGCGGCTAAAGTAGCGCCACCGCCGGCTCCGCCCGTGGCAGTCTTCTCGGTCAAATCCGTAACAACCCAGGGAAAAGTCCTGGTGACGCCGCCGGCCCCGGCCAGCCCGTTGGCCGCGGCTCCGCCCGCGGCAGGGTTGACGGAAGTGGCCAAGGCTCCGGCCCCCCAGAAATTGACGGCCCCGGTTGCGGTTGCTGCCCCGGCCAGGCCGCTGGCTGCCGCAGCGAAGGCTAAGGTGAAAAGGGTTGCCAAGGCGGCCGCGCCCCGGACGATCCTGACCGCCGCGGAGCGGGTGCAGACCGGCATTGAGATTCTCAACGGCAACGGCACCCGAGACCTGGCCCGCCTAACCCGCACCACGTTGTCCCAAGAAGTCTTCAACGTTGCCCGGATCGGCGACTACATCGATTTTGGCGCGGAATCCACGGTGATCTATTACCGTCCCGGGACGGAGCGAGTGGCCCAGGTCCTCCACTCCGAGATTTTTCCCGAGGCGCGGTTGGTGGAGTCCTCCAAGATCAAAAAAGGAGTGGCCATCAAGATCTTGTTAGGCCGCGATCTCTTGGAGCAGCCCCGCATCATGGCCCGTCTAAGGGGAGAAGAGCCTGGCGCCGCCCCACAAAAGCCACAACCCCAGGCGGCGGCCCCCCAAGGGCCGTCGCCCTTGCTGACCCTGGCGGCCGCGGCCGCCTCCGGGGCCGCCCGTTCACCCTGGCAGGGGCCGCCGCCCACCCCGGCGAAAACCCCGGTCCAACCAGCGGTAATCCTGGCGACGCCGACCGCCGCAGAGTTGGGAGCCAGCGTCATTGAAATCCGGAACGGCACCCGGGCCCGGATGCTGGCTCACTGGACCCGCGACCGGTTGTCCCAACAAGGATTTCATGTCGGCATAATTGGCAACCATGTCGACTTCGGGGCGGCAAGCACGGTGATCTATTACCGCCCGGGAACGGAGAAGGTGGCCCGAGCCCTCAACTCCCAGATCTTCCCCGGGGTCCAATTGGTGGAGTCCTCCAAACTCAGAAAAGGGATGGCCATCAAGATCTTGTTAGGCCGCGATCTTCTGGCCCAGCCCCAAACCATGGCGCGCTTAATCGAGGCAGGGTATGAAAACCATTAAGCTCTTGACGGGCATCACCTCGCTTCTGGCCATATTGATGCTGCTAACCGGTTGCGCCCAAGACCAGGCGACCGGCCCCTCCCCTGTGGAGAGTCTCGCCGCGAGCAACTCTTCCAACGACACTATCTGGAATAAAATGAAGTCGCACTTCCAGTCGGATAAGCAAGCCCTGCCGCAGGACCGGGCAGAGGCCTTGGGGGACGCCGCCGTTCAGAGCGGGGATTATGAATCCTCCCTCCTCAACTTTCTGTCGGTTCTCAGGAAAAACCCCGAACGCTACGACCTGCACTACAAGGTCGCGGTCCTTTTCCTCCTCAACGGCCAGTGGCCGGGAGCCAAGCAGGAACTGGCCCTGGTTCTGGTGCATCGGCCGGAGATGCTCGAGGCCCATGAAGCCATGGGGCTGGTGCACCTGCAGGAAAAGAATTACCCCCAGGCCATCGAGGAATTCCAGACGGTCCTGGGCCAGGACTCCCAGCGGGTCAGTGCCCTGCACCTCCTGGGGGTGGCCTACCTGGAGAGCGGTCAGCCCGGCAAGGCGGTGGTCCAACTAAGGCGGGCCCTGGTAATAGACCCGCACCACATTGCCAGCATCGCGCCCCTGGGGCAGGCCTATATCGATTTGAAGGATTGCCGGCAGGCCATCGCCTGCCTGCAACGCGGGCTGGCCCTGGATCCGAAAAACGAAAAGCTCAATTATCAATTGGGCATGGCCCTGGCCCAAGACAAGCACTATAATGAGGCCCTGGATGCCTTCATGAAGGCCGGGGATGAGGCCCAGGCCTATAACAACATCGGGGTTCACTATTTTGTGGCCGGTCAATATGAAGAAGCGGCCAAGTGCTTCCAACGGGCCATTGAACTGCGCCCCTCTTTTTACGAAGAAGCCAAGGACAACTTGCAGCGGGCCTTGGAAAAGCTGCAACAAACCCGGCAGGGCGCCAGCTGAGGCCAGTCCCCATCCCGAATACCCGCCAATCCCCAGGTTAGGGTTCAGAACGGTGAGTCCGCCGACACCACCGGGGCCCTCTGCACCTGCCAATTTGCAGGGAGCGCCATTGACTATAGCCTCCACAGTTATAAAGTTTATAGAAACTCATGAGGATTAAACCCCGATTCTGTGCCGGCGATCACCCTGGCCGCGCCTGGGCTACTCCCCTGGGGAGCGCCTGCCTCTGGCTCCTGGGGGTGGCTGTCTTGGTGGCGGCCGGCTGCGGCGTCCAGGAACTGGCCCGGGGAGAGATTCAGCCCCCCAAGGTCACCTTCCAGGGCCTCACCGTCTACCAACCCACCTCGGGCGGTTGGCCCCTGGCAGCCAACCTGCTCTTGGAAAATCCCAACCCCCAGCCCCTGAACCTGCTGGGCTACAATTATCAATTATGGATCGAAGGCCGCAGCGTAGCCACGGGGTCTTCCCAGGAGCCGGTGAACCTGCCTGCCGGGGGGCAGACGGTGGCCCGGTTCCCCATCCTGGTGAAGTTGGACACCGTGCTGGGCTTTTTACCCAGGTTTCTGCAAAATCCCCAGCAGAAAGTGCACTACCAAATCTCCGGCAGCTTTCGCCTGGCCTCCGTCATGGGAGGCATAATCCCCGTACCTTTCCGGTTCCAAGGGGAGGCGGCGCCCCGGGAAGGCATGGAATTTCTCCGGCCTTACTTGCACTGACCCTGCAGCCGGTAACACCATTTCCTGCAATGGAATCGGCAATTTTGCACCTGGGATGAGCAAGATATCCCTTGAAAGCACCCTTTTCCTTGCAGTATAAAAGAGTTGTTTGCATTCCTGCCCCAAGATTCGGGGAGTCTTTAACTCGTTGGCAAGGTCCGGTAAGCCGGACCGAGGAGGAGCTATGAGGCGTTTGGGATTAGTTGGCTGTCTGGCCCTGGTTGTTGTGCTCTTGGTTGCCGTTCCCGGGATAGCCGCGGAAAAGACCATAACCTTGGGCTTCACCGCCTCTCAGACCGGAGCATTCAACGTAGAGGCCATCCGCCAGATCAACGGCTTGAACCTCTGGATCGACACGGTGAACCAGGCGGGGGGCATCAAGCTGGCTGACGGCACCGCAGTCAAAGTGGCCGCCAAGTTCTATGACGACGAGAGCAAAAAGGATCGGGTCCAAGAGCTTTATACCCGCCTCATCACCACCGATAAGGCCGACTTCCTCATCAGTCCCTATAGCAGCCCTCTGGCGGATGCCGCGGCGATCATCGCCCAACAGTATAAACGGATCATGATCACCGCGGGGGCGGCTGCGGAAGCCACCCATTCCAAAGGCTACACCCTGGTCTACCAGGCTTACACCCCTGCCGGCTTCTACCTGACGGGACCTGTTGAGGTGTTGGCCAAACTGGCCCCCCAGGCCAAGAACATCGCCATCATTTATTCCAAGGACAATTTCTCCACCGCCTGTGTGAACGGCCTGAAGAAATTCGCCACCGGCAAAGGCTTTAAGATAGTGATGGATGAAGGCTATGACCCCGCCACCACCGATTTCTCCCCTTACATCGACAAGATTCCGCCCGGGACGGACGCGGTGATGGGCGGCGGCCACTTCTCCGATACCACCACCCTGGCCCGGCAGGTCTATGAAAAGAAGATCAATCCCAAGTTGATCGGCCTGCTGGTGGCCCCGCCGGAGCCCAAATTCGCCGAACTGGGCGATGCCTGCATCTGTGTGACCGGATCATCCCAGTGGGAGCCGCTGGCCAAATACAGCCCGGAAGCGGCCAAGAAGGAAGGTGTGATGTGGTTCGGCCCCACGGTGCCGGAATTTATCGCGGCCTATAAGGCCAAGTACCATGAAGATCCCTCCTATCACAGCGCCGGGGGCTACGCCGCCGGGCTGATCCTGCAAGAGGCCATATTAAAGGCCGGCTCCCTAGACACGGATAAGGTCAAGGCGGCCCTCGATGCGGAAGACATGTATACTTTTTTCGGCCTCACCAAGTTTGACACCACCCCCCAGGCCCACGGCCTGCAGATCGGCCACCAGATGATCGTCATCCAGTGGCAGAAGGGCGCCCAGGGCAAACCGGAGAAAGTCGCGGTCTATCCGCCGGCCGCCGCCAGTGGCCAAGGCACCCTCTGTCCGGCGCATTAAGCCAAGAGGCGCAGGTCTTTTGAGAGGAGGGCGCGGCAGGCCGTGCCCTCCCCCCGGGATTAGGATTTTGTCCCTCCAGGAGCCTCACGGTGACCCAAATTCTCTCTTCGATAATCGACGGCCTGCTCATCGGCTTCGTGTACGGCGTGGCCGCCATGGGGCTGACCCTGATTTGGGGGGTGATGCGGGTCATCAACCTGAGCCACGGGGCTACCATGGCCCTGGGGATGTTCGCCACCTACCTGCTCTTCTCAGATCTGGCGCTCAATCCCTACCTGGCCCTGGTGGCGGTGGCGGGCCTGTCCCTGCTCTTCGGCTTTTTGATCTACGGGGTGGCCCTGCAACGGGTGATCCAGGCGGGTTATCTCTCCACCCTGCTGTCCACCTTCGCGGTGAATATGATTATCATCGGGGTGGGCACTGCGGTCTTCTCTACCTCGCCCCATAATATCAACTTTTCCGCCGGCTCCTTCAACTGGGGCGGGGTTATCTTTACCGGCACCCGCCTGCTGGCGGCCCTGGCCGCAGTGGTGATCACTGGCGCCCTCTATCTCTTTCTCTTTTTCACCCGGCCGGGGAAGGCCATCCGGGCCGTGGCCGGCAACCAGGCGGCGGCGGAGCTGATGGGGATCCCGTCTTCCCAGGTCCTGGCCCTGAGCTTTGGCCTGGGCACCATGTTGGCCGCGGTGGCCGGGGGGCTTACTTCCACTTTCTTTCCCTTCACCATTTTGAGCGGCGCCAGCTACCAACTGAAGGCCTTCGTGATTTGCGTCCTGGGGGGGCTGGGCAATCCCCTGGGGGCGCTGTTAGGGGGGCTGTTCCTGGGAGCTCTGGAGGGGGTGGTCCCCATCTTTATGCCGGTGAGCTGGGTAACGGTAGTCGAATTCGTCCTATTTGTCCTGGTTCTGGTGGTCCGCCCCACCGGGCTGCTGGGGTCTAAATAGATGAACCCTTTCCGCCAATCCGGCTTATGGCCCAGTTTCATCGTGGTATTCCTGGTCGGCCTGGCAGTCCTGGCCTTGCGCCAGGATACCCTGCGGGAAACGGCCTTCACGGTCCTGATGTTCATCGGCCTGGCCTCCAGCCTGAACATCATCATGGGCTACACCGGCTACGTTAATTTCGGCCATATCGTCTTTTTCGGCCTGGGCGGCTATTTCGGCTTCTATGTGTTGAGCGAATTCGGGTGGCCCCTTTACCTGGCTGCCCTGGCCGGCGGGGTCATGTCCGTGGCCATCGCCTTCATCATCGGCGCCGCAGTCCTGCGGCTGCGGGGGGCCTACTTTGCCCTGGCCACCATCGGGATCAATCAGGCGGCCGGGGCCTTTGTCAGTAATTTTGAGCCCTTCGGCGGCTCCATCGGCATGTCCATCAACTTCTCGGCCTACGACCGCTACGGTGGCGCCGGTCAGGCCTTGTGGCTTACCTTCATCCTCTTGTGGCTGGTCACCCTGGCGGTGCTGGTGGTGAGCTACCTGGTGAAACGTTCCCGCTTCGGCCTGGGTCTCATCGCCATCCGGGAGGACGAGGACACCGCCATGGTTATGGGGGTCAAGGCTCCCCGGGACAAGACCAAGGCCTTTTTGATCTCCGCCTTTTTCCCAGGCCTCATCGGCACCCTCTATTTCTTTAAGAATGGCAACGTGCAGCCCGACGACGCCTTCAATTTTCAGATGTCCCTGGAGGTCCTGGTGATGGTGATGCTGGGAGGCAATGGCACGCTGCTGGGGCCGGTGCTGGGGGCCTTGTGTTATGAGAAGCTGCGGGATTACCTCCTGACCAGCGTTATCTTTAAGGACCTGCAGCTCGCCACCACGGGCCTGATTCTCCTGCTCATCGTCCTCTTTGTCCCCGGGGGCGGGGTGGGCTGGCTTAGGAAGCGCCTTCCGGGGTTGCGGAGATGGCTGGAATGATCCTCCAGGTTCAGGAAATCTCCATGAAATTTGGCGGCCTGCAGGCCCTGCTGGACGTGAGCTTTGATCTCCCCGAGGGGCAGATCATGGGGCTCATCGGCCCCAACGGCGCGGGCAAGACCACCCTGTTCAACGTGATCAACGGGGTCTATCAACCCAGCCGCGGCCAGGTCTTCTTCCGGGAGGAGAGGATTACCGGCCTGCCCTCTTACGAGGTGGCCCGGCGGGGCCTGGCCCGGGCCCACCAGGTGGTCCGCCCCCTGAGCGATCTCACCGTCCTGGAAAATGTCATGGTGGGGGCCTGCTTCGGCCGGGAACGTCACTCCTTGCGCCGGGCCGCCTCCCTGGCGGAAGAGGCCCTGGCGCAGGTGGGCCTGGCGGATCAGGTCCAACGCTTGGCGGGTGGCCTCAACGTGGCGCAAAAGAAGCGCCTGGAGCTGGCCCGGGCCCTGGCGGCCCGGCCTTATCTGCTGCTGCTGGACGAGGTCCTGGCCGGCCTCAACCCCTCGGAGATCGCCAACATGATGCAGACCATCCGCGAGATCAAGGGCCAGGGCTACTCCATCCTGATGATCGAGCACGTCATGCAGGCGGTGATGAGTATTTCGGACCAGATCATCGTCCTGGACTACGGGCAGCTCATCGCCACGGGCAGCCCCGCGGAAGTGGCTAACAACCCACAGGTTATCGAGGCCTACCTGGGAGATCCGGAAATGACGGCGCGGCTTCTGGCCGAATGAGGCGGTTCCCGGTGCCACCGGCGTTTTCTGTTAAAGGCAAAGGCTAAACTAAACCGATGAATCTCTTGGAAGTCAAGGATATCACTTCGGGCTATGAAGGGGTACAGATCCTCTGGGGGGTGAACCTGCGTCTGGAGCAGGGGAAGCTCACCACCCTGGTGGGTTCCAACGGGGTGGGCAAAACCACCCTGTTGAAAAGCATGATGGGTCTCCTGCGTCCCTGGCAGGGCGCCGTCACCTTTGGCGGCCAGGATGTCAGCCACTGGACGGCCCACGCCCGGGCCAAGGCCGGCATGGTTCTGGTCCCGGAAGGGCGCCAGCTCTTCACGGAAATGACGATTATGGAGAACCTGGAGATGGGCGCTTTTTCCCGGCGGGCCCGGCCGGCCTTTCAGCAAAACCTGGAAAAGGTCTTCGAGCTCTTCCCCCGCCTCAAAGAGCGGGCCCGGCAGAAGGCCGGCACCCTGAGCGGCGGCGAACAGCAGATGGTGGCGGTGGCCCGCGGCCTGATGGCCGAACCGGAAGTCCTGATGCTGGATGAACTCTCTTTGGGCCTCTCCCCCTTGCTGGCCCTTACCCTGTTCGAATCCCTCACCCGTTTGAAGAAGACCGGCCTTACCATGCTCCTGGTGGAGCAAAACGTCACCATGGCCCTGGCGGTGAGCGACTACGCCTATGTCCTGGCGGAGGGCCGGGTGCACCTGGAAGGGGAGGCCCGGGCCCTCATGAAGAACGACGAGATCAGGCGGGCCTACCTGGGGATTTAACGGGAGGGGCGGCAGTGGCACAGGCTTCCAGCCTGTGCTTGGGTCGCCCAGTTTTGAGTTTCGCGTCTTTTTAAGCAGGGCGGTTCGCCAACCGCCCTTTTTTTATCTTAGCTACTAGCGAAATCAATGGTATTGACTCGTTCCTTTGCAAAGGGGGTTCAAGGATCTCAAGTCGCTAACAAGACAAGATTCTTCACGGCGCGCCCAGAATGACATTTTTGGGGCAGACCGCGCTTTTGTTATAGCCGGTTGCAGCCTCCAGTTACCCCCCCGCCGCTTTGGCCGCCAACAACTGCCCCAGGCTGGCCAGGTGGCCTTTCTCCTCCTCGGCGATGGCCAGCAGGATGGTCTGGGCCTGTGGGTTGGCAGACCGCCGGGCCAGGCGCAGATAGAGGTCCAGGGCCTGGGTCTCCAGCATCATGGCCAGATCCAGGACGCGGGGCGCCGCGTTCAGGAAGGCGGCGTTGGCCGCCAGGAATTCCTCAAAAGGAAAGCCGCCTTCCAGGGTAGAGGTGCTGGCCGCCTTGTCATCCAGCTCCCGGCCATCGGGTTCCAGGCCCCGATAGACCTCCAGCAGCCTTTGGCGGTGGCTCTCCTCCACCCGGGCCAGTCTGCCGAACAATTCCAGAAGTTCCCAATCCGGGGTGCGGTCCTTAAGGGTTTCATAAAAGAGCTGCAGGGCCCTCTCCATGCCGGCGGCCAGGAGGGTGACCGCCGCCGGGCCTTCATCGCCCCGCACCAGGTCCAGGTTCATCTCCTGGGGGCCGGTGGCGGTTGGCCCCCGGTAGGCCTCGATCCCCCCGGCCAGGTTATAGACCTCCTTGAACCCGAGGCCGGACAGCAGTTGGGCCGCCACCCGGCTGCGGCCGCCGATGGCGCAGTGGACGATGGTGGGCTTATCCGGGTCCAGGGTTTGATAAGCCCCGGGCAGCTCCGGCAAAGGCAGCAACCGGGCCCCGGGGAGATGGGCCTCCTGGTATTCCCCGGGTTGGCGCACGTCCAGGATCAGGTAATCCCCTTCCCGGTGCCGGGCCATGTAGTCTTTGGCCGCCTTGGCGTCGAGAGATTGCACGGGCTGAAACAGCCTGGCAAGCCGGACCATGGTTTTCCTTGCCTCCCCCTGCGCAGGTTCAAAATATGGTGGCGCTGCCCACCCAGGTAAGGTAAGACCCGGCCCCCATGAGGTCAAGAGGAAGGGGGGGCGGCGGAAACCGCTGGGGGGCCCTGGCGGAGCTCCTCAAAGACTGCCGGGCGGTGCTGGTCCGCGCCCGGGGCGATACTCCCGGGGCCATCCTGCGGGAGGCCGGGGTCATCCCGGTGGAGATGTCCGGCTGCATCGAAGTGGGGCTGAGTCGCATCTACGCCGGCGAGTCACTGACTTCTCTGAAAGGGCGCCGGGGCGGGCTGAGCCAGGCTTGCTGCGGCAAGGGCGCCGGCGACGGCCGCCAGTAGAGCCGCAGGCTAATTATCAAATATTTATCGAAAAATCCCTTGCAATCTGTTAGATTTATGCTAAAGATACCAACAATATTGTCTGGGTCCATGGAAACAGAGGCAGCCAAGGTTGCCCGGAGTAATTTTCAGTCAACCCTGAAGGGTGTTTCATGGAGCGGCGATTATTCCCCCGGATCTATAAGACCTTGCCCTTCGAATATCAGGCCCAATTGCAGGGTTCGAAGGAGCCATTTTCCACCCAGGCGGTCATGACGGACATCAGCATTGGCGGCCTGCATATGAATGAGACGGCGCCGATACTGCAACCTGACGATATTGCCGACTTCATTTTCAAATTCCAGCCTGACAACTCAAATCCCCTCATTCCCCACAAAATCAAGGCGAAAGGAAAGGTCAAGCGCATAGAGCAGCCGACTAAAGAGTCCCCCAACTTTGGGGTGGCGCTGGAATTCCTTTCGGGGCCGGTTTTCGTCTACGCGGATTAATCCTCCAGGCTACCATTTCGGGTAAAGCTCCCGGGCCTCACTGCCGGGAGACTCTCCTGCCAGCCATTTCGAAGTTGACCGGCCGCCTCCCGGGGATGGGCTACCTGCCTTGAAGATTGGCGAAATCCTGGGTGGCCCGGATCTCCCGGCCCGCCGCAGTAACTCCAACGCCCAGGTGGGTGTAGCCCGCGTCCAGGATGTTTTCCCGGTGGCCAGGGCTGGCCATCCAGGCATTCATGATGTACCGGGCCAGGGCCTCGCGGTTGGCGGCAGACAGGTTGGAGCCTTCCCAGATGTTTTCTCCAAAGCTGCGGATGGAGCCGGAGAAATAAGGGCTGAGCCTGTCCCTGACCGTCAGGCCTTCGGGATTGGTATGGCTGAAGAAGCCGCGCCGCAGCATGTCAGCGCTATATGCCTGGGCAACGGCTGCGAGCCTCCCTTCTTTGGCCAGTGGGGGGAGCCCGGACCTCTGGCGGATTTCATTGGTGAAGCACCCGATCCAATCTTCCACGTCCTGCAGGTGCGCCGGCGCCGGGGGCAGGGGGCGGGGGCCCCAGGATGGCTGGGGTGGATACTGCTGCCCGGCATATGGTTGACCCTGGTAAGGCTGCGGCGGATATGGCCCGCAGCCCAGGGGTGCCATCAGGGCGGTGAGCCAGGCGGCCCAGGCCATGGCCACCATGACCGCGGCTAATGATGTTCGCACCCTGGCCACCTCTATTAACCTCGGGCCGCGGGCAGGTTCAGGGGGCGGCGTCCCACCCCGCACCCTTTGCCTGCCCTGCCCCTCTCAGCTTGGCAATTAACCGGCCGGGCTCGCCTCATGGCCGATGGAATTCATGACCAGGCGCCCCGTGATGCCAACCGCCCCCCTGGCCGGGATGGTGCCGGTTATAGAACTCCTCACCATAATGATGGCCTACCTGGTGCTCGTGCCAAATCGGGTAGCTGCGGTGAAAATTGGCCCAGTAAGTCGGATGGCCCCTATACCACCCTTCCCATCGCGGACCATACCACTGGCCGGGTCTGACAATATAGGTTTCGGGATAGGTGTAATACGGAGCCCAGCCATAGTGTGGGCCAAAAAAGTAATAGAGGATGCCATTCAAGAACCAGTCACCGTTGTAATAGACCCACGGGGTATTGGGGCCAGTCCAAGGGGCTGATGCGACCGGCGCCGGCGGGGGTGGATAGACCTGGGCCTGGGAAAGCCCGGGCATCGCCCCCATCAGGCAGGCACCCAGGGAAATTGCCACGATTAACAGGATAACCAACTTTTTCATAAACCTAGCTCCTTTGGTATTTGGGGATTATGCTCCGAGGCGGCCTGCAAATTTTCGGCCGGTCTATTTTCCCGGTAACATAACCACTTGACCCGGTCAAAACCAGGCACACCTTCCTCTTTTGATAGATTAGACAGATTTCGGCGTAAATTGCTAGGCGCCCCACGGACCCGGGGCTAGCCGCCGCCACGAAAAATTCTTGCCGGTCCGGGTCTTGCCTTCTGATCGCTGAAGCCTTAAAATTCGCTTACTCCCCTGGCAGTCCCCTTGCGCCGGGCGGATAGGCCCGCAGCGGAATTTTTGGTATCTATTGCAAAGGAGAGCGCCCATGTCCAGGATTTTGCGGCTCAATATGGCCCGGCAGAGTTACCGCTGGCAAGAGGTTCCCCCGGCCTACGCCGGTCTGGGGGGGCGGGGTCTCACTTCCCGGCTCATCCGGGAGGAGGTGGACCCGACCTGCCACCCCCTGAGCGCCGCCAACAAGCTGGTGCTGGCCCCGGGGCTGCTCACCGGCACCGTTGCGGCCAATTCCGGGCGGCTCTCGGTGGGCGGCAAATCTCCCCTCACCGGCACCATCAAGGAGAGCAACGTCGGGGGGATCATTTCCCAAAAGCTGGCCCGCCTGGACATCAAGGCGGTGGTGCTGGAGGGCAAACCCCGGCAGGGTAACGGCTGCTGCCTGGTAAAGATTTCCCCGAAGGGGGTGGAATTCTTCCCCGCTTCTGAGTACGAGGGTCTGGGAAACTACCGGACCATGGCCCTGCTGTGGAAGCGCTTCGGCCGGGGCGTGGGGGTGTTGAGCATCGGCCCCGCCGGGGAGAAGTGCCTGACCGCGGCCAGCATCCAGGTCAGCGATCCCGCCGGCCGTCCCGCCCGGGCGGCAGGCCGGGGCGGCCTGGGGGCCTTGATGGGCTCCAAGAAGCTCAAGGCGCTGGTGGTGGACGATAAGGGCGCTCCGGCCAGCATCCCCGTGGCCGACCCGGAGAAATTCAAGGCCGCCGCCCGGGCCTGGGCCCAACACCTGGCCTGCCATCCGGTGACCGGCCAGGCCCTGCCAGCTTATGGCACCGCAGTCCTGATCAACATCATCAACGAGGCCGGGGCCTTGCCCACCAAGAACTTCCGGGGCGGGCGCTTCCAATATGCCGAAGACATCAGCGGCGAGCGCATGGCCGAACTCATCAAACAGCGGGGCGGTAAGACCACGGAAGGCTGCCACCCCGGCTGCCTCATCCAGTGCTCCCAGACTTACTACGACGCCAAGGGCAAATATCTCACCTCCGGCTTCGAATACGAGACCATTTGGGCCCTGGGGGCCAATACCCTGATCCACCACCTGGATGAAATCGCCCAAATGGACCGCCTCTGCGATGACCTCGGCCTGGACACCATCGAAATGGGGGTTACCGTGGGAGTGCTGATGGAAGGGGGGGTCATCCCCTGGGGCTCGGGTCCCGCGGCCATCAAGATGCTGAAAAAGGTGGGCAAGAATGACCCCTGGGGTTTGATCATCGGCAACGGCGCGGTCTTCACCGGCCGGGCCCTGGGGTTGGACCGGGTTCCGGCGGTGAAGGGGCAGGCCCTGCCCGCCTATGACCCCCGGGCCGAAAAGGGGGTGGGCCTCACTTACGCCACCAGCCCCATGGGGGGGGACCACACCGCCGGCTACGGGGTGGCCGCCAATATCTTGAAGTGCGGCTGCGGCGGCGATCCCCTGAAAAAGGAGGGCAACATCGAACTCTCCCGGAACCTGCAGATCGCCACCGCGGCCATCGACGCTACCGGCCTCTGCCTCTTCGTGGCCTTCCCGGTGCTGGACAACCCCGAGGCCCTGCAGTGCATCGTGGACCTGATCAATGCCCGCTACGGCCTGAGCCTCACCACCGCCGACGTGACGGCCCTGGGCCGGCAGATCCTCCACGACGAGCGGAGCTTCAACCGGGAGGCGGGCTTTACCAAGGCCCAGGACCGCCTGCCGGGATTTTTTAAAGAAAATCTGAAACCACACAACGTCACCTGGGACTTCACCGACGAGGAAATCGACCAGGTGCTGGCAGATTTGTAGAATGATGATTGGGGGCGGGCCAGGGACGCGGAAGAATACCCCTGACTCCCCCCAACCCACTCCCAACCAGTAGGACCCGGCAACAAAATTGCATTCAGAAGATCACACTATCTCGCAGTTAAACCCTAGAACAGTTGTAATATCAGCAACATCTGGATATTATACCGATACAACTAAATCCCCTCTCCCCTGCGAGGGGAGAGGGGAAAAAGCAAGAAAACTCCATAAGTTAATCAAAGATGGGGATTTGGCAGCCTAGGTTACAGGGTATATTAGCAAAAACCCCTGCCAGACATTACTGACTTCCAACCGCTGTAAAAGAGCCTGGGAAGCCTGGGTTAAGGCCCCGGCTTCCCAGGGAAAAACGTCCAGATAAGCATGCCCTTGCAAATCTTCCTCAACGCCACCCTGCGGCCCTATCTTTCCGGCTACGACCCGTATAACGGATTTTCGTTGGAAGTCCCGGCCGGCGCCGCGGTGGCCCAGGTGATCGCCCGCCTGGGGCTGCCCGCCGCGGAAGTCACCCTGATCATGGTGGACGGCCGCCGCCGGGAGGCGGATTTTGTCTTACAGGGGCAGGAACGGCTGGGTCTCTTCCCCCCCATCGGCGGCGGCTGAGATATCTCCCAAGAAATCTGTCTGGCAGGGGCGGCCCCAGCGCAGGCGTCTCGCCTGGGGAAGCCCTGACCCCCCCCAGGACCGTGTTCTGGTAGCCGCAGGCTTTAGCCTGCGCTCCATCAGCCCAGCGGCAAGATCTCGAGAAGGCCGGTGTCGCCGTCGAAGTGGGCCAGGCGGCCCCGGTAGTTGGGCTCTTTTCCCAGCAGCAGGCGGATGGCCTCCATGACCTGGAGGCTGGCGGTCAGGGTGACCGTGGGGGCCAGCACGCTGGGGGCGGTCTCCGGGCCCGGGGCTTTAAGGAGCCGATAAAGGTTGAACTTCCCGCGGTCCTGGGGCATGAGGGTGGTCACCTGGCCAAAGACGCCGCTCACCGCGCCGTGCACCACCGGAACCCCGGCCTCCTGGGCCGCGGCGAGCAGGTCCCGCCGGGCCCCCAGGGTATCCAGGGCATCAAGCAGCACCCGCACTCCGGGCAGCACCTGCCGCAGGCGCTCCTGATCGAGAAATTCCGGGAGGGCCTCAATGAGGAGTCCGGCGTTGACCTCCCGGAGATGGCGGGCGGTGACCACGGCCTTGTTCTGCCCCAGGGTGAGGGCGGTGGCCAGGAGCTGGCGGTTGAGGTTGGAGGGCGTGAAGGCGTCGCCGTCCGCCAGGTAGAGGCGGCCCACCCCGGCCCGGGCCAGCAGCATCGCCTGGCAGCCCCCCAGGCCTCCCAGCCCCGCCACCAGGGCGCTGCCCCGCCATAGGGTGAGCTGTTCCGCCGGGGTCAGGCTGGGGAAATTGCGCTCCAGGGCTTCGGGAAAGATGCCCGCCGCCAGGGCCGCGTCGCTGGCCTGGCGCAGGGAGAGGCCCTGGGCCGCGGCCCAGGCTTGCAGGCTCGCCAGCGGCGCCAGCCGGAATTCCCGGCCGCCGCGACTCGCCCGCCTGGCTAGCGCCTCCAGAGACTTTGTAGATGGCATCCTGGTTCGGTCAGGCCTCTGCTGCTAGCTGACTGCTGATAGCTGACAGCTCCGCGGTTAATAGGACCGGATAATGTCGGCCGCCTCCCGCCAATCCCGCAGGGCCAGGGTGCACAGGCTGACGGCGTCGGCGCCGATTTCGAAGTAGCGCTGCACGTCCCGGCGGCGGCGCACCCCGCAGCCCATGATCAAAAAAGAGGAGACCTTGGGACGCAGCCCCCGGTTGTATTCATAGGCCGCGGCCCAGGCCGGGCCGCCGGAGACCCCGCCGCCGCCCGCGGCCGTGAGCGGCGAGGCGGGATGGCGCTCCGGGGGGAAAATGATCTCATAGGGGACGGTGTTGATGGCGTGGATGGCGTTAACCCCGATCTTCTCCAGTTCCTGGGAAAATTCGTAGGGATGGCAGATGCTGATCTTGGCGATCAAAAAGAGGTCGGGGTAGCGCACCTTAACCTGCTGGCAGCAGGCCAAGCCCTGCTGAAGGTTTTGGGCGATCTCCTCCTGGGAGTTGGGGCAGGAGAAATTGAGTTCCAGGGCCCAAAAGTGCGGACCCAGGCTCTCCCGGTAAATCTCCAGGGCCTCCAGGGTCTCCCGGATGGCGGTCTCCGTCCCTTTGATGAATTCGGGGTAAAAGTTGGGGACGACGTTGATGCCGGCCTGGCAGGAGCGCCGGATTTCCTGGGAGCAGGCCGCCGCCCCCCGGTTGGTGAGACCGTAGGCGTTGAGCATGCCCATCTCCGGCAGCCGGCGGAGGTATTTCCAGGTGAGGGGGTTGGCGGAGATGAAATTGCCCCGCCTGGGGAAGCCGGTGGCCGACTTGGTGAAGACCGTGGCGCCGCTTTCCCTTACCACCCGGAGGAGGCGGCGGTAGCCCGGCAGCAGGGTATAGGGAAAGATGCCCCGCCCCGCCTGGCCCAGGGCGGTGGAGATGACCACGGGCGAGATTTTGCGCCTGGTTGAGGACATATAGATGAGCGCCTTGGGAGGGGCGGACCCGGGTGTCCGCCTTCAAGAAAGGAGTTGGCGGCCCGGGCGTCTCGCCCCTTTCTCCCCTCAGGCACTATAGTCGATTCAGCCCCGGCTGGCAAGGAGTGAGAACCAGGCGTTTTTGCAGGGGCGGACCCCGCTGTCCGCCCGGTAGGGGCGGGTTTTAAACCCGCCCCTACAAGACCACGGCCAAAACAGCGGCCCCAGCCCGCCTTGGAAGCGGCAAAGGAGATGGTAATTTATAGGGCGGCCTGCGGCCGCCGCCGTTCCTGCGATTATGGGTTTTTGCTTATATCCGGCCGGGCAGTTTTTCATTGCAATCCAGTGATGATTTGGCGAAAATTTAAGGTAAGAGGAAGTGGATATATATGCCCCAGGATCAGGCGCCCCAGGTAACCAGGCCGACCAGATTAAAGAATCTTGGTAGAAATCTCCTCCTGATATTTATCAGTTTAATCTTGGCGCTGAGTATCTGTGAAGTCTCCTTGCGGTTCTACAATCCCCTGGGATTTAGAATTAAAGGCGACAATATCGTCTTGCCGGTTAATAAAACCGAGATACTCCATCACTATAACTGCACCAAAATCGACGCCCTGGTGGTGCATCATAATAATTCCCTGGGTTTTAAGGGTCCGGAGCCTCCGAAGGATTTCGCCGACTGGCTGACCGTGGTGACGGTGGGCGGCAGCACCACCGAATGTCTGGAAATCTCTGAAGACAAGACTTGGCCGCACGTGCTGGGGGTCAAGTTGCAGCACGACTTTAACCAGTTGTGGCTCGATAATGCCGGATTTTGCGGCCAATCGACCTACGGCCATTACATTTTGATGCACAACTTTATCGCCAAATTGCAGCCCAAGGTGGCCGTTTTCCTCATCGGCATCAATGAGGTAGGCGTCAGCGGTCCCCGGGAATTCGATACCCGCATGGGCACCAAGATCAGTTTCCGCTCCCTGGACAAGTTTCTGGCGGCCCTGGCTTACCGCAGCGAAGTGGCCTCGATGGCCTTGAACCTGTGCCGCTATGCCTTTCCCAAATCGGTGCAGGCCATCGGGGAGCGGGACATGGGGGAGCTGGACCTGACGACCCTGCCGCAGCTTAAGCTGTCGGAGGCGCAAAAGGCGGCGCTTCTCAAGACCCATGCCGAAAAGTACGTGCCCGCCTATGAGGCGCGGCTGCGGCGGCTCCTTAGGGTCACCCAGGATAACCACATAGTCCCGGTGCTCCTCACCCAGCCGGTGGTCTATGGCAAGGGCACTGACGACCTGACCGGCCTCGACCTGGGGAAGATCGTGGTGGCCAACGGCATGAACGGCGAGG
>JBKQLU010000025.1:0-53162 GCA_052326585.1 Desulfobaccales bacterium | reverse complement strand
GTTCTCAAGTTCAACTTGTAAACGAGAACAAACCCTTAAAAGCCAGATTCTCCAGGAATTGGCGGGCAGTGCCCACCCTGCATCTGCGGCTTACCCCCATCGGGATCAATCCGTTGCCAACGCCTGGGCCAGCAGTTCAGCGATATCGTAAACCTTGACCGCCTCTTCTTTTTCCCGTGCCTTGAGGTCGTCCTCCAGCATAATGGCGCAGAAGGGGCAGGAGACTGCAATGAGCTCCGGATCAAGGGCCAGGGCCTGGTCGGTACGGGCTTCGTTGATCTTCTCGACTCCCAGGGTCTCCTCCATCCACATCCTGCCGCCGCCAGCGCCGCAGCAGAAGGATTTGTTGCGCTGGCGCTCCATTTCCAGCAGGCGCAACCCCGGGATCGACTGCAAGACCGCCCGGGGTTCTTCATAAAGGCCGTTATAGCGGCCCAGGTAGCAGGAGTCGTGGAAGGCGAGCCTCTTCTCCAACTTTAGCCGCGGCTGCGGCAGGAGGCCTGCCCGGAGGAGCCGGGCCAGAAACTCGGTGTGGTGGTAGACCTCCCAGTTGCCGCCGAACTGAGGGTACTCGTTCTTCAGGCAATTGTAGCCGTGGGGACAGGTGGTAATGATCTTTTTGACGCCGTAGCCGTTGATGGTTTCCGCCAGTTCGCCAGCCATGGACTGGAACAGGTACTCGTTGCCGATGCGCCGGGCCGTCTCGCCGCAGCACTTCTCCTCGGCCCCGAGAATGCCGAAACTCACCCCGGCCTGTTGCAGGAGCCGGACCATGGCGCTGGTGACTTTTTTACCGCGCTCCTCGAAACTCCCGGTGCAGCCCACGTAGAACAGGTACTCGACCGCAGGATTCTCAGCCAGGGTCTGCACCTTCAGCCCCTTGGCCCAATCGCCCCGGGTGGCGAAGGCCAGGCCCCAGGGATTGGAGTTGGTCTCCCAGTTGCGCAGCACCGTCTGGACCTCCGGCGGGAATTGGCTCTCCATGAGCACCAGATAGCGGCGCATATCCACGTACTTCTGGATATGTTCGATGAACACCGGGCAGTGCTCCATGCAGTTGCCGCAGGTGGTGCAGGACCAGATCTCATCCTGGAGGCAGACCTCGCCCACCATGGCCTTGTTCAGCTCCGCCGCGGCGCCTTCCGGCGCCGGACCATCCTTGGCTGCCCCCTGATCCAACAGCAGTTTTCCCTTGGCCAGCAGGTGCTTTTTGAGATGATGGATGGTCTCTTTGGGGCTCAGGGGTTTGCCGGTGAGGTTGGCGGGACAGTTCTCGGAGCAGCGGCCGCATTCGGTGCAGGCGTAGAGGTCCAGGAGCTGCTTCCAGGTGAAGTCCTCGACCTTGGCAACTCCGTAGGTCTCCACCGTCTCGTCTTCCAGGTCCAATTTGCTGAGCTCACCCAGGGGCCGGAAGCGGCGGAAGAAGATATTGGGAATGGCGCCGAGGAGGTGCAGGTGCTTGGAAAAGGGGATATAGACCAGGAAGCCCAGAATTACCAGGGTATGGCCCCACCAGAAGAGGCTGTGCCAGGCCAACAGGCTCGACACCGGCAGGCCGGCAAACAACCCCGAGAGGGCCACTGAAATAAAGGCGGCCCGGGGGAAGTAGTGGCCGGGCTCAAGCTGGGCCAGCCGGTATTCCACGGCCCGGTCCCCGAACAGGAGCACAATCAATACGAGGATCATGCCGATGATGATGCTGGCATCGAGGTTGGCCGCCTGCTGATCGCTAAAACGCAAGCGTTCCGGTTTAACCACAAAACGGCGATAGAGGGAGACGCCCAGGGCGGCGGCGACGCCCAAGCACAGCAGGTCTTGCAGCAGGTACAGGAACGCGGTGAGCGGCCGGCCTAAAAACTTCCAGTAGGCAAAACCATGATAGAAACCGATCCCAAAGGTCTCCAGGCTGCCGATGGTGATGATGAGGAAACCCCAAAAAATGAGGAAGTGTCCCCAGCCAGCCGGTTCTCTGACTACCCGCTGCTGCCCCAGGACAAAGGTGGCCACGCCCCGGAGGCGCCGGCCGACATGGTCGAAGCGGTCTTCCGGCTTCCCCAGCCGCAAGATGCGGTAGAGCTTAGAGGCGGTGAACAGAAAAAAGGCGAGGGCCGCAATAAAGAGGAGTCCAAAGAGAAGATTGGCGGGAAAGTACCCCGGTTGCATTAATAACGCCCCCCGATTAGATTAGCCGCCGGAGTCAATTAACCAAGCAACTGGCCATCGGCAGCGGACTATGATTAACAGGCAGCCTGGAGTTTTTTCACTTCCTCGATCAAGGCCGGCACGAACTGGAAGAGGTCCTCCACCACGCCGTAGTCCGCCTTGCTGAAGATGGGGGCCTCGGGGTCCTTGTTGACCGCCACGATGAATTTGCTGGAGCCCATGCCGGCCAGATGCTGGATGGCCCCTGAGATGCCGCAGGCAATGTAGAGGGTCGGGGTGACCACCTTGCCGGTCTGGCCCACCTGGTCCGAGTGGGGACGCCAGCCCGCGTCCACCGTGGCGCGAGAAGCCCCCACGGCGCCGCCCAGGAGTTGGGCCAGCTCTTCCAGGATGGCAAAATTCTCCGGCCCCTTCATGCCGCGCCCACCCGAGACAATGACCAGCGCCTCCGCCAGGTCAACCTTGCCGGAGGCGGCCTCGACACCCAGCACCCGGCACTTGGCGGCAGCCGGCAGGGTCACGGCCGGGGTTTCCACCGCGGCGCTTCTGGAGGTATCCGGCGGCAGGCAGGCCATGACATTGGGGCGGCAGGAGGCCATCTGGGGTGTGGCGCCTTCGGCCCACTCATACCAGGCCAGGGCCTTGCCGGCATAGACCGGCCGCTGCGCCCTGAGGGCGCCGCCTTCGATCTTCAAGGCCGTACAATCCTGAGCCAAACCGGCGCCCAGGCGCGCCGCCAGCCGGGCGCTCAGATCCTTGCCATCCACCGAGGCGGCTGAGAGCACCACCTTGGGTTGCAAGGTTTTAAGGATCTCGGCCACCGCCGGCACATAGGTTTCAGCCAGGTAATCTTTCAACAGCGGCTGGTCGAGGGCGTAAACCTTCTCCACCCCATAGTGGCCTAAAGCGGCCGCCGCGGCCGCCACCCCCTCCCCCAGGGCAATGGCCGTGAGCGGCTCACCCAGGGCCGCGGCCAGCCGCTGGCCTTCGCTGGCCACCTCAAAGGAGACCCGCCGAAAGGCGCCGCCTCTGAATTCGGTGATTACACATACTCCCTGTGCCATAAGGTTGCCTCCTGGACCTCTCCGCCTGAGAGCCGGCAAGGACCCTCAGGTGCAAAGGCCGGTCAGTAAGAAATAGGCGCCGCCCGATGTATTTTGTTATAGATCTCGTTAAACAGGCAATTTTTCTTATGAGGAAGATGGGCGGCGCCCCCTCACAATTTTCCCAGCCGGTTTAGATAACTTTGGCCTCTTCATGGAGCAGGCGCACCAACTCCCTGGCCTTGCCGGCGGTATCGCCCGGCACCAGGACTCCGGCCTGCCGCGGGACCGGCAGCTCCAGGGAGGCGACCTGCACCCGGGCGGCCGCGGCCCCCACCTGCTCCGGAGACAGGCCCAGATCGGCGAGCTTTTTGCTCTCCAGCGGTTTCTTTTTTGCCTTCATGATGCCGGGCAGCGAGGCATAGCGGGGATTCCAGACCGCATGGGCGCCGCCCAGGGTGACCAGGGCCGGCAGTGGGGCCGCCAATTTTAATTTCGCCCCTTCGATGGGCCGCTCGATCCTGACCTGGCCCTCCGCTACTTCCAGGGCCACTGCCAGGGCCAGGTGGGGAATATCCAGAAGCTCGGCCACCATGACGCCCACCTGGTTCTCATCATCATCCACCGCCCGATGGCCGCAAACGATGAGGTCGAAGGGGAGCTGCTGCGAGGCCGCGGCCAGGACCCGGGCCTTCCCCAGGGCGTCGCTGCCCTCCGTGGCCGGGTCATCCACCAGGATACCCTTATCGGCGCCCATGGCCAGGGCGGAGCGGATCGACTCGGCGGCGCGCTGGGGCCCCAGGCTCAGAATGGTGACGTTGGCGCCCTGGCTGTCTTTGAGGCGCAAGGCCGCCTCCACCGCATACTCATCGTAGGGATTAATGACCCATTTGATGTCGCTCGTGGCAATCGATTTACCGTCGGGCCCGATCTTGATCACCGTCTCCGTATCCGGCACCTGCTTCAGCAAGACTAGGACCTCCACATGGTTCTCCTTTCTGCAGTTGAGTCAATAGAGCTGGCTAGCTCGACAATTTTCCTAAAAATTTGGGCGGGCGCTTTTCCAGAAAGGCCGCCGCGCCTTCTTTGGCGTCCGGAGAGGCAAAGCACAGGGCAAAGGCATCGGCCTCCAGGGCACAGGCGTTTTTCAAATCGAGGTCAAAACCGCGGTCAATGGTCTGTTTGACGGCCCGCAAAGAGAAACGCCCCTTGGCGGCCAGGCCCCGGGCCACCTTGAGGCATTCCTCCATGAAGCCGGCGGCTGGGAAGACCCTGGCCGCCAACCCGATGGCCTTGGCCTCGGCGGCGTCAATAGTGCGGCCGGTAAGGCAGAGCTCCTTGGCCAGTCCCTTGCCCACCAGGCGGGTCAGGCGCTGGGTGCCGCCAAAGCCGGGCATGATGCCCAGGTTTATCTCGGGCTGCCCGAATTTAGCCTCTTCCGAGGCATAGATGATATCGCAGGCCATGGCCATTTCGCAGCCTCCCCCCAGGGCAAAGCCATTGACGCAGGCGATCGCCGGGATGGGCAATTGCTCCAGCTTAGCGGCCACTACCTGGCCAACGTCGGCAAATTGTCTGGCCGCCAGGGGATCGAATTTGAGAAATTCATTGATGTCCGCCCCGGCAATGAAGGCCCGGCCCTGGCCGGTCATCAGCAGGACCCGGATCTCCCGGTTCTGGGCCGCCTGATCCAGGACCGCGACAACCTCCGCCATGGTTTCGGCATTCAGGGCATTCAGCCGTTCGGGGCGGTTGAAGGTCAGGGTGGCGATCCCGTCCGCGACGGTGAACAGCACATTCTGGTAAGACATTACGACCTCCTGAAGCCGCTGGCAGCCGGCGCCAGTGATTTGCTCATGAAGACGATATCCGTTTCCCGGCCGTCCTTATCCATGGCAAAGCCTGCCAAGACCGCATCCTTGGCAAATCCCGATTTTTCATAGAGGGGAAAGGCCTGGTCCAATTGTGGCGGAATCTCCGCGGTAAGCTGCTCCAAACCCATTTTGACCGCAACCTCCTCCAGGGTTTGCAGCAGCACGGACCCCAGGCCTTTGACCCGGTAGCGGGGATCGGTGCACAGACGCACCTCGCCCTGGTGCCTGGTCCAGGCGCTGAGGTTGAATTGCAGCAGCGCGGCCCCGACAATCCGGTCCCCGTCAAGGGCGATCAGGGGCAGGGCGATGTCGTAGTCCAGGACTTCCATCCAGGCGGCCATGACCTGGGGGTCCGTCATATCTTCTTTGCTTGCCATTCTCTCTTCCGGGGCCAGGCCTTGGAAATAGGCCAGGAAGGCCGGTTCATCATCCTTCAGCAGAGGACGCACGGTAATGGCGATGCCATCCTCCAGATCGATTTTCTTGGGAAAATTTTTAATCAGAAGCTCGGCGAGGTTATTCATAACGGTCTCCCTGGATTTGCTGAATCAGTAATACCAACTGCGTTCGACGATCATGGTAAAGCCCATGCCGCCGCCGACACAGAGGGCGGCCAACCCCACCCGGGCCTGGCGCTTCTGCATCTCGTAGAGCAGGGAAACCATGATCCGGGTGCCGCTGCAGCCGACGGGATGCCCCAGGGCGATGGCCCCGCCATTGACATTGACGATCTTGGGGTCCAGCTTTAATTCCTTCAGGCAGGCGATACTCTGGGCCGCAAAGGCCTCGTTGAGCTCCACCAGATCGATGGGTTTGTCCAGGGCCTCTTTGGCCTTGGACACGGCGCTGCGGACCGCGTAAATGGGCCCCATGCCCATCAATTCCGGCTCGCAGCCCTGGCAGTCATAGGAGACGACCCGGGCCAGGGGCCGGATGCCCAGCTTCACGGCCTGGTCCTCGGACATGACCAGCACCGCGGCCGCGCCGTCGTTGATTCCCGAAGAGTTGCCCGCGGTGACGGTGCCGTCTTTGCGAAAGGCCGGCCGGAGTTTGGCCAGTTTTTCCATGGTGCTGCCGAACTTGGGGAATTCGTCGGTATCGAAGACGATGGGGGGCCCTTTCCTTTGGGGTATCTCCACCGCAATAATCTCATCCCGGAAGCGCCCCGATTTGATGGCCTCCTCCGCCTTGCGCTGGCTTTCCAGGGCAAAGGCGTCTTGATCTTCCCGGCTGAGGTGAAACTTCTCCGCCACGTTTTCGGCGGTGATGCCCATGTGGGTGTCGCCAAAGGAGCACCAGAGGCCGTCCTTGATCAAGACGTCGGTGACCTGGCCGTGGCCCATGCGCTGGCCCCAGCGTGTTTGTTGCAGCACGAAGGGCGCCTGGCTCATGGACTCCATGCCCCCGGCCACGATAATCTCGGCATCGCCGGCCCGGATGGCTTGGGTAGCCATGATGATGGCCTCCAGGCCCGAGCCGCAGACCACGTTCATGGTCATCGCCGGGGTATATTGGGAAATGCCGGCGTTGATGGCCGCCTGCCGGGCCGGGTTCTGCCCCTGGCCGGCCTGCAGCACGTTGCCCATAATCACCTGGTCCACTTTTTCCGGGCGTATCCGGGCGCGCTGCAAAACTTCTTTAATGACCAGGCCACCCAGCTGCGCGGCCGGAATGTCCTTCAAGGCGCCGCCGAAACTGCCCACGGCAGTCCGCACCGCGTTGGCGATTACTACCTGGCGCATAGATCCTCCTTTAGTCAGACGCTAATTGGTCCCGGGGCTTAATTCCTTCACCAGCAGGGCAATATCGGCATACCTCTTCTGGTGAACATCTTTGCTGTAGTTTTTTAAATTCGCCGCCCGGCTGAACCCACCTTTTTCAAAGGCCTGGATAACCGGGCCCTGGGTGGCGGCGATTCTGGCCAGCAGCTTTTTCACCTGGCGGCCGGCGGCCAGTTGTGACAGCTCTTTAAGGAGCAAAACCTCCAGGCCCTTCCCTTGGAACTCCGGGGAAATGGTGACCCGGACTTCGGCGGTATGGCGTCCAAAGGCATAGGTGTGGAAGTTGAGCGTCGCCTTGGCCACGACCCTGCCGTCGTATTCCGCCAGAATGGGGAAAACCCGGTCATAATCGAGATTGCGGGCGCATTGCTCCAGCAGCCTGCGGTCGGTGACCCGGTTGCCGAGCCCGCGGCGGATCTCCTCCGGCAGGCTGATAAAAAAATTGTAGAGGCCGTATTCATCGTCTTTGGCCATGGGTCTCAAGATGAGACTGGCGCCATCTTCAAGGGTCACTTTCTTGGGATATGCTTCGAGCATGTCTTCATCCTATCCCCTCATTTATTAAGGCTTGCCAGCAAGCCCGTGCCATCCTAAAGCGTGTGAGCAATCACCAGGCGCATGATTTCGTTGGTGCCTTCATAGATCTGGGTAATCTTGGCGTCCCGCATCATCCGCTCCACGGGAAATTCCTTGATGAAGCCGTAACCCCCCAAGACCTGGACCGCCTCGGTAGCCACCCACATGGCCACGTCGCCGCAGAGGCACTTGGACATGGCGCTCAGGCGAATCAATTGCGGGCTGATGCGGCTCATGTCCTTGGGCTCCTCCTCGAAGAGGCTGCAGGTCTTGTAGAGCAATTGCCGGGCCGCTTCGGTGCGCATGGCCATGTCGGCCAGCTTGAAGCCCACCCCCTCATGCTGGATAATGGGCCGGCCAAAGGTTTCCCTCTCCTTGGCGTAGGCCACGGCGTGGTCCAGGGCCCCGGTGGCGATGCCCAGGGCCTGGGCGGCGATGCCCAGGCGGGAAAAATCGAGGGTCTTCATCATCACCCGGAAGCCCTCGCCCTCCTGGCCCAGCAGGTTTGCCGCCGGCACCCGGCAGTCCTCAAAGATGAGCTCCACCGTATCCGACCAGCGGATCCCCATCTTGTCCTCTTTTTTGCCCACCGTGAAGCCGAGAGTGCCCTTGGGCACCACCAGGACGCTGGAACCCTTATGGGCGGCGGCGGGATCGGTGGTGACGTAGAGGGTGACGATATCGGCCACGCTGCCGTTGGAGATGAAGGTCTTGGTGCCGTTGATCACGTAGGAGTCGCCGTCCCGGACCGCCCGGCAGCGCAACCGGGCCACGTCGGAGCCGGCCGCCGCTTCGGTCAGGCCGAAGGCAGCCAGTTGCTCACCGGAGGCCAGTTTGGGCAAAAACTCCCGCTTTTGGGCCTCGGAGCCGGCCAGCATGATGGGGAGGCTTCCCAGTTCCTGCACGGCCGGCACCAGCCCGCAGGCCGCGTCCACCCTGGACAGTTCCTCCACCGTGATGGCCAGGGCCAGCATCCCCGCCCCGGCTCCTTCATAAGCCTCGGGAAAATCTACGCCGATAAGGCCGTTCTCCCGGAGCAGGGCCACCATCTCCCAATCGAACTTGCCTTCGCTATCGCGCTTGGCCGCGCCCGGCTCCACCTGCTCCTTGGCCAACCGCCGCACCATGTCCTGCAGCATCCGCTGCTCGTCGGTCAAGTCATACTGCATGGCTTCTCCCCGTTCTCGAATCTGACGATTTCTCGCGGCTCTCCCGGCTCAGGGGCCTGCCTCATCACATATTTCTCCGGTACTTGCCGCCGACCTCGTACAGCAACTGGGTTATCTGACCCAGGCTGGCCGCCTTGACGGTTTCCAGCAACTCGGCAAAGATATTGCCGCCGCCCAGGACCGTCTTTTTCAGGGCCGCGAGGGCCGCCCCGGCCTTGACCCGATTCCTTTGCTTAAACTTATTGAGATTTTCCAACTGGGCCCGCTTTTCTTCATAGGTGGCCCGGGTCAATTGGGTGGCTGGCCGGCAGTAATTTTCGCCGAGGATGTTGGGGCTGATATAGGTGTTGACGCCGATGATCGGGTACTCCCCGGTGTTCTTTTTGAGCTCGTAATAGAGGGACTCATCCTGGATTTTGCCCCGCTGGTAATAGGTTTCCATGGCGCCGAGCACCCCGCCGCGGCGGCTCAGGCTGTCGAATTCCTTCAAGACCGCCTCTTCCACCAGGTCGGTCAATCTGTCCATGATAAAACTGCCCTGCAACGGGTTTTGATTCTTGAAGATGCCGTATTCCTTGCTGATGATCAGCTGAATCGCCATGGCGCGGCGCACCGATTCCTCGGTGGGGGTGGTGACGGCCTCGTCGTAGGAATTGGTGTGCAGGGAATTGCAGTTATCCGTCAGGGCCATGAGGGCCTGGAGAGTGGTGCGGATATCGTTGAACTGCATATCCTGGGCGTGCAGGGAACGTCCCGAGGTCTGCATATGGCATTTAAGCCGCTGGCTCGCTTCATTGGCCCCGTATTTGTATTTCATGGCGATGGACCAGATCCTGCGGGCCACCCGGATAATCACGTTATACTCGGGATCCATGCCGCTGGAGAAAAAGAACGAGAGGTTCCCGGCAAAGTCGTCTATCGCCATGCCGCGGCTCAGATAATATTCTGCATAGGTGAAGGCATTGGCCAGGGTAAAGGCCAGCTGGGAAACCGGGTTGGCCCCGGCTTCGGCAATGTGGTAGCCACTGATACTGACCGAATAGAAATTCTTGACCTTGTGGTCGATAAAATACTGCTGGACATCGCCCATGAGACGCAGGGCGAAGGGGACGGAGAAGATACAGGAGTTTTGCCCTTGATCTTCCTTTAAAATGTCCGCCTGCACGGTGCCGCGGACATTGGCCAGGACGAATCGGCGAAGCCGCGCCGCCGCGGCGGGATCGGGGTCGCGGCCGTTTTCTTCTTTAAATTTAGCCAACTGCTGGTCGATGGCGGTATTGAAGAAGAAGGCCAGCAGGATGGGCGCCGGTCCATTCACCGTCATGGAGACACTGGTCTTGGGGGCGCAGAGATCAAAGCCCTGGTAGAGCTTTTTCATATCCTCCACGGTGCAGATGCTGACGCCGCTTTCGCCGATCTTCCCGAAGATATCCGGCTCTTCGGCCGGATCTTCACCATAGAGGGTAAGGGAATCGAAGGCAGTGCTCAGGCGCTTGGCGTCATCATCCTTGGTCAGGTAATGAAAGCGGGCGTTGGTCTTCTCCGGGGGGCCTTCCCCGGCAAATTGCCGTTTGGGATCCTCCCCTTCCCTTCTGAAGGGAAAGACGCCGGCGGTATAGGGGAAATAGCCGGGCAGATTCTCCTTGCGGAGCCATTTTACGGTTTCCGCCAGGCTGTCATAATCGGGCAGGGCGATCTTGGGAATCCTTAAGCCCGAGAGCGATTCGCTGTAAAGCCTGGTCCGTTTGACCTTATCCCGGATCTTTACCTCAAATTCATCCTGGGAGTATTGCTCCCTGATCTCAGTCCATCTGGCCAGGGCGTCAATGATTTCAGGATCGATCCTTTGCTCCGCCTCTGCCACCCGGTCAGCCAGATCGAGCCCCGGTTCGCGGTTGACGGTCTGGAGGGCCTCGAACTTCTTCAGGAGTTCGGCGGCCTGCCGCGATTGGTCATGGTAGGAGCGAATGGCGCCGGCGATTTCACTGAGATAATGCTGCCGCGGCGTCGGCAGAATGGCGGACCTGGCCGACTCCTGCAGTGAATAGCTCACCGCCTTGGGAATAGGCCAATCGATCAAGCCCTTGGCCTTCAAAGCCGACAACACCGCGCCAAAAAAGACATTGAGGCCGGGATCCCGAAAGTTGCTGGCCACGGTGCCGATGATGGGCAGGGTCTCATCAGGGGTCCCAAAGATATCGTGATTGCGCCGGTATTGCTTCCTGACTTCCCGCAGGGCATCGAGGGAATTCTTGTGATCAAATTTGTTGATGGCAATCAGATCGGCAAAATCGAGCATGTCGATCTTTTCCAGTTGCGAGGGGGCCCCAAATTCGGCGGTCATCACATAGATGGCCAAATCGACGTAGCGGGTGATGGAGGCGTCTCCCTGACCGATGCCGGGAGTCTCGACGATGATCAGGTCATAGCCCGCGGCCTTGAGGATATTGATGGAATCTTCCAGGGCCAGCGAGAGTTCGCTTTCCGATTCCCGCGTCGCCAGGGAGCGCATGAAGATTTTTTCCGGGTTGACAAAATTCATGCGGATGCGGTCGCCTAAGAGGGCGCCGCCCGTCTTCTTCCGGGTCGGGTCGATGGCAATGATGGCCATGGATTTATCCGGATAGTGGATCATAAAGCGGCGGATAAACTCGTCTTCCAGCGAGCTCTTGCCGGAGCCGCCGGTGCCGGTGATGCCGATGATGGCCGAGGGCTTCGGGGCCCGGGGCAACTCCTCCCGGATCCGGGCGAAGGTCTGGCCATTGCCTTTATAATGATTTTCCGCCAGGGAAATTAGCTGGGTCACCACAAAACTATTCCGCCGCCGCACCTTTTCCGGCCAATCCGGCGGGAGGGGCGGAAATTTTACCGTCGCGGCCTTATCCATCATATCCTGGATGATGCCGAGCAGTCCCAGCTTCTGGCCGTCTTCCGGGGAATAGATCCTGGTAATGCCGTAGTCTTCGAGTTCCCGGATTTCCTCCGGGACGATAACTCCGCCGCCGCCGCCGAAGATCTTCATAAAACCGACGCCGTTCTGATCGAGAAGGTCCTTAACATATTTAAAGAATTCGATATGCCCGCCCTGGTACGAGCTCACCGCAATGCCGTGGACTCCCTCCTGGATGGCCGTATAGACAATCTCTTTGGCGGAACGATTATGCCCCAGGTGGATGACCTCGGCGCCGGCCCGCTGCAGCAGGCGCCGGAAAACATTGATGGAGGCGTCATGGCCGTCGAACAGGGTGGTGGCGGTGACAAACCGGACCTTGGCTTGACTCGCTTTTTTAGCCGCTTCTTTTGCCATCTGGAAGTCCCCGATAAAAATTGCCGGGTAGAGGCTCAGATCAGCCGAGTAATTCCCGGGCAATGATCATGCGTTGAATCTCGCTGGTGCCCTCGTAAATGGTGGTCACCCGGACGTCCCGGGCCAACCGCTCCACCGGGTATTCCTGGGAATAGCCGTAACCGCCCAGGATCTGCACGGCGTCGTAGCAGGCCCGGTTGGCCGCTTCGCTGGCATAGAGCTTGGCCATGGAAGCTTCCTTGGAAAAAGGCTTCCCCTGATCCTTGCGGTGCGCCGCCTGAAGCAAAAGCAGGCGGGCGGCCTCCAACTCGGTGTAACGGTTGGCGAGCATCCACTGGATCGCCTGAAATTCGGCAATGGGGTGGCCGAACTGCTCCCGCTCTTTGGCGTAATTTTTGGCATAATCCATGGCCCCGAGACCGATCCCCAAGGCCATGGAGCCGATACCGATGCGGCCGCCGGCCAGTTCGGCCAGGGCCAGCCGAAGACCGCTGTTGAGCTCGCCCAGCAGATTTTCTTTGGGCACCCGGCAGTCTTCCAGGATCAATTCGTTGGTGGGAGAGCCCTTCTGGCCCATCTTCGGCTCATTTTTACCGACGGCAAAGCCGGGAAACCCCGGCTCCACCAGAAAGACGCTGATCCCCTTGCCTTTGGGGGCCTCCTGGTCGGTGACCGCCCAGACCACGAAGACCCCGGCAAACTCACCGCTCGAGATGAAGACCTTGCGGCCGTTGAGGAGCCAGTGGTCGCCAGCCAGCCTGGCCGTGGTGCGCATGCCGGCGGGATCGGAGCCGGCCGTGGCTTCGGTGAGGCCAAAACCACCCGCCGGGTATTCGCCGCTCACGAGCGCTGGCAGGTAGCGGCGCCGCTGCGCCTCGGTGCCCACCGCCTGGATCACCTCCCCCACCATATTGGTCACCGAAGTGGTCACCGTGGTGGCGGCGCAGCCCTTGCCCAGCTCGGTCATGGCCAGACTGAAGGCGACGCTGGTGGTCTCGGAGCCGCCGTACTCGGCGCGCACGGTCAACCCCATGAAACCGAGCTCGGCCAGCTTTTTCAGGTTGGCGAGCAAAATGCCGCGGTCTTGGCTGCGGTCCAATTCCGCCGCCTGGGGACGCAATTCCCTTAGGGCAAATTTCGCCGCCACTTCCTGGGTCATGCGTTCTTCGTCGCTCAATTCAAATTGCATCTTCTTCCTCGCAGGCAGCAGGCCGTGGGGCAAATCCCGATCGGCCCGAAATGTCCTCTGGGCGCCGCGCCGCGTCTTATCCCCGCACTGTTTGGAGATCCCCGGCCCGGCTGCAGATGGCCTTAGACCACGCCCTGCCGCCGCAGTTCTTCGACTCGATCCGGTCCATATCCCAGTTCCTGAAGAATGGTCCCGGTATGTTCGCCGAGTTCGGGAGCCGGGTGGCGCAATGTCCCCGGGGTCCGGGAAAACTTCACGGCGACGCCCAATTGCCGGTAGGCCCCCCAGCTTTGGTGCATCAGGTCCACCACTAGCTGGCGGGCGCGAATATGGGAGTCCCGCGCCGCCTCCGCCAGGTTCAACACCGGTTCGCAGCAGCAGTCATGTTTGGCGAAGTGGGCAACCCATTCCGCCTGGGTGCGCTCTTTAAAGAGCGCCGCCACCGCCTCTAGCAGGGCTTCCTGATGGGGCCCGGGCTCGATGTAATCGGACCGGTCCCATTCCGGCTGCGCCACCGCCTGGCAGAAGCCCTTCCAGAATTGCGGCTCCAGGGCCCCCAGGGACATATAGCGGCCATCCCTGGTCTCATAAAGATTGTAGCAGGCAAAGCCCTGGTTGAGGCGGTCATCCCCGGGCCTGGGGATCTCCCCATCGGCCAGATACTTGCCCCAGCGCAGACAATTCCAGAGGAAGGAGCCGTCCAGCATGGCGATGTCGAGATATTGCCCGGCACCCTGACGCTCCCGCACCAGCAAGGCCAGGGCGATGCTAAAGGCCGCCAGCAGTGCGCCGCCGCCCAGGTCGGCAATTTGCACCCCCGAAAGGGTGGGTTGGCCGTCCCGGCCGCTATAAGACAAGACCCCGCTCAGGGCCAGGTAGTTGATATCGTGGCCGGCCCTCTGGAACCGCGGGCCGCTCTCCCCATAGCCCGAGAGGGAAGCATAAATCAGCCGGGGGTTGCTGGCGCGGAGACTCTCATAATCCAAGCCCAAGCGGGCCATTACCCCGGGCCGGAAGCCTTCCAGGACCACATCGGCCCGACTGGCCAACTGCCGGAAGATCTCCCGGCCCGCCGCGGACTTGAGGTTAAGGGTCAGGGAGCGCTTGTTGCGATTCAAGACTACGTGAAAGCCGCTGTTCCTGCCGATCCGGGGATACCACTCCCGGATATGGTCGCCCCGGAGAATTTCTTCCACCTTGATGACGTCGGCGCCAAAATCCGCCAGCAGCATGCTACAGAAGGGTCCGGGCAGGAGTTGCGACAGATCCAGGATGCGCACCCCGGCCAGGGCCGCCTCCAGTTGGGCTTCAGCTTTCATGCCTCGCCTCTTACGCACAATTCCCGGGGTAGCGTAACTCGCTCCCATCCCTTTAGTGTGCATGGCTAGGCTTATTTCAGTCGAACCCGGCGGTATAATTCCGGTCTAACTTATGGCTGGTGCTTACGATATCAGCAAATTCCCGCGCTCGCAAGGCACTAACCCTTGCTATTTTAGACTTTCCTTTATCTGGTCAATCCCAACCCTTAAGCCATTGCCAAACCCGATTTCATGGTCACCCGGAACGAAGGGAAGGACCGCAAGTCCATAGCCTACGGGATTTTGCGCTTGGCTCAGAATGGGCTTCCCGGGCAAAACGGGGGTCGGCAATAGCTTCGGTTCTCTTTATGGCTCCGGGGGAGAGGCGGCGGCAATGCCGGCGATGGCTTTGGCAAGTTCCTTTTTCTGCCCCAGGTTGCCTTGGCGCGCAATCATGATGCGCTGCGCCTGGGGCGATCCGGCCCCGTGCATGGACTCGGTCCGATAACCGACGGCGGCCGTTCCTAAGGTAAGATTTTCAATCAGCCGCACAATCCGCAGCCGATGTTCCGTGGGGACCGAAGCTACCCCTTTAAAGTATTTTTCGATTACCTTGCCAATCACCGGATGGCGCAAATCCTGCTCGGAGGGCATAGTGGCCAACAGGCCGCCGGCAATATCTTCTGCCAGCCGGGCAATCTCGTAGGGAAACCGGGTGACGTTCTGCTTACAGACGTTAGCCAAGAGGAGATCGACGAGATAGGTGCCGGAAGCGGTTTGGCGCCCGGCGGCGGAGCAGGCGATACCGCAAGAATAGAGGGTTTCGTTCAGATGGAGCATCTCTATCAGTTTGTCTTTAATGTGAGATGCCTGGGAGACTCCATGGTAATCGGCGGCCAAAGCCGCGGCCCCGATCAAGACGTCGCCGACGCCGACTTTGCAGCCGCCGTAGCTCTGGCGGTGATACGCCCCGAAGCGCTCCACCAGCATCCCGCTAAATTCGTGCTCACCGCACATGAAGACATCTTTCCAGGGGATAAAGACATTATCCAGGACCATGAGGGCTTCATGCCCGCCGAATTCTTTATTGCCCACATCGATGCAGCCGTTTTCGAGCTTGCGGGTATCGCAGGACTGACGGCCGTAAATATAGAATATGCCCTCGGCGTCCGCGGGCGCGGCGAAGCACACGGCATAATCGGCATCTTCCCGGCGCAGGGCGCCGGTAGGCATAACCAGGATCCAGTGGGAGTTGATGGCGCCGGTTTGATGGGCCTTGGCGCCCCGCACCACAATGCCATCCTGGCGCCTCTCCACGACGTGGACGAAGAGGTCCGGGTCGGCCTGTTTACTGGGCGGCAGACCGCGATCCCCTTTCGGGTCGGTCATGGCGCCATCGACAGTCCAGTCCTCTTTCTGCATCCGGGACAGGAATGCGAGGAAGCGCTCATGATAATCAGTGCCCAAGCTCCAGTCCATTTCAAAAGTGACGCTGTCAACGGCGTTGATCGCGTCCATGCCGACACAGCGCTGGAAGCAGGAAGCAGTCTTTTGGCCCAGCAGCCGCTGCATCTTGACCTTGTTCAGCAAATCTTCAGTGCCCTGGTGCAGGTGGCAAAAGCGGTTGATCTTTTTACCGCTCAGATGGGAGGTCGCAGTCATCAGGTCTTCGTATTGCGGGTCTTCAGCCAGCCCATAGGTCATTTTGACGGAGTTCATCGAGGGTCTAATGAGGGGGTGATCGACCGGATTGCTAATCAGTTCACCCTGAAAGTAAACCTTCATATGCAACTGGCGTAAGCTATCCTCATACTGCTGTGCGGTTTTCATAGTAGTATTATCTCACCTTCCGGTTGCGCCGGCAAGTAGAGCCAAGGCCCGCGGCCCCCGCCGGCAGCAGCCGGCCGCTTGCTCCATTAGCTTAAAAACAGAGGTGACCTGGGAATCTCGCTCCATAAGTCGGGATCATGCCCGGGAAGTACTGCCGCCTCAGTCAAGGTCTGAATCAATTTGATCTTATTTATACTGGCAATGGCGTCTTCCTGACTCCAACAATTTCCCGGGGGAATGACCTCAGCCAGGTTCTCTTGCATGTAGATGGCATCGGCGGCAATGATGAAATGCTTCCCGGAAGCCAGCTTCACCAGCACCGACTGGTGTCCGGGGGTATGTCCCGGAGAGGTGATCAGGAAAATGCCCGGAAATATCTCCTGGTCTCCTTCCACCAGCTCGTACTTGACGCCGCAGTCGAAGTGGTCCTTCATATAAGGCCCCTGTAAGAACTTGCTCGGGTAATAGGCAAACCGGTATTCCGCTTTCTGGACAATGAAAGTGGACTCTTTGAAATACTTGTTCCCCCCGGTATGATCCCAATGCAGGTGGGTGTTGATGACATATTTAATATCATTTACGCTTAGCCCAAGTTGCTGGAGATGGACCCGGATATCATTCTTTTCCGTGACCAATGGTTTAACAATTTTGGCCCGCGGTCCCCAAGCCTTTTCGGGATCGGTTATTCCCACCGGATTTAATCCGGTATCTATCAGAATCCAATCTGGGCCTTGTTTAAGTAAGGTCATATGGACCGTACCTGCCAGGGTGGTCCCGATACCGCGGCCGCTGGTGAAGATACTCTTATCGAGATAAAGCAACCCAGCGTCCATCACGTAAGCCTTTTCAGTCAGCATGAGTCGGCCCCCCATTAATGAATCCGTCGAAATTTATTTGCCTGGCAAACTAGCCGGGATAACTTTTTAAGGCAGATAAAGATCCTGCCGTCCCTGGGCAAATCGCCTGCGACGCAACAATTTTGCTGCCGCGGTCATTCCAGGTAAGTTCCCGCCCTCAGGGCTCCTTCTTCTCCACCAGCTCGATAGAGACACCGTTGCCGGCGCTCGGATGCAGAAAGGCGATCCGGGCTCCTAACCCTCCCGGTTGGGGGGTTTCGTGGGTCAGCGGCACACCTTTCGCCTTCAGTTTGGTCAATTCCGCCTCCAGATCATCGACTCGGAAGGCAATATGGTGAATACTTTCACCCCGGTCTTTTAGGATATCGGCCATCATGGTTCCTGGCGCCATTGGTTGGATAAGTTCAACCAGCGTATCTCCCACCGGCAGAAAGGCAATCCTTACCTTGAAGCGGTCATTGTTTTCAATCTCGGAGAGCTTTAAACCCAGCGCCTCGGTAAATAATTTCAATGAACTTTCAATATCCTGGACCACCAGACCGATGTGATCGATAAATTTTATCATGTGACAGCCTCCCTGAAATTGAATTCCCCCAGCCGCCTTGCTTAGCTCCCGGCGCCAGCCGGCGCTGCGGCTCCCGGGAGCAGCCGGGGGAGGGGATAGATCCGGCCGCGGCGCCCTTAGCCCCCCGGACTGGAGGGCTGAGAGGCTTGCGGCAGGATCGGATGGGTCTCGTTTTGCGGCAAGTAGATGCCCAGCCAGCGCCTCACTTTGCCTAAGGCGATTTTATAAGTGTAAGGGAATAAGAAATATCATGCCGGACATGATGATGGCGTAAACGATGAACAATAAGGCGCAAAATCCGGCGATCTGACCGAAATGCGTTTCGGTAATGTCGAGAATGGCAATGGCCCAGAAGGGCTGGATCAGATGGGTCAGCATATCCCCCCAGGTATAGGCCAGGGTCACCGAGGCCGCGCTGACCCCCAGAGCTTGCCCGGCAGGGAGGATATAACCGGCCTCCATGGCAAATTTCGCCCCGGCAGAGGGCACGAAATAGCTCAGCAGCCCGGAATACCAGTAGATGATCGGGATAAAGGTATGGGTGGTCGAGATGCTGGTGAAGACGTGCGTCAGGAATTTACCGAGACCGGTGAAGACAATCAATCCGAAGATGCCGCCGTAGAGAGGATACTGGGAAAGTATACCCCAGGTGCCGGTGATCCCCTTTTTGAAACCGTCAAACAGAATCGCCGGGCGCCAGTTCAAGATAAGCGCCACAATCAGAAAGGTCAGATTATACATGTCGATGGTCCAGGCGCCGGCACCTATCTGTTTAAAAGAGATAATCATATAGGTTATGCAGGCCATGATCAGCATAATGCTCCAACCCGGCCACCAGTTCAACCTCTGGGCAAAGGTCGGATGAGCCGGGGGTTTGACCGTGGCCACCCGAATCAGTTTTCCTGCTTGTTCTTTTGTCAGGGTGTAGGCTTTTTCAGGCCGGGGAGTTATTAGCACAAACATGACACACATGACCACACAAGACACCAGGAGAATAAAGAAATTAATTGGCGTTATTATGGTATGAGTAACCGGGATGATTTCCTTGATAATGCCGGCTTTGAGCACAAAGTTATCCGGGGTAGCCAGGAGCAAGGGCGCGGTACTGGAAAGGCCGGAGGCCCACATGGTGGCAAAGCCGATATAAGCCGCGGCGACCACCAGGCGAAAGTCGGTCTTGCCGTTATTCTTGGCAAGATACGGGGCAAACATGGCCGACATGGTGATGGAGACGGCCCAGTTGAGCCAGGCGGTAAACAAGGAAAAGACCGCCATCAGCAGCACGGCTTGCCAGGGTTTGTCAGGATTGGAACGGGAGCTCAGATAATCGAAGAACCGGGACATGACCGGAGCCGCGGCACAGGCGTAGGCAACCATGATGGCGAAAGCAAATTGCGCCATGAAGGTCAGCATAGTCCAAAAACCTTTGCCCCAGGCGCCTACCGCCCCCGTCACGGTCACCCCGCCCCAAATCATGGTCATCAGGAAGATGATAACGCTTAAGATAACGGCAATCACCCAGGGTTCAGGAACATAACGCATCGTCCAGTCGGTAAGGGCGAGCCCTAAGTCCTTTAAAGAATCGAAATAACCCTGCTCCTGAACCGGCTGCGCGCCGCTTCCCGCCCCGCTTTTTTTTGCCATGTTAATAACCTCCTTAGATTTCTTCGTGGAGATTGTTAATATTTCTAACTCTTGGGCTAGGGTGGCCCTGGAAACATCCAGGCAATAGCTTAATGACCCTGGCAGCCTTAACCGCAGTTCTAGGCTACAACCGTGGACGACTTAAATGAATTAATTTCCTCAACAGTAAAACCCATATCGGTTAATATTTCCTCAGTATGCTGGCCTAAAATGGGTGGCCCGGCTGTAATGGCGCACTTAGTGTCAGAGAATTTCATTGGGATCCCGGTAATTTTTATTTCACCGGCGTTCTTATTCCCGACCTCGACAATCATGTCATGCCCCAGGATATGCGGGTCCGTCACCACGTCAGATATGCTATTTATCGGACCACAAGGGACCGAATGGGCGATCAGCAGCTCAATCCATTCGCCGGTAGTTTTGCCGGACAAAAGCTGGACGAGGAGGTTCTTTAATTCTCTTTCATTCACAGTTCTGGAGGTATTGGTGTCAAATCTCGGGTCCTTGATTAAATGCTCGGCGCCGATACCCTTACAGAACCGCTCCCAAATTGCATTATTCTGTACGGCAATGGCGATGGTGCCATCCTTGGTCGGGAAGGTGTCAAACGGCGTACAGACTGAATGCCGGTTGCCGATGCGGCCCGGATTTACCCCGGTGGCAAAATATCGGGCGATGGCGTTCTCCAGCGAATAGACCGTGCAGTCCAGCATCGAGACATCGATCTGCTGTCCTTGGCCGTCCTTCTCTCTCTTATGCATGGCGCTTAAAATCCCCACCGCGGCACAAAAACCGGCCGTAATATCACTGATCGAGGTTCCTACCCGGGTGGGAGGACCATCCGGTTGGCCATTGATACTCATCAAGCCACTCATGGCCTGAATGACAATGTCATAGGCCGGACGATCTTTATAGGGGCCGGTCTGACCAAATCCTGAAATAGAGCAATAGATAATTTTCTCATTTATTGCTTTCAGGGTCTCATAACCCAAACCGAGTTTTTCCATAGTCCCCGGACGAAAATTTTCGACCAGAATATCCGCCGTGGGTACCATTTTTAGTAATATTTCCTTGCCTTCCTTCTTCTTCAAATTAATTACTATACTTCTCTTCCCTCTATTCAGACTCATAAAGTATGAACTTTCCCCATGGACAAACGGCAGATTAGTTCTGGCGTCGTCTCCACCGGGATATGCTTCTATCTTTATTACATTGGCCCCTAAATCTGCAAGAAGCATTGTACAAATAGGACCAGCCAAAACCCTGGATAGATCCAGGACGACAATCCCGTCTAAGGGTCCCATGTTTCCCTCCCCAGTATTTTTTTTAATTCAGGTTCATATTCCTCATGATTAATTTTTGTGCGTCTCGCCCGACGGGCCTCTTATCCCGCGGTTAGAGGGGTAGATTACCATGTTTTTTATAAGGTAATTTATCCTGCTTATTTCGGCAGGACTCCAAGGCCTGGATCAACTCTTTGCGGGAGTTCTGGGGCAAAATCACCCGGTCAATCAACCCTCTTTGAGCCCCGACATAGGGATTAAGAAATTCTTCCTTGTATTCGGCAATTTTTTGTTTTCTAGTCTCTTCCGGGTTCTCCGATTTTTGGATCTCGGTGCGGAAGATGATATTAGCTGCACCCTCCGGCCCCATAACTGCCACTTCCCCTATGGGCCAGGCCAGGAGCATGTCGGTCCCCAGGTCTTTGCCGCACATGGCATTATAAGCGCCGCCGTACGCCTTTCTAATTATCAAGGTGACCTTGGGTACGGTCGCTTCCGAATAGGCATACAACATCTTGGCCCCGTGCCGGATGATGCCGCCAAACTCTTGCTCAGTCCCCGGTAAAAAGCCCGGCACGTCGACCAGGGTAACTAATGGAATATTAAACGCATCGCAGAAGCGGATGAAGCGGGCTGCCTTATCTGAGGCATTGATATCGATGCATCCGACCAACACACTAGGCTGATTGGCAACTATTCCTACCGCTTGTCCATTTAATCTGGCAAAACCAGTGATAATATTCGCGGCGAATCCACTATGCACCTCCAAAAAAGAATCATGATCTACTATTAATCCGATCACCATCTTCATATCATAAGAAAGCTTTGGATTTACCGGGACGACCTGGAGCAGCTCTTCAACCAAACGCACCGGATCATCGCTGCAAGGAACCACTGGAGGGCGCTCGCGATTATTTAAAGGTAAATAGGACAGGAGAGTGCGAATCAATCTATAACATTCGTCTTCATCGGCTACGACAAAATGTGACACGCCACTGCGTTCGTTATGTACCCTGGCCCCCCCCACTTCCTCTACCGGAACATCTTCACCGATGGCCGCCTTGATGACCGCCGGCCCGGTAATAAACATATAGCTGGTTCGGTCAACCATTATAATAAAATCGGTCAAGGCTGCGGAATATGCCGTTCCACCCGCACAGGGCCCGACTATTGCCGAAATTTGCGGCACTACGCCGGACAGGCGCGAATTAAGATAGAAGATCTCGCCGTATCCCTGCATCGAATCCACCCCGTCCTGGATACGCGCCCCGCCCGAGTCATTCAAGCCGATAAGCGGCGCCTGGTTTCTTAGAGCCAGATCCAATATTTTGCATCTTTTGCGCGCATGCATCTCCCCTAAAGACCCGCCCAATACGGTAAAGTCATCGGCGTAGACGTAAACCAGCCGTCCGTCAATGTGACCGTAGCCAGTGACGATACCGTCATCCGGGGCGCTAGTCTTTCCCGCTGCAGCACTGCGATGTTGCACGAACTTGTCCAGCTCCACGAAGGTCCCGGGGTCCAATAAGAGGCCCAACCGCTCTCTCACGAAATATCTTCCTGATTGATGTTGCCTCTCGATTCTTTTCGGGCCGCCCCCTGCTTCGATTTCACTTTCTCTACTTTGGAGATCAGCAAGTCTTTTCGCCATATCCAGCGGAATATCCATGGGAATTACCTCAATCCTGATATTCTCAATAATTTTTAGGACCGGCCCTGACGTGAAATTATTGATACCTCGACTCCCCGCGGAGGCCAAGCCAGTTCCCCAAATTTTTTTTATCCACCTTCATTATAGAGCAACTTTTATGCCAGTCTAAAATCTTTATCTTGGACAAGCTCTATATATAACAACCATGCGGTAAATCAAGGAAAATTGGTTGCCAGGCGCGTCGCCCCGATTTTAGAGCTGTCGCATAATTGCGACTGTAAAGAAGCCGCAGAAATCCCAGAAGGCTGTGGCTTTCCGGGTGCTATAAGATCCCAGCCGTTTAGATAAATTATTTTAGGAGATTATGACTCAGGCGAAGCAGATAGATGGAGCTTTCGCTTTTATGAGATAGTCGCATTAGTGCGACATTTTAATAAGCCATAACGCTTAGCCTTGCGATATACCGTGGCCCGGTCAATTTCGAGTTTCTGCGCCACCTTGTGCCAACATTGGCATTCCTGGTAGGCCTCGGCCAAAAGATAGGTTTCGGCGTCTTCCACCGCCGCTTTCAGTTTGGTCCCCGGTTTGGGCAGAAAGGCCTTGGTGCAAAAAATCTCCGGTAAATGTCCCATGGTCAGCCTATCATCCTCGGAAGTCACCATAATCCTTTCGATGATATTCTCGAGTTCCCGGACATTTCCCGGCCAGGAATAATCGACTAATTTATCGACCAGTTTGGCATCCACGCTTTTGTTATAAGCATAAAGCCGGTTATATTTTTCGACAAAATGAGCAATTAACAGGGGAATATCTTCTTTGCGGTCGCGCAGGGGCGCCAACTCAATGGGAATGACCATGAGACGGTAAAACAGGTCCTGGCGGAATCCTCCCTCTCGCATCATTTTAGCAATATCCTGGTGGCTGGCGGCGATTATCCGGACATTGACGGCAATCGGTTTGGTGCCGCCCACCCGCATAATCTCTTTGTCCTGGATGGCGCGCAGCAGCTTGGCTTGCAGCGCCAACGGCAGGTCCCCCACTTCGTCGAGTAACAGCGTGCCATTATGGGCCAATTCAAACAGTCCCGGTTTGCCTTCCTTTTTTGCTCCGGTGAAGGCCCCGCTTTCGTAACCAAATAATTCAGATTCCAGTAATTGCTCCGGGACGGCGGCACAATTGATTTTAATAAATGGTTTATCAATTCCTTTGCCTGCTTTGTGAATCAACTTTGTAATAAGTTCTTTGCCGGTGCCGGATTCACCGGTGATTAAGACGGTCGTATTTACCTCGGCAATCTTTTTCGCTATGGTAATCACCTTCTCCATGGCGGCGCTGCAATAGATGATTTTGTTTTCCTCCATCTGTAACGAACGCAGATGGGATAATTCAGTCGCATATTTCAACGCCTGCCTCTTGGTCTCGTCCAGTTGATTCTGCAAATTCACCAGGTCGGTAATATCCCGCACATTGGTAACGACGCGGATCAGGTTCCCTTGTTCATCAAAAACCGGGTTGCCGGTCACCAGATTTTGGCATTTGCCCTTCACCGTCTGACTGATCGTCACCCGTTCCCGGCGATTAATAACCATCAAGGCCACCGATTGATCGTAATAATGCTCTTCAACCAATTTCTTCATCGACTTGCCGATAACTTCCTCAGCTTTTATGCCGGCAATACGCTCGTAGGATTTATTGACCCTGAGGGCGATACCCTGGCCGTCGGTGACGAATATGCCATCATAAGAACAACTTATGATGGCCTCTAATTCGCGCATCAGGCCTTTGACGTAGTTCAATTCGGCGGAAGTCTTTTCCAATATGGCGATGTCTTGAAAGACGCTGACCGCGCCGACTACCCGGTGGTCCGAGATGACCGGAGAATAATTTGCCATGACGACCGCATTCTGAAAGGTCACCTTCTGTCCAAAAAGCGATTTGCCGGATTTTAATATTTCTGGCAAGAGAGAACTGGGGATCACTTCCTGCACCTGGCGGCCGAGCAAATGGGCTCCCGGCATGCCGATTAATTGCTGGGCAAAGGGATTGGCAAAGATGATGCGTCCCTGCGTGTTTACGGCCAGGATACCAGCGGGCACCGCGTCGATAACCAGCGCCGGCTGCTCCTTAACAGGGGCCACGGGCGGCATTAGATCGCAGGCTTTCATTTCATCCCTCCAGCGAGGACCCTCATATTATGGGGATTATCTAGTTGATTGCCGATTCCATCATTGCCGTAGGGGCGGCGTCTCAGTGGCACAGGCCTCTGGCCTGTGGGTTTGCCCTGGGCGGGGAAACCCCGCCCCTACAAAAGATAATCGCGGGATGCAAATCTATAATTCTTTAGATTATACCGGTCAAGCAGCGTCGTAATGGGTTCGGCAAAGCTCCTCTCCTCCACCTCGCTGCCGCCGGCGCCAAAAAAACTCGCCGGCAGCCCGGCAAGAAAGGGTCCGGGCCGGAGTCGCGCCAGAGCCAGGCGCGGCGCACCCCTACCAGGACCACCCCTGATTGAAACTCAAGTTCCTTCCTCACATCTTGCCGCACCATTACCGGGCCGGGCGGCTCGAGCCCCAGCATTCTAGTGTTCATGGACATAGAAGGGCCATTTGTGGAAGAACCACTCGTTCCACAGCAGCGGAATAATCCACCAGAAGTTCCAGACGAGGGATAGGCCGTGTGTCACCCCTTCGGGCATGGTGTGCTCCATGTGCTGGTTACCCAGGCCCCAGTTACCGAAGTTGACGTAGTAGAAGAAGATGTAGTTCAGCACCAGGAGGATGCCGACGCCTAGGGTCCGGAACCAGAAGTTCCCCCAGGAATCCACGTCGCCGCAGGGCCCCAGGTCATCGAAATAGTGGTGCCAGATCAGGAAGGGGATCAGGGCGAAGCCGGCAATCTCTGCGGCATGATACCAGAGAAAACGGGCGGCATTACCTTTATCCGCGGGCGGCAGGGCCTTGACGACTGCCTCCATGTTCAGCCAGGAGGGCGCGAGTTTCACGCACAGGAAGGCCAGAATATAAGCAGCGATGAAGGTTAAGATCAGGGAGATAAATCCCTTCCAGGGCTGGGGCAGTTTAATCAGGGACCACGGCTTCATGCGCCAGACGTTGGGAGTCATAAACAAGAGGATGATGGCCCACTCCCACCAGCCGAAGACCCAGTGGACGTGCGGGGTGCCGGCAAAGCTGCCCCACCAGGGAAGGTTCAAGGCAAAAGATTTCCCGAAGACCACCCCGTAGATCAGGCCCCAGAACGGCACGATAAGGATAGTGTAGTAAAACAGGGTGAGCATGCTGCACCAGCCCAACTCGGCGAAGCCAGCCTCAGGCTGTTTCAGATCGCTGGGCCTGATGGGCCACTTGCCGAAAAGGATGGTGGTGTAGGGATAGGAGAAAAAGCCGATCAAAACAAAGGTCACCACCGCCACTTCTCCAAGATGGAGCTCGGGATTGCTCAGGACCTTCGTGGTTAGGGTAGCGGCGACCCCCTCAGGCATCAGGGTCTTGCCGGCCGCCGCCAACGCTTCCAGGTTCGACTCGCTGAGGAAATTGAAACCCACACCCAGGATACGGTAAAAAACCACATGGATGATAAAAAATACCAGGACCAGGTTGACGATGGTTTCGATAATCCCCCGGGCCGGCTGGGGAATGTCTTGAAAGGGCCAGTCCCCAAAGAACATGTGCTGCCAAAGGCCGACCAGGATCATCATGGCCAGGTACATTACGAAGGGATAAGGAAATGACCCCACCGGCCCCCGGGGATCACTGAAGATGTACCAGATGATCCAGGCGACAAAGAAAAAGACGAAAAATGAGACAATACCCGTAACCGGCTGGCCCCAACGCGGCCGCAGCGCTCCTGTTTTTGCCATATTATCCCTCCTAATATCGGTTTGGCTCAGCAATTTGACGGTTCTAATCAGAATTGACGGTTCTATCTCAGTGGTTCCGCAAGTGCGCTTCAGGCCTAAATGGTATCCATGTGCTCTTCTTTGTATATCCGCACGGCTTCAGCGTCCACCAACTCCCTGATGAACTCCAGGCAGGCCGCATCCTCGACAATTTTCGGCCAGATCTCCGGCAGCAGCTCCATTACCACCCGCTTTTTTCCCTGGTCATCCAGCCCCATGACCGCCGTTTTAATCTCCTCGAATGTCATTTTCACCCTCCCTTCTAGAATTAATCTTGACTGCTTAAACTTGCCCAAGGTTCCCGGTCCCCGGGGAAGCCGCTCCTGATCCTTCCCTAGCTCATTTTTGCCGGCAATGAAGCAAAAACTCCCTCACAGGCGCGGCGACCGACGCCTGTGAGGGGGGAAAACCATCTAGTCCCGGCCGCCCCGCCTGACCGCGACGGTCACCAGGAAGGACCAGGTTCTCTCTTTTTCTGCTCACCGCTCACTCTTCCTTGCCCAAAGACCTGGATGGCGAGAAATCCTGGTAGAAGTACTCATGCTCACCCCTCTGGCCCTTTTCCTTGTTGGTGATTTCGTTTTGCCTGAGCTCGATGCGACGGATCTTGCCACTCAGGGTCTTGGGGACCTCGGGCACGAATTCGAGGATACGCGGAATCTTGAATTTGGCCAGGACATTGGCACAGTGTTTAAAGAGATCGGCGGCCAGCTCGGGGGAGGGCTCATAGCCGGGCCTGAGGATGACGAAGCCCTTGACGAGCTGCCATCTCTTGGGGTCCGGGCTCCCGACGACCGCGGCTTCGGCCACTGCCTCGTGCTCGATGATGGCGCTCTCGACCTCAAAGGGGCCGACCCGGTAGTCCGAAGATTTGATGACGTCGTCGGCGCGTCCCACGAACCACCAGTAACCCTTCTCGTCGAAGGAAGCCCGGTCTCCCGTGTAGTAGTAATTGCCGCGGAAGACCTCCTTCATTTTCTCGGGGCTGCCGAGGTACTCGGTAAAGAGGCCCAGGGACCGCCACCGGTCGAGCCTGACGGAGATGAGGCCCACTTCGTTGGCCTTGGTGACCTCCTTGCCATCGTCATCGATGAGGGCGATATCGTAGAGGAAATGCGGTTGCCCGAAGGAGCCTGCCACGATCTTGCCCTTGTTCCAGGGAGGATTGCCGATCATCGCGGTGGATTCGGTCTGTCCGTAAAAGTCCCTGATTTCGGTTCCGGTGAAGCGCCGCCAGGTCTGGATGATTTCCGGGTTGAGGGGCTCGCCGGCGCTTACCGACTCTCTCAAGCCGGCGAACTTGAATTTGCCGAGATCGGCCAGTATGAAGGCCCTCCAGGCCGTCGGCGGGGCGCAGAAGGTGTTTACCTGGAGGCGGTCCACGGCGCCGAGGTATCTCTCGATATCGAGCCGGCCGGGATAATGGAGGCCGGCGGTGGCCGCGCCGACGTTGAAGGGGGCAAAGAAGCAGCTCCAGGCCCACTTGGCCCATCCGGGCGCACTGAGGTTGTTGTGAATGTCGCCCGGCTTGATGCCGATGATATTGGCGGTGGAGAGATGGCCCAGGGGGTAGGATACGGCCGAATGAGCTACCCTCTTGGCCATCCCGGTAGTCCCGGAGGTGAAGAAGCAAATAATAATGTCCTCGGGTTTCGTTGGCTCGGCCTTGGCGGAATCGCGTTCACGCTCCACTTCGGCGTAGCTCTTCCAGCCCTCCCGCTCCCCGATGATGATCTTCACCTTGGGGGTGGCCCCGACGATCTGCAGAGCCGCATCGATGATCGGCGCCGAATCCTGGTTGGCGATCACGGCATGGGGCGCGAAGCTCTGGAAGCGGTACTCCATCTCCCTGACCGTCATGGTCATGGCCGTCGGGACCGATACCAGCCCGCCCTTCACCGTTGCCAGGCTGGCAAACCAGGTCTCGGGAATTGAAGGGATCATCATATAGATGCTCTCGCCCTTGCTGATCCCATATTTTCGCAGGTAATTCAAAAACTGATTGCTCTTCCGGGCAAGCTCCGCATAGGTGAAGCGGCGCTCTTCGTCGGTATCGATGTTGAGCCAATGCAGGGCCAGCTGGTCGCCCCGCTCCTCTACGTGAATTCCTTCGAAGATCTCCTCCGCCCAGTTGAACCGGTCGGGCATCTTAGCCTGGTTCAGGCTCGCGAAGACGGCCTTCGAGGCTTCGGCCTTCTTGGCGTCGTCTGCCATCATGCTGATGTCCATGATCTTCCTGTAATAACTCTGCAGTGCCATCATTACCCTCCATGAATCGATGTTAATTTTAGTTAATGGACTCCACTCCCGACATCGAGCCCTGCTCAGCTTGCTCCTCGGGGCCAGCCGCCGCAGCCCACAATATTCCGCGGCCGGGTCCCATCATCTTCCTTAAAGACGGGACCCTAACTTCCACCGCAACCCGCCGCAGCGCGGCGCCAGCCAGGGTGTCCCCAGGCCGCCGCTGACCGGTCAGCGCCATTCAAGCAATTCAGGGTGGATAATTGGCCGGCCCGCGGCGCGGCTTTTGCGCTCTGCGGTGCACCGCTTACGGAGTAAAATCACCTTCAGGGTCCGGGGTAAGCGCCCCTCAAGCAAATCAAGGGCAGCCCCAGGGCTGACCCGGGTAATGCTTCGTTGCCAGTCGTTTAACCTGGCGCAGGAGATGAATGGAGGAAGGAAATCTTCCGGATTGTTAAGCTAGATGATGGAAAGTCAGCTTCTTTCATATAGTTAAGGATGACCAAACTCGCCCGGGAGCAGATGCCGCCCGCCTTCCCGTTGAGGTAGGTGTTGCATTCTAACAGAATTGTCAGCGATTAGGTAATGCAAAGTTCATTTTGGCTGTTTTTCTCAGGCATACTCGTAAAAGCCGCGGCCGGTCTTGCGTCCCAGCCAGCCGGCCTCCACGTATTTGCGCAGCAGCGGACAGGGCCGGTATTTGGAATCGCAGAAACCGTTGAACAGGGTCTCCATGATGGCCAGACAGGTGTCCAGGCCGATGAGGTCCGCCAGGGCCAGCGGCCCCATGGGGTGATTGGCGCCGAGCCGCATGACGGTATCGATGTCTTCCCGGGTGCCTATGCCCTGATAGAGGCAGTAGACCGCTTCATTGATCATGGGCAAGAGGATGCGATTGATGAGGAACCCGGGATAGTCGCTGGCCGCGGCCGGGGTCTTGCCGAACTTGAGGCACAGGTCCCGGGTCACTGCAAAGGTCTCATCCGTGGTGGCCAGGGCCCGGATCACCTCCACGAGCTGCATTACCGGCACCGGGTTCATGAAGTGCATGCCGATGACCTTGCCGGGTCTCTGCGTCTGTGCGGCTATGCGGCCGATAGGAATGGACGAGGTGTTGCTGGCCAGGATGGTCTGGGGCGGGCAGATGGCATCCAGCTCCCGGAAGATCTTCAGTTTCAGCGGCTCGTTTTCCGTCGCCGCCTCGACCACCACCTCCACCGCGGCCATGTCCCGGAGATTGACGGTGGTCCGGATGCGGCCGAGAACCGCATCCCGGTCGGCGGGGCTCATCTTGCCCTTCTCCACACCCTTGCTCAGGATCTTGGTGATGGCCTTTACACCCCGCTGGACCAATTCCTCGCTGATATCGCTCATGATCACCGCCAGACCGCTCATGGCCGCCACCTGGGCGATGCCGCCGCCCATCTGGCCGGCGCCTACGACTCCAATGGTTTTTACCTCCATTTGCGCATCTCCTTTAAAACGCCGTTACGCACGGCCCTTTGTAGTAATCGGGATACCCCAGGTCAGCGCCCGCCGGCGCGCCCTTCAGTCCACCCGGGAAAAGAGGGGAACCACTCCCGGCCCCATGGTATATTTCAAATGCTCCACCACCAGGTGCCCCAGCTTCACTTTCTTGCCGATCAGCTCCATGGTGGCGCTCTCCGGCGCCGGGTCGTCCAGCAGCCCGGTGAGCCAGGGGCCCTCCCGCAGTTGGGCCACGACCACGACGTATGGGGCTTTGAAGCCTTCCGGAGCCACCCGGATCACCGTGAAGGTGCGGATGGCGCCTTCTCCGGACAATTGGACGACTTCCTGGTTGACGGAGCCGCACTCGTCGCAGGTGGCCTTGGGAGGCACGGTGATGGTCCCGCAGTCGAGACACTTTAATCCCTTGAGGATATTCTCCTTCAAGGCTTCGAAGTATTGGGTGTGGGTCAGTTTGTACATGAAAAAATCTCCCCCTGCTTAGCAGCCAAGGATGATATTTGCCACCACGGCGCCGGAGCCGCCCATGGTATCCGTCATGCCGATCCGGGCCCCTTCCACCTGCCGGGCGCCGCACTCCTCCCGGAGTTGCTTGGTAATCTCGTAGACCTGGGCGCAGCCCGTGGCGCCCACCGGATGGCCCTTGGACTTGAGTCCGCCCGAAGGGTTGATGGGGATTCTGCCGCCCAGGCGGGTTTCACCGACCTCCGCGGCCAGGCTGCCTTTGCCGAAATCGAAAAACCCCAAACACTCGCTGGCAACGATTTCGGCAATGGTAAAGCAATCGTGCAATTCCACCACGTCCACGTGCCTGGGTTCAATCCCCGCCATCTTGTAAGCCTGGGAGGCGGAGGCCAGGCGCGCCCGCATAACCGTGAAGTCTTTCTGCCGGGATAAGGCCCGGCCATTCCCCTGCCCTACCCCCAACACCTTGATGGGTTTGGCCACCCTTTTTTCGGCGATCTCCCGGCTGGCCAGGACTATCGCGGCGGCGCCGTCGGAGATGGGACAGCAGTCGAAGACCTGGAGCGGGTCGCAAACCATGGGGCTCGAGAGCACCTTCTCCACGGTGATCTCTTTCTGGAATTGGGCCAGGGGGTTCATGGTGCCGTGGTAGTGGTTCTTGACCGCCACCCGCGCCATGCGCTCCTTGAGGACCGGCAGGGGAATGGCATACTTGTCGGCATACTGGTGGGCCAGCATGGCAAATACCCCCGGAAAGGTCAGGCCGGTGAATTCCTCATAGAGGCTATCCTCGATCATGGCCAGGGCGCTGGTCACCTGCGGGGTGCTCAGGTGGGTGAATTTTTCCACCCCGCCGGCAATGACGATGTCATAGAACCCGGAGGCCACCCACATGACGGCATCCCGAAAGGCTACGGAGCCGGAAGCGCAACCGCTTTCGACCCGGGTGGCCGCCACGTTCGGCCCCAGCCCGATCTCATCGGCCAAGAATGGGGCCAGATTCATCTGCCTTTCGGAAAAATCGCCCAGAACGTTGCCGATGACCAGGGCCTGGATATCTTTGCAGGTTAGATTGGACTCCTTGATGGCCTCCAGGGCGGCTTCGGCAAAGAGCTCCTTGAGGCTCAAAGCGGACGGCCCGAATTTGGTCATTCCCACACCCAAAACCGCTACTTCTCTCATAATTTCTCCTTTCGCCTGCCCGGCGGCGGGTCTCGCACCCTACGGCCAGGTTGGTTTATCAGTCCGTTGGCCTAGACCCAATATATTTCTGCAAGGCCTAGACCAGCAGGCTTTCTTGAGCAAACAGGCTGAAATAGAAGGTAAAAATCTGCTTTACGAAGAATGGCGCTTTGGGGCGAGTCTATCATATGCTGCATTTTTTTCCCAGGGGTCCGGGCAGCCGGGATGGGTAAAGATAAAGGCGATTATTACCGTGAGATGGGCGAATCAGAGGATTAGCTTCACCTCTGTAGCATTTGAGACAGTGCCACGGGCGGCGGCCAGGACCGGCTGCGCCCCCCCCAAGGCGAGGCGATTGAGGTTGGCGAGGATTTATTTTATAATAATTTCATCGGGTTTTTATCAGTGCCGCCCTTAAGGCGGGACGCCGGGATGAGGCCATGTCTAGGAAAATAAGCGCAACTCATTATCTGAGTGAGTTAAAAACCCAAAGAGAGGCTCCTCTCTTCGATCCATAAAATCAGCAGTCTGCTGACCCGGCCAATTTCTCTGGACAAGATTCTGACCTGCATCGTCAAAGAGACCGCGCAGGGTGGGCGGAAATCGAGGTTTATACTAGCCGGCCGCATATTTTTCTCCGGTGCCCATACCTAAGGAGGAGGCAAGTCCCATGGCCCTGATGACCCCTGAGCAGTTCGAAGCCAGCCTTAAGGATCTCAAACCGAAGGTCTTTATGAACAGCAAGCGGGTGACCGATATCCTGAAAAATAGAAACACCCGCACCGTGGTGGAGGCCAATAAGGCCAGTTACGCCTGGGCCTTGGACCCGAAGTATCGGGAGATTATGACCTGCTTTTCGCCCCTGGTGCAAGAGGTGGTGAATCGCTACACCTATGTCAGCGCCAGCCGGGAGGATTTGGTGAAAAAGGCGGAAGCCGGGACCTTTACCGCCGAAATGCTGGGGACCTGCATTTACCGGTGCGTGGGCTATGACGCCTTTCACGCCCTGGCCAGCACGACCTGGGAGATGGACCGGGACCTGGGCACCAGATATCAGGGGCGGTTCCTGGAATTCCTCAAGACGGTGCAGCGCCGTGATCTCTCCGTAGCCGGGGCCCTGACCGAGCCCCGGGGCAGCCGCAGCCAGAAAATCGTCGATTGGCCGGACCCCTATCTCGCCCTCAAGGTCGTGGGGAAAAACGATCAGGGCATCGTGGTGCGGGGGGCCAAGATTAATATCAGCGGCGCCTATGCCTCCCATGAACTGGTGGTGCTCCCCCAGGGGGCCCATTCCGAGGCGGAAGCCGACTATGCCGTGGCCTTTGCCACGCCCAGCGACGCCCCCGGCATTACCTATGTCTGTCAATATTCGCCTTATTCGGCGGAGCGGGACCTGGCAGATGATCTGGAGGAATTGGGCAATCCGGTCTTCGGACAGCGCGAGACCGCCATGGTGATCTTCGACAACGTCTTTGTGCCCTGGGAGCGGGTCTTCCACTGCGGCGAGTTCAAATATTCCGGCAAGCTGGTGGCCCGCTTTGCCCGGACCCATCGCATGACCTGCGGCGGCACCTGCAAGGTGGGCTTCATGAACCAGATCATTGGGGCCTCCAAATTGATCCAGGAATACAAGGGCCTGGAAAAGGTCTCACACATCAACGAGCAGATCACCGAGATGGTGGTGCTGCGGGAGACCGGCCGGGCTTGCGGCCAGGCGGCCGCCCGCCAGGGCCATGAAGAGCCGCCGGGCTCCGGCGTCTTTCTGCCGGACGAGCTCATGGGCAACGTGGCCAAGTTAAACATTTGCCAGGCCTTTTGGCGGGTGATGGCGCTGGCCGGGGACATCGGCGGCGGGCTGGTCGTCACCCTGCCCTCCCTGAAAGAATTGTCCAACCCCGAAGTCAAAGACTTCGTGGAAGAATTTTACCGCTTCGGGTCGGATGAGCCGGCGGCGAATATCATGAAGGTGCACAAACTCCTGCAGCACTGGACCGCCGGCCAGCATGGGGTGGGCACCTGGCACGGCGCCGGGCCGCCCCAGACCCAACGGATCGCCATCCAGCGGGCGGTTAATTTTGAGCATGAGAAGGAACTGGTGAAAAGAACCTTAAGGCTCAAAGAAAAGGCGCCGCGGGAAGGCGGCGCCTGAGACCTAAATGACTTTGCCGGTGGAGCGGGCCTCCGGGCCCGCCAACCAGAGGCGGCCAGGAACGGCCGCCCCACCAGGGATTTTCCCTGGAAAGAAATTGTGAAAGCCTAGAAACTATTTCAAAATCGCTTTTCTGTCACCCTGAGCGAAGCGAAGGGTCTCAAGTATTTTAAAAGACGAGATTCTTCGCTGCGCTCAGAATGACAATTTTCTCCTGGTTCCCAAGGTCTTGCCCGGGAAGGAGAGGGGAAAGATGATGCGCGCCTTTAGGTCCTCCTGAGCCTGAACTAATGAAGGGGATTTGCAATGACTTCTATAAAGCCATCGGCGCTAAGGCGGGCTGACCTCCGCGTTGCCTTGCAAATGGCCCTGGTCTGCCTGGCGGCCTACCTGGCCGGTTTTTATTTCACTCACCTGTTTCATGGGGCCTCGGCAGCCATCGGCGGGCTCTGGTCGGTGATCTCCGGGGGGGCGGTCCTGCAGGCCACCCGCCGTGATACCTGGACTTCGGCATCCCTGCAGATCCTGGCAACCTTCATCGGTGCTGTGGCCAGCGCCGTTTATCTCAGTTTCCTGCCCTTCAATCCCTTCGGCATGGCGGCGGTGATTGGGGTGGTGATGCTGCTCTGCCAGGTCCTGGGCATCCCTGATCACGCCCGTCTGGCCTCAATCGCCGTGGCGGTGATCATGGTTTTTTCCACCTTGCACCTGGCATCAGGCCCCCTGCTCAATGCCTCCCTGCGCTTTATCGAGTCCGTTATCGGGACCGCCCTGGCGGTGGTGGCGGTGCTCCTGTGGTCCAAACCGGATTAAGCCCCATTTTTTCTGGTTCCCAAGCACCTGCTCGGGGACGAGAGGAAAAAATGTAGCCGCAGGCTTTAGCCTGCGTTGCATTTTCTGGTTGCCAAGCTCCTGCTTGGGAACCCATTTTTGGTACAAAGCTCCTGCTTTGCTCAGAAAAAGGCTTATTCTGAGCTATCCTGGCTTTCGCCAAGCAGAGCTTGGCGCCCAAGCTGCGTTCCCAAGCTGGAGCTTGGGAACGAGAGGGGCAACCCCCATCAGATTACCCCGGCCTGTTGCAGCTCCTTTAGCTTCCCCGGTCCCACCCCGAGGTAGCGGTGATAGATGAACTCATTGTCCGCGCCGATGGGCCGGCAGACCCATTTTATGCGGCCGGGGGTGCGCGTCATGGCCTTGAAGGAGGAATTCTGGATCAGGAGCTCGCCGTAATTGGGGTCGTCCCATTTGAGGAAGGTGCGCCGCTCCTGCCAGTGGTCCCTGGTTAGGACATCCTGTGGATTTTCCAGCCGGCCCGAGACCACCGTGCCCTTCTTATCTTCCCGCTTGCTATACTTGTAAACCATGTCCTGGATTTCATCGGCCGTGTAATTTACGGTGAATTTTTCAATTTCGTGCTGAATCGTCGGCTGGTTCCGGGGGGTGAGGCGCTCCTTGATCGTGGGGAACTGCTGCCGCAGATCCGGCCGTTGGATGATCTCGCACAAGGCCGTAAAGTTGGGATCCGTGAAACCGGAAATGAAGGTGTAGCCATCCTTGCACTTCACGTAAGTGTAAGGAAAGACGGCATAGTCGTAATTGCCGGCCCGGGGCATCAGCTCCCCGGACATGTGGAAATATTGCAGGGCGTAATTGGAGATGGCCAGCAAGCCTTCCGGCGGGGAACTGTCGATCATTTGCCCTTTGCCGGTCTTGCGGCGATAGAACATCGCCATCAGGATGCCCAGGGCCGACCAGGCGCCGCCGGCATACCAACCCATCCAGTTGCCATGCTTCAATGGCCGTTTATAGGTCTGGTCTATTTCCGGGTCGAGGTCCGGTTCCCCGGTGATGGACATGATGACGCCCCGGGCCTGGTCCAGGATGTCATAGTTCGGCTGGTTGGCATGTTTCTCGGCATCCGCCCCGTAATGGCCGTAGCTGCTGATGGCGCAGTAAATCAGGCCGGGGTTGATCTGGCGCAGTTGCCGGTAGCCGATATCCAGGCCGTCCAGGTAGCCCGGCTTGAAGGTTTCGATGACCACCGCGGCCTTGCCGGCCAGACTGGCAAACAGCTTCTGGCCCTCAGGCTTGGTCAGGTCCAGGGTGATATGGAACTTGTTGCGGGCCTCGACGATATAAGCCAGGCCGGAATCCCCGATCATCATGCCGTCCGGGGACATCTTCCTGGCCAGATCTCCTCCGGGGGGCTCGATGCGGATCACCTCGGCGCCCATCTCCGCCAGGAGGGAAGAGGCGAAGAGTCCCGCAAACGACCCCTGACTGGCGTCGAGCACCAACATGTCATCCAGGGCTTCCGGCTTTTTGTAGGCATCCGGGGGGTAGGTTTCCCGGTAGGCCCACCTGGCAAATTCCTGGTTGACCGCCAAACCGACAATCTTGGTATCATCCATGCTGGTTCCTCCCAGAAAGGTTACGGAAGCCTGAGGCTAGGGCAGCTTCAAACCGGTTTTACCATCCCAGTCCGGAGGCGGACACTGCGAGGGGACGGCCGGATTCCACTGAAAGATGACCTTCTCGAATTCGAGGCGCTTGACCTCCTCCAGGGGCAGGCCCAGGATCTTCTGGAAGACGTAGCGATTATCGAACCCCAGCGGCCGGCTGCTCCATTTCACCCGGCTGGGGGTCTCGCTCATCCTCGGGGGATAACACTCCTGCCGCATCGTCCCGTAAAGGTGATCGTCGTATTCCTGGATGGCGCCGCGCGGCAGGTAGTGCGGGCCCTGATAGGCCTCCTTGGCGTCCAGCACCCGGGAGGCCGCGAAGCCGTATTTATCGCCCAGTTCCTCGACCTCGGCCACGCTTTTGGTCTTGGCCCACCGGGCCACCAGGTCGGTCAAGGCTTTCCCTTCTTTCAGCCGTTGGCTGGGATCGGCAAACCGGTCGTAGAGATCCAACTGGCCCATGGCCTCGCAGAGGCCCTTGAATTCGGGCTTGCTGAAGGCCGCCACGGCCACCCAGCCGTCCTGGCAGGCGAACAGGTCGGAGGGGCAGATGGCCAGGTCCCGGTTGCCGGAGCGCTTCCGGTCCTCGCCGGTTTTAAAGGCGTGCAGCCAGGTCCAATCGAGCCAGCGGATGACGTTTTCCACCTGCATGTAGTCGATGAACTGGCCTTCCCCGGTTCTCTCCCGGTAATTCAGGGCCGCCATGATGGCCACCGAGCACATCAACCCGGTGATCCAGTCCGCGATCCAGACCCCCGATTTAATGGGACCCCGGTCTTCGAACCCGGTGATGGGCGACAGGGCGCCCATGCTCTGGGCCACGGCATCATAGGAAGTCCGGCCGGTCCAGGGCCCCCAACTGCCGTAGCCGGAAACGTGCAACTGGACGAGGCGGGGGTTCACTTCTTTGAGTTCTCTATAACTCAAACCCCACTCCGCCATGCGGCCGGGAGTGAGGTTGTCCGCCACCACGTCGGACTTTTTCACCAGTTCCAGGAAGAGCTCCTTGCCCTGGGGGTGCCCCAGGTGCATGCCGACCCAGTATTTATTGTGGTTTTCTATCTCCAGGCCGGGGGACAGGTTTTTCCAGAGATAGGCATAGGGGGTCACATAACGCATCTGGTCCCCTTTCTGGCCCTCAAACTTGATCACCTCGGCGCCGAATTCCCCCAGGTAATCACAGGCCGCCGGCCCCAGCACCACGTAGCAGACCTCCAGGATCCTGACGCCCGCCAGCGGCTCCGGCTTGTCAAAAAGCTGGCTAATATCGAATTCGTTTTTCAAAAAATCCTGATAAGATTTTAGGTCGCTCATCCTTGTAGCTCCTTGCCTGGCGGTTAGGCACTGATTATTTTCCCGCAAAATTCTGCCACTGCCTAAAGAGCCGTGAACTTCCCCCTCTCCCTCCTGTCGACTGGATTCGCCAAGGCTAATCAGGTTCAGCGCTTAGCGGCGCCCGGTAAGCGTCTTGGGGATTCTGCCCGAGTGGACGCATTCGGAGCGCAGCCGCCGGCCGACGATCCGCTCCACCATGTGGCCGAGGGCGAGCACCTTATCCACGTCCAGGCCGGCGTCGATCCCCATTTCATCCAGCATCACGGCCAGGTCTTCGGTGGCAACCAGGCCGGTGAGGCTGGGGTCCTGATAATAGTATTCGCCGGTGCCGGCCACCGGCACCCCATCCACAAAGTTGGCCGGCTGTCCGCCGATGCCGCCCAGGCTGGACTCGAAATGGGTGATCCCGGCAAGGAGGGCCGCCAGGACATTGGCCAGCCCCCAGCCCCGGGTCACATGAAAATGGGCCACGTGCTTGGCGGGGTCCGGAATGGCCTCCAGGATCAGGGAGAAATATTCATAGACCTTATGGGGCGGCGCCGAACCGTCATGATCGGCGTGTTCGATGTCATCCGCCCCGATGTCCAGCCAGCGCCGGGTGAAGGCCACCGCCTTCTTGAGCTCCGTGGGGCCCTCGATGGGGCAGCCCCAGATGGTGCTGACCGTGCCGCAGACCTTCATGCCGGCCTCGTGGACCTGAGGGATGAGCTGCTCGCACATCTTCCAGTAGTCGGCCAGGGACAGGCCGGAATTGACTTTATGATGCGACTCGCTGGTGGACACCATGAAAAGGATGCGGTCGGGACCGTAGCCCTCCCGGCGGGCCTGGATGGCGCGGTCCACCGCCCGCTCCCGGATGGTGATGGCGGTGATCTCCACGTCTTTCAGGAGTTGGCCCACCTTTTTGCTGCCCCGCAGCCGCTTCAGCAGCTCATCGGCGTCCTTAAATTGCGGCATGCCTTTGGGGCTGCCGAAGTTGGTGACCTCAATGCGTTTGCAGCCGGCCAGCACCAGTTGCTCCGCCACCCAAAGTTTGGCGTCGGTGGGGATGAACTTCTCTTCGTGCTGAAAGCCGTCCCTTACCGTGATATCGCCCAGAACCACTCTTTTGGGGTATTTCATCAAACCCATAACCAATCCTTCGGAAGCACACCGGAATCTCGCGATTCCGAGCTTCCCGGTCTCAGTTCCTCATTTCGGTCGCCGCCAGAACGGCCCAGTCTTGCCTATTTCCATGAGCGTGGAGACCGTTTCCTTCCTCTGCTCTCCCATGCGTGACACCCAATCCGGATCGAGGCGACTGCGAAAATAGCTCCCCGAGAAGAGTTTCAGCAAATCGTAAAGAGGGATCATCCCATCCTCTGTGCCTTCTCTGAACTGGACCCAACTGCGAATGTGCTCTTTCGACCGAAAGAGATTCATCGTGCTTCAGGCATATGGGAGGTCATCCCACCAGTGCCAGAAAGGAACCGCCACATACGCGGTGACGCCTTCCGGATCCACATGAAGTATATTCCCATCTCGAATTTCGATGCTGATATGGCGCCCGCAGTCGAGACATGGGCAATCGATACGAACTGTCTTACCCGGAAATAGCCAGCAGACCGCCAGCGATTCAAAGCCTCACTGGCCGAACCACTTCTGCTGACCGTCCACAGTAATCCTGTACTGAGTGGGCAGGTTGTTGAATGGCGCGAAGGAGGTAATAAAACTTGTATCGGGAAACAGCCAGCCAGGAATACCCGCGGCAAATAGGTCGTGCACAGCCTTTCGGCCCTCTTCCATGGAAAGGCCTAATTCGCCGGCGATTTCGGTATAGTGCGGAGCCACTCCGGTATCCACCATTCGTTTCATGATAAGGTGAAAGGTCCTGTCCAACATGGTAGGATCACTCATGACATTTTGCTCCTTGAATTAGACTCAATGACCGCCGGCAAAGCGGGCAAAACCTGCGACTATCGAAAACCACGATTCGAGGCCCATTTAAAACCGCGGATTCCCAAAGGACGGCGCCCCGATGGGCTTGAGCAGGCTGACCTCGAAGGCCATGGACAGCCAGTCGCGGATTTCCCGGAATTTCAGCACCCGGTCATTGAGGAGCCGGGCGCCGCAATAGAAGGGATGCGCCTCACCGTCGTACTTGTCGATCATTTGCTGGCGGAAGGCCGCCTTCTCCGCGTCGCTCATGGGTTTGCCGCGTTTACGCTCCTCAATGGACATGAGCACCTCCCCGGCGGAACGGCCGCTCATGACCGAGGTGCGCGCCCGCATGGTGGAAAAGAGAAAATGGGGGCGATACCCCCGGCCGCACATGCCGTAATTGGCCGCGCCGTTGTCGGGGCCGATCACCAACTGCACCCGGGGCACCTGGGCGCAGGAGACCGCCCGCACCATATCCGCCCCATATTTGCCGATGCCCATATGCTCGGAATCAGAGCCCACCATGTAGCCCGGCGAGGCCTGGACAAAGAGCAGCGGCGTCTTGTCCTGGCAGCAGCGGACGATCCATTCCGTGGCCTTTTGCGCCGCCTGCGTAAAGATGATGCCGATGCCGTTGGAGGCCACGACTCCCACCGGGATGCCCTTGAGGCGCATCTTCCCCGTGACGATATTGTCTCCGAGTCCGGGGGCGTAGGGCTTTTTGTATTCGGCAAAATGGCTGTCATCGGCAATGGCGGCGAGGAAGGCGCGCACCTCGATGGCCTGATGGACATTGGCCGCCAGCAATTCGTAGATGGCCTCCGCCGCCACCTTGGGCGGCACTTCCTGGTAACGGTGGCTGACCAGCCTTTGGGGCGGCTCCAGGGAGAGGATTTCTCGAACCTGGGCAATGGCCTCCTCCTGGTTCCGGCACAAATGGTCGGCGCCCCCGGAGAGCTGCGTATGCACCCGGGCGCCGCCCAAGTCTTCCGCGGAAATGACTTCCCCCGTGGCCGCCTTGACGAGGGGGGGGCCCCCGAGAAAGGAGTACGACATCCGGTCTATCATTATCGACTGGCAGGCCATGAAGACCAGGTAAGCGCCCCCCGCGGTGTTGCCGCCGGTGCTCAGGGTGATCTGCTTCTGACCCATGGCGCTCATGCGCGCCATGTTGTAGAACATGGAGCCGAATTGCTGGTCATCCGGGAAAACCTCGGCCTGCATGGGCAGATAGGCCCCCCCGGAATCGGCAATGTAGACGCAGTTTAAACCGCAGCGCTCCGCGATGGCCTGGGCCCGCATGTGTTTCTTAAGCGTGATGGGAAAATAGGTGCCGGCCTTTACCCGGCTGTCATTGGCAAAGATCACGGTCCAGTTGCCGTGAATCTTTCCCAAACCCGTCACCAGTCCGCCGCAAGGCACATCCGGGACATCGGGGTAATCCATGCCAAACCCGGCTATCCGGCTGAATTCAAAAAATTCCGTCCCCGGATCGATGAGTCTGCCGACCAGGTCCCGGACCGGCTCTTTGCCTTGCGCCACGAGGCGCTGGACCGCTTTTTCGCCCCCGGGCCAGATGGCCTGCCGGACGAGCGCATCCAGCTTCTCTTCTTCTTTTTCCCAAAATGCCCGGTTTTGTCCCGCAATATCTGACATTTTGCTCCCTTGCTGGGTCAAACTTGACTAACCGACTCTCTCATTTACCCTTATACACCGGCCGGCGCTTTTCGCCAAACGCGGCCAGGCCTTCCAGGCGGTCTTGGGTGGGAATGGTCAGCCAGTAGGCATTGGCTTCGATGGCCAGGCCCGTATGTAGATCGGCCTCCAGACCGTAATTGATGGCATATTTGGCCTGCTGCACGGCAATGGGGCCGGCTTCGCAGATCAGCCCGGCCATGGCGCGGCACTCGCCCAGCAAGGTCTCCGGCGGGCAGACTCTATTGACCAGCCCGATCTGCAAGGCCTCCTGGGCCTCCACCCGGCGCCCGGTAAAGATGAGTTCCTTCGCCTTGCCGCTCCCGATCAGACGCGGCAGACGCTGGGTGCCGCCCGCCCCGGGGATGATGGCCAGCCTGGTTTCGGTCAGTCCCAGGACCGCGGCGCCTGAAGCAATCCGGATATCGCAGGCCAGGGCCAGCTCGGTGCCGCCCCCCAGGGCGATGCCGTTGATGGCGGCGATCACCGGTTGGTTCAGAGAGGCGATAAAGGTAAAGAGATTGCGTAGCGTAAAGACAAACTCCCGCACCTGCCTCTCGCTCATTAAAGCCCGTTCCTTCAGATCGGCGCCGGCGCAAAAGGCCTTGGGGCCAGCCCCCACGATGATCACCACCCGTACTTCCGGATCAAAATGCACCGCCTCCACCCGTTCCTTCAGGGCCAGCACCATCGGCAAATTGAAGGAATTCATCACCTCGGGGCGGTTTAGGGTGAGCACGGCCACCCCGTCTTGCCGCTCCTCCAGAATTAACGGTGCATCCATAATTTCTCCATGTCAGAGCAGAATGGCGCCTCGCCCTAGCGCTGCGCCTTCCGGGCAAAGGCCTCCCGGGTGAGTTCCCGGGCAATGATCAGGCGCCGGACCTCGCTGGTGCCCGCCCCGATTTCATAGAGCTTGGCGTCGCGCCACAGCTTTTGCACCGGAAACTCCAGGCAGTAGCCGTAGCCGCCGTGAATCTGGACGGCCTCGCCGCAGACCCAGGTGGCGGTTTCCGCCGCCAGGAGGATGGCCGCGGCGGCCAGGCGGTTCAGTTCGGTGCCTTTGCCCCCCCGGGGTGATTTCTGGGCCAGATCGGCGGCGCGGTAGACCAACAGCCGGGCGGCCTCGGTGCGGGCGTACATGTCGGCCAGTTTCTGCTGAATCATCTGGAAATTGGCGATGGCCTGGCCGAACTGCTCCCGCTCCACCGCGTAGCGAATCGAATATTCCAGGGCCTGTTGCGCCATGCCAATGGAGCCGCCGGCCAGCACGATGCGCTCCACGTCCAGGCCGCTGGTCATGACGTGGACGCCCATATTCTCAGGTCCCACCAGGTTTGCCGCCGGCACTTGGCAGTCCTCGAAAATCAGCTCAGCCGTGGGTGAACCGCGCATGCCGCATTTTTTTAGCTGGCGGGACACGGAAAACCCAGGAAAGTCCCTTTCGACGATGAAGGCGCTGATGCCTTTGGCGCCCTGCTCGGGCGCGGTTTTGGCATAGACCAGCAGGGTGTCCGCCACCGACCCGTTGGTGATGAAGATCTTGCTGCCTCTGAGAAGGTATTGGTCACCCCGCCGGACGGCGCGGGTGCGAATGCTCATGGCATCCGAGCCGGCGTTGGGCTCGGTGAGCGCCAGGGCGCCGATTTTTTCGCCCCTGACCAGGGGCGGCAGGTACTTCTCTTTGAGGGCTTCGCTGGCGTTGCGGTGGATATTGTGGGCGCACAGGTTGGCATGCGCCCCATAGGTCATGGCCAGCGCCGGGCAGATGCGGCTCATCTCTTCGATGGCCAGGGTCTGCATCAGGACATCGCCGCCCAGACCTCCATATTTCTCATCAATAGTGATGCCCAGGATGCCGAGCGCGGCGCATTTTTTAAAAAAATCGGGGGGGAACCAATCTTCCGCATCGATCTTTTCCTGCAACGGCCCCAGCTCATTAACCGACCACTTGTAGACGGTTTCCTTGATCATCCGCTGTTCTTCAGTGAGTTGGAAATCCATGCACTCCTCCCGAAAGGAAGCTGCTGTCGACAAAGTTACCCGTCCGGCCCCAGGACACTCCGGATTAAAACCCCCACCAGCGCACATCCCGGGGTTTGCGCGGAGGAACCGGGGGCTCCTTGGCGGAGTAGCCGATGGGGGTGAAGGCCAGCAACTGCTGGTCGCCTCTACCCAGGTACCCCAGGACTTCCTTTTCCACCAGGCTTCCCGCGGTCATCCAGCAGGTCCCCAGGCCCTCGGCGTGGGCCGCCAGGAGCATGTTTTGCAGCATGGCCGCGCCGCTTTGGATGTTGGCGGCGCCGGTGGCCTCGCCCCACTGCCACACGGTCACCGCGATGACCACCGGCGCGCCCCCCAGGTCCTTGAAAAAAGCCACCACCCGCTGCTGGCTCTTTTCCGGCACCCCAGTTTGTCGCATGATGGGCATAATCTTCTCAATGGAGAGGTTGATCAGGCCGACAAATTCATCCCGGGCCTTGCCGGCCAGCACCGTGATATCCCAGCATTGGGTGTTCATCCCGGACGGCGCCCAGAGCCCGGCGTCGATTACCCTTTCCAGGGCTTCCCGGGGCGGCATCTCCGGCCGATAGAGGCGGTGGCTGCGGCGGTTATGAATGGCTTCGTAAAGATCCATGTTGCTCCTTTCTCGTTTTAAAGAGTGGTTGGCCCCCCGGACTGCCCCAATGGAGGCGGGCGGCAGGCGGGACCGCGTCTTGGCCGGCCGCCGGTCCGGATCTGGCGCCCGGCCGGTGGATTCCTCATACTGGCTGAGGGCCAGGCCCTAACTATGGCTATTACGGCAAGACTTGTAGCAGCAGGGCTTCTTTGGCTAATAGGTTGAAATGCAAGGATAAAAATCTGACCCGGAAAAAGTCGGCCCCCAACCCGGGCCTAGCAAATGCTGCAATTTTTACCCCGGGGGCCGCATAACCGCCCAGGTGGGTGATAAGGGCAAACATTACCGGAGCTTAAAGAGCCAGAGGATTAGCTTCATTTCTGTAGCATATCAGACAATGCCGCGTATCCCACCCGGCGCGCAAAATAAAGGCGGCCCGCAGGCCGCCGCTTGAATCTCTCAAAGTATTTTGCATTAGAAATGGTACGCCACCCCAATTTCGCCGCTGAACAGGTTGTAAGTGGGGTTCAGCTTGAGGCTGGCCGGGGCGCCGTCCGCCTCATTGAATCTATCGCTCAGGCAAAAGTTGGGTTGGGCATAGCGGTATTTGAAGGAGAGGTCGATGGAGACGCTCTTCGTGGCCATGTAGCGCACCCCCGACTCCACCGCCAGGGCGATGGTGGCATCGGTATAGGCGGCCTTGCTGAAACTCAAACCATTGGCCACCAAACTCGGATTTATGGTGGTTAACATGAGGGCCGGCCCCACGCCCACATAGGGTTGCAGGCGGCCGAAGGGCACTTCCGAATCCGGGAAGAAGCCGTAGCGGCCGGCGACCATGAAGGCCAGGGTGGTGGCCATGCCGTCGGAGCTGATGTTTCCCCCGACGAGATCTATCGCAGTGCCGTTGCTATAATAGTTCGCGCCGCTGACCCGCTGGCCCGGCATTTCCAGGCGCTGGTAGCTAATATCGGCGTAAACCCCGAAGTACTTGCACCAGTCCGGATAACCGCTCCAGCCGGCGAAGCCCTCCTTGACAAACCAGGTGCCCAGCTTGACCCCGCCAAGCACGCTGGCGTCAGTTGTGCCGGGATAGTTTAAGTGGAAGTCGCCAACTGGGCGCGGCGGTGCGGCTTTGGCTTCCTGGACGACGAAGTTTTGACCAAAATTGGCTGCCGCGGTCCCACCCAGGTAGCCTTCGATGTACATCTCGGCGCCGGCCGGTGCGGCCAGGCCGACCAGGGCCACAGCCAGGAAAAGGCCAAAAACCAGATAAACTGTGCGGCTTTTCATGATATCCCCCCCCAGGCATACCTTGCGTAAGCAATACTAATTATAAATATTGGGCTCTGTCAAGAGTTATTCACACCATATGCCATGGGCAGGCCCGGCGCACAATAAAGGCGGCCCGCAGGCCGCCGGTTAGAACTCTGCAGGTATTTTAGATTAAAAGTGGTAAGCCACCCCCAATTGGCCGCTGAACAGCTGATAGACCGGGTTAAGCTTGAAAGTGGCCGGGTTGGCAATGCCGCCGGCACCGTCCGCGTCAGCCCCGCTATAGGTATAACTGGGCTGGGCATAACGATATTTGAAAGAGAGGTCCACGGAAATATTCTTCGTGCACATGTAGCGAATCCCGGTCTCCGCCTGCAGGGCGATGTTGACTGACCCCTGGGTGCCACCGCTCATATTCGAAGCTGATTGACCGGGTGCAACAGACGGCGCCCATGTAGTGGTGCACTTCCCCTCCAATGAGGAGAACATAATGGCAGGGCCCACCGCCACATAGGGCTGCAGGCGGCCGAAGGGAACTTCCGCATCCGAATAGAAGCCGTAGCGGGCGGCGAACATGAAGGCCCAGGTGACTATCGTGCCATCGCCGAAAAATTCCCCGCTATTGAGACCAACAAAACTGGGGTCTGCAGGCGAAGTGAATTTGAAAGTGTTTGTCCCGTTGAGGCTGGCGCGCAACTCCAACCTCTGGAAGCTGAGATCGGTATAGAACCCGAAATACTTCATCCAGTCGGGATAGCCGCTATACCCGGCGACGCCCTCTTTGACGAACCAGGTGCCGAGCTTGAGGCCGCCCAGCACGGCCGCATCGGGTGCTCCCGAAAATTGCAAGTGGTTGTTTTGGCTGGCATTGGTAGGACCGGAGGCCTGCTGGTCTTGGATGGTAAAAGCTTGATTAATATTGGCTGCCGCGGTCCCGCCCAGGTAGCCTTCGACGTACATCTCGGCGCCGGCCGGCGCGGCCAGGCCCACCAGGGCCACGGCCAGAAAAAGCCCGAAAACCACATAAACTATACGGCTTTTCATGATATCTCCCCCCCTTTTATTAAATTTCAGTCCTCTCCCCGGCATAACTTACGGGCATCATGATAATTATAGCGCCTCTCGTTTGTCAAGAAATAATCCCGGTTATAGAGATTTGATTTCATTTTACCATTCATCCCGTGATCAAAATGGGTATATTAGGTGGGTGCAATTATCTTCGTCGAATCCGCCAGGGCGCCGCGGTATGGGATGACCCCTGCCTGAGCCCAAAGGCCCCCGACCTGCCATTATGCCCATAAAGACCGGAGACGACCGGGGCCGCCAGGACCCGGGGGAGCAAACGGAGACCTCGTCGTTCTGGGGGCAGGCCCGGGGCCTGCCCTGGCCTTTTTGGGTGGCCAACATCATGGAGACCATCGAGCGGCTCGCCTACTATGGCGTGCGGGTGGTCATCCCCATATATATTGCCCAGGCGGACGAGATCGGTGGACTCCACTTCAGCCAGGGCGACAAGGGCTTCATCTTCCTGTGGTGGGCCCTGGTGCAGTCATCCCTGCCGGTGGTCAGCGGCGGTTTCGCCGACCACTACGGCTACAAGAAGCAGATTGTCGTAGCCGTTATCCTGAAGGCGCTGGGATACCTGCTGATGGCCAGCCAGCGCGCCTTTTGGCCGTTCTTTGCCGGCTGCCTGCTCCTGGCCGCGGGCACCGCGGTCTTCAAGCCTCCCATTCAGGGAACCTTTGTCAAGGCCCTCACCGCTAAGACCTCCGGGGTAGGCTGGGGTTTTTTTTATATGGTGATCAACGTCGGCGCCTTCCTGGGCCCGCCGCTGGCGCATTTTCTCTATGGCTACTCCTGGCCCATGGTCTTCTATGGCTGCGCCCTGCTGGTGTCGCTGAACCTGCTCTGGCTCTTCACTTATCAGGAAGTTAATCCGGGAGTCGCCAATGCCGGCGGGGTCTGGCAGGTATTGGCGGCCACGGTCCGGGAAATCCTCAACCCGCGTCTCCTCGCCTTCATTCTCATCATTTCGGTATTCTGGGCGGTATTCGAGCAGCTCTGGGACATGCTGCCCAACTTCATTGTCGACTGGGTCGACAGCTACTCCCTGGCTCGACACCTGCCCTGGTTCATGCTCTCCCGGAATCTCGCCCGAGGCCCCCAGATTGCCCAGGAGTGGGTGATCAACCTCAACCCGCTGCTGATTATCTTCATGGTCGCCCCGCTATCCTGGTACGTCAACCGGGTGATGCGCCGGCTGACCTCGATTTTTTTCGGGTTTATCTTCGTCAGCCTGGGCCTCTATCTGGTCGGTTTCAGCATGTCCATCTACCTTTGCCTGGGCGGCATCGTCTGCTTCTCTTTCGGGGAGATGATGTGCTCCCCCAAGATGCGGGAGTACCTGGGGGTGATTGCGCCGGCGGACAAGAAGGCCCTGTACATGGGCTACAGCAGTATTCCCTATGCCTTCGGTTGGGGCTACGGATCTTTTCTGGGAGGGCAGATCTATGAACGCTCCGGAGAAAAGGCGGGGTTGGCCCTGCGTTACATGTCCCAGGTGCTGAAGGTCCACGAACTCCCGGACCGCTCCCGGGCCTTCGCCGCCTTGACTGGGATGCTGGGGCAGACTCCGGCAGAGGTGACCCGGCTCTTGTGGGATAAGTACGACCCCGGCTGGGTCTGGACGCCCTTTGCCATCGCCGGTATCTTCTCCTCCCTGGCCATGTTTGCCTTCATCCACTTTGCCAGGCGCTGGCAGGATGTAAACGCCTGACCCGCCAGAGGCGGGATAAAGTTTTCCCGGGCAAGTTATTGAGTTTTGCCGCTTAACGGGTAAAATAGCTGTAGTGTCCGGCAAGTTTTTTGCTAATCTGCCTGGGCTCTCAAACCTTCTTTGATTAACTTATGGATTTATCTTGCTTTCTCCCCTCTCCCCCTCGAGGGGGAGAGGGCAGGGTGAGGGGGAGTGTTCCGTCCTTGAAGCCACCCCTCACCCCATCCCTCTCCCCTCACAGGGGAGAGGGGGTTTTGCTATTACCGGCTTCAGCCTGTGCCAGCCGCGGCTACTGACTACTTTACGATTTTGGGTTCTTCCCGTTAAGGTTATGCAATATCTCTGGCGACACTACTGGTAAAATAGGCCATTATGCGTCTTTCTCTCAACTGGCTGGCGGATTTTGTGGAACTCAGCGTGGCCCCTGAGGTCCTGGCGGACCGCCTCACCATGGCGGGCCTGGAAGTGGAGGCCATTGAACGGCTGAACCCGGAATTCTCCGGGGTAGTGGTGGCCAGGGTGACCCGGGTGGAGCCCCATCCCCAGGCCGATCGCCTGCGGCTGGCGGAAGTGGCCAGCGGCAGCCACAATTACCGGGTAGTGTGCGGCGCCCCCAACCTGGAGGCGGGCCGTCTCTATGCCTTTGCCCCGCCCGGGGCGGTCATCTGCGGCGGCAAACGGATCAAACCGGCCAAACTCCGGGGCATCGCCTCCGAAGGGATGCTGCTCTCGGAAGATGAACTGGGGCTCTCCCAGGAGCACGCCGGCTTGATGGATCTCCCCCAGGACCTGCCGCTGGGCCGGGATCTGGCCGCGGTCCTCAACCTCTCCGAGGTGGTCCTGGAGGTGGCGGTGACCGCCAACCGTTCCGACTGTTTGAGCATCCTGGGTCTGGCCCGGGAGGTGGCGGCCCTGCTGGACGTTCCCCTGCGCCATCCCGAGGTCGGGGTGGCAGAACATCCCTTTGCGGAATCCGAGCCGGAAATTATCCGGCCAAAAGTCACCATTCTCGACCCCAGCCACTGCCCGCGCTACGCCGCCCGCCTGCTGACCGGCCTCACGGTGCGGCCCTCCCCCTTCTGGATGCGCCGGCGCCTGCAGGTCTCAGGAATCCGGGCCATCAATAATCTGGTGGACGTCACTAACTACGTGCTCCTGGAGTTTGGCCAGCCGCTGCACGCCTTCGATTTCCAGCGCCTTAAGAATGGCGAGATCGTGGTGCGCCTGCCCAGGCCAGAGGAGGGCCGCTTCACCACCCTGGACGGCCAGGAACGGCCCTTGGACCGGGAAACCCTGCTCATCTGCGACGCCGCCAGGCCGGTGGCCCTGGCCGGGATTATGGGGGGACTCGATTCCGAAGTGACCCAGGAGACCAGCCAGGTCCTCATCGAAAGCGCCTATTTTAACCCGGCCACCGTCCGGCGCACCGCCAAGCGGCTGGGCCTCAGCACCGAGGCCTCCTACCGCTTCGAGCGGGGGGTTGACCCGGAGGGAGTGATCCACGCCCTGGAGCGGGCGGCTCAGCTCATGGCCGAGGTCGGGGGCGGACGGCTGGTGGGCCCCCGCTTGGATGAATACCCGGCGCCCCTGCAGCGCCCGCGCCTGGGACTGCGGGTCTCCCGGGCCAACCAGGTGCTGGGGACCGGCTTCTCCACCGAGACCGTCGCGTCCTTGCTGAAGCGTCTGCACCTGCCGGCGGTCTGCCTGGACCGGGAAAATTTGGCGGTCCAGGTGCCCTCTTTCCGCAACGATTTGACCCGGGAGGTGGACCTGATCGAAGAGGTCGCCCGTCTGGCCGGTTTTGAGGAAATCCCGGTGACCCTACCCCGGGGCCAGGTGGCCACCCGCCGCCCCGGGCCGGCGGCGCGCCTCCGGCGCCAGGCCCGGCAACTGCTCCTGGGCCTGGGCTTCTGCGAGGTGATCAACTACGCCTTCCAGTCGGAGCACCTGGAGGGCCTGGCCGCGGCTGCCCAGGCGGCGCCCCTGCTCCTGGCCAATCCCTTGAGCGAAGAGCAGGCGGTGATGCGCACCTCCCTCATCCCGGGTCTGCTGGATACCCTGCGGCGCAACGCCCTGAAACAGATCCAGGAGCTGCGTCTCTTTGAAGCCGCCAAGGTCTTCCTGCCCCAACCCGATGGCGGCCTGCCCCGGGAGGAAGACTGGCTCGCCGGCCTGATGTACGGGGCCCGGGAGGAGGTTTCCTGGGCGCTGGCTTCCCGGGAGCCGGTGGATTTCTTCGACCTCAAGGGGGTGGTGGAGGGCCTGCTGGAGGGCCTGCACATCCCGGAAGTGAACTTTCGCTCGGAACCGCTGCCAGCCTATCTCATCCGGGGCGCCAGGGTCTATGCCGGCCCCCGGGAATTGGGCTCACTGGGAGAGGTGGCGCCGGAAATCGGCGACCGCTTGGACCTGGAGGGGGCCGTCTTTGTCTTCAACCTGGCCCTGGAGGCCCTGGCGCAGGCCGCCGCCCCGCTGCTCTTCTCTCCTCTGCCCCGTTACCCGGCGGTCTACCTGGACCTGGCCCTGGTCCTGCCCGAGGCGGTGACCGCGGCCCAGGTGTCCGACGCCCTTTATCGCCATGGCCGCCCCTGGTTGGAGGAGGCCAGGCTGTTTGACGTCTACACTGGCGACCAGGTGCCGCCGGGGAAGCGCAGCCTGGCCTTTCGCCTCACTTACCGGGACCAGGACCGGACCCTGACCGACGACCTGGTGAATCCCCACCATCAGGCCCTGGTGCAGGCCGTGACCCGGGAACTCAAGGGGGAAATGCGTTAGCCGGCTTGGAAGAAGACACCCCCCGCAAGGCCTTCTACACCATCGGTGAAGTGAGCCACCTCACCGGGGTGCGCCCCCATGTGCTGCGCTATTGGGAAGAGCAGGGCAAGCTTCTCAAGCCCAGCCGCCGGCGCTCCCGCCACCGCATCTACCGCCTCGCCGACATCCAGCTCATTTTTGAAATCAAGCGCCTCCGGGAAGAAGAGAAGCTGAGCCTGGCGGCCATGCGGCGCCAGCTCAACCGCCGCTCCCAGCCCAACCTGCCGCTTGACTTCCCTCCCCTTTCCCCGCCTGCCAACCAGGTCAATTCCCTGCTCCGGGCCATCCGGGATGAACTCCTGGCCTTGAAGGAAATGCTGGAGTAGGGGAAATTCTGGTTTGCTTCTGATTCCGGCGGTTCGGGGGCTTCCCCGCCCAGGCCAAACCCACAGGCCAGAGGCCTGTGCCACTGAAACCCCGCCCCTGCATCAAAAAAAACCGACCTGGGAACCGGAATTAGAACTATCCCTGATCCCCTGGCCAACCACAAAATGGATGCTTATTTTAGGGGTACTGGAAAAAATCGGCCATTTTTGCCTTAAGTCAAGGCCCCCCAGGACCTGCGGCGTTAGATTGATATCCACCCGGGCGGCAGCGGCTTTTTCAATCCCGGCGACTTAATGATTGGGAATTATATATTTGAATCCCGCGCTTATCTTTTGTCGGGGCGGGGTTTCCCCGCCCAGGGCAAACCCACAGGCCAGAGGCCTGTGCCACTGAGACGCCGCCCCTACGGCAATGATGGAATCGGGAATCAACTATATAATTCCTTAATGATCTTATCCCGATAAATTTAGGAGTAGACATCATGTTCTGTTACCAATGTGAGCAAACGGCAAAGGGCGAGGGCTGCACCATCCAGGGGGTTTGCGGCAAGAACCCCGAAGTGGCGGGCCTGCAGGACCTGTTGATCTATACACTCGAGGGGCTGGCCCAGGTGGCCCTGGCCGGGCGCCAGGTCGGCATCAACAACCGGGAGGTCAACCTCTTCACCGTCAAGGCTGCCTTCTCTACCCTGACTAACGTGGACTTCGACCCCCAGAGGTTCGTCGCTCTCATCAAGCAGGGCGTCCAGCTCCGGGATTTTCTCAAGGCCGGGGTTCAGGCCGCGGGCGGCCGGGGTGATTTCCCTGCCGGCCCGGCCTCCTTTACGCCGGGAGCCGATAAAGCAGCCATGCTGCAGCAGGCCGAGGCGGTGGGCCTGAAATCCTACCCGGCGGCGGACCCGGACGTCCTCTCCTTGAAGCATACCTTACTGTTCGGCATCAAGGGAGTCGCAGCCTACGCCGACCACGCCCAAATCCTGGGCCAGGAGGACGACAAGGTTTACGCCTTCGTGCACGAGGGCCTGGCGGCCACCGCAGCCGAGGGCCTGGCCGTGGCCGACTTGATTCCTCTGGTCTTGAAATGCGGTGAGATCAACCTCAGGGCCATGGAGCTGCTGGATGCCGGCAATACCGGGAGATACGGCGACCCGACGCCCACCCAGGTGCCCCTGGGACACAAGAAGGGCAAGGCCATCCTGGTCTCGGGCCACGACCTCCTGGACCTGGAGGAGATCCTGAAACAGAGCGCCGGCAAAGGCATTTATGTTTACACCCACGGCGAGATGCTCCCCTGCCACGGCTATCCCAAACTCAAAGAGTATCCCCACTTTTATGGGCACTACGGCTCCGCCTGGCAGAACCAGGCCAAAGAATTTGCCCGGTTTCCCGGGGCCATCCTGATGACCACCAATTGCCTGCAAAGGCCCGGGGAGGTTTACGCCGACAACCTCTTCACCTGCGGGCTGGTGGGCTGGCCGGGGATCAAGCATATCCCGGACCGCAACTTCCAGCCGGTGATCGACCAGGCCCTGGCCCTGCCGGGTTTCCCGGAAGACGGCGATGGCGGCATGGTCTTGAGCGGTTTTGCCCGGACCACGGTGCTGGGGGTGGCCGGCAAGGTAATCGAGGCCGTCAAAAAGCAGCAAATCCGCCACTTCTTTCTGGTGGGCGGCTGCGACGGCGCCAAGCCCACCCGCAATTACTACACCGAGTTCGTGGAGAAGGTGCCCCGGGATTGTGTGATCCTGACGCTGGCCTGCGGCAAGTTCCGCTTCTTTGACCAACAGCTGGGCGATATCGGCGGCATCCCCCGGCTCCTGGATATCGGCCAGTGCAATGACGCCTACTCTGCGGTGCAGATCGCCGTGGCCCTGGCCGAGGCCTTCGGAGTGGGCGTCAACGAGCTGCCCCTGTCCCTGGTGCTCTCCTGGTACGAGCAGAAGGCGGTGGCCATCCTCCTCACCCTGCTCTACCTGGGGATCAAGGACATCCGTCTGGGCCCCTCCCTGCCGGCCTTCCTCACCCCCAACGTCCTTTCGGTGCTGGTGAAAAACTTCAACATCATGCCCATCACCACCCCGGATGAGGACCTGAAGGCAATCCTGGGATAGGGAGCCGGCGGCGGGGCCGGGGCCGGGGCCGGGAATACCTGGCGCCGCCGGGGAAAGCAGGGTCCACCTGGACCCTGTTTTTTCTGCTTTTTGGGAGTGTTTCATAAGTAGCCGGACATAATATCAGGCCCGGCACGCTGGACTGCGGAAGGTTAAG
>JBKQLU010000024.1:0-9337 GCA_052326585.1 Desulfobaccales bacterium | reverse complement strand
CCTCGGCGGCGGCGCCTTGCAGCCCATCTCCCAGGCCATCCTGCTGGAGACCTTTCCGGTCGAAGAACGGGGCATGGCCATGGCCCTTTGGGGCATCGGGGTGATCATCGCCCCCATCATCGGTCCGGTCATGGGCGGTTGGGTGACCGACAACCTCACCTGGCGCTGGGCCTTTTATATCAACCTGCCCATCGGCATCATCTCGGTGCTGCTCACCTGGATGTTCATCTTCGACCCGGAGTATCTCCGGCGCCGGCGGGCCGGCGATATTGACTACTGGGGCCTGGGACTCCTGGCGCTGGGGCTGGCTGCCCTGCAGGTGGTCCTGGACCGGGGCGAGCGGGACGACTGGTTCTCCTCGGCCTTCATCACCCGCCTGGCCATCATCTCGGTCGTGGCCCTGATTTGCCTGATCTGGCGAGAGTTGAAGGTCGAGCACCCCGTGGTGGACCTACGCCTTTTTAAGGAACGGAATTACGCCTCCGGGGTGACCATCATGTTCTTCTTCGGCTTCGTCCTTTACGGCTCCATCCTGCTCCTGCCCCTGTTTCTCCAGACCTTGATGGGCTATGACGCCACCCTGGCAGGCTGGGCCCTGGCCTTCGGCGGCATCGGCTCCTTGATGATCATGCCGGTGGTGGGCCGCCTCACCACCGTGGTGGACAGCCGCGTCCTGGTCTTCGTGGGGCTGCTGATCAACGCCCTGGCCGTTCATCTCATGGGCAACTATAATACCCAGATCGACTTCAGCTATGCCTGGTGGCCCCGGTTCATCCAGGGCTTCGGCCTGGGCTGCACCTTCGTGTCCCTTACCACCCTCACCATGTCCCGCATCTCCCAGGTGAAGATGGGCAACGCCACCGGCATCTTCAACCTGATGCGCAACCTGGGCGGCTCTTTCGGCATCGCCACCGCCACCACCCTGCTGGCCCGCCGCGGCCAGTTCCATCAGAGCCGCCTGGTGGAGCACCTCACCTCCCTGTCGCAACCCTTCACCGACTGGCAGCACCGCCTGGGGCAGCTTATGCCCGGCCTGGGAGCCAACTGGCATTGGTGGAACGCCCCCCAGGCCGTGGGCGGCCTCTACCAGGAGGTCCAGCGCCAGGCCCAAATGCTGGCCTTCTGTGACGATTACCATTTCTTCACCATCGTCTTTCTGCTGCTCCTGCCCCTGGTCTTTCTCATGCGCCGTCTCCCCCGCTCCGCCCAGGCTGCCGCCGCACCCAAAGTGGAGGCCCTGCATTAGCGCTAGCCACGGTCAGCCGGCCGGCAGTTGGCCAGGGCCTGAGGCGGAGCCGCCGCCTGCGGCCAATAAATCACCAACCATAACTCAGTTTGGAATATCTGGCGGCTACAAGATAAATTTGATATGAGTCTCTGGAAGATCGTCATTAACCACCGCGGCCATGCGCCCGGCTAACTGCGGAAGGACAATTTTTGCGCCGTCTCAACCTGATTCTGCTGGCCATTGCCATTGGCTTTTTCTTTTGGGTCCTCAATGAGGTGGGCTGGGCCAATGTGGGGCACTACCTGCGGCAGGTCGGCTGGTACTGGCCGCTGCTGCTCTTGCCGTATGGGTTGGTGAACCTGCTGGAATCCGTCTCCTGGAAATACATCCTCGTCGATCTGCCCCGGACCATCTCCTTGTCCCGACTCTTCTGGCTGCGGCTGGGAGGAGAGGCCCTGAATCAACTCACCCCCGCCGCCTCCCTGGGGGGCGAACCCTTCAAGGCCGACCGGTTGCGGACCGCGGGGGTCCCGCTGGACCAGGCCACCGCCTCGGTGGTGATCCACAAAGGCATCCTGGTCTTGAGCCTGGTGCTTTATATTATTCTGGGTCTGGCCCTGGCCCCCCACTACCTGCCCGCGGCCCTGTCGCATCTGGGATTCTTGTGCCTGGGCACCCTGGGGCTGGCCGCGGCTGGCGCTGCTTTTGTCTTCCTGCAGCGCCGGGGCGCCTTCAGCAGTCAGGGGGTGCGCTTTCTTAAACGCCGGGGCTGGTGTCCCCGGTTTATTCGAGAAAAAGAGGATTTTTTCGCCAGGCTGGACGCCAGCCTCTCCGCCTTCTATCGGCAATATCCAGGACGGGCCGCCCTGGCCTTTGTCCTCTTTTTTTTGAGCTGGGTGCTGCATGCGGTGGAGGTCTATCTGATCTTCTGGCTGGTGGGCCACCCCATCACTGTGGGCCTGGCCCTCTGTCTGGACTCCCTGGCCATGCTCTTCTCCGCCCTGGGATTCTTCATCCCCGCGGCTGCCGGGGTCCAGGAGGGGGGCAACCTCCTGCTGGCCATGGGGTTCAACCTGGGCCTCACCCTGGGGGCCACCTTCAGCATCCTGCGGCGCCTCCGGGAAGCCTTCTGGCTCAGCCTGGGGCTTCTGGTGGTCTGGAAGGAGAAGTAAGCAGTGAGCAGTGAGCAGTGGCAAGACATTGCTGAAATTAGGGGTTGGGATATGAGGGCGAAAAACCCGAAACCACACCGGAACCTGGTTGCCTGGGGAAAAGGCATGGATTTAGTCAGTGCGGTATATAGCTTGACCCAGCAGTTCCCTGATAGTGAACTTTATGGCCTAAGGGCGCAATTACGGCGTGCTGCCCTCTCCGTGCCATCTAATATTGCTGAAGGAGCTGCTGACCGCACCCCTTTTCAATTTGCGAACTTTCTGGCAACCGCCCTCGGCTCCTTAAATGAGATCGATACCCAATTGGAACTATCATTACGTTTAGGTTTTATTTCTGAAAATGAACATCAACAGATCAGCTGCTTATTAGATGAGTGCCTCGCGGTAACCTACGGGTCGAGAAAATCAATCCATAGCAAGCTTAAATAATAGTAATGTCGCTGCTCACCCAGCAAGCTTCACTGCTCACTGCTCACTGCTCACTCAATCATCCAAACAACCGCACCTCCACCGGCTCACCCTTTAACAGCCCTTCCAGCCCCAGGGGGATCATTACCAGGCCGTCGCTATTCACCAGGGGGGAGAGGAGCCCCGAGGGCCCCAGCACCGGGTCGGCCCACAGGGTTTCGCCCTCGAGCCGCAGACGCACCCGCACATAGTCCTCCCGGCCGCTGGCCCCGGCCAGGTTGCGGGAGAGGGCCGCGCTGACACTGCGGCCCCAGGGGGGTGCGGCCTCAAGGCCGGCAAGGTGGGTCAGCAGCGGCTTTCCCAAGACCTCCATGACCACCGCGGCGGAGGCCGGGTGTCCCGGGAGACCCAGAAGAGGCTTGAGGCCGGGCCCTGAGCCGAAACCCAGCGCCGCCAGGATGGCGGGCTTCCCGGGGCGGATGGCCACTCCGTGGGCCAGGATCGCGGCGGCGGGGAGGTCGCGGATGGCTGCCAGGGTCAGGTCCCGCGCCCCCACCGAGGAGCCTCCGGAGATGAGAATCAAGTCGGCGCGGCTTATGGCCGCGGCCAGGGCTGCCCTCAGGGCGCCAAAATCGTCGGGGATGATCCCCAGGAGCAAGGGCAGGCCGCCTCCCTCCCGTACCTGGGCCGCGGTTAAATAGGCGTTGGCGTCCCGCACCTGGCCGGGGCCGGGCTGCCGCGCCACCGGGACGATCTCGTCGCCCGAGGAGAGGATGGCCACCCGGGGTCTGCGGTAAGCCTTTAACCGGGTTATCCCCAGGGCCGCCAACAACCCGAGGTCCTGGGGACGCAGCCGCACCCCCTTCTCAAAGAGCAGCTTCCCGGCCGGCACATCCTGGCCGGGGGTGAGGAGGTTTTCCCCGGGGGCCACGGCCCGGCGCACCTCCAGGGTCTGGTCCGGGTGTTCGGCGGTGTATTCCACCATGACCACCGCATCGGCGCCTTCCGGCAGCATGGCGCCGGTGGGCACCCGCAGGGTCTCGCCGGGGAGCACGGGCCGGACCGGGGCGGCGCCCATGGGGACTTCGCCCTTGATCTCCAGGTACTGGGGCGCCCCGACGCTGGCTCCGAAGGTGTCCCGGGCACGTACGGCGTAGCCATCCATGGTGGCCCGGTTGAATCCCGGCGCGGCCTCCGCGGCTGAAACCGGCCCGGCCAGCACCCGGCCCAGGGCCTCGTCCAGGCTCACCGCTTCGGCGCCCACCGGGGAGAAGCGCCGATAAAGGGCCAGGACTTCGGCGCGGGTTTGTAAGCGGAAGAATTCGAGAGCAGTCATTTAGGTTTTATTATAGGCGTCGGTCCGAAGGTTTCGATATGGAAGGTGAGCGCAGATTTGACATCCCCCAGGGCCTCCTCATAAGTCCCGCCCTGTCCCACCACGACCCCTTTTAATCCCAAGGGATAGGCCACGTAACCGTCAGGATGCTTTCCGACAATAATTTTAAGCTGCAGCATAACGAAGCCTCCCATTTTGGATTATACCAAAGTCCCTTATTTGTTACTAGCGAGCCCGCGGCACCGGTCAGGCCCGCCTCCTATGCGCCGGGGAAGGCGGGGCCGCTAGCTTTTTCTGCTCACTGCTCACTGCTCACTGCAAAGATGCGCACGTCCACGGCGAAGAGGCCCTTTTCATAGAGCAGCAGCGGGTTCAGTTCGATCTGGTCCAGTTCCGGGTGTTTCTGGGCGAAGCGGGCCAGGGCCTTCATGGCGCTCAAAAGCGCCGCGGTATCCCGCGGAGGTTGGCCGCGGTAGCCGGTAAGTAATGGGTAGCCCCTGACCCTTTTCATCAGGTCCGCCAGTTCCGCTTCGGCGGCTGGCAGGAGGCAGAAGGCCACGTCCTGGTAAATCTCGGTATTGACGCCTCCCAGGCCGAACATCAGGGCCGGGCCGTATTGGGGGTCAGTGATGGTCCCCAGGATGACTTCCAGCCCTCCGGGTTTGGCCATGGGGGAGACGGTGACACCGTCCACCTGTACCAGGGTGTCGAAGAGCCCGGTGGCCGCCATCAGGTCCTGGTAGCCCTGGGCCACTTCCGCATCATTTTCCAGGCCCAGGAGGACGCCGCCCATCTCGGTCTTGTGGGCGATGGACCGGGAGGCGATTTTCAGGGCCACCGGGTAGCCGAACCTTTGGGCCAGGGCCGCGGCCTCCTGGGGGTTCCGGGACAAGGGTGCGGCCGCCGCCGGGATGCCGGCCTTGGCGATCAGGGCCGCGGCCTCGCCGGCCGGCAGGAGGTGAAGGCCCGGAGCCACGGACACCGCCGGGGGGCCGGGGGCCGCGGCCGGGGGCTTCTCAAACCGGAAAAATTGGGCCAGGGCGCGGACGCCGCGCTCCGGGGTGGGGAAGACCGGGATTCCGGCCCGGTAGAGCTCCAGGCGCTCCTGCCGCTCCACTTCGGCGCCGCCCATGAAGATGACCAGCTCGGCGGCGCCGGGAGTGACTTGGCGAGAGGCCCCGGGAATGGGGTCTCCGAAGATCACCACCTGGGTGTCGTAGTCGTCTCGGGTCTGGTCCATTACCTGGCGGTACAACTCCGGGCTGCTGATGGCGTCTCCGGTCAGGTCCACCGGGTTGCCCACGGCGCAGCGGGCTGGCAGCAGCGCCCGCAGCCGCTCTTTCAGGATGGGCTGGGGCTCGGGGAGCGTCAGGCCGGACTTCTCGGCTTCGTCGACGGCCAGGATGGCGGCGCCGCCGGAGGAGGTGGTGATCATCAGCCGCCTCCCCCGCGGCCGGGGAAGGTAGGCCAGGGCCTTGGCAAAGTCGAAAAGTTCCTCCAGGGTGTCGGCCCGGTGGACACGATACTTGCGAAAGAGGGCGTCGTAGATGGCGTCGGTCCCGGCCATGGATTTGGTATGGGACTGGGCGGCGCGGCTCCCCGCCCTGGTGCGGCCCACCTTGAGAATGACCAAGGGCTTGGCGGCGGCTGCCAGGGCGTCGACAAAATAGGAGGCCCGTTTCACCCCTTCCAGGTAGAGGGCGATGACCGCGGTATGGGGGTCCCGGTTGAAATAGCTGAGGACCTCGGCCTCGTCCAGGTCCACCCGGTTGCCCAGCGACACAAAGCCGCTCACCCCTAGCTCTTCGGCCGCGGCCAGGTCCAGGAAGGCCGCGCCCACGGTGCCGCTCTGGGAGGCGAAGGCGATCTTGCCCTGGGTGGTGATCAGCGGCCAGGAGGCGCACATCCGCTGGTGCGGCATATTGAGCCCCTGGCAGTTGGGGCCCAGCACCCTCAGGCCGGTCTGGCGCACCACCTGGGCCAGTTCGTCTTGCAGGCGCTCGCCCTCGGGCCCCGCCTCGGCAAAGCCGCCGGTGATGACGACCGCGGCCTTAACCCCCCGGGCGGCGCACTGCCTGAGGGTTGCCGCCACCAGCGCCGCCGGGATCACCACCACCGCCAGGTCCGGGGGCGCGGGGGTGTCCAGGATGGACTTATAGACCTTAAGGCCCAGGATTTCCCCGGTCTTGGGATTTATGGGGTAGAGGGGGCCGGGGAAGCCGCCGTTCTTCAGGTTGGCCAGGATGTCATGGCCCAGTTTTCCAGGGGCGCTGGAGGCGCCGATGACCGCCACGCTCCGGGGCGCGAAGAGGGAGTTAAGGGTGCTCGGGGTCTCCATGGGCTCTCCTCAAGCCGGATGATCTGCTTTGCTTGAGCATAGCACAGGGCGCGGCAGGGGGAAATGGGGCAGGGGACAGAAAATCGAGGGCCCTAAACCCGGGGTGATCCGGGCCGGATAAAGGAAAGCCGGGGACAGGATGGAATCTTCCCAGGTCTAAAGGGAAGATCATCCAGGTTCCCCGGCTTTTCCCCGGATCCCGAAACCGCCCCGTCTTGAAATTAGGGCCGACGTCCGTCAGGTTTCGTGATCACCACCCGTAACTGCTTCAGCGGGGAGCGGGCATCTGCTGCCACCTCTGGCCGCTCGCGCCCAGGCAGCTCATCTGAGTCCCATCATCAGAGGGCAGCCTTCTCGCGGCCGAAGCAGTCAGCCTGGGATTCTGCCTGCGGGCACGGCCCAGACCCGTTGCGGGTTGGCACCGGGACGTCACCCTTTCCTGACGATACTCAGGCTGCATCCCTAGGCGGTTATATGAATAATCATGAGCCGATGGGATGTCAAGGGGTCCGGGAAAATTTTTTTTTTAGGGGGCAGGCGGCGGTTGGCAGTCAAAATATGTACATACGATATTCTCTTGACAGGCTATTTTAATGTACATACAATCTAAACGTGAAATTTGAATGGGACCCAGCCAAAGCACGAGAAAATATAAGGGTTCATGGAATTAACTTTGCGGTAGCGGCGGGAGTTTTTGATAACCCATATTTATCTTGGGAAGACCATGGGGCGGAGAGAGAACAAAGATTTCGGGCGCTTGGCATGGATGGCTTAGGAAGGCTTTTGGTGGTGGTTTATACTCATCGCCCGGGCACAATAAGGTTCATATCCGCCCGGAAGGCTTCTAAGAAGGAAGGAAAAGAATATGCGCAAAGAGTACGATTTCAGTAAGGCAAAACTCGTGGTTCCACCTCTGGACCCGAGAAAGACGCGGATTACCATCCGCCTGGATACGGAAATATTAAAATGGTTTTGGCAGCGGGTGGATGAGGCCGGGGGCGGCAATTATCAAACCATGATCAACAACGCCCTGAAGAGTTACATCGAGAGCGAGGATGCGAAGACCATTCGTTATCCCGGCCTGCCCCATATTGAGCTTGATGAAAGATATCAAGTGGAATATGAGGATAAAGGTTTGGAGTTTCAAGGCCGGGGCTATTATGTCAGAACAAAAATCAGAGACTTGAGCTTCACCGGGGAAAAGGCGGCCTAGCCGTTGGCGGAGGAAACCATGGGCACCAAAACGGTCAGATACAATAAGCAGGGCATTAACCAACTTCCCAATGACAAGCCGGTTCTGTATCGGATAAAAACGGAGTCCGGGATCCTGAATTACGTGGGCATTGCGCAAAAGGGATGGGTGCGCGAGCGAATCTCCGGACATCTGAAAGAAATTCCCGGAGCGAAGGTCCAGATCGAGCAGTTCAGCAGTATCGAGGCAGCCGGGAAGAAAGAGATTAACGTGATCCGGAGGACCGTGGCGAAACTTAATAAACCGGGGAAATGAGCACTGCGGCAGGGGCTGAGGCAATCACCGGCTGGAAGCCGGTGCCACTTTAAGGAAATGGTGGGCAGTGCCCACCCTATATAACTGTCGTCCCTGGAACCCAAGCGTCAAATTCCCTGTCCAAGTTTTTCTCAAAAAATAGCTTGCGCCGCAAATTTTCCATGATAAATTAAAAAGGTTAAGCGAGGGTGGGGCGAGGCAGTGGACCCAGGACGAAAAAAGCTTGCCAGCATCCCTTGACAGAATGTTACGGATCGGTTACATACTCAAGTGCCGCAGTGAGGGCGCGGATGGCGAGCGGGGCCTTGACAGCGGCGGAAAAGTTCTTATAATTTACCTGTGGGAATTTGCTCTTTGAAAACTAAATAGTGAGCCCGAGTGCGAAAAACTCCAAGATAAACTGGAGAGTTTGATCCTGGCTCAGAATTAACGCTGGCGGCATGCGTAACACATGCAAGTCGTACGAGAAAGTCCGGTTCGCCGGGCGAGTAAAGTGGCGCACGGGTGAGTAACGCGTGGGTAATCTACCCCGGTCTGGGGGATAACGCACCGAAAGGTGCGCTAATACCGCATAATCCGACGGGTCCCTGGACCCATCGGCAAAGGTGGCCTCTGCATGCAAGCTACCGAACCGGGATGAGCCCGCGTCCTATTAGCTTGTTGGTGGGGTAACGGCCCACCAAGGCGACGATGGGTAGCTGGTCTGAGAGGACGGCCAGCCACACTGGAACTGGTACACGGTCCAGACTCCTACGGGAGGCAGCAGTGAGGAATATTGCGCAATGGGGGAAACCCTGACGCAGCGATGCCGCGTGGGTGAAGAAGGCCTTCGGGTCGTAAAGCCCTGTCAAGCGGGAAGAATAGCCCCGGGGCTAATATCTCCGGGGTGTGACGGTACCGCTGAAGGAAGCACCGGCTAACTCCGTGCCAGCAGCCGCGGTAAGACGGAGGGTGCGAGCGTTATTCGGAATTATTGGGCGTAAAGGGCGTGTAGGCGGCCGGCCAAGTCTGATGTGAAAGCCCGGGGCTTAACCTCGGAAGGGCGTTGGAAACTGGTTGGCTTGAGTTCGGGAGAGGAAAGTGGAATTTCGGGTGTAGAGGTGAAATTCGTAGATATCCGGAGGAACACCGGTGGCGAAGGCGACTTTCTGGACCGAAACTGACGCTGAGACGCGAAAGCGTGGGGAGCAAACAGGATTAGATACCCTGGTAGTCCACGCTGTAAACGATGGATGCTAGCCGTTGGGGAGCTTGCTCTTCAGTGGCGCAGCTAACGCTTTAAGCATCCCGCCTGGGGAGTACGGTCGCAAGATTAAAACTCAAAGGAATTGACGGGGGCCCGCACAAG
>JBKQLU010000023.1:0-125470 GCA_052326585.1 Desulfobaccales bacterium | reverse complement strand
AGGACTTCCTGGAAATTCGTCAGCTTTTCGCTGGAGTCCTCGCGGTTCCCCACCACCACCAGCCTGTCCAGGAACGGCAGCTGTTGCAACTCTGACAGGGGGGCCTGGGGAAAGGTAAAGATGATTTTAGCCCGGGTCTGCTCCAGGGTGTAGTGGATATGATCCCAGCGGGAGACCGGGTCCAGCGGCACCGCCACTGCTCCGGACAATAGGATGCCGAAATAACTCATGGGCCATTGGGGGCAATTCTCCAGGAGGATGGCCACCCGATCCCCCTTTGCCACCCCGCGGGCCTGGAGCCACCCGGCCACTGCCAGACTGGCGCGATATAGTTGGCCGTAAGTGTACTCGCGCCCCAAATCCCCTTGCCGGTCCATAATGGCCACCCGGCCCCCGGCTTCCCGGGCCACCCCGGCTAACTGGCTGGTCAGGGTTTCCATGGTATCGGTCCTAATTTCCTGGCGGCCTTTAACTATTGGAAAGAGTCGGCTCAGCTTAACTTTCCTAACCACTTTTACCTCTTGTGGGGGCAGGCCGATTCATATATTAGATGAAAGACCGGCGGCTGGCAAGCCGAAGAGAGGGAGACGTGAACTGGCTGGGATATTCCTTGATAGCCGTGGGACTCTGGGGGCTCTGGGGGTTTTTGAGCAAGGTGGCCACCTTTGACCTGCCCCCCGCAGCCACTTATCTCCTCGCCGTCGCCGGGCACCTGGTGGTCATCGGCTATCTGGCGGCCACCGGCTCCCTGGCCATCCCCTGGCAGGCCGCCGGGGTGGCCGCAGCCCTGGGGGCCGGGCTCTGCATGGCCTTCGGCCTGCTCTTCTTTTTCAAGGCCATGGCCGGAGGGGCGGCTGCGGTGGTGGTGCCGGTTACCGCCTTGTATCCCCTGGTCACGGTGATCTTGAGCTGGACTGTGCTCCATGAGACCTTAACCCTGCGCCACCTGGCCGGCGTGGCCCTGGCCCTGGCGGCCGTCTGGCTGCTGTCCAAATAGGAGACCCGCATGTCTGTAGAGCCGCCGGTAGAGCGCCGGGAGGTACGGATTCTCGGACTGGACGTGGGCAGCAAACGCATCGGCCTGGCGGTCAGCGACCCCCTGGGGTTCAGCGCCCAGGGGTTGGGGGTTTTGATCCGCCAGGACCGCGCCGACGTCCTGGCCCGCCTCCAGGAGGTGGCCCGGAAGTGGCAGGTGCAGCGAGTGGTGGTGGGACTGCCCCGGCACCTGGACGGCCGCCTGGGGGACGCGGCCCCGGAGATCCTGAGATTGGCCAGCGACCTGGGGGAGGCCCTGGGAGTCCCGGTGGTCACCTGGGATGAACGCCTCACCACCGCGGAGGCGGAGCGGATCCTGCTGCAGGCGGACCTGAGCCGCCGCCGCCGCCGCCAGGTGTTGGACCAGCAGGCCGCCGTGCTTATCTTGCAGAATTACCTGGACTACCGCCAGCAGCACGGCGATAGTTCCGGGTAGGACCTGATAAGCCATCTGCCCTCTCTCACCTGCGGTCCCCTCAGAATGACCGGAAAGGACTCCTCTCCAGTTCCTGCCGCGCCAATGAACCGCCCCCTTAACCGTTAACCCCACTTAACCCCACCTCCCGCCAGAACCCCGCGGCCCTCCGAATCGGCCGGGGCCGGGCCCATAGACCCGCCAGCGGCGAAGGAGCGGCCATTTTGCCGCCTCCATTGCCGCGCCGGGGTTGGCTAGCCATCCGCAGGGTCCGGTGCTCCTCATCTCCTCCTTGGCCTTTAGCCTTCAAGTTCGTAACCACTTGCCGCCTGAAGGATTTTTTTGCTTTCGCACCATTTTTTCCCTTGACATTTCCCTAGGGAAGGTCTTATTTTGTCCACAAGTGGGTCAAAGTGGGAGATAGTGGGGAGAAGTGGCGCGATGTTCCGGGGCTTACATTACTATTCCATGGATAGCAAAGGTCGGGTCAGCATCCCGTCCCGCTACCGTGAAATCCTGCAGGAACGCCAGGAACGCCAGCTCGTCCTCACCAATTACCAGCAGAGGCTTCAGAAGGATGCCACGGATCATATCCGTTATCTTCTCGCCTTCCCCCTGGAGGAATGGCAGAAGATCGAAGGCAAATTGGCGGAGCAACCCCTGTTCCGTCGTGATCTTCGCAACTTCCAGCGCTTTCTCATCTCCGGGGTGGAGGATTGCCCTCTGGACCGCCAGGGCCGCATCCTGATCCCTCCCAATCTGCGGGACTATGCCAGGCTTTCCCGGGAAGTCTGCCTGGTGGGGGCGGTGCGCTGTTTTGAAATTTGGGACCGGGCCTCTTATGAGGCCCATATGGAGCAGTTGGAAGAATCGCTTGACGAAGGGATGCTGGACGAATTATCGATCTAAACCCAGACGTTATGCCGGTGCACCAACCGGTCATGGTGAAGGAGGCGCTGGTGGGCCTGAACTGCCGGTCTGGCCGTCTTTATGTGGATGGTACCGTGGGTGAGGGGGGGCACGCCGCCGCCATCCTGGATTGCCTCGGGCCCGACGGAGAGCTTTGGGGCCTGGATCGGGACCCTGAGGTCCTGAAGACGGCGGCGGCGCGGCTGGCCCGCCACACCTCCAGATTACAACTCTTTCACCAATCCTATTGCCGGTTAGGGGATTTGCTGGCAGCCGCCCACCTGGAAGGAGTGGCCGGGATCATCCTGGACCTGGGGCTCTCTTCCCGGCAATTGCAGAATTCCCAGCGGGGCTTCTCCTTTTGGGGAGACGAGCCCCTGGACATGCGCTTCAACCCGGAAGACGAGGAGTCTCCGACCGCCGCCCAACTGCTCAATTCCGCCCCCGAGGCCGAATTGGCAAGGATCTTTTATGAATACGGGCAGGAAACCCGGTCCAGGCGCCTGGCCCGGGCAATAGTACAGGTCCGGCGGCGCCAGCCGTTTCGCACCACGCAGCAACTGGTAGAAGTCATTAAGCAGGCCATGGGGCCCGGGTGGCGCAGGGGGAGACTGCATCCAGCCACCCGGGTCTTCCAGGCCTTAAGAATAGCGGTAAACGGGGAAATGGAGGAAATCGCCACATTTCTGGAACAGGCCCCGGGTTGGCTGGCAGCGGGTGGCCGTCTGGTGGTGATTGCCTACCATTCCCTGGAAGACCGGTTGGTGAAGGAAAAGATGGCGGCCTGGGATCGGGCCGGGGTGATGGCGCGTCTGACCCGCAAACCCCTGACCCCCACGCCGGAGGAAGTGGCCGGCAATCCCCGGGCCCGCAGCGCCAAGATGCGCGTCGCCGAAAAGATTAACCCAACGAGCTGGGAGGAAACTTATGTCTCTTGAAATCGCCACAGGCCTGAACCTCCCGGAGGAGGAAAGGCTCGCCAGGGTCCGCGGCAACCGTACGGAGACCGACGGGAATGGTTACTGGCAGACCATCCGGCCATGGGATGAGATTGTCCAAAAATGGCCCCGGGAAAGGTTTCCCAGCCTGCTCTCCATGGATTACCGCGCTTGATCAGAGGAGGTGAAAGGAGATGCCCGCTAATCTATCTCTCCGCCTGAGCGCCGCCGGACAGGTGTTTCTCCCCAGAAACCGCAAGGCCAGCTACCCCTGGCGCTGGGGGGGCGCCATAGTGGCCGGGTTGGTCCTGGGCGCGGTGGGGGTATTGTTCATCTGTACATTTCTGGCCTGGACCGATTTACAGGATATTACCCATAGTTACCGGATTTCCCAGGCTCAGCAAAGCCAGAAGCAACTGCGCGACTTGAACGGCAAGCTGCGCATCGAGCTCTCCAACCTCACGGCTATTTCCCGTCTGGAGAAGCTGGCGGCCCAACTGGGCATGGAGGCGCCCACGCCCTCCCAGGTCGTGAAGCTGCCGTGAATCCCACCATCGGCAAGTGGGTGCGGTTCCGCATCGCCTTGTTGGGTCTTGGCCTGGCCCTGCTGGGACTGGTGATTATCGGCCGCTTCTTTTATCTCCAGATGGTGCGGGGCCCGCAACTCCGGGAAGAAGCCACCCGGGAATACCAGAAATGTTCCCCCGTGCTGCCGGTCCGGGGCATGATCCTGGACCGCCAGGGCCTGGAACTGGCCATCAGCACCCAGGTTTCCTCGGTAGTGGCTCACCCCACCCAGGTGGCGCAGGCCGAGCGCTTGAGCCGGGAGCTGGCGCCCATCCTGGGTTATCAGCCTAAGGAACTCAAAGAAATTCTCACCCGGGCCTGTTCTTTTACCTGGGTCAAGCGGCAACTCACCCCGGAGCGGGAAGCGGCCTTCCAGGCCTGGCAGGCGGAAGCAGAGAGCCGGGCCGCGGCCGCCCAGATCACCGGACGCCAGGATAGCGACGCGGTCTACCTCCTGCCCGAGGCCAAACGCTACTATCCGCAGCTCTCTCTGGCCGGGGAGGTATTGGGGTTTTGTGATATCGACGGCCAGGGGTTGGCGGGGGTGGAGCACCAGTTTGACCGGCTCCTCTATGGCAAACCCAAGCAATGCTGGAAGATGCTGGATGGCCGGGGGCATACCATCTCCTCGGGGGAAAAGGCCTGGGATCCGGAAGTTATGGGCGACAACGTCGTCCTCACCCTGGACCATACCTTGCAGTATATCGCCGAAAAAGAATTGGCCCTGGGGGTGGAGCGTTCCCATGCCGCCGGCGGCCTGGCCCTGGTGCTGCAGCCCCAGACCGGAGAGATCCTGGCCATGGCGCAGTTGCCGGTAATGGACCCCAACCGTTACGGCCAATCTCTCGAAACGGCCCGGCGCAACCGGCTAATCACCGATTGCCTGGAGCCCGGCTCCGCTTTTAAGATCTTCATCACTGCCGCGGCCCTGGATGCCAATGTGGTGAAGCCCGGCGACCGTTTCAATTGCGAGAACGGCGCCTGGGTCTTGGGCCCCAAGGAAGAGATCCACGACGTGCATCCGTATGGATGCCTGACGGTGCAACAGATCATCCAAAAATCGAGCAATATCGGGGCCGCCAAGATTGCCGGCAAACTGGGGGGGCCTCGCCTGGAGCAATATCTCCGGGGTTTCGGCTTTGGGAGCAAAACCGGGATCTCGTTCCCCGGAGAAAGCGACGGGCTGCTGAAGAGTCTCCAGGCGCTCAAGTCCGGCATCGACCGGGCCACCCTGGCCTTTGGCCAGGGGGTGTCGGTCACTCCCTTGCAACTGACCATGGCCCTGGCCTCGCTGGGCAATGGCGGGGTCCTCATGGAGCCGCGACTAGTGAAAGAGATTGATGACCCCTATGGACGGCAGGTGCAGGAGTTTCCCCCCCGGCCGCTGCGAAGGGTGTTGTCCCAGCGGGCCGCCCAGCAGATACTCGAGATCATGGCGACGGTCACCCAGCAAGGCGGCACCGCCAAGGAAGCGGCCCCGCCAGGTTTCACCGTGGCCGGCAAAACCGGCACCGCCCAAAAATTGGAGGGCCGGGCCTATTCCCACAGCAAGTTTAATGCCCTGTTCATCGGCCTGGTGCCCGCGGAAAAGCCGGTTTTGGCGATCAGCGTCATCATCGACGAACCCAAGGGCGCCATCTTCGGCGGGGTGGTGGCCGCCCCGGTCTTCCGGGAAATAGCCGCCCAATCCCTGCGGGTCCTGGGTTATTATCCCCAGAAGGAACAGGATCGGGAGCAGAACCTGCCGGTCCAGGCTAAGGCTGCGGCCGCCCCGGAACCGGAGCGGAGGGCCGCCAGGGCGGCCCCCGGCCAGCCGCCGGGTCCCACTTTGGCCCAATTGCTGCCGGGCCGGCTGGAGATCCCCGAGGGACCGTTGACGGTGATGCCCGACCTGAAGGGCTATACCATTCGCCAGGTATTAGACCTTCTGACCCGCTCCGGAATGAAATATCGCCTGGAGGGCAGCGGCATGGCCGTGAGCCAGGAGCCCTCCCCGGGGACCACCATCTCCCCCGGCGCCGTCTGCCTGGTGAAATTCCACTCCAGTACCTGAAGGCGACCCGGGAGGGTGGTCCTTGCCAAGACCCGGATGTTTTTATAAGATTAAAAGTGGGCCTCGATCTGCCAAACCTTAAGTGACGCATCCGGCGGGGCAGGCTGCGGGCCTCTCCTTGGCCGTATCTGACCACTACTCCTGCGGCATCATATTTGCTTACTTGCTGCACCGGCTGATTGCTCTCAAGGCCCTGGCGGCAAAGGTCCTGAGCCCCCGGGTAATCCGACCTGTTTGCGAGGGAACCGTGCACCACGAGCCTGCGTCCTCCATTCCATTAAAGCGGCTGCTGGCCGGCCTGGAGGGCTGCCGCCTGCAGGGCGGCGAAGATCTCGCGATCACCGGGCTGGCCTACCACTCCGCAGAAGTGGTCCCCGGCGGGGTTTTCGTGGCCCTGAAGGGGGCCCGCACCGATGGGCACCGCTTTGTGGCTGAGGCTATCGCCAGGGGCGCCGCGGCCATCGTCAGCGAACAGGGACTGGAGGTCCCGGCCGGCCTCACCGTCGTCCGGGTGGACCAGGCCCGCTTGGCCCTGGCCCATCTCAGCGCCGCATTTTACGGCCACCCCAGCCGGGAGTTGGTCCTGGTGGGCATCACCGGCACCAACGGCAAGACCAGCACCGCATACCTGCTGGAGGCCATCCTGAGCAACGCCGGCCGCCAGGTCGGGGTCCTGGGCACCGTCAATTACCGCGCCTTGGAAAAGACCTGGCCAGCGCCGGTGACCACCCCGGAATCCCTGGACTTACAGAGGCTCTTACGGGCCATGCGCTCCCGGGGAGTGAGCCACGTCTTCATGGAAGTCTCCTCTCATGCCCTGGACCTGCGGCGGGTGGACCGGACCGCCTTCGATGTGGGGGTCTTCACCAACCTCAGCCAGGACCACCTCGATTATCACCGCGATCTAGAGGATTACTTTAGCGCCAAGGCCCGCCTCTTTCTGGAGTTGCTGGCCCCTGGCAATGGCGCCCCCGGCCTGGCGGTCCTCAACCTGGACGACCCCCGGGGCCGGGAACTGCGCGCCCGGGTGCAGGTTCCCTGCCTCACCTACGGCTGCCACCCCGACAGCCAGGTGCGGCCTTTGAGCCACCGCTTCCACCCCCAGGGTATCAGGGCCCGCCTCACCAGTCCGGCGGGAGAGGTGGAGATCGACTCGCGCCTGGTGGGGCCTTTCAACCTGGCGAACATCCTGGCAGCCGCGGCCACGGCCCTGGGGCTGGGCCTGTCTCCCCAGGAAGTGGCCCGGGGCATCTCCGCCCTGAGCGGGGTGCCGGGCCGGCTGGAGCGTTTCGGCCCGGCGGGCGGTCCCGGCGTCTTCGTGGACTATGCCCATACCCCGGCCGCCCTGACCCAGGCCCTGGGGGCCCTGCAGCAACTGGACTTCGCCCGGATCATCATTGTCTTCGGCTGCGGCGGCGACCGGGACCGGAAAAAGCGGCCCCTCATGGGAGCCGCGGCCGCCTCGGCCCACCTGGCGGTGGTCACCAGCGACAACCCCCGGGGCGAAGAGCCGCTGGCCATCATCCGGGAGATCGAACCGGGTTTGGCGGCCGCGGGTTTACCCCAGATAAGCGGGACGGCCGCCCGGAAGGGCGAGCGCGGCTATCTGGTGGTCCCGGACCGCCGGGAGGCCATCCGCCTGGCGATCAGCCTGGCCCGGCCCGGCGACGCGGTGCTGGTGGCCGGCAAGGGGCATGAAGACTACCAGATCTGGGGCTCGGAGCGCCGCCATTTCGACGACCGGGAGGAGGTTACCCTGGGTTTAAAGGAGTATCCCGGCTGATGGCCGCCACCTTCACCAGCGCGGAAATCCTGGCCGCCACCCGGGGCGACTTGATCCGGCGGGGAGGGTGGGACACCTTTTGCGGGGTATCCACCGACTCCCGCACCACCCAGACGGGCCAGATCTTCATTCCTCTGGCCGGGGAGCACCACGACGGCCACGACTTCATCCCGCAGGCCCTCAACCGGGGCGCCCGGGGCGTCTTGGTGGAGCGGCGGCGGCTAAGGGGGGCGGCGGCTGGCGGCGCCGGCTTGGAACCCGCCGCCGGCGCCGCCATAACCGTAATCGCGGTGGATGCCGCCCTTACCGCCCTGGGGGACCTGGCCCACGCCTGGCGCGGCAAATTTGCCCTGCCGGTGGTGGCCATCACCGGCAGTTGCGGCAAGACCACCACCAAGGAGATGGCCGCGGGGGTCCTGTCCCGGACTTATCAGGTGCATAAGAATCCCCTGAACCTGAATAACCTCATCGGCCTGCCCCTCACCCTTCTGGAGATTGATGCGGGCCATGAGGCCGCGGTGGTGGAGATGGGCATGAACCGCTTCGGAGAGATCAGCCGTCTCACCCAAATCGCTGCGCCCACCGTGGCAGTGCTCACCAACGTCTATGGGGCCCACACCGAGGGGGTGGGGGACGTGGCCGGAGTGGCCCGCGCCAAGGGCGAGGTCATCGGCGCCCTGGAGCGGGAAGCCCGCCTGCTTTATAATGCCGATGATCCCTGGATTGCCGGGTTGGCCCGGGGTTTCCGGGGGCCCTCCCTGAGCTACGGGCTGGGTCCCGGAGCCGCCCTGCGGGCCGAAGGGCGCCGCCCCCTGGGACTCCGCGGCCAAAGCGCCTTACTGCACTATCAAGGGCAAAGCTGGCCCCTCAACCTGCCCGCCGCCGGAGCCCATATGCTCTATAACGCCCTGGCCGCCACCGCGGTGGGCCTGGTCCTGGGGCTGCCGCCGGCAGAGACCGCCGCGGCCCTGGCGGCCTTCCAGCCCCTGGCCCGCCGCTCCCAGGTGCTCACCCTGCCCATGGGGGTCAACCTGCTGAACGATTGCTACAACGCCAACCCCGGCTCCATGGCCATGGCCTTACAGACCTTGATGGAGCTCAAGGATTCAGGCCGGGCCGCCGCCGCCCTGGGAGACATGCTCGAATTAGGCCAGGCCGCGGCCCAGGAACACCGGGAACTCGGCCGCCTGGCCGCCCGGGCCGGGGTCGATTACCTGGTGACTTATGGCGACTTCCGTCTCGAGGTGGCCGCCGGGGCCTTGGCAGGGGGGCTGCCTGCCTCCCGCCTCTTTCCCATCAGCCACCAGGCCGACGGGGCCCGGGTGCTTCGGGAATTGCTGGAGCCGGGGGACTGGCTCCTGATCAAGGGCTCCCGCAGCATGCACATGGAGGGGCTCATTGACCTTCTGGAGGAAACATAATTGTAGGGTGGGCACTGCCCACCATCCTTTTGCCTGCCAAATGCAAGGATATTTGAATGGCAAACCTATTCTTAAAAAACAGAGGAAGAAACAAAAAGCCTTATTCCCAAACCTTTTCAGTTAGAAGTGGTGGGCAGTGCCCACCTTACATGGTTCTGCTTTTGCTGATAGCTGACCGCTGACGGCTATCTATTTGGGTAAGCGAACCGGGGGATTTTAATTGCTCTATTATCTCTTATATCCACTGAAGACGGTGTTTGGCGGCTTTAATGTCTTCCGCTACATCACCTTTCGCACCATCTTCGCCATTCTCACCTCCCTGACCATCTCCATGGTGGTGGGCTCCTGGTTCATTAACAAGCTAAAGGCGCTGCAGATCGGCCAATATGTCCGGGAAGACGGCCCCCAGTCCCACCTTGCCAAGAACGGCACCCCCACCATGGGCGGCCTGATGATCATCTTCACCACCCTGATTGCCGCCCTCCTCTGGTCGGAACTCGACAATCCCTTCATCTGGATGATGGTCGTGGTAACCCTGGGGTTTGGCTTCATCGGCTTCTATGACGATTATCTCAAGGTCATCAAGAAGCACAACCGGGGGATGAGCCCCCGCACCAAATTGGTGGCCCAGACCCTGGTGGCCCTGCTGCCGGCCATCCTGCTCTATGCCAACCCGGCTTTCAACACCACCCTGACCGTTCCCTTCTTTAAACAGGTGCAACCGGATCTGGGCTGGTTCTTCATCCCCTTTGCGGTGTTCATCATCGTGGGCACCGCCAACGCGGTGAACCTCACCGACGGCTTGGACGGCCTGGCCATCGGCCCGGTGACTATTGCCGCGGGCTTTTACATGATCTTTTGTTACCTGGCGGGGAACCTCAAGATCGCCGCTTATCTGCAAATTCCTCACGTCCGGGGGGTGGGGGAGCTCTCCATCTTCCTGGGGGCCATGGTGGGCGCCGGGGTTGGGTTCCTCTGGTTTAACGCCTACCCGGCCCAGGTCTTCATGGGGGACGTGGGAGCCCTGGCCCTGGGCGCGGCCTTGGGCACGGTGGCCCTGGCCACCAAACAAGAAATACTCCTGGCCGTCGTGGGCGGGCTCTTCGTGGTGGAGGCCCTGTCGGTGATCCTGCAGGTGGCCTTCTTCAAGGTTTCTAACGGCAAACGCATCTTTCGCATGGCGCCCCTGCACCATCACTTCGAACTTAAGGGCTGGCCTGAACCCAAGGTCATTGTGCGCTTCTGGATCATCGCCATTATCCTGGGGCTGGTGTCTCTGAGCGCCTTAAAAATAAGGTGAGGCAGTTTTTTTCTCATACTCTTTTCCGGAACTGGCGCTCATGCAGCTTCAGCAAAAAAGAGTCCTGGTAGTCGGCCTGGCCCGTACCGGGGTGGCCTTGTGCCGCTTCCTGGCGGCCGGGGGCGCCCGGGTGACGGTGACCGACCAGGCGCCGCCTGAGAACCTGGAGGAACCCCGCCGGGAGATCGCCGGCTTGGGAGTAACCGAAGCCCTGGGTGCGGCCCTTAATAAAGAGCCGGCCTGGCAGGGCTCCGACCTGATCATCCTGAGCCCCGGGGTGCCGCCGGAACTGGAATGGCTTGAGAAGGCCCGGCAGGCGGGCATCCCCGTCTGGGGGGAACTGGAATTGGCCGGCCACTTCATCGAAAAACCCGTGATCGCGGTGAGCGGCACCAACGGCAAGACCACCACCATCACCCTGGTAGGCGAGTTTCTCAAGGCCTCCGGCCGGAAACCCCTGGTGGGCGGCAATATCGGCACCCCGGCGATCTCCTTGTTGTCGCGGCACCCGCAGGCAGACTGCCTGGTGCTGGAGGTGAGCAGTTTCCAGTTGGACACCGCCCCCAGCTTCCATCCCCAGGCCGCCGCCTTGCTCAACATCACCCCGGACCATCTCGACCGCTACCCTTCGCTGGCCGCCTACGCCGCCTCCAAGGCCAGCCTCTTCCGCAACCAGCGGGGGGGCGATCTCAAGGTCCTCAATGCCGATGACGCGGCGCTGGCGGCCCTGGATACCGGGCCGGGCCGGATCTATCACTTTTCCAGCCGCCGCCCCCTGACCCGGGGCGCCTGGCTGGCCGACGGCTCGCTCCACGTCAGGCTGGACAGCCGCGCGGCAGAGAGATTCCCCCTGGCCGGGATTCGCCTCACCGGGCGCCACAACCTGGAAAACATCATGGCGTCCCTGTTGCTCTCCCTGGATGCCGGCGCCAGCCCCGAGGCCTGCCGCCGGGTGTTGGCCTCCTTCGGCGGCCTGCCGCATCGCCTGGAATTCGTGGCGGAGGTGGAGCGGGTGCAGTTTTATGACGACTCCAAGGGGACTAACGTCGGGGCGGTGGCCGTTTCCCTGGGCCATTTCTCCAAACCGGTGATCCTCATTGCCGGAGGCCGGGACAAGGACAGCGATTTCGGTCTCCTCTCCCCCTTGATCCGGAAACGGGTCAAGGCCTTGGTCCTGCTGGGCGAGACCAGGAAGCGCCTGGCTCAAACCTGGAAAGGCCTGGCGCCCATCTGTCTGGTAGATTCCATGGCCGAGGCGGTGCGGCGGGCCTATGATCTGGCGCGTCCCGGCGAGGTGGTGCTCCTGTCCCCGGCCTGCGCCAGCTTTGACATGTTTAAGGACTATACCCACCGGGGTGAAACCTTCCAAAAAGTGGTGCAGGAGATGCGACATGCCAAGGGAAGCTGAGGCCACAGCGGCCCCGGGAGTCCGTGACGATCTGATTCTGCTGGGCAGCGCCTTCTCCCTGATGTGCCTGGGCCTGGCCATGGTATTCATCGCCAGTAACGTCATGGCCCTGACCAATTACGGCGATCCCTTTTACTTCGTCAAGCGCCAGGGGCTTTATGGATTACTGGGAGTGGCGGCGCTCCTTTGGGCGCGCAAGATCCGGTACCAGAATTATCGGCGCTGGGTCTATCCCTTTCTGGTCCTCAGCCTGATCTGCCTGGTCCTGGTCTTTATCCCGGCCGTCGGCGGCAAGGTGCGGGGGGCGGCCCGCTGGATCCGCCTGGGGCCCTTCACCGTGCAGCCCTCGGAGTTCGCCACGCTGGCGGTGGTCCTGTACCTGGCTTATTCCCTGTCCCACAAACAGGAAAAGATGAGATTCTTCACCATCGGCTTCCTGCCCCACATACTGATCTCCGGGGTCTTCATCGGCCTCATCGGCATCGAAACCGACTTTGGCACCGCCCTGACCCTGGCAGCCATCGTCTTCACCATGCTCTTCGTAGGCGGCACCCGCCTCACCCACCTCCTTCTGGCCCTGGGCGGAGTCAGCAGCCTGGCGATCCTGGCGGTATTGAAGGATCCGAAAAAATTCAATCGTTTCCTCTCCTTCCTGGACCCCTGGAAATACGGGGCCAACGTCGGTTACCAGTTGAAGCAATCCCTCCTGGCCATCGGCTCTGGAAATCTGTTCGGCCTGGGGCCGGGACAGAGCCGGGCCAAGCTCTTCTACCTGCCGGACGCCCATACCGACTTCATCCTCTCCATCTTCAGCGAGGAGATGGGCTTCCTGGGATTTCTCCTGGTCCTGGCCTTGTTCGCCCTCCTGGTGGTCCGGGGACTGCGACTGAGCCTCAAGGCCCCGGACACCTTCGGCTCCTACCTGGCCCTGGGGCTGACCCTGGTCATCGGCCTGCCCGCGGCCATCAACATGGGAGTGGTGAGCGGCATCCTGCCCACCAAGGGGCTGTCCCTGCCCTTTCTCAGCTACGGGGGCTCTTCCCTGATTGCCAGCATGCTGGCGGTGGGCATCCTCTTGAACATCAGCAGTCAGATCAAGGGTCCCAGCGGGCCGCGGCCCGTAAAGGCGGCGGCGGCGAGCCCGGGCGAAACGGCTCTTCCCTAAACGGGCAGGCCCGATTCCCGAGGCGCCGCGCCCCCGCAGGTCACCGGCGGTGAGCGCCCGGGGATCTGGAAACGGCCGACTGTACCGGCCAGGTCGAGGCAGGTTTGGCATTCCTTCCCGGGCCTGGCGGACCCCCGGATTAATGGCGCGCCCGGCGCAGCCTGCCAAAACCCTGGTAATTAGGAAAGGGGTGGGAACATGCGATGGACCTCAGGGTAGTCATTGCCGCGGGGGGCACCGGCGGCCACCTCTTTCCGGGGATCGCGGTGGCCCGGGAGTTTGAGACCCACCCGGGAGTTGCGGTCACCTTCCTCACCAGCCCGCGCCCCGTGACCACCCGGATCCTCACGGACGCCGGCTTCCCCTGGGAGGCGGTGGCGAGCCGGGCCTTGCAGGGCCAGGGGATCTGCTCCCGGTTGCGCACCTGGTGGCGACTGCCGGGGAGCGTCCTTACGGCCCGGGCCCGTCTGCAAGCCCTCCGCCCCCACCTGGTGCTGGGCATGGGCGGCTATACCTCCGGCCCCGTGGGCCTGGCAGCCCGGTCTCTGAAGATTCCCCTGGCCCTGCACGAGCAGAATGGACTTCCAGGCTTCACCAACCGCGGCCTGGCTCATCTGGCGCAGCGGGTCTTCGTCTCCTTTCCCGCCTCCCTGGGGCAGTTCCCCCGTAACCTGGCGATCTGGACCGGCAACCCGGCCCGGGAGGAGTTTTTCCAGGCCAGGCCGCCACGGCCGGAAACCCCCTTCACGGTGTTGATCACCGGCGGCAGCCAGGGGGCCCGGCGCCTGAACCTGGAAGTCCTGGCCGCGCTTCCGGAGCTGGCCGACCTGAAGGAGCGGCTCCGGTTCCTCCATCTGACCGGGGAAGCGGACCTGACCGAGGTGGCCGCGGGCTATGGCGCCGCCGGGTTTGCGGCCCAGGTGGAGGGGTTCTCCAGGGATATGGCCTCTTTGATGAACCAGGCCCACCTCATCGTCTGCCGGGCCGGAGCCTCCACCCTGGCGGAGATTGCCGCAGTGGGCCGGGCCTCCCTGCTGGTCCCCTACCCCTTTGCGGCCAACAACCACCAGGAGGTCAACGCCCGCTTCCTGGGGCAGGCCGGGGCCGCGGAGATCATTTTAAATAAAGATTTTACCGGGGCTGTTTTCGCTGGTAAGATAAGACAATTTATCTCGGCGCCCGATATCTTGGGCCGCATGGAGGAGGCCGCCCGCGGCCTGGCCAGGCCAGACGCCGCCAAAGAGATCGTCCGGGGCTGCCTGGAGTTGATTAAAATGTAGGGCGGGCACTGCCCGCCATTCTTTGTATTATATTTGCTTCCTTAACTATGACTAATCTGACCAACTATCACTTCATCGGCGTCGGCGGCATCGGCATGAGCGGGCTGGCGGAGCTCCTGGTGCGCCGCGGCCACCGGGTGAGCGGCTCCGACCTGGCGGCCGGGCCCCTGACCCGCCGCCTGGAGACCCTGGGCCTGAGGTTTTATGAGGGCCACCGTCCTGAGCAGTTGCCGGCCGGGGCCACTGTGGTGCACTCCACCGCCGTGAAGGAAGACAATCCGGAGCTGGCCGCGGCCCGGGGCCAGGGTCTCACCGTATTGCGCCGGGGGCAATTGCTGGCCCGGCTCATGGAGGGACATTTCCAGGTGGCCGTCACCGGGTCCCACGGCAAGACCTCCACCACCGCCATGGTGGCCGCCATTCTCAGGACCGGCGGCCTCGATCCCACCGTGCTGGTGGGGGCCTTGTGGGACCACCTGGGCTCCAACGCCGTCCAGGGCCGGGGGGGCTGCTTTGTAGCCGAGGCCGACGAAAGCGACGGCTCCTTCGCCTATCTCTCCCCCCAGATCACCGTGGTCACCAACCTGGACCGCGAGCACCTGGACCACTATCGGGACCTGGCCCATATCCAGGAGACCTTCGCCGCCTATTTCCAAAAGCTGCCTCCGGAGGCCAAGCTGGTGGCCTGGGCCGACGACCCCAACCTTGCTCCGGTGCTGCCTCACTTTTCCGGCGAGCTCACCACTTACGGCCTGGCGCCCGGGGCCGATTTTTGGGCTACCGAACCTGAGCCCCAGGGTCTGGGCTGCCGTTTCCGCCTGTGGCATCGGGGGCGGGAGCTGGGCCGCGTCATGGTGCCCCTGGCTGGGAGCCACTATGTCCTCAACGCCATGGCCGCCTGTGCCGTGGGTCATAACCTGGGACTCGCCTTCCCGGTTTGGCGCCAGGGGCTTAAGGGGCTGGGACAGATCCAGCGGCGCTGCCAGGTGAAGGGCACAGCCGGGGGGGTGCTGGTGGTCGACGACTACGGGCATCACCCCACCGAAATCTCGGCGACGCTGACGGGCCTGAATCAGGCCTTCCCGGAACGCCGCCTGGTGGTGGCCTTTCAGCCCCACCGCTACAGCCGCACTGCGGCCCTCCTGGAGGATTTCACCCCGATCTTTGCCCCGGCCGGGCTGGTATTCATCACCGAAATTTACGCGGCCGGTGAATCCCCCCGGGCTGGCGTCTCGGGCCGGGCCGTTTATGAAGGCGTGTGTGGCAGCGGCCATCCCGCGGTGCACTTTGTGGCAGAAAAGGGCGCACTCGCCGCGGCCATACTCAAGCACCTGCAGGAGGGCGACCTGGTCCTCACCCTGGGGGCCGGGGATATCTGGACCACTGGGGAAGAATTGCTGGCCCGACTCAACGGCAAGGCCGGTGGCTCGGGGGAGGCTCGCCCCTAAGGAAAACCGCCATGGTTCAAAATCCGCGGCATTCCCGCCTGGTGCACCAGCAGCCGCTGAAGCAGTCCGGCCTGATCCCCCGGAGGCGGCAGGGCAACAGCTACAGGCGGACCCAGGGCGGCGGCTCCCCCAGGTCCTGGCTGCGGCTGGCCGTATTCACCTTTGGTCTCACGGCCCTGGCCGGGGTCTGCCTGGGACTGGTGCTCCTCTATCATCAACTCTTGATTTGTTCATACTTTTGCATTAAAGATATCAAGAACATCGAAATCGAAGGCAATCGGCGCCTCACCCCCGAGGTTATCCTGCAACTGGCCAAATTGGGTCCCGAAACCAACCTCCTGGCCCTGCGGCCGGGGCAGGTGGAGCTGGCCCTGGAAGCCCACCCCTGGATCGCCCGGGCCGAAGTAACCCGGAAATGGCCCGATCGGCTCCGTCTGCGCCTCCAGGAGCGGGAGCCGGTAGCCCTGGTGCAGATGGGGGAAGAACTCTTTTACCTCGATCGCCAGGGAAGTCTATTTCACCCATTAGCCTCCGGGGATCCACACAACTTCCCGGTAATTACCGGGTTGAAACCGGAGAATCTGCAACACCCGGAAGGGGTGCTGCCGCCCCTGGTGGCCCAGACCTTTCAATTGCTGGAAGTGCTCAAGAAGGCCCCGGCGCCGGTCAACCTGGAAAACGTCTCCGAGGTGCACCTGGACCCGGATCGGGGCTTCAGCCTTTATGTGAACGGCCTGGGGGCGGCCCTGGACCTCGGCTTTAAAGGCTATTCGGAAAAGCTGCAGAAATTCGCCCAGGTTTTGCCGGTGATGGCCCAAAAGGGCTACCTGTCCCGAACCGGGCGCATCAACCTCAATGATCCCCAGCGGGTCCTCATCGACCTGAAGGAGACCGACGAGGATCGATAGGATAACTCACGTGCCCCAAGAGCTCATCGTTGGTCTGGATATCGGCACCACCAAGATCTGCGCGGTGGTGGGAGAAGTGCGGGAAAACCAGGTGGAGATCGTCGGCCTGGGATGCGCCCCAACCGCCGGCGGCCTGCGCAAAGGGGTGGTGGTCAACATCGAAAATACGGTGCGGGCCATCCGCAAGGCCGTGGAAGAGGCGCAAGTCATGGCCGACTGCGAAATCCGCTCGGTTTATGCCAGCGTCGGCGGCGGCCAGACCAAGGTGATCAACAGCCAGGGGATCATTGCCATCAAGGATCGGGAAGTGACCCCGGCGGACATGGATCGGGTCATCGAAACGGCCCGCACCGTGGCCATTCCCTCCGACCGGGAGGTGATCCACACCCTGGTGCAGGATTTTTTGATTGACGGCCAGGACGGCATCAAGGACCCGGTGGGCATCCACGGGGTCCGTCTCGAATGCAAGGTCCACATCGTCACCGGCGCGGTTACCGCCCTGAATAACATCATCAAATGCTGTAATCGGGCCAACCTGGAGGTCACCGGGATCGCCCTGAAAAGCCTGGCGGCGGGGGAGGCGGTGCTCACCGACGAAGAGAAAGAGCTGGGAGTGGCCCTCATCGATTTCGGCGGCGGCACCACCGATCTGTCCATCTTCGCCGAGAATGCCTTGCGGGCTAACTTCGTCCTGCCCGTGGGGGGCAACAACCTCACCAACGACATCGCCGTGGGCCTACCCACCTCCCTCAACAACGCCGAGGAGCTTAAAAAGGTATTCGGCTCCTGCCTCAATGTCCTGAACGACCCCGCGGAAATGCTGGAGGTTCCGGGACTGACGGGCCGGGATACCCAGCAGTTGCCCCGGGCCCGGCTGGCGGAAATCATCCATATGCGGGTGGCGGAGATTATCAACTTGCTGGGCAAAGAACTCCAGCGAGCCCGCTTTAATCATCCCCTGCACTCCGGCGCCGTGCTTACCGGCGGCAGTTCCCTGGTGGACGGACTTTCCGAGTTGGCCGGCGAGGTCTTCCAGATGCACACCCGCATCGGTTACCCCATGGGGGTGGGCGGCCTCGTCGACGTCATCCATGACCCCTCTTTTGCCACTGGCGTGGGCCTGGTGCTCCATGGTTTTAACACGCAACGGAAGGCCCAACGCCAGAGCGGACGCTGGGTTCCGCCGGCGCGCTGGGCGGGCGGCCAATCCTCCCGCGGTTTCTGGGGCCGGGTCAAAAAATGGTTCCGGGAAGTGGTATAAGTCTTCCAAAAATGGTATGATGGCCTTGAGGGGGTGTTCAGGATGAAGATTCAATTGGTCCCCAACGAATTGACGGCCAAAATCAAGGTGTTAGGCATCGGCGGCGCCGGCGGCAATGCCATCAATGACATGATCGCCTCCCAGATGATGGGGGTGGATTTTATCGCCGCAAACACCGATGCCCAGGCGCTGGAACGGAGTTTGGCCCCGGTAAAAATTCAACTGGGCCCGGGGGTCACCCGGGGGCTGGGGGCCGGCGGCGACCCGGAAGTGGGCCGTAAGGCGGCCGAGGAGGAGGGCGAACGCCTCAAGCAGGTGCTCCAGGGCGCCGACATGGTGTTCATTGCCGCGGGCATGGGCGGCGGCACCGGCACCGGCGCCTCTCCCGTGGTGGCCGACCTGAGCCGGGAATTGGGTTCCCTCACTGTGGCCGTGGTGAGCAAACCCTTTGAATTCGAGGGCAAGATGAAGCGGCGCCTGGCCGATAACGGGGTCGAGGAACTGCGCAAGGTGGTGGACACCATCATCACCATTCCCAACGACCGCCTCTTCAGTCTCAGCTCCAAAAACTCCCGCATCAAAGATGTCTTCGGCATGGCCAACGAAGTCCTGGGCTTTGCAGTACGGGGCATCTCCGACCTCATCATGGTGCCCGGCTTCATCAACGTGGACTTTGCCGACGTCCGCACCGTCATGAAGGAACGGGGCATGGCCCTCATGGGCACCGGCATCGCCAACGGCGGCAACCGGGCCGCGGATGCCGCCCACAAAGCCATATCCAGCCCCCTCCTGGAAGACATCTCCATTCGGGGCGCCCGGGGCATTCTCATCAACATCACCTCCGCCCCCGACATCTCCATGGAGGAACTCCGGGAGATCTGCGCCATCGTCCAGGAGGAGTCCCACGAAGACGCCATCATCAAGTGGGGTCTGGTCTACGATGAAGGCCTGGCCGACGAGATCCGGGTGACGGTGATCGCCACCGGCATTGGCAAACGCGCCGAAATGATAGAACGGCCCGTCTGGACTCAGTCGATCCAACCGGCGGAAGACCTGGAGATCCCCACCATCCTGCGCACTGCGGAGTCGCCCCGCAACCCCGAGGCGCGGCCGTCCAACCTCCGGCCCGCGGCCAATCTGGGGGTAGTGGGCGCCAAGCGGAACATCGTCCACCCGGACCTCCAATATGAGGAAAGCGAGCTGGACATTCCCGCTTTCCTGAGGAAGGACGGCTGAGAAAATACGGTTTTCAGTTTCCGGTTTTCGGTTTTCGGCGGGGCGTGATTTATCACGCCCCTTTGTTTATCATCGATTTTTAGTCTTGTCGGGTGGACCCGGCCCGCCATCTCCAGACCTGCTGCGCTCAGCGCTATGTCCGCCAAGATCAAATCCCGCCTGAAAAAAATCCTGGCCCAGGAACGCGGCGCCGTGCTGCGCAACTGGGGGGCCCGCTGGCCCGTGGCCCTGATCTACCCCCAGATCTACCCGGTGGCCATGGGCAACCTGGGCTTTCAGACCATTTACCGGCTGCTCAATGACACCGCCGGCCTCCACTGCGAGCGCGCCTTTCTCCCCAGCCCGGAGGATTGGCGGGAACACCAGCGCACCCGCACCCCCATTCTCAGCCTGGAGTCGCAGCGGCCCTTGTCAGACTTCGCCGCCCTGGCCTTTTCCATCTCCTTTGAAGCCGACTACCCTTACGTCCTGCAAATCCTGGAAGGCGCCGGGGTACCCCTGCTGGCCGCGGCGCGCCGTCCCACCGACCCCCTGGTCCTGGCCGGAGGCGTGGCCACCTTTCTGAACCCCGAGCCCCTGGCGCCCTTCGTAGATGCCTTTTTCCTGGGGGAGGGGGAGGCCGGGGCGGTCCCCTTCTTCCTGTTTTTGGCGGAGGGGCAGCCGGAGCAGCCGCGCCCCCTGCTGCTGCGGGATTTGGCCCAAACCATCCCCGGTACTTACGTGCCCGCCGGCTACCGGCCCCGCTACCACCCGGACGGCCCCCTGGTGGCGTTCGATCCTGAGCCGGGCTATCCTCCCCGGGTGCAGGCCCCGCACCTGCCGGAACTGGCTGCGCATCCCACCCACAGCCACCTCCTGGCGCCCCAGAGCGAATGGGGTGAGATGTTTCTGGTGGAGACCGGCCGCGGCTGCTCCCGGGGCTGCCGCTTCTGCGCCGCCGGCTATGTCTACCGCCCACCCCGGGAGCGGCCGCTGGAGGACCTCTGGACCCAGGTGGAACGGGGCCTGCTGGAAAAACGCAAGGTGGGCCTAATTGGGGCTGCGGTCAGCGACCACCCCGCGGTCAAGGAACTGTGCCAGAAGATCCTGGCCGCGGGCGGCGACCTGGGGATCAGTTCGCTCCGGGCCGACTCCGCCGACCTGGAACTTTTCCAACTCCTGGCCCGGGGCGGGGTGCGCAGCGTCGCCCTGGCCCCGGAGGCCGGCAGCGAGCGCTTGCGCCAGGTGATCAATAAGGGCCTCAGCCAGGAAGATCTGGCCCAGGCCGCGGTCAATCTGAGCCGGGCCGGCATCCCGCAGCTGCGCCTCTATTTCATGGTGGGCCTGCCCACCGAGACCCTGGAGGAGGTGGCCGAAATCCCCCGGCTGGTCCGCTTCCTGGAACACCGCGTCAAGAAGGACAGCCGTGGCAAGCGCCACCTGGGCCTCATCACCCTGAGCCTCTCCTCCTTCGTCCCCAAGCCCTTCACCCCCTTCCAGTGGGCGCCGTTTCTGGAGGTGGCGGAGTTGAAAAAGCGCCTCCGCCTGGTAGCCCGTGCGTTTCACGGCGTCAAGGAGGTGCGGGTCCACACCGACCTGCCCAAATGGGCCTATGTCCAGGCCCTGTTGGCCCGGGGCGACCGCCGGGTGGGGGAGTTGCTGCTGGCTGCCCAGAGCCGCGGCTGGAGCCAGGCCTTCCGGGAAAGCCCCGTCAACCCGGACTTCTTCACCCTTAGACCCCGCCCCATAGGCGAGCTCTTCCCCTGGGACTTCATCGACCACGGACTCCAGAAAGACTACCTCTGGGAGGAATACCAGCGGGCCCTGGAGGCCCGGGAGACCCCGGCCTGCCGGCCGGCGGTCTGCCGGCGCTGCGGCATCTGCCAGGGAGAACCGGAGTAGAGGTTGGGCGACCCAGACGGCCCTTTTATGAACATAACAAGCTAAGTTTGGCAAGTTATCAGCGAACTCTAAGAAATATTTCCCCCCTTCCCACCCTTGACATCGGACCTTTAGGTATGCCAGTATTGCGGCACCTTGATGAACCTACCCCTACCGCCAGGAGGGGTGCAATGATCCTTGTTAATGAAATAGCCGGGATGCCCTGAGGGTGCAGCTCGGTTTTCTGTTTCCATAACAGGCTCCGGCCGGGGAGGTACACAGAATGAAAAGATTGGGAATCCTGTTAATCGCAGGAATGTTGAGTTTGGTGCTTGCCTGCGGCCGGCAGGAAGTGAAAGCCCCCGCTAAACAGGCCGCCCCGCCGGAAAAGGCCGAGACAGCAGAGCCCCAAGCCCTACCGGCGCCGGTCGCGCGTATGGAGATTCACTCGTTTCAGTCCATGACGTTGACGGATCAGGAATTCCTGACCGGTAGCAAGGAAGGCAAACCAGTCACCATCGCGGGCGAGCTTCGCCTGCCTCGCCCGGGAAATGATCGCCTGCCGGCAGTCGTCCTACTCCATGGCTCGGGCGGAGTGGGAGGTAACGTCCTGGATTGGGAACAGTATCTCAATGCAATGGGGGTGGCAACCTTCGTTCTCGACAGCTTCACCGGGCGCGGCCTCGTTAATACCAACTTCGATCAGTCACAACTTGGACGGCTCAATATGATCGTCGATGCTTATCGCGCCCTCGATGTCCTGGCGAGACACCCAAGGATCGATCCCACGCGGATTGCACTTATGGGATTTTCCCGGGGTGGCGAGGCTACTCTCCGCGCCAGCCTGAAGCGATTTCAGCGCCTATACGGTCCTGCGGATCGGGAGTTTGCAGCCTACATCGTCTTCTACCCGCCGTGTTTCACGGTCTACCGCGACGACGAGGACGTGGCGGACAAGCCGATCCGGATCTTTAGTGGCAGCGCCGATAACTACGACCCGGTTGCGCCGATTCGCGCCTACGTTGAGCGGCTGAAGGCGAAGGGCAAGGATGTCCAGCTTACTGAATATGCCGGCGTAGGACATTTATTCGATGGTCGGGCCTATAAGACGCCCCAAAAGCTTGAGAGAGCCCAGACGTTCAGAAGCTGCCAATTGGCAGAGGCAGAGAACGGTGTGATCATCAATATCAAAACCAAACAGCCTTTCACTTACGCCGACCCCTGCGTAGAATACGGGCCGACGGTTGCTTACGACGAAAAGGCGACTACGGAGGCCAGAAAGGCAGTCAAGGACTTCCTCACTGCTACACTTAAGCCTTAACCCGAGCCTTGGGAACGGTGGCCTGCCTGTGCAGGCGCGAGAACGAAATCAGCGCCTAACCCCGCGCTGCTGAACTGCGGCATTATCCAAATGCAAGATCTCCGCTAGATCTATGCACTTTTTTTCTGCCGTCTGGTGTGCAGATCGCTGGATGCTATCTTCTCATACCACCTGGGCACCGAAGATCCGCTCTAGGTGCTTCAGCCCGCAGGGTGGGAGTTAAGTAGCGCAGGGTTAAAACCTCTGCCACCGGGCGCATCCCGCCATTAGCATTATTCCATCTCTGACTGCGAACCTTATCTCCTGCCGCCCCCTCCAGGTTATCAAGGCCGCGTTCCCCGGAAGCAGGTTATACGGCCGGTGCGGGTTTGGTCTGTTCAAACAAGGTATAGTGGCCTTCCAGCCAAATTTGTGCTATCATGCCGCCGCTGAGAGGAGTCGGCTGGCGAATGGCACCGTTGGGGAATTCACAGCGAGGCAGGGAGGTCCCCAAGACCATTTTTCGATCTGAGCATCCGATAGAGAACACATCGATATCATTAGGTTGGTAAGGTCCTGGAAATTGCGCTTTTGTGATACAGGTCAAATCGAGTCCAGGGAGACAGGTCATGCGTGAATTCAAGATCGCCGCCATCCCGGGTGACGGCATCGGCAAGGAAGTTGTGCCTGCCGGCCTCGAAGTTCTCGCTGCCCTCGCCCAGCGCGACGGCGGCTTCCGCCTGCACGTCGAGTCCTTCGACTGGGGATCGGACTACTACAAGAAGCACGGCGTCATGATGCCGGAGGCTGGCCGCGAGTCGCTGAAGAAATTCGACGCCATCTTATTCGGCGCGGTTGGCGTCCCCGACCTGCCCGACCACATCACGCTGTGGGGGCTGCGCCTCAACATCTGCCAGCCGTTCGACCAGTATGCCAATGTCCGCCCCACCCGCATCCTCCCCGGCATCAAGAGCCCACTGGGAGGGGTCCAGCCCAGGGATCTGGACTGGGTTATCGTGCGCGAAAATTCCGAGGGCGAGTATGCCGGGCAAGGCGGGCGTTCCCATCGAGGCTTTCCCGAGGAGGTCGCCACCGAGGTGGCCATTTTCACCCGGTCCGGCGTCAGCCGCATCATGCGCTTCGCCTTCGCACTCGCCCGTTCCCGGCCGCGCCGGTTGCTGACCGTGGTCACCAAGTCCAATGCCCAGCGCCACGGCATGGTGATGTGGGACGAGATCGCCGCCGAGGTCGCGGCCGAGTTCCCCGACGTGACCTGGGACAAGATGCTGGTCGACGCCATAACCATGCGGATGACCTTAAAGCCGGAAACGCTTGACACTATCGTGGCGACCAACCTCCACGCCGACATTCTGTCCGATCTGGCTGCGGCCCTGGCCGGTTCGCCCGGCATGGCGCCCACCGCCAACCTCAACCCCGAGCGCCGGTTCCCGTCCATGTTCGAACCGATTCACGGCTCGGCCTTCGACATCGCTGGCAAGGGCATCGCCAACCCCATCGGAACCTTCTGGACTGCCTGCCTGATGCTGGATCATCTGGGCGAGAAGGCGGCTTCCGGCCGGCTGATGCGGGCGGTCGAGCAGGTGACCGCCGCGGCCTCGCTGCACACGCCCGACCTCGGCGGCACCGCGACCACGCGCCAGGTCACCGACGCGGTGATCGCGGCGATCCGGGCCGACAACGGCTAGGCGTGGTGAAACGGGGCAGGTCGCGCCGCTTAGACCATAGATCGCCTGACTGCCGGGAAATGTGGGAAGATTAGCAAATGTTCAAGGCCGCGGGACTACTAGCCACCATAGGAAGGGGGTAAATCAGCATGGACAGAAAATTGCTTAGAAATGCGCTGCTGCCAGTAATTGTCTGGATCCTCCTGATGTTGATCCCTGTTCCCCAGGGTTTACAGCCTCATGCCTGGTATTATTTTGCGTTATTTGTGGGGGTCATTTTGGGGGTGCTGCTGGAACCGATACCGGCCGCGGCGATAGGCATGATCGGTGTGACACTCGCGGCCGCTTTACAGCTAGTCTCCACTAACCCGGGTGACGCTGTCAAGTGGGCTCTTTCCGGGTTTTCCAATGGCACTGTCTGGTTGATCTTTGTGGCTTACATGTTTGCCTTGGGTTATGAAAAAACCGGTCTGGGCCGCCGCATTGCCCTTTTTCTGGTGAAGCACCTCGGGAAGAAAACCTTGGGGCTCGGTTATGCAATTGCCCTGTCAGACCTCGTCCTGGCTCCTTTCATCCCGTCCAATACGGCACGCAGCGGCGGAACCATCTATCCTATCATCGAAAACATCCCGAAATTGTACGGGTCAGCTCCAGGGGAGACCTCCCGAAAGATTGGCTCTTATATCATGTGGACTGCCTTGGCTACTACCTGCGTCACCAGTTCCATGTTTCTCACCGGACTGGCTCCGAACCTAATGGCTTTAGAATTGGTGAGTAAAACAGTAAAGGTGAGCATTACCTGGCGGGAATGGTTTTTGGGGTTTCTGCCGGTAGGCGCCTTGCTTCTCATATTCCTCCCTTATCTGGTCTATAAGATTTATCCACCGGAGATAAAATCGAGCGAGAATGTCCCTTCCTGGGCCCGCGCTGAGCTGGCGAAAATGGGTAAAGTTGCCCGGAATGAGCTAACCATGGCAGGTCTGGCGTTCATTGCGCTGGTACTGTGGATCTTTGGCGGAAGCTGGTTCGATGCGACGACGGTAGCCCTGATGGTCTTCTCGCTCATGATTGTGGTGGGTATCATCAAGTGGAGCGATATATTGGCTCACAAGCAAGCCTGGAATGTCCTGGTATGGTTTGCCACCCTGGTTACCCTGGCTGATGGCCTGAGGCTCGTTGGCTTCCTCAAATGGTTTTCCGCCCTCACGGCAGAGGCCATGAAGGGCATACCGATCATGTGGATGGTAGTCTTGTTTGTTGCCATCTTTTTCTTGGTCCATTATATGTTTGCCAGTCTTACAGGACACACCAGCGCCTTGCTCCCGGTATTTTTGGCCACTGCCATGGTGGTCCCCGGGATGCCCATAAAACTGCTTGCCATGCTTCTCTGTTATACGCTGGGGATGATGGGTATTCTGACTCCTTATGCCACGGGACCGAGCCCTATCTACTATGGGAGCGGGTATGTGCCGGCTAAAGATTTCTGGAGATTGGGGCTGATATTCGGATTGATTTTTCTGGTAGTTTTTCTGGTTGTGGGTATCCCTTACTTGAGGTGGTATATCTATTAAAAAAATTCTGAGAAGTTTCCAGAGCTGCTAGGATTCTGGACCTATCGACCACCTCTAAATTTCCCATATCCAAATCATAGCTGGAATTTTGCCCAGCCCGGGGATACTTGGCGATCCTGGCAAGTTAGCCGCGATTCTGCGCCGAACCCTCAGGAGTGCCTGATTTCCCTTGCATTCCCGCCCTGGGCGGGTTCCCTTGACAGGGTGATCTTAGCCCCTACCTTATAGGCATTCTATAATGCCCTCTCCTTCCAGGCCCCGGACCCCTCACCCTCCGTTGATCTCAGGCTCGGGCAGGTCGGGCCGCTAGAGATTAAGCACCGTAGAGGTGAGCAGCCATGAGCAGCCCAGAGCAGACCGCCATAGTGACCGGAGCTTCGCAGGGGATCGGCGCGGGAATTGTGAAGGCGTTTGTCGAACGGGGTTTCAACGTCGTGGCCAGTTCCCGGAAGGTGACCCAATCGACCGAAATCGCGGCTTCCAACCGCGTCGCCCTGGTGGACGGCGACATCGGCGAGCCGGCCACTGCCGCCAGGATCGTCGCGACGGCGCTGTCCCGCTTCCAGTCGATCGACGTACTGGTCAATAACGCCGGCATCTTCTTCACCAAGCCGTTCACGGACTACACCGCCCAAGACTTCAAGTCACTCGTCGCGACCAACCTCGAGGGCTTCCTGTACCTCACCCAACTCTCCATCAAGCAAATGTTGACGCAGAAGACCGGCGGCAGCATCGTCACTATCACGGCGGCCCTGGCTCGCAACCCGATCCGGGGCGTCCCGGCGGCAGTGCCGATGATCACCAAAGGCGGTCTTGAGACGGTCACCCAGCACCTCGCCATGGAGTACGCAAAAAACGGCATCCGCGTGAACGCCGTGGCGCCCGGCGCGGTCTACACGCCGCTGCACCGGGACACTCCGCAGGATGTCCTGGAGAGCCTGTCGCCGATGGGCCGGCCTTCCACGGTCAGGGACATCACCGATGCGGTCATGTACCTGACCGACGCCGCGACGGTCACTGGTCACATCCTCTACGTCGATGGCGGCGCTCATTTCGGCCGCTGGTAAATGGCACAGGACGGTCGCTTCGATAAGCTCATGCGGGTTTAAAGCCACACGCGTTTAGGCCGGCTGTGCGCCACCACCATAGGCACAGCTCATGTGTGGCATAATTAACCTAAGGAGGGTGGGAAGATGATGGTAAGGGATTTGACCCCGATACAGCGGGTGGCAATCTGCTTCGCGGCGGGGGTTATAGGCGGACTGGCCGTGGTCCTTTTCTCCCAGGTCCTGTTTGGGTTGGGGCTTAGCGCGGCATTCGGGGTGAAGGCCCCGGTCTCCATGAAATCGCCGGATATATACAAGCCGCTCTTCTGGGCGGGGCTGTGGGGTATCCCGTTCGGGCTCTTTATAAGGAGTGCCTGGAAGCAGCTCTACCTCTTCGGTCTTCTCTACTTCCTGGCGCCGGTGCTGGCTCTGTTTCTCATCTTCTTGCCGATGGCCGGCGCGGGGTATTTCGGGCTTCGGCTTGGCGGGCCGATGTTCCCAGTCTACCTGGTGCTGGTAAATCTGCCCTACGGGATAGTCACCGCTTTGACCGCAAGGGCGATAATCGGGAAGTAAGCCGGCGATTCCGCCCATGATGGTGCCACGCCCGCAAGGCCGCGGCTGCGGACTGCCGGATTCGCCTGCCGGCCGGCGATTTGCCAGTGCTGCGGCTTTTGTCAGGGAGAACCGGAGTAAAGATTCGGTGTCCCAGGCGGCCCAGATCATAGCTGTTAAGGATTCTCATACCACTTTGGCCCCGAAGATCCGTTCTATGTGCTTCAGGGCAAAGGCATGGGCCTCGGGGTCGAAGTCGGCCACCCCTTGCCGGTAGACCAGCGCCGGGATATCCCGGTCGAAGAGTTCCTTGACCGTCTCCATGACGCAGATGGAGGTGCACACCCCCACCACTTCCACCCGCTCCACCTGCTCTCTTTTCAGGATCTCATCCAGGTTGCTGCTGGAAAAGGCGCTGTAGCGGGTCTTCTCCACCCGGAGATCCCCGGGCTCAAGCGGCAGCTCCGGGATGACCCGGCCGCCCCAGGAGCCCCGCAGGGCGTGGGCGCCAAAGTATTTAAATTCGCGGTCGTCCGGTCCATGGGCGTCGCAGACGAAGATCACCAACCCGCCCTGGCGGCGGGTCTCCTCAACCTTCCGGGCCACGAAGGGGATGATCTCCCGGCCGCTGGCCCCCACATACAGGGAACCTTTGGGGTCGAGAAAATCATTGAGCATGTCCGCGACGATCAGCGCCGTCTTACCCATGGCCGTCTCCAGCAAAACCCGAAGGATAGCTGCAAGATAATCCCTGGCGGCTGCTGAGGCAAGAGGCCAGGACCAAGTTCAAAGTTCAAAGTTCAAAGCGGAAAGCAATCGCGTAGGGTGTCCACTGCCCACCAATTCGCACTGCCCACCAATTCCGTTTTGATATTTTTGAGAAAAGTGTCCCCGCCTGGATAAAAAATCTTACCCAGCGCCCCGCCAGTGATTATAATTAAAGATGGCAGTCAGGAGGTCATTCCGTCCGCCCGCTGGCAAGCAGCGGGCTCTTCCGGAGGGGTCATGCCTAAGAAAGCCGTCTGGCTCATCATCATCTTCACCCTGCTCTTCATCTGGGGGCTCAACAGCGGCGAGCCGGCTTTTCTCAATAACACCGGCAATACTATTTGCCTGTCCTGCATCGGGGTGGGTTAATGGTCAGATTGCGGACCCTGGTCCAGACCCTGGTGGCCTTCGGGACCAACGCCTATCTTCTCTTCCCCTTCGGCGGCCCGGTGATCTATCAGGGGCCTCTGAAGGCGGTGTGCCATCCAGGGCTTAACTGTTACTCCTGCCCCGGGGCCCTGCTCTCCTGCCCGGTGGGCGCCTTCCAGAACTTCCTGGCCGCCATCCGTTACCGGGCCCCGGGCGCCTTCCCGCACCCGGGGCTCATCGTGGTGGGCTATCTCGGCTTCATCGGCACCATGGTAGGCCGCCTCCCCTGCGGCTGGATCTGCCCCTTCGGCTTCATCCAGGACTTGATCCACAAAATCCCGGTGCGCAAGTTTTCCTTGTGGGAGCCGCTGCGCTGGGTGAAGTACGGGGTCCTGACGATCCTGGTGGTGATCCTGCCCCTGGTGCTGGTGGACAAAGCCGGCCTGGGAGCCCCCTGGTTTTGCAAGCTGCTGTGCCCGGCGGGGACCCTGGAAGGGGCGCTGCCCATGATCTTGCTGAAACCCAGTCTCTGGACCACTCTGGGTTTTTATTTCTGGAATAAGGTTACCATCTTGACGCTCTTGCTGATCCTGATGGTCTTCATCAGCCGGCCCTTTTGCCGCATGCTCTGTCCCCTGGGGGCATTTTACAGTCTCTTCACCCGCATGACCCTGGTGCACCTGGAGTTCATCGAAGGCAATTGCGTGGAATGCGGGGCCTGCGCCCGTAAATGCCCTACCGGCGTCAAACCGACCGAGGAATTCGACAGCCCGGAATGCATCATGTGCCTGAAATGCCTGGACGCTTGCCACTTCCGGGCCCTCCAGTTCGGTATTCGCCGGTCCCCGGGGCCCGAGAACAAAGGGATCGTTTCACCGGTGTGAACTGAGAAAAAAAGGCTTGACAGCCAAATTATTTTATTCATAATAAATCAAAGTAGTTACCGCGGACAGCCGCAGGGGAGATCTCATGGCCCTTACCAAGGAAAAGTTGATCAGCCGCTTACAGACCCAAGTCGGTTTGAGTAAGCAGGAGTCTCGCGCCGCGGTGGAAAAGGTCCTGGACATCATGAAAGAATCCCTGGCTCGCAGCGAAGATCTGCTCATCAGCGGCTTCGGCAAGTTCTCGGTGAGGCAGAAGAACGCCCGCCGGGGCCGGAACCCGCAGACCAAGGAAAATCTAATCCTCAGGGCCCGCAAGGTAGTGGTCTTCAAAACCTCCGGTGTACTGCGCAACCGCATCAACGAAGGCAAATAACCTCGTAATCAACTCATTCCGGCCCCAGCCTCTTTAAAGACCCCGGAGCTGGCCTGTCGCCTCTGCTTGTCGGGCACGTCGATTGCCGCCGCCAGAGAACCCGGGAAGGAAGGTTGCCGCCTTGCTCCCCCGGGGGCCGGTGGAGTCCGGGAGACCCGCAAAGGCGTCTATTATTCCCCGGTTTAGGGCTGCCCCGGCGCCAAGCGGCCTAAAGACGGTTCCCGTAAAAGCCATCCTTTCCTGCCCCCAGGCGAAAACTGGACTATCTTCAGGCGGTCCCGCGGCTCACCTTGAAATCCTGCCGGTTCGTGGCTAACGTAGGTGAGACAGGACCGGGATTTTCTGGTGCGGTATGGCCATATCCTGCTGTTCCGCCTCCAGTGCTGCGCCCGATGGCCGGGGGGCGTTGCTTTTTGGGAACCATTGTGATAAAAGAGAGTTGTGAAAGGAGGTGGATAGGATGTTCCAAGTAGGCCAGTTGGCCGTATACCCCGCTCACGGAGTAGGAAGAATCGAATCGGTCCAAGACCGGGAGATCTCAGGAACACCGGCACAATTCTACATTATGCGTCTGTTGGACTCCGATATGATCATAATGATCCCCACCAATAACGCCAGAAACATCGGCCTCAGGGACGTGATCGACAATGAGGCGGTGGACCAGGTTTACGAAATCCTGAGCTCCCGCCCCTCCCGTCTCAGCAACCAGACCTGGAACCGCCGCTACCGGGACTACATGGACAAAATCAAGACCGGCTCCCCTTTTCAGGTGGCGGAAGTATTGCGGGACCTTACCCTCCTCAAGGCCGAAAAAGATCTCTCCTTCGGGGAGCGCAAGATGCTGGATACCGCCAGGAATCTATTAATCAAAGAGCTTTCCCTGGCGCATCACAAGGATGAAACGGAAATTGAGGCCCGACTGCAAGAGTTGTTGGGTTAATTCCTAAACTGGCCACCCTGCCGACAGCATGTCAGCAATCTTTAACTGTTCAGACTGTTAACCGTTATTAATATGGGGCCTACTTTGCCCTCGCACCGGCAGCCGCCGGGACCTCCGCAGCAAATCTGTTGGGTTCATCTTAAAGAAATTCCCGCCCGTCACGTCTCCGCTGGCAGGGGGTGAAGGCTAAGTGTTACAAAAGGCAGTCACCGGGACCATCCTGGGGATAATTTGTGCGGTGAGCGGCTACCTCATCGCCTCCCAGATCCCCCAGTTCGGCCATCTCTGGTGGGCCGGCTGGGTGGGGGGTGTCGCCGGCCTGGCGGTGGCCTTCATCACCATGGCCCTGGAACAATTGATCAAGCGCATCCCCCTGATGACTATCCTGGGCAGCACCCTCGGGTTGTTTGTGGGCTTGGGCATCGGCAAACTGGCCAGCTATCCCTTCGATAAATACCTCGAGCTACCTAACCTACAGATTCCTTTATATATCTTTTTCTCGGCCATCTTCGGGTATATCGGCCTGGTGCTGGGTGGCAAGAAGATGTCGGAGATCAGCACCCCCTATTTCCTGGAGCCCGGTGGCAAGCCGGCCCCGCGCCTGCCTATGAAGATTCTGGATACCAGCGTCATCATCGACGGCCGCATCGCCGACATCACCGATACCGGCTTCGTGGAAGGCACCCTCCTCGTGCCGAAATTCATCCTGGAGGAACTGCAATACGTCGCCGATTCCTCTGATGATATGCGGCGCACCCGGGGCCGCCGCGGCCTGGACATTTTGAAACGCCTGCAACAGCAAAATCACCTCCGGGTGGAGTTTATTGACGACGACATCCCCAATGCCGCGGGGGCGGATTCCAAGCTGGTGGGCCTGGGCTTGAAACTGCATGCCAAAATCCTCACCAATGATTTCAACCTGCACAAGGTGGCGGAACTGCAGGGGCTGGAGGTCCTCAACATCAACCAGTTGGCCAACGCCATGAAACCCGCGGTGCTGCCGGGGGAAAGCATGCAGGTGCAGATTCTCCGGGAGGGCAAATCCCAGGGCCAGGGAGTCGCCTACCTGGACGACGGCACCATGGTGGTCATCGAGAACGCCCGCCGCTATATCGGCAAAGAGGTGGAAGTCGCGGTCACCAGCGTCTTGCAGACCACCGCCGGCCGGATGATCTTTTCCGAGATCAAGAACAGCCACGGGCGCAAGGTGTGATTGTAGCAAGCCGCGGTCATTTGCAGTTTAAGATTGAGGTTATGAAATCTCTGCGAAAGGCTATTTTGTCATCCTGAGCGCAGCGAAGGATCTAGATTCTTCGGTCGCTCCGCTCCCTCAGAATGACAGGTAAGTGGACTTTCCCAAGGTTCTCGCTATCCCGGGGTAGGATGGGCCTAACCCCGCCAATTCCTTCTGATCCTGGCAATTGCCATAGACCTCAGTGAACCGCAAATCCTGAAGCAGGTGGTGGCGCCGGAGCAGGCCGGCGCCCGCCTGGACCGCTTTCTGGCCCAGACCCTGGGTTGGTCCCGGGCCCGCTTGCAAAAACTTCTCAAGGCCGGGCTGGTTGAGGTCAACGGGGGAGCAAAACCCGCCTCCCACCGGGTGCGGGCTGGAGAAGCGGTCAGCGTAAGGGTGCCGAAGCCTGCGCCCAGCCCCCTCAGCCCCGAGCCCCTGGCCCTGGAAATCCTCTATGAGGACCGGGACCTGCTGACGCTCATTAAGCCTCCGGGGCTGGTGGTCCATCCCGGGGCCGGCCGCCAGCACGGCACCCTGTTGAACGCCCTCCTGCACCACTGCCCGGCGCTTCAGGAAATCGGCGAGGTGAGCCGCCCCGGCCTGGTGCACCGCCTGGATAAGGACACCAGCGGCCTCATGGTGGTGGCCAAAACTGCCCTGGCCCACGCCTCCCTGGTGAGCCAGTTCGCGGCCCGGGAAATCGAGAAGAGATATCTGGCCCTGGTCTGGGGCCGCCTGCCCGAGGCCGAGGGACGGATCGACAAGGAGATCGGCCGCCACCCGACGGTCCGCCAGCGCATGAGCGTCCGGCCGCGCCGGGGCCGGGCCGCGGCCACCCGCTGGCGGGTGCGCCGGGAGTTTCCCGGCCCCCTGACCCTTCTGGAATTGGCCCCGGAGACCGGCCGCACTCATCAGTTGCGGGTCCATCTGGCCTCGGAGGGCCATCCGGTTCTGGGGGACGCCACCTACGGCGGCGGGGCGAGCCGCCTCAAGGGCAATCCATACTTACAAGACCTTAAGCCCTTGGTGCGCCGCCAGCTCCTGCACGCCTGGCGCCTGACTGTGACCCATCCCCGCAGCGCTGCGCGCTTAAGCTGGGAAGCGCCGCTGCCGGAGGATTTTCAGGCGGTGCTAGACGCATTAGACAATATTTAAATGTAGGGTGGGCACCGCCCACCTTACATTTTTCTTGTGAAAAAAGTGCAGATAAAAAAAGCTTGACAACATTCTTAAATTGATTAAGGCTTCTTTTAGAATTGGTCTCATGTTTATCAATATATAGCTGATCGGAGGCGCAAAATGGATTTTGCAGAACAGGTCAGACAATTAATTGTGTTATTAAACAAGAACAAGGATTATGTCTCAACCGAAGAAGCAACAAAAAGTGCAATGGTTTTGCCATTTCTTCAAGTATTAGGATATAATATATTCGACCCAACTGAACTAATTCCTGAATTTACTGCTGATATTGGTACTAAAAAAGGCGAAAAAGTAGATTACGCAGTCGCAATAAACAACCAGCCAGCCGTATTGATAGAAGTAAAAAGTGCCAGAACAAATCTAGATGCGCAAAGCATGAATCAACTATTGAGATATTTTGGAGTCACGGAAGCAAAGATTGCCATTCTAACAAATGGTATCCAATATCAATTTTTTAGTGATTTAGGTAAAACAAATATTATGGATACTAATGCATTTCTCATAGTTGACCTTGTTCAATCTATAAGGGATTCTGAAATTGCTGAAATAAAAAAATATCATAAGGACTACTTCAATAGGGAAAAGATATTGTCAGCGGCTATCGAATTGAAATATACGAGTGAATTAAAACGATATTTTAAAAGACAATTTAAGGAAGCGGAAGAAGAATTTTTAAGGTTTTTTATAAAAAAGACCTCATTTGAAGGGGTCGTTACCAAGCTACAGTTTGAGCGGCTTTCTCCTATCGTTTCAGCCGCATTTAAACAGTATGTAAATGAAGTGGTCAGCGATACACTTAAAGGGGCTCTTGATAAGGCAAGAAAGACAGAAACCGGCACAGTAGATGAGGAAATTTCTGAGAAGCAGATAATACGACAAAGATTTTGGACCCAGCTTTTAGGGTACGCCAAAACACAGACCGATTTACATGCGAAAATATCTCCGCCTCAAGGTGGGTGGGTGGGGATAAATGCAGGAAGCCGCGGCCTCACATACTGTTATAGCATTACTAAGCATCACTCCACTGTTGAACTATACATTGATAGAGGTAAGGATTCACAAGAAGAAAACGAAAATATTTTCGATAAATTAATGACTTTCAAAAAAGAGATCGATGAAGTATTCGATGGACCTTTAGAATGGGAGAAACTTGAAGGAAAACGCGCTTGCAGAATAAAAAAGACAATAGCCGAAGGCGGATACCTGGACGAAGAACAGAAGTGGCCCAAAATACAAGAGATTATGGTAAGTACCATGATTCGCTTTGAAACTGCTTTTAGCCCACAAATCAACAAGCTTGCAATTTAAAAAAAGGTTTTATTGATTGACAGTGATGGATCGCTCCAAACCGCGCTCAAAGCTTTTCAGGTGACCCCGGAAAATAATTGCACAAGCATATGTAGGGCGCGTCTTACGCGCCGCTTTGGGTGCGTGAGACGCACCCTACGAAAAATATGCTGAAAATCGCCATCACCGGAGGGGCAGGGAGCGGCAAGAGCACCGTGGCCCGCATATTTCGGGAGTTGGGGGCCGAGGTCCTGGACGCCGACGCCGCCGCCCGGCAGGCGGTGGCCGTGGGCCGGCCCGCCTGGCGGGAGCTGCGCCGCTTCCTGGGTCCGGAGTGCTTCCAGCCGGACGGTGAGCTCGACCGCGCCAGGGTGGCCCGGCTGGTCTTCTCAGACTCCCAAGCCCGCCAGCGTCTCAACGACATCGTCCACCCCAGGGTGGCCCGGGAATTGAAAAAGCGCTTCCGGGAGCTGGCGCGCCGGGGGACCGGACTGGTGCTGGTAGAGGTGCCCCTGCTCTATGAGGCCGGGCTCGAGACGGCCTATGACCGGGTCATCGTGGTGGCGGCCGCTCCGGAAGACCAGGTGCGGCGTCTGCAGGAACGGGACGGCCGCGGCGCCCTGGAGATCAGCGGCATGCTTCAGGCCCAGGCCCCCCTGGCTGACAAGGCCGCCCGGGCCGACGCCGTGGTGGACAATCGCGGCTCGGTCAAGGATACCCGCAGCCAGGTGGCGGCTCTCTGGCGGGAGCTGCAGCACCTCTTGGACCCGAAACGGGAAAAAGGGGCGGCTCCATAACCCGGCCCGGACCTGGCATCATTGATGCATTCATTATACTTGGCCGGGGGTCGCGGTTAAGCTAAGGTTTTTTGTTCTGGTGACTAAATTCTGGGGGCAATGACAAAAATCATCTTGACAGGCGGAGCTAAAAGGATTAGCTTGATGACCATAAAACCTGCCTTTGATTAATCTTAAGTAATCCCGGGTTGGCCGATACTTGGAAACGAGGAACCCCGAACAATCCCCGGTTTGATTTGAAACTTGCCCATTCCCTCTGCGAATTAAGGCTGCCGGTCTTTTTGGCTTCCTAGGGGAGCCAGTCTTAGAAATTGTAGCCCCGCGGCAAGAACCCGTGGCCCAGTGCCCACACATCATAAACTACTATGGCTCAGCATATGGAAAATCTGGAAAATGGCAACATGAGCGCTAAAGAGGCAACCATGAACTTATCCGAATTGAAGCACAAGAAGATCAGCGAACTGGCGTCGCTGGCCCGGGACTTGAACGTAGAAGGCGCTGCCGGGATGCGCAAGCAGGATCTCATCTTTGCCGTCCTCCAGGCCCAGGTGGAGAAAAACGGCGTCATCTCCGGCGGCGGCGTCCTGGAGATCCTGCCGGACGGCTTCGGCTTCCTCAGGGCCCAAGACTACAACTATCTGCCCGGCCCCGACGACATCTACGTCTCGCCCTCCCAGATCCGCCGTTTCAACCTGCGCACCGGGGACACCATCTACGGCCAGATCCGCCCTCCCAAGGAGGGGGAACGCTACTTCGCCCTGCTCAAGGTGGAGACCGTCAACTTCGAAGACCCGGCGATAGCCCGGGACAAGATCCTGTTCGACAACCTCACGCCCCTGTACCCGGATGAGCGTCTGGAGCTGGAGACCGAGGCGGACAACTTCTCGGCCCGGGTGATGGACCTGATGGACCCGGTGGGCAAGGGGCAGCGGGGCCTGATCGTCGCCGCCCCCCGCACCGGCAAAACCATGCTCCTGCAAAACCTGGCCAACAGCATCGCCAAGAACCACCCGGAGGTGGTTCTCATCGTCCTCCTCATCGACGAGCGCCCCGAAGAAGTTACCGACATGGAGCGCAGCGTCAATGCCGAGGTGGTCAGCTCCACCTTCGACGAACCGGCCCAACGCCACATCCAGGTGGCGGAGATGGTCCTGGAGAAGGCCAAGCGCTTGGTGGAGCACAAGCGGGACGTGGTTATCCTGCTCGATTCCATCACCCGCCTGGCCCGGGCTTACAACACCGTAGTGCCGGCCAGCGGCAAGATTCTCTCCGGCGGCCTGGACGCCAACGCCCTGCAAAGGCCCAAGCGCTTTTTCGGAGCGGCCCGGAATATCGAGGAGGGGGGCAGCCTCACCATCATCGCCACCGCCCTCATCGACACCGGCAGCCGCATGGATGAGGTGATCTTCGAGGAGTTCAAAGGCACCGGCAACATGGAGATCCACCTGGACCGGAAGCTCACCGAGAAGCGCATGTTCCCGTCCATCGACATCAACCGCTCCGGCACCCGGAAGGAAGAACTGCTGCTGCCGCCGGAGGACCTGAACCGTATCTGGATCCTGCGCAAGCTCCTGTCCCCCTTAAGCTCGGTGGACAGCATGGAGTTCCTGCTGGAGAAGCTGCGGGGGACCAAGACCAACGCCGACTTCCTGGCGGCCATGAACCGCTGAGGATTAAGAGGCGGGATGAGTTGTAGGGGCGGGGTTTCCCCGCCCAGGGCAATCCCACAGGCCAGATGCCTGTGCCACCGGACGCCGCCCCTACCGCAAAGATGCGATTAAGAAGCCAAATATATAATTCCCCAAAAAAGCCCTCAAACCCATTTGCTATCTTTCTTGTTCCAGTTCTTCCGGATTTCGTCCTTATCCTTCTTGGTGGCGCCGAAGGCCGATTCGCACACCGACTCCCATTTATGCGGATCGGAGCGGAAGTCCTTTTTATAAGGACTCCTATCCGAATCTTTGCAGAAAATGGTGGGCATGCTGATGAGCCGCTCCACCTCGGAGTCGCAGATCTGGCAATTGGTCAGCGGCGGATCGCTCATCTTCTGCTCCACCTCAAAGATATGGCCGTGGTCTTTGCACTTATACTCATAGGTCGGCATGGCGCTCTCCTTGGCTTACAACCCCAATTTGCTTGACAGGCGCCGGCGTGGGCGCTAATTTTAGTCTAATCTTAACAGATTTGTTTCTAAGTTTCGAGTTTCGGGTTTCGAATTTCGAATTTCGGGTTTCGAATTTCGAATTTCGGCTGAATCATCCTGCCGGAAACTCGGAACCAAGAAACCCTCCTGGAGGGACCCTTGCAGATACCCGCCTTGCAATCCGTCAGCGTGGAAATTCTGGTGGACAATCTTATTGACATGTTTGAACCCTCCCGCCCCGGCAGTGTGGAACGGGTGACCGCCGGCCGCCTGCCCAAGCCCCTGCTGTCGGCCCACGGCCTCTCCTGTCTCATCACCCTGAACCACCAGGGCCGTCTGACCCGCATCCTCATGGACACGGCCAACGACCCCTTGCCGCTATTCAACAACCTGGAGGCCCTGGGCCATCAACCCGAGGAGATCGACGCCGTGGTGCTCAGCCATGGCCACCCGGACCATTACGGCGGCCTCCTGGCATTTCTAGCCCGGCGTTCCGGCCCGCCTCCGCCCGTTTATCTCCACCGGGACATCTTTCACTCCAAGCTCTTACTCACCCCCCGGGGCCGCGTTGGCCCCTGGCGCCTGGAAATGGAGAAATTACAGGCTGCCGGAGTCCAGGTCCACCAGAACCAGGGGCCGGAAGTGATCCTGGATCAGATCCTGCTTACCGGCACGGTGGAGGCCACCACCCTATATGAAAAGGGTTTGCCGGTCTTCAAACTTTTGCTCCAGGGCAAGGAGGAACCGGACCATTTCTCCGACGAGCAAGCCCTGGTGGCCCACGTGGAGGGCCGGGGCCTGGTGGTCATCGGCGGCTGCTGCCACCCGGGCATCGTCAACATGGTGAAGTACGCGAAAAAACTCACCGGGGTCGATAAGGTCGCCCTGGTCCTGGGGGGCTTCCACCTCACCGCCGGAGGGGATGACCTGATTCAAAATACCATCCAGGGACTCCGAGAAATTACTCCGGAATTGATCATAGCCGGCCACTGCACCGGCTTCCGGGCCCTCAGCCGCCTGGCCGCCGCCCTCCCCGAGAACTTCATGGTGAGCTGCGTCGGCACGAAGGTGGTGGTGGCGGGAGGTTGAAGATTTTTGGGGACGCGGGCCACGGGACCCGGGATAAAATCTGATGGATGAGGGGTGGAGAGCTTAGGGAGGCTTGGCTGGTGAGGGGGGCCGTGGGTCCCTTACTACCCCTTTTTAATAAGGGAAGTTATACTTGACAAACCCGCGGAAAAGAGGGAAAATTGATACCAGTATCGGAGTTATCAGTTTTAATTTCCCCTCCACGGGATTGGTCTATGGCTATTTTGAGGGCCTACTTTGATGATAGTGGCGATGAAGACGATCCTCAAGCTATGGCATCCTCTCTCTGTGGATATATCGGACATTTAGAGAACTGGCAATATTTTGAAAATGAGTGGCAAAAAACATTAAAAAGCCACGATGTCCCATATTTACACATGAAGGAATTTGCCCATTTTAAGAAACCATTCAAAAAATATAAGCATGATACTGTTGCAAGGGACAATTTGTTAAAGGACCTAGTTAAGGTTATTTCAGACTCCCAACTAGAAGGAATTGTTTCCGGTGTTGATTTAAAAGATTTGCGAGATTATAATGAAGGCGATGGAATAAATTATATGGCTTATTCCCTCAACCTTTACACATGTATGTGGATAATTGGCAACGATTGGCCCCAAACTATTGTTGAAATGTTTCTAGGCAAAACCAATGATGTTTACAATAAGATACAAATGGCTACAAGATACGCAAGGGCAGACACACAATATCCTAAAGATGATTACATACAAGTGCATCCGATAAATAAACATCTGTCATTCAGAGACATTCTTCCGTTACAAGCTGCCGACCTTCTGGCCTATGAAACCAGAAAAGATGATACAACAACTATTAATAGGTATGAGGGGGTATCTGTCTGGCCTAAAATCTCCGGTCATACACTAAGAAAGTCATTAGAAAATCTATTAATTTCTACTAATATAATACATAATTTTTACTGGGATGCGTTGTCGTTGGCATTTTGGGAGGGCGGCGGTCATATAGGTAAAACATCCGAAGGTAGTATAGGTATAATAGTTGATCCAAAAGATTTAAAAAAATAGGTTTACTGAGGTTTGGATTTTTTCTTTGTTTTAATTATTTTATCGAATGCATCATCGAAGGCTTTTTTTGCACCAGGGTTGTCAATCTGTTTGGCAGCCTCGATAAACCGGGCATATTGCTCTTTGTCATCGGGTTCGGGTTTAGTCTTTTTTGGAGTCATTTGTGGGTTCCTCATAAGGGTACTCAAGCCATTGAAAATGTCCATCTTTACTACGTATTGTAACAAATCGTTGATGTAGGGTTCTGTGCCACCACACAAAAGAGGGTGTGAAGGTGATTTCAAGACGTAAATCAAATTTATCTGTTTCTCTGCTCGGGATATTGAAAGTAACTGGAATCCATTGGACTGGATGCTGTCCTGGCTCTAATTCAGGTATAATTTCTGGTTTTGCCGCAACATTAATATTATTGAAAGTATTCATCCCGAATTGTCCAGAAAACTTTGCCTTAATGCGGATATTGTAAACAGCGAAACTACCTGTGTTAGAAACTTCAAATCGGTTAGCGAAAGGATCATTTGGGTTAATGGAGACAGACGGTGAAAGCCATACCCTCGAATAGAATGTGGGGAAGGCTGCAAAAATACAATAGGTGGTCACAAGAACCCCGATTAACTTGGTTAGGAACCCTTTTTTGGATTTGTGAATGGTTACTGGCTTTTTGCTCTGCCGTTTTTTTGATTTGGTGCGTTTACGCAGTTTTGAACTTGCCGTAATCATTAAAATCTTGTGGTTAAACTTTTTTAATGAGTCGTTTGATAAGTGAGCCTTTTGCCCACAACGCCACAAAGGAGTTTGTCGGCCCGCTCAGTATCGTCAATGCCCCTGGCGATGCGCTTGCCATAACGGAAGTCGAACTCGGCAAGGTAGCGGTGTAAATGAGATTTCTTGCAATGCTGATACACACCTTTCATACCACGTTTGAAGATGGAGAAAAAGCCCTCCACAGTATTGGTATGAATGGAGGGGTCGGCAAGAGAAACATACTCGCCGGTGCTATGGCAGACGGTTCCATGCTCCGAAAAATGCTCATTCAGGTATTTGTATTGACCGGCATCATCGGTCATAACCCTGGCTTCATGGGCGATGTTCTCTTTCAAGATCGGGACAACAGCCTTGGCGCTAAGATCGTCAATGACAATGCTCCGGGCTTCGCCGGAGTCCCGGTCCACCAAAGACAGGACTTTGCGCTTATGAGCATATCCACGGCGTTTGGGCATATTAGCCTCATTCCAGAGAAAGGTTTCGTCAACTTCTACGGCTCCGCCATTGGAGCCAAAAGGAGCCAAGGTGCCCTCTCTCATGGCTTCACGGATACGGTGTCCCATGAACCAGGCAGTCTTGAGAGTCACCCCAAGGGTTCTATGAAGCTGGTGGGCGCTAAAACCCTTCTTAGAGGCAGACAGCAAGTATATGGCCTGGAGCCACAAGCGCATAGGAACATGGCTATCTTCAAAGATAGTCCCGATCTTGACGGTAAACTGTTTCCGGCAAGCATAGCACTTATAGAGGCCGATCCGGGTAGCTTTGCCGTTCATTTTGGTACTGCGCTCTTTGCTCCCACAATGAGGGCAAACTCGACCCTTGGACCAAATTTTGGATTCAGCGAACTCATAAGCGGCTTCTTCGCTGAGAAATTGGGGAGCCGAAAAAATTGATTTGCTCATGGCTATCTCCTTGTTAAAGATACTATAACCATTGAGGTATGGGTTTGTCAAGTATAAAATTGCGTTTTAATAACCCGACTATGGATAAGTTGACCTTAGGCGAAGAAGTGATGATCGGGGCCCTGGCCCGGGAAGTGCGGGACGGGGAGTGGGCCGCCTGTGGCACCCTCTCCCCCATGCCCGCCGCCGCCCTCTGGCTGGCTAAACTCAGCCGGGCGCCCCAAGCCCAGGTCTTTGTGGCTGGCAGCGCCGATTGGCCTTTTGAAGGCGAATGGCAGGGATTCTTCGACCTGGCCCAGACGGGAGCCCTGCACCTCTTTTTCCTGAGCGGCGCCCAGATTGACGGCCAGGGAAATATCAACCTCATGGCGGTGGGCGATTACCGCCGGCCACAGGTCAGGCTGCCCGGCGGGGCTGGCTCCGCGATACTCGCCTACGTGGTGGCGCGGCTGGTGCTCTTCAAAACCGCCCACGAGCCCCGGGGGCTGGTGCCCCAGGTGGACGTGGTCACCGCGCCGGGGTTCACCCCCCAATTGAGCGCCCGGCAGCGCCCCGGCCGCCCCACCCGCCTGGTCACCCCCAGGTGCGTCTTTGCCTTCAATCCGCCTGAGCCGCCGTGGCTGGAGAGCCTTCATCCCGGGGAGACCCTGGAAGAGATGCGCCGGCTCACCGGCTTCGAGTTCCGGGCCCCGGTCCAGACGCCGGAGACCCCCGGGTTATCCGCCGGGGAACGGGAATTGCTCTATGGCCCGGTAAGAGAGAGGCTGGCCCGGGTCTATCCGCAGTTCGCGGCGCGGTTGCTTACGGCCTGACATTCAGCCGCCGGCCTCGGCGGCCGCGCCCAAGGGTCTGTTTCGTAAGGCCGGGGGGACTGCGGCTCTCACCCGGAACGACAGGATCTCCCCCATGTGTGAACTCTTTGCCAGCTCCACCGCCCAGGACTGCTCCGCCTGGCAGTACCTGTCCCGCTTTGCCGAAAAATCCCGGCATAACCTTTGGGGCTGGGGCATCGGCTTCTTCCGCGACGGCCGGGCGCTCATCGAAAAGTCCTCTGAGGGCATCTACAGCGGGGACCAGGTGCATGACGGGTTCTTGCGCCTGGCCCGGGTGGTGGACAGCCGCCTCATCATCTCCCAGATCTGCGGTCCCCAGGCCGGCCCGCGGCAGGAATCCCCGCTCCTGCCCTTGAGCGATAAGTTTCTCCACCATCACTGGCTCTTCGGCTGGGGCGGGGATGCCCGGAAAGTCTCGGCCTACCAGAGCCCCAGGCCCATCAGACCGGAAGCGCTCTCGTCAGATGCAGCCAGGGTCCTCGAATTTATCCGGGACGGCATGGAGGCCGAGATGCAAGTCTGGCCTGACCAAAACCTTTACCAGGCCCTGGCGCTGACCTGCAAACGGCTCATCGCCGACTATCCCGGGGACTACCTCTTTTTTCTAGCCAACGAAACGGTGCTCTTCGTCTTTCTCAACGCTGGCGAGGTGCTCCTCTATCAGCCGCCGCAGGCCCGGGGGGAGGCCCTGGTGCTGACCACGGTTGCCGGCGGTCTCAGCGATGGCCCGGACCACTGGCAGGCCTTTGCCAATGCCGACCGGAGCCGAGGCCAGCTTCTCATCATTTCCGGGGCGGACCTTCTCTACCAGGGACACCTGTAGATGTGCGACCTTTTCGCCCTGTGCGCCGCCCGGAGCCATGGCGCCGCCGGTTCCCTGCCCCTGTTTGCCGCCCGGGGCCGCCGCAACGTGCACGGCTGGGGGATCGGTTTCTTCCGCGGCCGCCAGCCGGTGGTGGAGAAGTCTGCGGAGCCGGTCTTTAAGGACGGACGGGCGCACGACTCCTTCCAGCGCCTGGCCCGGGTGGTAGCCAAACCCGTCATCCTGGCCCATATCCGCTCCCGGAGCAGCGGCCAGGTCGACGAGTGCCACGCCCATCCCTTTACCCTGGACTTTTGGGGGCAATCCTGGCTCTTCGCGCACAACGGCGAGGCCGGGGCCATTGAATCCTACCGGAGCCCCCAGGCCCCGCTGCTGGAGGCCGACAGCGATTCGGCCCGCACCTTCGAATTTCTGCGGGATCAGTTCGCCGCGGCCTTCTTTCGGCCCAACCACCCCACTTTCCTCGAAATCCTCCGGGAAGCCCTGGCCGGCCTGATCAGGCAATACCCCGGCGAATACAATCTGCTCCTCAGCAATGGCCGCTTTCTGTGGGCCTTCACCAACCACCGGCAATTCCGCCTGCTCAAGGGCGGCCGCAAGCTGGAAGACGCCTTGCTGCTCACCACCATCGAAGAGGGTCTCAGCCCGGAAAACTGGGGAACCATTTCTCTCCGGGAGGGAACCTGGGGCAAGATTCTCCTGATCGCCGGGGGCGACCTGGTCTTGGAAGAGGACCTGTGGCCGCCTCCGGCCGGTTCCACTATTTCCGGTCAGGATTTGCCGGCCCGGCAGGCCTGACCTTTGGAAAAAGACTTCTCCGATTAAGCCGGAAAATATCTTTAGTCAGGACCGGCGCCCCTCGGCCTCTAATGCCGCGCTGCCGCCACGCCCAAAGAGCGGCGGCGCGCTAAAATTAGTCGCGGGGCGCGAATTTATCCATCAGGCCCTTTATTATTTGAAATCGTCAACCATCTAATATAGTAAGAATTGACGGAAGTACGGGAGCACCATTTCCGGTAAACTGGAGACGGCCGGAATATGGGGTAGCAGGAAAGAACGCCAAGCCCCTCCCCGCTGAGCAGCCTCTCCTGAGCGCAGCACCTGTAGCGGCGGGGTTTTTGGCCGGTTTCATGCAGAAGATTGAACCCATAAAATTTCAAGGAGCACGCAGATGAGAGGAAGACGCCGATCTCCGGTGTTTATGGCAATCCTGGCCATGACACTGGCCCTGGCGCTGGCCAGCGGTCTCAGCCAGCCGGCCCGGGCAGCCTCAGTGGACGTGGCCATGTTCTATGACGACCTGGCCCCTTACGGCGAGTGGGTGGATTACCAGGACTATGGGCCGGTTTGGGTGCCCAGCAATGTGGGGGAAGATTGGCGTCCCTATACCAACGGCCGCTGGGTGCCCACCAGTGACGGTTACGTCTTTGAGAGCGACGAACCCTGGGCCTGGGCCACCTACCACTACGGCAACTGGATGCCCACCCCCGGCTATGGCTGGGTCTGGTCGCCGGGGCGCACCTGGTACCCCTCCACCGTGGAGTGGCGCACGACTCCCGATAGCTGGCCGGCAGACGACTCCTACGTCGGCTGGGCTCCCATTCCGCCGCCCGACTATACGCCGCCGTACGGCTACGCCCCGGCAGGGTATTATTCCGGGATGCCGGTAGACAACCTGCTCACCTCTCCCTTTTGGATCTTTGCCGAGGCGGCCAGTTTCCTGCTGGGTCTTGGCCAACCCTATGCACCGGCCTACAGCTATCTCTACCAGCCGTGTCTGGCGCCGCCGGCTTATATCCCGGTCTTTTTTGGACAAACGGTGCTCTGCTCCGGCTATTATGCGCCGAGCTACTATCCGCCCAATTACTTCGCCGGGGGATTTGTCGGCGCCTATAGCTATGGACCGCCGGCGAGTTACATCTCCCGGCACGGCAACATCAGCGGGGCTCAGTTCAACCGGGCCATGAATTACAATACGGCCAACATCAACAGGTTTCACAACGTGACGGCCCCTCCCGGGGTGCTGAACGGCAACCCCGCCATCCGGAATATCCAACCGCAGGCCCTGACCGAAGGCAGGCCCTTGCCGTCGACGCGGCGGATCGCCAACGTCAACCAGGCCCGGGTGAACCTGAATAAACCTAACATTATGGCGGCGCCGGGCAACGTGCGGCCGCTGAGCGCCCGGATTCCCAAGGCTCCGCCCGAGGCGGCCCGCCCGGTGAGGACGGGCATCCCCGGCACGGGGCTGCCGGCCAGGTCCCTAAAGAAGTTGACCCCGGCGCAGCAGGCCGCGATCGGGAAGATACCGGCATCGCAGCAGATCCGCCCGGCGGCGCCGCCCCTGAGGCCCGCGGTGAGCGGGAAACCTGCGGCGCCCGCCGGGGTTTTCAGACCGGAGGCGAGACCCGGCTATCAGCCGCCAGCCCGCCCCGGCGTTACCCCCGAAGCCCGCCCCGGCGTAACCCCGGAGGCGCGCCCCGGCTATAAGCCGCCAGTCCAGCCCGGCATCACCCCGGAGGCCCGGCCCGGTTATAAGCCGCCAACCCAGCCTGGCTACAAACCGCCAGAGCGGCCGGAAAATAAGGTGCCAGAACGGCCGGAATATAAGGCGCCAGCCCGGCCCAGCTACACACCGCCAGCCCGGCCCGCCTATAGGCCGCCCGAGCGGCCCAGCTACAGGCCGCCGGCACCCAGGCCAGCGCCGCATCCGGCGCCAGCGTTCCATCCAGCGCCAGCGCCCCGTCCGGCGCCAGCACCGGCGCCACGGCCGGCACCAGCGCCGCATCCGGCGCCAGCGGCGCCGCAAGAGGAAAAACGTTAGCGGCAGCAGAGGGTTCCATAGGGAATCTTCTCCAACCCCAGGCCTCCTCTTATAAAGGGAGGAGGCCTGGGATTTTTTTCCCAATCGCCAGACCTCGGTCCAGTTAGCCAACCGGGATCGTTGCACCTCTCGAAAAAACCGCGGGCGTCCCTCCGGGGCGATCCCGTGCCTCTGGTTTGCCATTAATCCGGAGGCGAGCCGAACCCCCCGATCGCTTTGCTGTTTCCCGGGCGCACCACCGTGTCAGGGAAAAAATTTAACCCCGGCTTCAGGAAGGAATGGAGCTTTCCGCCCCGGTCTGGTAGGATAGGGTGCAAACCGGAGAGGTGAACCGGACCGGCCCTTAAGGGGCGGTGCCAGGATTTTTTTTTAGGAGGAGAAGATGCCCGCTATCCAAGAGATTCGCGGCCAGGAGATTCTCGACTCCCGAGGCCAGCCTACGGTATTGGCCGACTTGGCCCTGGACAATGGCCTCCGTACCCGGGCCATGGTGCCTTCCGGCGCCTCGACCGGGGAAAACGAGGCCCTGGAGCTGCGTGACGGCGGCCGCCGCTATTTGGGCAAAGGGGTGCTGCAGGCGGTCAAGAATATCCAGGAAGTCATCGCCCCCAAGCTCCAAGGCCTGGATCCGGGGCAGCAGGCGGCCATCGACCAACTGCTCTGCGATCTGGACGGCACCCCCACCAAGAGCCGCCTGGGGGCCAACGCCATCCTGGCGGTCTCCATGGCAGTGGCCCGGGCCGGGGCCGCGCTGGCCGGCCTGCCTCTTTACCGGTATCTGGGAGGCACGGCCGCGGCCACCCTGCCCATGCCCCAGCTCAATATCATCAACGGCGGGGCCCACGCCGGCAACAACCTGGATATCCAGGAATTCATGATCATGCCGGTGGGCGGCGCCACCTTCGCCGAGGCCCTGCGCATGGCCGCAGAAGTCTTCCAGACCCTGAAAAAGGTCTTGTCCTCCCGGGGTCTGGCCACCGGCGTGGGTGATGAAGGCGGCTTTGCCCCGGACCTGCCTTCCCACGAGGCGGCCCTGGACCTGATCATGGCCGCCATCGAGCAAGCCGGCTACCAGCCGGGTACCGACGTGGTCCTGGCCCTGGACCCCGCGGCCTCGGAATTCTTCGATAAAGGCTCCGGGGAATATGTCTTTAAAAAAGGGGACGGCTCCCGCCGGGATGCCCGGGCCATGACCGACTATTACCGCGGCCTGGCGGCGCGCTATCCCATCGTCTCTATCGAAGACGGCCTGGCCGAGGGCGACTGGGACGGCTGGGTGCACCTTACCCGGGAACTGGGAGGCAAGCTGCAACTGGTGGGCGATGACATCTTCGTCACCAACAGGCGTTATCTGACCCGGGGCATCGAGTTGGGCGCGGCCAACGCCATCCTCATCAAGCTGAATCAGATTGGCACCGTCAGCGAGACCCTGGAGACCATCCACCTGGCCCTGCGCCATGGCTACCGGACGGTCATTTCGCACCGCTCCGGGGAGACCGAAGACACCTTCATCGCAGACCTGGCGGTGGCTTGCGGCAGCGGCCAGATCAAGACCGGCTCGGCCAGCCGCTCGGAGCGCATCGCCAAATATAACCGCCTGCTGATGATTGAAGCGGAGTTGGGCGCCGCCGCCCGCTTCCGGGAAGACCGTTTCTGGCAGCGCTGACGGCCGCCGCTGGCTGCCGCGGCGGTTTGGGCCGCCTGGCGCCTTTTTGTTTTTGACAATACTGCGGCCCGGTGCTATTCTGGATTCGATCTTCAGGAAGGCCCGGGGCGAAAGGGGGAGACGGTGGTGCGGCGAATTTGCGGCAAAGGTGCGGTGGCCCTGGTCCTGGCTTTAGTCCTGGCCCTGCCGGGCCTGGTCCGGGGAGCGGATTTCGACCTGGATAAGTTCAACCACGAAATCGGTCTGAACTTCGCTTACGGGAAGGACGACCACCACGCCAACGTCCAGCTCTATTCTTTGCTGCCCCACTGGGGCATGTTTCTGGTGCGGCCCTACCAGAAACTGGGCCCCTTTGGCCTCTCCTTCGTGGTCGAAGGCATCCTCAGCGTGGCTAGTGCGGAACAGACCGGCTTCGAGGTGGGCATCACCCCCATGCTGAAGGCGAGCTACATGCTCACCCACGGGATCATGCTTTTCGGTATCGGGGGCGCCGGGCTGATCAGCGAAAGCATCGATAGCCCGGCCATCGCCCACGCCTTTAACTTCACCCCTCAGATAGGAGGCGGGGTTGACATCGCCATCACCTCCCAAATGGCCATCGAGGTGGCCTACCGCTTCCGCCATTCCTCCAACGCCGGCATCTACCCGCAGAACCAGGCTTTCAATGTCAACTTCTTCCAGGCGGGTGTGAATTACTATTATTAGCCGCCGCGATTTGCCGCAGCCCTCTAGAGCCCTGGCCGGATAGCCGGGGCTCTTTAGCCTGGGCGTCTTCCAGCCTCAGCCTTCCTTACCGAAGCGCGTGGGTTAGGCAATTTTGCCTAGACAGAAATGGGCACTTTTGCCAATTGCCCGCCGGTTTTCAAATATTACTAATTACAATGTCAAGAAGATCTGGCCCAGCGAACCTTTGGCCGGACCCGGGGTCCAGTGGTCTCTGGAGACCCCCAACCAGCGGGAGGGGAAGATTATGTACATGCCGGTATTTTTTCTCGGCCTCGGTTTGGGCGTTATTTGCGGCTGGATTGGCATGGCCCTGGTGGCTAACCTGCGGCTGCTCTGGCAGGGCCCCATCGACCAGGGTAGCCCGGGCAGGCCAGGACTGGCCCATCCCCTGCAATCTCCCCGGTAAAGAGGGCGGCAACGGTCTCTCCCCGTTCCCAGGCGAGACCCTGGATTAGCGGGGCTCCGCGGAGGATTCCCTGCGAGACCAGCCGCCACCCGCGGCGCGGGGAACACTCCGGCAGCAGCAGCCACCTAGTCACCCGGAACGATTTTCCGCCGCTCCTACGATCCCTACCCTGCCTGAAGAGACTTAAACTGAGAAATGAAGCAAGCGCCACTTTTCTGTTGAGCCCCTTGACAGATCGATAACAATTATTACCTGATAATTAAACTATGGAAGAATTGACCCACCGGCTGCGAAGCCGGTCCATTGCCGTAACCCCCAGCGCCTGATACGGAGGCTAGAAGATGGAAAAGAGCACCCAGAATCTCAAGGAGGCCTTTGCCGGAGAATCCCAGGCCAACCGCAAGTATCTGGCCTTCGCCGAAAAGGCCGAGAAAGAGGGCTATTCCCAGGTGGCCCGGCTCTTCCGGGCCGCGGCGGCCGCAGAAACGGTTCATGCCCTGAACCACCTCAAGGCCCTGAAGGCCATCCAGGCTACAGCCGACAACCTCAAGGAGGCCATCGCCGGGGAGACCGCCGAGTTCCTGGAGATGTATCCGGGCATGATCGCTGCGGCCCAGGCGGAAGGAAAGGCTGAGGCCCTTAGGAGCTTTGAGTTTGCCAACGCGGTGGAAAAGGTCCACGCCCAGCTCTTCCAGAAGGCCCTGGCGAATCTCGAACACAAGGAAGCAGTAGACATCTTCGTCTGCAGCATCTGCGGCCACACCGTGGAAGGGGAAGCGCCCGATAACTGCCCGGTGTGCAAGGCCTTGAAAAAATTCTACCAAAAGATCGACTAGCCCGGGGCGGCCCAGGGGGTCGCTTGGATCCGCGGGGGAGGGTTCCATGGAATTAAGACTATTTCGCTGCCAGATTTGCGGCGATCCCTATCTGGGCAGCGAGCCGCCCAACTTTTGCCCCTTCTGCGGGGCGCCCCAGAGATACATGGCGCCCGCCGAGGAGTACGTAGATCGGAACACCGTCGCCAATCTCAGTAGCCGTTCCCGGCAAAACCTGGAAAAGGCCCTGGACCTGGAGGTGAGAAACGCCGCCTTCTATTTATGTGCCTGCCACTGCGCCCCGGACCTGCTCTCCCAGGCCATGTTCAAGGCCCTGGCCCGCACCGAGTCCGAGCACGCCTCCATCATCTGCAAGGTCCTCAAGGTACCCAAACCGGAGATCAAGCCCGATGCTAAGGCCTGCCTCAAGGACCCCAGGGCCAACTTCGCGGCGGCCCACGGACGGGAGGAGCGGGTGGTGGCCTTTTACGGCCAGGCGGCCGCGGAGGCTGTGGAAGACCGGGTCAAGGAGATCTTCGCGGCCCTGACCGAAGTGGAGACTTACCACATCGCCATCTCCGCGGCTCGGAAATAGGAGGACCTGAGCCACCAGAGAAGAAGTCCGGCAAAGACTGGGAAGGGAGCAGCCAGGCCCCGAACCAGATGTCAGCAGCGGCTGCCCTGGACGCCGGGATGGTGCACTGAGCATGGCATTTTCTGCGGGAGCTGGTTTAACCCGGCTTCCGGTCCACCTCCCTCTCCTCGTCTACGGCCGCTTCTAGCAAGGTTTCCAGGGCCTCTCTGGCCGCCATCTGTTCGGCCTCTTTCTTGGTGCCGCCCTGGCCTCGGGCCAGGGGGCGCTCCCCCAGGTACACCTCCACCAGGAACCGGCGGTCATGGCCGGGGCCGCTTTCGGAGAGCACGCGGTAAGTAGGCGATTCCTTGGAGCGGGCATGGCTGAGTTCCTGCAGCCTGGACTTGAAGTCTTGCCGGGTGGCCTCAGCCAGCCCTCCCAGCAGCGACTCAAACCAGCGGCCAGTCAGAGCCACCGCCGCCTCGAGGCCGCCGTCGAGAAAGACGGCAGCCACCACCGCCTCCAGGGCATCGGCCAGCGGGGAGGACTTCTCCCGGCCGGCCTGCAGTTCCTCGCCCCGGCCCAGGAGGAGGTAAGAGCCCAGTTCCAGTTCCCGGGCCAGGGCCGCCAGGCGCCGGGCGTTGACCAGGGCGGCGCGCCCCCGGGACAGCTCCCCTTCGGAACTCTGGGGAAAATGCGTAAGCAGCAGGGTACCCACCGTTAGGGCCAGGACCGCGTCCCCCAGGAATTCCATCTGCTCGTTGCTGGGGGCGGCCTCCGGGTTTTCGTAGACATAAGAACTGTGCCGCAGGGCCTGGTCCAGCCGGGACAGGTCCTGGAAGCGGTAGCCCAGCAGGCGGGCCAGTTTCTCCAGTTCGCCTTGGCGCCCAGGCGCCAGCGGCAACTGGCGGCCTCTCGGATTCTTATCCGGTCCCATGGCTCGCATAGCTCCTTGGCGGATGAGATGAAACCGCGCTGCGCCTCTTCTCAGGAATACCGCAATTCCGCCCTCAAGGGAAGCACCAGGCCCCAAAAAAGTTGCGCCCCACCCAAGTCTGTCCCCGCCACCTCAGGCCCTGCTGAGATCAGCCGGGTCGGCGCCTCAGCCTCAGGGGCTGCTTTGCAACTGTGGCCGCCTAATCTCAGCTAGAGCAAATAATAATTCTCCCCTTTGCCGGCCGCCGTTTCCGGGGCCGGCCATTATTCTCCTTAAAGATTTTTATCATGACAAGAGAATCTCGCCCCCTCCTCACCCCTGGCCGCGGTGGCGGCTCAGGATCCCTCTATGCTAACCATGGGTAATTTCAGAATATATTTCCCTGGCCCAGCCTGGCATGATTCTTGGATCAACCACTGGCAGAGCCTTGGCGCCGCTATTTCCGGCCGGCCCTGGGAAGGAGACCCGGTGGCGCTGCCTGAGAATCAGGGTTTTTGCCGGCAAAACCAGGGAAACCCCTATTGTCAGGTATTCGCCTTAACCGTATCCTCTTTTCAAAACCTATTAAATTAGCTGGAAATCACGGCGATGGGCTTAAACGCCCCTGTGGGAAGGAGTGGTCCATGCAGGCTATCATTCAGGTTATGGAATCGACCATCGGGGCGCGGGACCCCTATACGGTTGAGCATCAGCAGCGGGCCACCCATATCGCCACGGCCATTGCCGCAGAAATGGGTCTGCCCCCGGCGAGCATCGAAACACTGCACGTTGCCGGAAGACTTCATGACCTGGGGAAGGTCGGTGTGCCCATGGAGATTCTCTCCAAGTCCGGAAAGTTGATGGACCTGGAATTCGCCATCATCAAGACCCACCCGCAGGTGGGCTACAATATCCTGAAACCGCTGAATTTTCCCATGGAGATCACCCAGACCATTATCCAGCATCACGAACGCATGAACAGTTCCGGCTATCCCCACGGCCTCGATGGCCGCGAGATCATGTTGGAAGCCAGGATCCTGGGGGTGGCGGATGTGCTGGAGGCCATGTGTTACCACCGGCCGTACCGCCCAGCCCTGGGCATCGAAAAGGCCATGGAGGAGATCACCAAGAATCGGGGCATACTCTATGACCCCGCGGTGGTGGATAGCTGCGTGCGGATTTATCAAGAGTCCCCGAAAGTTTTGATGGGCGAGGTCTTCTCTGGGGTCCGCAAACCCGTGGAGCCCCTGGACGCCCTCCCGGAAAGGGTCACCTACCATCTCTCCCCGCTATTGCAGGATAAAATGGTCGGCCGTCTTTGGCAGCGTCTATTTCCCAGGGAATCGAGCCTGACTCTGCACTAGCCGCCGGCTTGATCATCGGCTGGGGCCTCTTCTTGTCCCAAAACTACCTCTAAAACCAAAAAAGCCCGGAAAGCGCGCAATACCGCCCGGGAGAACCGATCCCAGGCGGCACCCGGCGCCTGGGCTGCGGTTGGCCTGCGGCCCGTCCTGGCGGTTTTCCCAGGGCAACGGTTTCCCCCGAGCTCTTTTGCCAATCTGTGCTTGACTTTTCCTCCCCCTGGGTTATTATCGTGATTAAGACGCAATTACATCAGGTGCTGCTCCATGGTGAATTCGGAACTCCAGATATTTCAGGATTATATCCGGCGGCGGGGGTTGCGCCGGACCCCGGAGCGGGAGCAGATTCTCCGGGAAATCTTCGCGGTGCACTGCCACTTCGACGTGGACGAGCTCTATCTGCTGCTCAAAGGCAAGGGGGCCAAGGTTTCCAAGGCCTCCATCTACCGGGCCCTGCCCCTGTTCATCGAATGCGGTCTCATCCGGGAAGTCGATTTCAGCGACGGCCACTGGCATTACGAGCATATTTACGGCCATGCCCGCCACTGCCATCTGCGCTGCCTGGGTTGCGGAGAGGTGCGCGAGTTCGAAGAGCCGGGGTTGCGGCTCCTGGAGGAGCGGCTGGGGCAGGAATACCGCTACCAGATCAAAGACCATCAGCTGCAGGTGCAAGGTTACTGTCCCGCCTGCCAGCAGAAGGATTGGGGAAGCCAGGGTGTTTAAACGTTTTATGAAAATTGCCAGTAAAGAAGAAGAAGCGCCGCAACTTTCGCTGGCCACGGCCAGCGCCGGCCAGCGCTTGCTCATTACCGGCCACCGCGGCGGCCGTATGCTCCGGGCCCGCCTGCTGGCCCTGGGCCTAAACCTGGGCCAGGAAGTGGAGGTCCTGCAAAACAACCGGGGCCTCATCATTATCGGCATCAACGGCGGCCGCGTCGCCCTGGGCCGGGGCATCAGCCAGAAAATCCTGGCGGAACCGTCGCCGGAATGAAGATTTTGGGAGGCGGGCAGGGTTGCCATCACCGGCTAAAATGTCTCTGCCGCTCCTCACCTCTCCCCGCCACCCCCTCCCCCGCCGCCCCCAAGCTTATTAATCCATAGACTTCCACCCCTTTTTCCCTTAACATTAAATTTATTGTGGTCAATTTCAATCCGCCCATCCCTGCCGAATTTTCCCAGCAATCTTTGCAAACCCTGGAGGGTGCGGTAGAGCGCCTCAGTTTCGCCGACCCGGAAAGCCACTATGCGGTGGTGCGTCTCAAGGTGCCGGGGGCCCGCCAGCCCGTCACCGTAGTAGGGCCTCTGGCCGGGGTCCAGGAAGGGGAGCAGTTGCACCTCAAGGGCAAGTACGAGGTGCACCCCAAGTGGGGCGAGCAGTTTAAGGTGGTCTGGTGGTATGCGGTCCTTCCCACCACCATGGCGGGCATCACCAAGTATCTGGCCTCGGGGCTCATCAAGGGAATCGGCCCGGAGCTGGCCCAACGCCTGGTGGCCCAGTTCGGGGCCGAGACCTTGAGCATCATCGACCAGCAGCCGGACCGCCTCCTTAAGGTGTCCGGTATCGGGCCCAAGCGGATCGAACAGATCCGGCAGAATTGGCAAAGCCGCCGGGAGATGCGGGATACGGTGGTGGCCCTGCAGGGATTGGGGCTGGGCATGGCCCAAGCCGGCAAGATCTACCAGCGTTTCGGGGCCCAGGCCCTGGAGGTGGCCACCAACAATCCCTACCAACTGGTCCTGGATATCCAGGGGCTGGGTTTTTTCAGCGCCGACCGCTTGGCCGGCCGCCTCAATCTGGACCCTTTGGCCCCGGCCCGCCTGGCCGCGGGTCTGCTGCACGTCCTGGACACCCTGGCCAGCGACGGCCACGTCTATGTTCCTGAAGAAGAACTGTTGCACCACACCGAGGAATTGCTGCAAGTGGACCGGAAGCCATTGCTGCGGATGCTCGAATCCCAGGCCCGGGAAGGACGGCTGACCCTGGCGGAGATGCCGGGGGGCCGCGGCGTCTATAAGCGGGCCGCCTGGGTGGCCGAGACCGGGGTAGCCCAGGCCTTGGGACGCCTGGCCGCCGCCCCCGGCGCGGCGCCACCCTGGCAGTTGGACGATCTCCTGGCCCAAGTGCAGACCAGCCTCCATATCACCCTCTCCGAGGAGCAAGCCCAGGCCGTGACTGCGGCCCTCAAAGAGAAAGTCATGGTGATCACCGGCGGCCCCGGCACCGGCAAGACCACCATCATCAGTTGCATCCTGGCTCTGTACCAGGGCCTGGGAGCCCGGGTGTTGCTCATGGCCCCCACGGGCCGGGCTGCCAAGCGCCTGAACGAAACCACCGGGGCGGCAGCCTCCACCATTCACCGGGCCCTGGAGTTCTCACCCCAGACCGGCGGTTTCCGGCGCAATCCCGCCCAACCCCTCAAGGCCGAGGTGGTGGTGGTGGACGAAACCTCCATGGTGGATATTTACCTGATGTATCACTTGCTGCGGGCCATCCCCGCCAGCGCCCGTCTCCTCCTGGTGGGTGACTCCCACCAGCTCCCGGCGGTGGGACCCGGCAACGTCCTCAAGGACCTGATGGACTCGGAGGTCGTCAAGGTGATGCGCCTCACCCAGATTTACCGCCAGGCCCAGGAGAGTCTCATTGTGGTCAACGCCCACCGGATCAACCAGGGGCTCTTCCCGGTTTTGCCCACCAAGCTGGGGCAGGGGGATTTCGTCTTCAGCGAATCGGACGAACCCGAAGATTTGAAGCGTCGTCTGCTGGACCTGGTAAGCCGCGAGATTCCCCGGCGCTACGGCCTGGACCCCGTGCGGGACCTCCAGGTGATCACCCCGATGCACCGGGGGCCGGTAGGCATCCAAAACCTGAACCACGAGCTGCAACAACGGCTTAATCCGGAAAGCCACCCCTGGGCCTGGGGAGGCCGGAGCTTCCGCCGCCTGGACAAGGTGATGCAGCTTAGGAATAATTATTATAAGGAGGTATTCAACGGCGATATCGGCCAGGTGTGCGGTTATGTTCCGGCCACCGGCCAGCTCCAGGTGGATTTCGAAGGCCGGGTGGTCACCTATGACCCGGGTGAGAAGGACGAGATCACCCTGGCCTACGCGGTGACGGTGCACAAGGCCCAGGGCAGCGAATTCCCCGGGGTGCTCCTGGTGCTCTCCACCCACCACTATATGCTGCTGCAACGCAATCTGCTCTACACCGCCCTCACCCGGGGCCGCCGTCTGGTGGTGCTGCTGGGGAGCAAACGGGCCCTGGGGATGGCCATTCACAATGACCGGCCTATCAAGCGCTATACCCATCTGGCGGCTCGCCTGCGGGAGGCCCTGGCCCCGACTAAGACTGCAAAAATGCTTGACATTTAAGGCCCGCAAGGGCACAATCCAGGTAATGGAGGGTATCGGTGGTTACAGATCTTTTCACGGTACTGGAACAAAAATTGGAGATGGTCGTCGGCCAGACTGCCAGGCTGAAGGAGGTTAACCGAGTCCTGGAGCAGACCCTGGTTGAGAAGGAAAAAGCCCTTAAGGAGGCCGAGACGGCCCTGGAAAAGCTTACCCAGGAGCGGGAGATGATTCGCCAGAGGATCGATAAGATCCTGAATCGCTTAAAAATCATCGATACAGGAGAATCGGCATAAACCCGGGTCAAGAGCCAAAACCGGTCAGAGTGGAGATATTGGGGCGCACCTTCACCTTGAAGGGGACTATCTCTCCGGACGGCCTGCAAGTCGTGGCGCGCCGTGTGGATGAGCAACTGCGAGAACTGCAGCGGGCCTTCCCCGCCAGCCCCCTGGCCGACCTGGCAATTCTGGCCGCACTTAACCTGGCATATGAATGCCTGGAGAGCAAGGAGGATTATCAACAGCTCCATGCCGAGATCGAACAACGGTCAAAACTGTTGATTGAAATGCTGGAGACCCACGATTCTTATTTTCCTCCCGGTCCTTGAGAGGCGCGCCCCGAGTTCCCGGAGGCGGAACTCTCCAGCCAGGGAGGCAGGGCATGGGGTGGGTGAACGAAAGAGCGTCGCACATTCGGGGCGGATTCAAAATAGGAGTGCACCGGTCAGAAATTGACCCTGGTGAATATCATTAAGGAAGATCTCGTCCCGGGCTAACCCCGGGAAACGATAAACAACTGCAAGGGAGGAAAGAGACCAGGCCCAGGGAACCCCTCCTCCACTATGGATAGGGACTGGTAGCTTTTGACTCTCACCTGACCCCCAAAGGTCAGCCAAGCCGTACCCCAATGTCCGCCCGCGCCCCTCTTTCTGGTGGCCCCAAGAGCCACTCCTGACCCACAAGTCTGCAACTCGACGTGCGTGAGACGCATGAGCCGCACCCGTAGGCGGCGCCCCTTGACGGCAGGTGGCGTGCGCCACGGCTAATATATAAGCACAGGGGAAATCCCATGGGGATATTGGCACACATCCTGGTTGAAGGTTTGGCCATAGCCGCCGGCTTCGCCGCCGGTTTCTTCTATCGCAAATACGTCATGGACGCCCACCATGAATCCCTGGAAGCCCTGGGCAAGAAGATCCTGGACGAGGCCCGCAAGGAAGCGGACACCATCAAAAAAGAGTCCAAGCTGCAGGCCAAGGATCAGTACCTGCAATTGAAGGTGAACTTCGAAAAAGAGACCCAGGAACGGCGTCAGGGACTCACCCAGCTGGAACGCCGCCTGCTCCAGAAAGAGGAGCACCTGGAGAAGAAGGGAGATTTGCTGGACGAACGTGACACGGAGCTCGTGAATAAATACAAGCAGGTAGCCCAGCGGGAGGAGGAGCTCAAGGGCCAGATGGAGAGCTACCAGCATTTGCTCTCGGAGCAAAACGCTCGTCTGGAACAATTGGCGGGGATGAGCGCCTCCGAGGCCAAGGATTTTCTTCTCAAGTCCATGGAGCGGGAGATCCGGGCCGACGCCGCCCGCATGGTGAAACGCATCGAAACCGAGGCCCGGGAGCACGCCGACCGCAAGGCCAAAGAGATCATTGCCCTGGCCATCAAACGCTACGCCTCTGATTACGTGACCGAGCAGACGGTGTCGGTGGTGGCCCTGCCCAACGAGGAGATGAAGGGCCGGATCATCGGCAGGGAAGGACGGAACATCAGGGCCCTGGAGGCGGCCACCGGGGTGGACATTATCATCGACGACACCCCTGAGGCCGTGATCCTCAGCGCCTTCAACCCGGTGCGCCGGGAAGTGGCCCGCCGCAGCCTGGAACGCCTCATCTCCGATGGCCGCATCCACCCCGGACGCATCGAGGAGATCGTGGAGAAGGTCAACGTGGAACTGGAGACGAACATGCGGGAAGCCGGTGAGGGAGCCGCCTTCGACACCGGGGTGCATGGCCTCCATCCGGATCTCATCAAGCTGCTGGGCCGGTTGAAATTCCGCACCAGCTACGCGCAGAACGTCCTGCAGCACTCCGTGGAAGTCTGTTACCTCTGTGGCATCATGGCCGCGGAATTGGGCCTCAACGCCAAACTCTCCAAACGGGCCGGCCTGCTGCACGACATCGGCAAGGCGGTGGACCAGGAAGCGGAAGGGGTACACGCCCTGATCGGCGCCGATTTGGCCAAGCGTTACGGCGAAACCCCCAAGTTGGTAAACGCCATCGCCGCCCACCATGAAGACGTCCCGTCGGAGAGCATCATGGCCGTCCTGGTCCAGGCCGCCGACACCCTCTCCGGAGCCCGTCCCGGGGCCCGCCGGGAGATGCTCGAGACTTATGTCAAGCGCCTGGAGGACCTGGAGCAGGTGGCCCTCTCCTTCGGCGGCATCAGTAAATCCTACGCCATCCAGGCGGGCCGGGAAATCCGGCTCATCGTGGAGTCGGATAAGGTCAATGACGAGGAAGCCGCACTGTTAAGCCGGGAGGTGGCTAAAAAGATCGAACAGGACCTCAGCTATCCCGGCCAGATCAAGGTTACCGTCATCCGGGAGACCCGGGCGGTAGAGTACGCCCGCTGAGGTGGCGCCCGGCATGAATATCCTGTTTATCGGCGATATCGTTGGCAACCCGGGGCGGCGGGCCGTGGAAGAACTCCTGCCCCGGTTGGTGGACCAATATTTCATCGACCTGGTGGTGGCCAACGGGGAAAACGCCTCCGGGGGCATTGGCATCACCCCCGCGGTGGCCGACCAGCTCTTCAGCTACGGCATCGACCTGCTCACCAGCGGCAACCACATCTGGAAGCACAAAGAGATCCTCCCTTATCTGGAGGAGACCGACCGCTTGCTGCGTCCCGCCAATTACCCCCCGGAGACCCCCGGGCGCGGCTATGCGGTGGTGGAGACCGCGGCCGGGGAGTCGGTGGGCGTCATTAACCTGGAGGGCCGCGTCTTCATGAACACCATCGACTGCCCGTTCCGCACCGCGGATCGGGTCCTGGGGCTCCTGCCCAAGGAGCTCAAGGTCATCCTGGTAGACATGCACGCCGAAGCCACCAGCGAAAAGCAGGCCCTGGGCTGGTTTCTGGACGGCCGGGTAAGCGCCGTGGTAGGCACCCACACCCATGTGCAGACCGCCGATGGCCGGGTCCTGCCCGGAGGCACCGGCTACCTGAGCGACGCCGGCATGACCGGCCCGACGGATTCGGTCATCGGCATGAAGCGGGAAATCATCCTGGAGCGTTTCTGGACCCAGCTCCCCCAGCCTTTCAAGGTGGCCAGCAGCAATATCCAGCTTCAGGGGGTGGTGTTGCAGATCGACCCCCAGGGACGCTGCCGCGAGATCCACAACCTGCAACGGGCGATCAAATCCTAGAAGCTTTGGCAAATCCACGCTCGGACCAGAAATGTCATTCCGCGCGCCGCGCAGAATCTCGTATTTTTAGTGACTTGAGATCCTTCACTTCGTTCAGGGTGACAGAGAAATAAGGTTTCCGCCCGCCTCCCCTTCCCAACCTGCTTTAAGCCAAGAGCTCCCGCACCTTAACGGGCGGGCTCGCCGCGCCTCGTCCCGGGTTTTCGGACCGGGGTCCACTCTTCTCCAGGGGTAACCCTAAAAATGGGGGAAATCGAACCCCAGAATCAGGGATGCCCCGATTGCCCAGCCTGGCGTTGTCCCTGACAATATCGATAACGCGGTTATCAATATGGGGTCTTGGCCGCCTGACCCGAACTTGCGGGTTTGGCGTGATGCATCATGACCTCTAGGGAAGAGGGTCAAAACTTGGCTGCCAAAGAGTTTAACGTCAGGCTGGGGCAGGATGAGATTGGCTTCATCCTGGACCGCAAAGAGAACCTGGATCACCACAGCCAGTTGTGGGAGCATCTGAGCCACTACCGGGATCTGGGTTGGACCATGGCGGTCATCAGCGTCCGGGGCGGCGCCGATTTGGGGTTGGACCTGCGCCAGCCCAAGGAGGTCTGCTGGAGACAACTGGCAGAATTGGGGATGGATGGGGTCCAGGTTAACCTGGTGGTTCGCACCGGCCGGCCTTCCCAACTGCTGGTCCTGGAGGTCAATAAGGGAGAGGGGACTTTTTCTCTGGACCTGCTGGGGGATTGGCGAGCCCAGTGCGTGGCGGAACTGGCGAGTTACCGGGAGCAGCATTATTACGCCCTGCCCCCGGAGACGGAACCACCCGCTTCCTTTTCGGCCAGAATGGTCACGGTTTATGGGGCAGAGGGTCTGGTTCTGGCGCCTACCTCCATCGACCCGGAGACCCGGCAAGCCTGGCGCTGGGTTAAGCCCCCCTGGGTGAACGCCCCCCAGGCGCCGACGGCAGCCGTCTGGCAATTCCTCCGGGAACAGCAGAGCCAAGCCGGGCCCGAATCGCTGGAATTGCCCAGTTGGGAGGATATCCACCGGGCCATCGTCTCCCATGAAGTGGTGCTCAGGGCCTTGCGGGAGCCGTGCTCAGCCATGGGCAAATACTATCGGGATATCCTGATGGCTTCATTGTCGGTGGGCCTGAGAGAACGGCAGCTATTGTTGGGGCTGTTATGGCACGCCCCCCACGGCGACGCCCGCATTAATGGGGAAAGGTGGCAATATCTAAAAAGTCTGGTGGCCGGCGACCAGCTCTTGGGGCCGGAGTCAGGGCTGGAAGCGGGCGCCGGGACCGCGGCGCTCGCCCCTCCGGGTGCCGGCCAGCCCGCGCCGGAGTCCTGCGCCCTGGTGCCGGCGGGGCTCCACATTCTAGCACCGGAGGGGGAGGACCTGACCCGGCAACTGTTCGGTGATCTGGATCCCGAAGCTTCCAGCCCCAAGTTTGGAAAATCGGTTTCCGGGCAATTTTTTCAGCTCCTGGCCGCTCTGGGAGAGAAGGTGATCGCCGAGACCTGCCGCCAGGAAACGATCCTCTCAGGGCTGGAAGCCAAGGTCACTGAACTGGATCGGGTGGTGGCGGAGATAGAGCAATTCTTTGCCTCCCCTGCCACTGGCGGCCCTGAGGCCAGGGGTTCCTCCCCAGCCCATGACCGCGCTTCCCTGGAATTCCCCTGGGCTGCGTCAATGGTCCCTCAGCCCCAAAGGACCAAGAAGCTCCAAGAGGTGAAGTCCATGGTCCAGGACTTCCTCAGCAAGAACCCGGACCTGGCCGAAGACCAGGATAGGGTGCAGATGGTGCTCTTTTGCCTGAAAAACTACGTGAGCATTAACCCCGACTTTGCCGGATTGTCGTTTCGGGAAAAATTGGAGGAAGCCGGCCAAATGGCCAGGAGTTTCCTGAAGCAATCCGACGCCAAGGCCCAGTAGTGGAGGTCCAGTGAACACTTTACCAGCAGATGGCGGCCTCGAACCACAGCGCCATCCATTGACCCGGTTGCCGAGGTCTGGAAGAGGTCAGCTTATGTCGTTCAATGACCAGCCTAACCGCTCCCAAACCAGAGGATCATGCCGGGATCATCCGGACGTGATTTTGCAAATCGGCCGCCCCGGGAAAGAGACGCTGCAATTTCCCGCGCTGATCCGCAACCTGACGGCTGGGAGGGTCAGCCTGGAAGTGGTCAACCCGCTGGCCATAATGAAATGGGAGGATCTCAAGGGGCAGGGCGGCCGCCTGCGCGTGCCGGCCAACGGGAACGGGGACCATGTCGACTTCCTGGGGAAGGTGGTTCGGGTCAACCACTTCAGCCGAGGCCGGGGTAAAGGGTTGTTAAGCCTTGACCTGGCCCTGGGCCATCCTACGCCGGCGGCCCAGAAACTACTCAACGACCATATTCCCCACCGCCCCCGGGATACCCATGGATTGTGGGAGCGTTGGGACCAGTCCCGACTGCCTGCCGCCCAACGGGTGGTGGCCATTCCTGCCCGGGTAGGTTTCGTCGGGCTGACCTTGCTCATTTGCGGCTTAATCCTGCATTCCGGAGGGGCCGGGGTCCATCCACTACTTGCCTGGAGCTTCTGGGTAATGGGTACCCTGGCGGTTTTGGGACAGATCCTGCTTCTTTGCAAAGAGACATAAAGGATTCCGGTTAAGCGCCGGGCATACCGAGGGGGAGACATTGTCTGAGAATAAGATCAAGCTCTGGAGCATCGGCGGCGGCAAGGGGGGCATCGGCAAAAGTGTGATCTCCCTGGGCCTGGGCATCAGTCTGGCTCACCTGGGAAAAAAGGTGATCCTCATCGACGGAGATCTGGGCGGCGCCAACCTGCACACCCTCATGGGGGTGCGCTATCCCCACGTCACCCTGGAGCATTTTCTTTTGAGAAAGGTGGAGCGGCTGGAGGATACCATCATCCAAACCCAGGTGGAGGACATCGGCCTGATTTGCGGGGCCGACGATCTCCTGGGCGCGGCCAATCCCACCTACTCCCAAAAGATCAGGTTATTAAACCAGATCGAAGCCCTGCCGGCCCAGTATATCCTCCTGGACCTGGGAGCCGGCACCGCCTTCAATCTCCTGGATTTCTTTAATTATTCTGCGGGAAAGATTATTCTCTTCAGTCCCCAGACCACCTCCCTCCAAAACGCCTATGGGTTTATCAAAAGTGCCCTGTACCGCAAGATCTCCCGGGAATTCTCCAAAGACGAAGAGATTATCAACCTCCTCTACCCGGAAGGTGAGGACGGCGAGGAGATGGGCGGCACCGGCACGGTTAGCGAACTATTGGCCCAGGTCAAGGAAAAGGCCCCCGGCCAATATGACCGCCTCAGCAGCTTGCTCGCCGACTATCATATCCACCTGTTGATCAACATGGTGAAGTCCAATACCGACTTGAAGATCCCGGAGATCATCCGTTCGGTGTGTGCCGACTTCTTAAACCTGCATCCGGAACTCATGGGCCATGTGCCCTACGACCCGGTCATTGAAGCCGCGGTCGATAGTATGAAGCTCCTTCCCTGGGGGCAGAAGAAGAGCAAGGCGGCCGATCCCCTGGCTCATCTGGCCGAAAAAATCATCAAGGAGTCGATGCTGCCTCCCTCCACCAGTCGGACCTTGGCGGAGGCGCCAGCCCGGGAGGCAACGGCTTGACCCATGGCCGCGCAAACTCTTCTTGTCCTCGCTGCGACGCGGCTCCCTTGGCCCGCTAGTTGGGAGATGCCATGAACCTGGCGCAACGCCTTCTCAATGCCGGAGTGCTTACTCCGGAACAACTGGCCCCAGCCCTCTTCCAGCAAAAGAGAAACCGGGCCTTTCTGGCTAAACATCTCCTGGACCTGGACCTGGTGGAGCCGGAGGTCCTGAAGGGTTTCCTTCCTCCTGAACCGCCCATTCCCGAGACCTTGGAAGAGACCGGCCTTAGCCAAACCTTGTTGATTCAACTTTTACTCAAGCATGCCTACTACCGGGACACCTTCTCCGTCCGGGAGATGACCCTGGATCTGAGGATTCCCCCCAAGCTGGTGGAGCCCTTGATCGCTTATCTCAAGAATCAAAATCTCTTGTTTGCCAGGCCCCGGGACCTGATGGGCAGCCGCAACCAGTTGTCCATGGAGATGTTTTACGCCCTGAGCGAACAGGGCAGAGCTTCCGCCGAGCAGGCCCTGGAAGCCAACCGCTATGTGGGTCCGGCCCCGGTGCCCCTGGAAGACTACTGGGACTGGGTGGAGCGCCAAACCATCCACCAGGTGAAAGTGGAATTGTCCCGTCTCCAGGAGGTCTTTTCCGAGTTTGAGTTGGACCCCGGCTTCCTGCACAAGATTGGCCCCGCCGTGAACAGCGGCCGCTCCATATTTCTCTTCGGGCCTTCGGGAAACGGCAAGACGGTGATCTCCAGCGCCATCGGCAACGCCTTCCAGGACGCGGTCTTCATCCCTTACGCCCTCTATGTCTCCGGCCAGATCATCCGGCTCTACGATGAAGTCAACCATCAACCGGTGCCCACCAACGGCGAGGGACCCAGGCATGACTCCCGTTGGGTCCTGTGCCGGCGGCCGCTGGTTATCGTCGGCGGCGAGATGACCGAAGATTCTTTAGATCTCAGGTTTAACCCGCTTCTGAAATACTATGAAGCGCCCCTGCAACTCCGAGCCAATAACGGCATTTTTATCATCGACGATTTCGGCCGCCAGAAGATGTCCCCGCGGCAACTCCTCAACCGCTGGATGTATCCTCTGGAAACCCGCCAGGACTTCTGCTGCCTCCACACCGGGCAACAGTTTGGGGTGCCTTTCGACCAACTCATCATCTTTTCCACCAATCTGAACCCCCTCAGCCTGGCGGACGAAGCCTTTTTACGGCGCATCCATCACAAGATCTTTATCGGCTACGTCACCCCGAGTCAGTACCTCTCCATCTTTCGCCGGGTTTGTCAGAGCTGGGATATGGAATTCGACGAGGAAATCGTCCGGGAGATCATGAACCGCTACTACGTTGGCGCCGCCCGTCCCTTATCCGCCTGTCATCCCCGGGATCTGGTGGAAAACCTGGTGGATCGGGCCCGCTTCCTCGGGGAGCAACCGCGGCTCAGCGCGGCAGGATTGGATTCCGTCTGCCAGACCTATTTCATCAAGCAGACGGACATCGCCAACTACGACACCCCCGCCAGTATCCCCGAACCCAGACCCTTGGGCTGAACCGGCCGGAGGCGCCCCGGGGCCATTTTTCTTGGGCCCCGCGCCGATTGATGGTACACTCCGGTAAAAATCTCCAACCGCCGCTTGGGAGGATCTCGCCATGAGGACCGGCAACCCCGCGCTCAGTAGCCTCGACTTCTCCCGGTTGGACAGTGTTGCCCGGACCGGGGAAACCATGTCCATCCAGGGAACCACCACCAAGGCCATGCTGTTGCTGCTGTGCGTCTGCATCACCGCCACCTGGATCTGGACCAGCTTTTCCCGGACCGGGAACCCGCAGGCGGTAATGCCCCTGGTGACGGTGGGAGCCATCGCCGGCTTCATCGCGGCCCTGGTGACCGTTTTCAAACCGGTCTGGGCCGGCGTGACCGCTCCGGTCTATGCCCTGCTGGAGGGCCTGGTCATCGGCGGCATCTCCGCCATCGCCGAGGCCCAGTACCCCGGGATCGTCATCCAGGCGGTGGGCCTCACCTTCGGGACCTGCCTGGCGCTGCTGGTGGCTTACAAGTCGGGGTTGATCCGGGCCAGCGAGAGTTTTAAGAAAGGCGTAGTGGCGGCCACCGGCGGCATCATGTTATTTTACCTGGCCAGTTTCATCCTGGGCCTGTTCGGGGTGCGTATGCCTCTGATATACGGGGCCGGGCCGCTGGGCATCATCTTCAGCCTGGTCGTGGTCACCATTGCCGCCTTGAACCTGGTCCTGGACTTTGACTTTATCGAGCAGGGGAGCCTGCAAGGGGCGCCCAAATACATGGAATGGTATGGCGCCTTCGCCCTGATGGTCACCCTCATCTGGCTCTACCTGGAGATCCTCAGACTGCTGATGAAGCTGCGCAGCCGGGAATAGGGCGCGGTTACAGCATAACCAGGGCCCGGTAAGGCTCCGTAAGGTCCAGGTGGAAATCGCCCACCAGGTCTCCGGCAAACCCCTGAGTATCTTCGCGCACCACGGCATAATCGTCTTAGCCCGGACATTCGTTCAACTCTTCCAGGCGGTCCTCGTCATATTCTTCCGCCATCTGCAGAAAATACTGGGGGTCGTAAGCCGCGGCCCAGGCCCGTTTGGCCTTGAGCGGTTTCATGAGCCTGTCTCCTCTCCGGAAAGAGCCTTGGCCAGCTGAGGGGCGCACCCGGGGTCCGTTCCGCTTGCCACCCGGACTCGCTTAGGATATGGTGAAGTTAAGGATGGCCGCCACCAACATCAAGGCGGCGGCCTGTCCGGGAGAATCCCTGACCGTGAGCCGCAGCGCCAGCCTGGAAACCGGAGCCGGGAAACGGAGGGGCGGCCGCCTGCTCGGGGAAACCGCCCTCATCGGCGCCATGGCCGAAGTCTTCGGGCCGCCGCCGCCGGGGGTGGTTCTGGGCATCGGCGACGACTGCGCCGCAGTGAGCCTCAAGTCAATCGCCGGCAACCTCCTTTGGACCACGGATACCCTGGTAGAGGGGGTGCATTTCTCCCTGTCCTACACTACCCTGGCGCAATTGGGCTGGAAGGCCCTGGCGGTTAACCTGAGCGACATCGCCGCCATGGGCGGGGAGCCCCTCCATGCCCTGGTTTCCCTGGGCTGGCCCCCGGACCGGGACCTGGCCCCGGCCCTGGAGCTGGCAGCGGGCCTGGCTCAGGCCGCCCGGGAGTACGGGGTGGCCATCATCGGCGGCGACACGGTGGCCTCCCCCGGAGGGGTGGCAGTGACCGTCACCCTTACCGGCGTCGCGCCCGCCCGCCGCATGCTGCGCCGCGACCGGGCCCGGGTGGGGGACTTGATTTACCTTACCGGGGAGCTGGGAGAAGCGGCCGCGGGACTCCTGGTCCTGAAACGGCGCCCTGACTTGGATGCGGACCTGCAAGCGGCCCTGGTGACGGCCCACCTGGCCCCCAAACCGCAGTTGCTGGCCGGGCGCCTCCTGGCCGGCCAGGCCCTGGCCGCGGCAGCCATCGATACCTCCGATGGGGTGGCCTCCGACCTCTATCACCTCTGCCTGGCCAGCGGGGTGGGGGCGGTGATTCCCGCGGCTGCGGTGCCGGTCTCGCCCCGGGTGCTGGCCGCCGCCCCTTACCTGCAGGCCGATCCCCTGCGGCTGGCCCTGATGGGCGGTGAAGACTACCAGCTCCTCTTCACCTCGCCGCCCCGTAAGGCGGTGCGGCTGCATCAGGCCTTCGCCGGGGTCGGGCTGCCGCCGCCCCTGCTTTTGGGAGAGATCGTGGCAGGCGACCGGGTCTCTTTAATTGACGGCGCTAGCCAGGTGGATATCTCCGGGGCCGGATATGACCATTTCCAGCTTGACCTGGAGAACGAAGCAATTTAACATAAAAAAGCGGTCAGCCAAGGCCAAAGGCAAATTGCCAAACCCTGGTGAAATCACCAGGCCGCTCACCACTAACCAGGTTTAGCTTTTAGCCTTCGCCGCCAGCTATCGGAAAGCCGAAGGCTGAGAAAAGGAACTGCCCACTCATATGGCCAACCAAGATCCAACCCGCCCCCTGAAGATCTGCCACACCTGCCGCCATTGGGTTTATAAGTACAAGGGGTTATGCGAGCGCCTGGGCCAGGGAGTCGGCAAGTTCTGGTACTGTGCGGAGTGGACCGGGACGCCCCCGGACCATTCCCGGACGGGGACTGGGAATTCCTAACCTCCCTGGGCGCCGCCAGAGGCAGGCCTGCTCCCTTATAACGACCGGAGGCCGAAGATGCAAGAAGTCGCTTTTAACGCCCTGGTGCACGGGGTCTATGTGGTCACCACCCGCCTGGAGGACCAGGTCAACGGCATGACCGCCGCCTGGGTCTCCCAGGTGGCTCTCAAGCCCTTGCTGGTGATGGTCTCCATTGCCCCGCCCCGCTATTCCCATCGCCTCATCAAGGAGAGCGCCATTTTTGCCATCAATGTCCTGGCCAGTGGCCAGGCGGACCTGGGTAAGCGTTTCGGCTTTAAGAGCGGCCGCCAGGTGGACAAATTTGCCGGCCTGGACTGGATCACCGCAGCCACTGGGGCCCCCATCCTGCCCCAGGCTTACGCCTATCTGGACCTGAAGCTGAAAGACACCTTTCCTGCCGGGGACCATACCCTGTTCGTGGGAGAGGTGGTGGCGGCCCAGATCCTCCACCCCCAGGCCCAACCCCTGGTCTTTAAAAAGAGCGATTTTTTTTGATGGCGCGGTGGCCGCGTCGCCGCCCCCGGGGGCCCCAAAAAAGATTTGACTTACATTACAATTGGGTTTAATGGTAATTCAGCACTACGGCAAGGTAGCTCATTCCTTTCAAGAATGCTGGCAATGCTTGGGGATGTGGGTGGGGGAGATGTTGGATTTTGGGGAGGCGGGTAAAATCTGCCTCAACCAGGAGAGGCAGGGGGCTTGCGAAAATTGCCTGTGGTGGGAATGGGATGCGGCCCGGCATGAATGCCGTAATTCCCATGGCCATGTCTGCCCGGGCTATCGGGAGCGGCTCTTCAGCCTGGAAGCGCCGGACGCCGCCGGGAGTGCCGTTTTACCGGCTGGCCCGAGGCGCCGCCGCTCGCAGGTGGCGGGTTAGCTGATCCGCCCGGCGCAAAGGCAGGGGAATCCGGTACCTGGCAACGCAGCCCAGGGTAATCTCGCGGCTTTCCTCCAGGGTGATGCGATACCCGGGAGAGAGGTAGAGGGGTTTCGTGTCTTTTCGGGTCCGCAGGATCAAGCCCACCAACCTTCCCTGATAAATTAAAGGACTGGCGGCCCCGGCCTCCGGCGCCGGTTCCGGCCCCTGCCCCACCAGGCGGCTCTTGGCCACCCCGATGGTGGCTACCTCCAACACCAGGCCCAGATGCGAAGCCAGACCCAGCCCCCGGGGATGGGCAATCCCCTGGCCATCCACCAACAGCACGTCCGGCCTATTCTTTAACCTCCGAAACGCCGCCGCCAGGATTGGCACCTCCCGGAAACTGAGGAGCCCGCTGCGGTAGGGAAAAGGGCACTCAGCCTCGGCCTCCGCCTCTTCCAGCAACTCCATTTCCGGAAACCGGCACACCGCCACTGCCCCGAAGAGGCGCCGGTTCTCCCGGTCGCTGATGGCATCCGCCCCGGCCACCAGGCGCGGCGGCCGCGGCAAAGGCAGGAGCCGGACCCTGCGCCTCAGCTTCTCCTGGAGCGCCACCGCCTCCTGGTAGGTCTTGGGCCAGGAATCCATGATTTCCTGAAGCATCCCGCCGCTCTCTGCACTGATACCAACCGGGCGCTGAGAAATTGCCGCGCCTAAATCTTCTCCACCACCATCGCCATCCCCTGTCCGACCCCGATGCACATCGTGGCCAGCCCCAGGTGCGCCGACTCGCGATCCGCCATTTCATATAGCAAGGTCGTCAGGATGCGCGCCCCGGAACACCCCAGCGGATGTCCCAAGGCGATGGCGCCGCCGTTGGGATTGAGCCGCGGATCATCGCCATTGACGCCCCATTCCTGTAATACGGACAGCGTCTGGGCCGCAAACGCCTCGTTGAGTTCGATAACATCGAGGTCCTTAAAGGCGATGCCGGCCCGGCGGAGGACTTTCGCTGTGGCGGGAACCGGCCCGATCCCCATGATCCGCGGCGGGACTCCCGCCACCGCCGCGGCGCGGATCCGCGCCAGGGGTTTGAGGCCGTGGGCCTTGGCATATGCGGCGGAGACGACGAGGACCGCAGCCGCACCGTCGTTCAGGCTGCTCGAATTCCCTGCGGTTACCGAGCCGCCCGGCCGGAAAGACGGTTTGAGGACCGCCAGCTTTTCCAGGGTCGTGTCGCGTCTCGGACCCTCATCGTATTCCACCATACCCTGCTTAACCGGCACCGGCACGATCTCTCTCTGAAACCGGCCCGCATCCATCGCCGCCACCGCCTTCAACTGGCTCCCGTAAGCGAAGCGGTCCTGGGCCTCACGCGAGATCCCATACTGCCCGGCGAGATTTTCTGCGGTCTCTCCCATGGAATCGGTATGGCCCATTTCGATCAGGCGCGGGTTGGTGAACCGCCATCCGAAAGCGCTGTCAAAGACAGTCAGGTTCCCCCGGGGGAATGGCCTCTCGGCCTTCGGCATCACCCACGGCGACCGGGTCATCGATTCCACCCCGGCGCCGATGAAGACCTCCCCCTCCCCTGCCAGGATCGCCCGGTATCCTTGTGCCACCGCCTCCAACCCGGAGGCGCAGAGACGGTTTATCGTGCATCCCGCGGTCTCGTCAGGAAACCCGGCCAGGAGCAGGGCCATGCGAGCAATATTGCGGTTGTCTTCCCCGGCCTGGTTTACACAACCCATGTAGACGTCTTCGATCTCCGCGGCAGGAATGCCGGCTCGCTCCACCAGCGTCTTGAGCGTCAATGCCGCCATATCGTCTGGACGCACCCCGGCCAGACATCCGCCGTAGCGGCCGACCGGCGTGCGCACCGCGTCGATAATCCAAGCTTCTTTCATCTATTACTCCTCTATTCCTGCTAGCCCCGGCGCCGCGACTATTTTTTGCGCTCGGTGGCCGGAACAAATATCAGAAGCAGCAGCATCGCGAAAATCAGCAGCAAGGCAATCGTGCTTAGACCGATATAGAGACTGCCCGTCTTGACCTTGATCCAGCCTACCAGCGTCGGGCTGACCACCGCACCCAGATACCCGATGGAGCTTATCAGGGCGATGCCGCCCGCCATGGCGCTGCCTCCCAGGTAGGCGCTGGGAATGGTCCAGAAAAGGCTCAAAACACTGAAGATGCCGATAGATGCCACCATCAGCAAAATGATCGTCCCGCCGGGGTTGTGAGAGACCAGAGGCAGGAGCAGGAAGCAGACCGCCGCAGTTATCCCGCACAAAGCCACATGCCAACGCCGCTCCATCATGCGATCGGAACTATAGCCCACGATGACCATGCCCACGGCGGAAGTTAATGAAATAAAGCCGCTCCACCAACCGATGGCGGTCACGGTTTTGAGCCCGACGCTTCTCAGCAAGGTGGGACTCCAGAGGAGAATCGTATTCAGAGAACAGAAGTAAGCGCAATAGATTAACGCCATTAAATAGATCTTGGGGTCGCCCAGGGCGGCGCGGAAATTTTTCGGAGGTTTAGCCGGGGCCGCGCTACGATCAGCCTCCAAATCGGCGATCACCACCTGCTTTTCAGCGGGTGACAGCCAGCCGGCCTGCTCCGGCCTATCCTGCAGGTAGCCATAGGCGATGCAGCCCAGCAATACCGCCGGTACCCCCTCAAGTAAAAAGAGCCATTGCCAGCCGCGCAACCCGTAGACACCTTGAAAGTGATCCATCAAAATTCCGGCCAGCGGCCCCCCAAAGGCCCCGGCAATGGGCACGGCTATGACGAAGAGGCTCATGATGCGGCCCCGGTGCCGGTCCGGATACCAATAGGTGAGATATACGATGATCCCCGGGAAAAAGCCCGCTTCCGCCACCCCGAGCAGAAAGCGCACGATGTAAAGATAGTACGCACCCTGGGCCAGAGACAGGAGGGACGCGAAAATTCCCCACAACACCATGATGCGCAGCAGGGTTTTTCGTACTCCGATGCGGGCCAGCATCAGATTGCTGGGCACTTCAAAGATCACATAGCCCACCGCGAACATGCTGGCCGCGACGCCGAAAATGGCGTCATTTAGATGAAGATCGTGGACGAACTGCAACTTGGCGAAACCGATATTAAATCGGTCTATCTGGGCCACCATGTAGCAGAGGAAGAGGAATGGCACCAGTCGCCAGGTGATCTTCCGATAGACCTCAGCGCCGCCTGGCGCCCCTGCTTCGCTAGGTTCCATTTTTCTGCCCCCATTTTCGCCCGTGGAATTGAGCTCTCACCATTTGTCTTCCCGGCAGGCTAAAGGCGCTGGCTTTGAGCCAGTTCGGCCTCACGCAGACAGCGCCGCAAGATTTTGCCGACCTCATTGCGCGGCAACTTGTCACAAAATTCAACGCGGCGCGGCTTCATATAGTTAGGCAGCCGCTCACCGCAGAAAACCGCGAGCTCCTCGGCGCTTGGGGGTGCTCCCGGAGCCGCAACCACGAAGGCCACCACCAGCTCACCCCACAGCTCGTCCGGCACGCCAATCACCGCGGCCTCCCGCACCCGGGGGTGGCGCAGCAAACATTCCTCAATATCGTTGGGAAAAATGTTTTCGCCGCCGCTGATGATCATGTCCTGCTTGCGATCCATCAGGTAGAGATATCCATCGCCATCCACTCTCCCCAGGTCGCCCAGGCTGAACCATTCCCCGCGGTGCGTCTGCCGCGTGCTCTCAGGGTCCCGCCAATAGCCGGAGAAGAGGCCCGGACCGCAGATAAAGATCTCTCCCACGGCGCCGGCCGGAACCTCAACTCCTTCTTCATCGAGAATGCGGATGGCGACATCTCGTATGGGCCGGCCCACCGAGCGGTCGCGCACCGCCAGCTCGGACGGGGTAATGGCCGTGATTATGCGCGTTTCGGTGGCCCCGTAGAATTCGGTGAGCACCGGGCCGAATTTTGCCAATACCCGTTCTTTCACCGGGGTCGGCAACGGCGCCCCACCACTGATCAGGCAGCGCAGGCTGGACACATCGCAACTCTTCAGGGCCGGGGAAGTGACCAGTTGCTCCAGCATCGTCGGCACCACGAAGGAATTGCTGATCCGGTAACGTTCGACCGCGGCGAGATACCCGGAGGCATCGAAGCGCGCCGGCACCACGGCCGTGCCCCCGAGATAGATGGCCAGCGCCGCAAAATCGCGGGGGGCCGAGTGCCAGTAAGGGCCAGGACTGAGCGCCACATCGGCAGCCGTCAAGGCATAGTCCAGCGCCTTGTAGAGAAAGCCGACGACGATGGCGCGGTGCGACACCATGGCGCCTTTGGGAGGACCGGTGGTCCCGGAGGTGTAGCCAATGTAGAGAATGTCTTCGGGGTCAATCTGCACCTGGGGCGCTTGCGCTCTTCCCGCCGCGACCAGGGCGGCGAGGTAGACACCGCCGGCGGTCTCGCCGTCGAGCCCGAAGAGCCGGCCGGCCAGGCGCTGCCGCGTGGCGGCTCCCATCTCGGCCAACACCGGGGCAAACTCGCCGCTCACGAATATCGCCTCGACCTCTGCATGAGCCAGGCGGAAATCGATGTCAGCCGGCTTGAGGGCGTGGTTTATCGGCACCAGAACGGCGCCCAGACTGCCGACGGCGAAATAGACGCACAGGAAATCGGCGCTGTTGCGGGCCAGAATGGCGACGCGATTGCCTTTAGCCAAGCCGCGTTGCGCCAGTCCATCCGCTAAACGCCAGACCCGCTCGGCAAAGGCGCGGTGGCTGAGATGGGTCCCGTCTTCCGAGATGATCGCGGCCCGCTCGGGATAGAGGAGCGCATTGCGCCCCACGCTGCGACCGAGAATCAAGGCGCCGCCTCCAGCGGAAACTCGAGGAGCGCACCCCCGGTTGCCACAATCTCAGCGCGTTGGTTGCGCACTTCGACGTCCATGGTCACCCAGCGCGATTTTGCGGTCACCTGCTTCGCCGTCACCATACCGTGCGGCTGGATAATATCCCCGGGTTTGACCGGCTTTAACCAGCGCGTCTCCAGACGGCGATGGACGGCATTCACGGTATAGGCCCAGTCCGTCAGCATCCGCGTCATCAGGGCAAAGTTACTCATGCCATGCATAATGATGCCGCCGAAATTGGTCTTGCCGAAACTGGTCTCCATGTAGCTGTCGTCCAGGTGGAGCGGGTTGTAATCGAGCGAGGCCTCGCAAAAGGCACGGATAGTCTCCCGCGAGACCGCAAATTCCGGGCCGGCAATGCGGTAGCCCGGCAGCAGGGTGTCGAAGGAATTGGTCATGGGGCGCTCCTCATATAGGGCGGATCGTCCAGCCGCGGCCGGCACAAATCACCTCGCCGCGCTGATTGAAAAAGACATTGTCGTGGATGACGAAGAGGCGTTCCTTCTTGATGAACTTGTCCAGGGCGCGCGCCGCAAGGGTGATGGTGTCGCCCGGACGGGCCGGCTTCTGGTAATTCCACGTCTGTCCGGCGTTGACGGTGCCAGGCGTGCGCATCCAGTCCTCCTTGGGGGTGCAGGCGAACAGGAGCAGGGCGTGAATCGACGGCGGTGCGATCAGCCCGCCATAGGGGGTTTGGCGGGCATAGTCCGCATCGAAATAGAGCGGATGCAGGTCACCCACCGCCCGGCAATAGCGCTGTATCGCCTCCAAGGTCAAGGTGTACGGGAGCGTTGGCCGCGGTTCTCCCGGAACAATGTCATCCCAGATCTTGCGGCTTTTGGCGTCCTTCCAGAAATCGGTTGCATATTCCTGCTTCATTGATCGCCTGCCTTCTGCTTGGAGCCGGTTAATTTGGCTTGCACCACAATGCCGTTTTGAATCAGCGCGTCAATCTCCTGGTCGTCGAATCCCGCCGCCTGCAATATTTCCCGGCTGTGCTGCCCCAGCAGCGGCGCCGCCCGGCGAATGGCGCCCGGGGTTTTGTGCAGGCGCAGCGGCAAACCGATGGTCTTTTGCAGGCCCGCGCTGGCATGGGGAATTTCCTGGAGCATACCATTGTGCCGGATCTGGGGATCGTTGAAGGTCTCGGCGTAGGTATACACCAGTCCGCAGGGCACCCCGGCCGCCTGCAGGCGCTCCAGCCACTCCGCTGCCGGCCGTTCCTGCAGCATCTGCGCCACGATATGGTTGATCGCCGCGGCGTTTGCCACCCGCAGCCGATTTGTTTTAAAACGGCGGTCCTCCATGAGGCCCTGGCGGCCCAGCGTCTGGCAGAGCTTAGCCCAATGCTTCTCATTAAAGATGCACAGGTTGATGGGCCGATCCGCGGTTTGGAAGGTATTGGTAGGCGCGGAGAACAGGGAGCCATTGCCCAGTCGGGGCGGTTGTTGTCCCGTCGCGAAATAGTACGACACCAGCGGGGCCTGGGCGGCGACCAGGCAGTCCACCAGCGCCAGGTCGAGAAACTGCCCTTCTCCGGTCCGCTGCCGGTGGAACAGGGCGACCATAATGCCGAAGGCGGCGTTGATACCGGTGATGACATCGGCAAGGCGTTCCCCGGCTTTCAAGGGCGGTCCGTCTGCGGCGCCGGTCACCTCCATCAATCCCGCCATTCCCTGAAAAATATTGTCCAGGCCCGGAAGATCCTTATAGGGCCCGTCCTGGCCGAACCCGGAGATGGAGCAATAAATGACCGCGGGGTTGCGCTGGCTGACCTCGTCGTAGCCAATGCCCAGCCGTTTTTTCAGATCCGGCCGGAAGTTTTCAATGACCACGTCGGCTCTGGCGGCCAGGCGCAGGATCGCCTCCCGGCCCTCGGGCCGGGTCAGATCGAGACAAATATCGCGCTTATTGCGATTGACGCTGAGAAAGTAAGCCGATTCGCCGCCGATCAAGGGAGGCGCGAGTCCACGGCTATCGTCTCCGTTGGGGGGCTCGACCTTCCAGATTTCCGCGCCCCAATCCCCCAGCATCATGGTGCAGTAAGGACCCGAGAGTACCCGGGACAAGTCCAGAACCACGATGGATTCGAGAGGTAGGCGCGTTTTGGTGTCCATTTTGTCCGCCTTAAGAACATTTATTCGCTTTACGAACGAAGTACTGCAAACCACCCCGCCTGTCAATAAATTTTCTTTGACCGCAATCTTTTCCAACCGGCCCGGCTTGCATTCTTCGGTTCGCTATGCGAACATTAGCGCCATGGAAAAAAGCAGCGACCAATTTGTGCAGTCCTTCGCGCGCGGCCTCGCGGTCATCCAGACTTTCGGTCCCAATTCCATGGAAATGTCGATCACCGAAATCGCCGCACGCACCAACCTGAGCCGGGCGGGAGCCCGCCGGCTACTGTGTACCCTGCAGAACCTGGGCTTTGTGCGCCTCAAAGGGCGGCGCTTTTCGTTGACCCCGCGCATCCTCAACCTGGGGTACTCCTACCTGTCCTCCCTGCCGTTTTGGAATTTTGCCCAGCCCATCATGGAGAGTATGGTCGCCAAGGTGCACGAAACCAGCTCCATGGCGGTCCTCGATGGCCTGGACATCGTCTATGTGATGCGGGTGCCGACCCGGAGGATCTTAACGACCAACATCAGCATTGGCAGCCGTCTCCCGGCCTATTCGCAATCCATGGGGCGCGTGCTGCTAGGGGGGCTCACCGAGGCGGAACTGGATCGATACTTCGCCGCCGCCGAACTAAAATCATTTACCCGGAGAACGGTGATCGAACCGGTTCGTCTCAGAAAAATCATCGCTGAGGATAGCAGGCAGGGTTGGGCCTGGGTCAATGGTGAATTGGAGGAGGGCATTTGCGGCATCGCCGTGCCGTTATTGGATGCCAACAATGAGATCGTGGCCGCCATGAATATTGTTACCAATACCGGCAGATCTTCCAAATCCAGGGCGATCAAGACCTTTTTGCCGGAACTGAAGCTCGCTGCCGCACAGATCAATTCCGAGTTGAGCGTGCGGCGCCCCTAGAAACCCTTGCGCCCCACACTCAGCTCTCTAGGCTGAGCCCCGCACCAACTCGGCGCTGTAGATAAAGGCCCCGTCCCGTTTGCGCACGCCGCCGTTCCGGTTTTCCAGGATCCAGCCGCTGTCGCCCTTGCCGCCGAAGGGCATCCGCATGGGGGCGAAGAGGAAGTCCGGGTTGTCGTAAGCCATGCCGAATTTTTTAGTGAGGGCCTCTTTAGCCCCCGGGGGTGGAGAGCCGAACCAGGTGACCTGGAAGGGGTAGCGGCTCTGGAGCACCGTGGCCACCGCGGCGCCGCCGCTCTGGGCCGGGACCAGGGCCAGGAAGGGGCCGAACAACTCCACATCCGGCGCCGCCGCGGTCTCCATCAGGAAGGGGCCCTGCCACTCCCCCTGCCGCTGAAATGGCGCCAGAAAATGGGGCTCCTGGAGGGCGGCCAGGGCCCGGTCCAGGAGCTGGCGGGTGCGCTCTACCTTGATGGGGCCGATCCAGGTCTCAGGGTCCCGGGGGTCGCCCACCCGGATGGCGGCCATCTCTTCGAGGACCCGCTGCCGCACCGGTGCGAAGATGTCCTGATGGATGTAAGCCCGCTTCAGGGTGGTGCAGTACTGGCCGCCGTTCAAGAAGGCCCGGCGCACCGTAAAATGCGCGGCCTTTTCGACGTCGGCGTCCTTAAAGAAGATCACCGGCGGCAGGCCGCTGGGGCCGGCAAAGAAGAGTTTATCGAAATGGCGCGCCTCCCGGGCATAAATGTCGCCCACCGCGCCGCCGCCGGAAATGAACAGCACCCGCACTTCCGGGTCTTGCACGCAGCGCCGGCCGAATTCCCGGTTGTCCAGGCCGGTGATGCCTTCGATCCCCGGGAAGGGCGCCACCACTTCTTGCAACAGCCGGGCGGCGCCGGGGGTCTGGGAGGAGCAGCTGAAGCGGAAACGGTTGCCGCCCAGCAGCGCCGCGCCCCCCACCCGGGCCAACATGAGGGGCGGGGCGTCGTAGGGGAAGATGGCGGCCACCGTGCCGTAGGGGGATTTGCCTTCCACGTCCGGCGCCTCTTCGGCCATGGTCTTGAGGTGAGCCACCGCCAGGTCCACCTCCCGGCCGGTGGTGATCCAGGGCGCGCCCATGTCCTCGCCCTGCGCCGCCATCAGGTCGTCCCGGCGCCGGGCCAGGGCCTCGCCCAATTCGGCCAGTAATTCCAGGCACCTGGTGATTTCGGCTCTCATATTTAGTCGTTCCTCCCCACTAGTAAATATCACAAAATCTTCTCACCGGCAGGGAAATGAGCTTAAGCTGGCCGCGGCGGCCGGAGCCGGGGTCAGGGACCGGCCGGGCCGGGCCTTGTGAAATTTAGTATTTCACCCGGGCCGCCACCCGGCCCAGACAGATAATCAATGGTGGTCCAGGAAAAAGACTTTATTTTTTAATGGGAATTTTATATATAAATAAATATTATCGGTAGACCCCTATTACAGGTATTTATCCATAGAATTTCCTGACTTAGTTCTGGGGGGCCGGCTTGCGCCGCCCTTCCTAAACTGCGGCACCCCAGCAAATTTCAGGTTTATCTAGTTTCTCTGGAGGAAACATGGCAGAAGAGGCCCGAAAAGAAGTGAGGATAGACCGGAAGCACCGCAAAATCGGGGGCATCGCCCCAGAACTGGCGGATCGCTGTTTTACCTGCGGCACCTGCTCCGGGGGCTGCCCCGCCACCGGCCTGGTTCCTATTGGGGGCGCCGGGGGCACCTGGGACGCCCGCAAGGCCATCCGGGCCATCGTCTTCGGGATGGAGCAGGAAGTCATCGATTCCAAGTGGCCCTGGGTCTGCACCCTGTGCGGCCGCTGCCAGTACCAGTGCCCCATGGGCATCCAGTTGATGCGGACCTTCCGCGCCTGCCGCACTGCCCGGGAGCGGGACAAGGTCCCCGGGCCGATCCACAAGGGCACCATGATGAATCTCGAGCGGGGCAACAACCTGGGGATTCCCCGGGACGATTTCCTCTTCCTTCTGGCGGAACTGGGGGTGGAGATGGAAAACGATGAGGAGCAGCCCTGCCCTGGATTTTACGTGCCGGTGGATAAGGAAGGGGCCAACGTCATCGTCACCATCAACTCCAAGGAACCCTTCGGCGAGCCCGACGATATGAAATTCTGGTGGCGCATCTTCTACGCCGCCAAGGAAGACTGGACCGTCTCTTCCACCAACTGGGAGGGGGTCAACTGGGGGCTGTTCTCCGGGGACGACCCGGCTTGGAAGGAACAGGTGGGCCGGATAATAGAAAACGCCCGACGACTTAAGGCCAAAACCATCTTGTACCCCGAATGAGGGCACGCCTACTATGCAACCCGGGTCGGGTTCAAAAATTGGTTTCCGGAAGTCTTCGACGAGTTCAAGGTAGTGAGTGTCATGGATCTGCTGGAGGAATACATCAAATCCGGCCGGATCAAGCTGAATACCCAGAGATATCACGAAACCTATACCGTGCACGATCCCTGCAACTATGTGCGCAAATCCTTTATGCTCTACCAGGATAGCCCCAATAACGGCGAGAAGACCCGCTGGATCTCCCAGCAGTGCATCGATCCCAGCCTCTACCGGGAGATGTGCGATGATCCCCTGAACAACCTGTGCTGCGGCGCCGGCGGGGGCGCCTGGGCCATGCCTTATGACGCAGAACGCCTGGCCTATGGCCGGGAGAAGGCGAATCAGATCAAGGAAACAGGTGCAGAGATCGTGATTGCCCCCTGCCACAACTGCCGGGACCAGATCATGAAGGGCCTGGGCGCTGAACATAAGAAGGGCAAGATGGACATGGGCAACTACCAGGAGACCCTGTACCTCTGGGAACTGGTGGCCAATTGTCTGGAGTACGAGCCCTGGAGCGAAGCTGAGATCGAGGCGGCCCACGCCGCCCGGGACGCCCAGTTTGAGCGGGACGGCGTCGAACTGGAAGAAGAAGAATAATATTCCTTTGAACCAAAACCAAGGGAGCCTGGCAAACCGGAAGATTTGCCAGGCTCATTTCTTTTCTGGTGAAGCGGGTTTTTCTAAACGGGCCGATTTATTAATGACCGCGGCACCAGGCGCCCAGAGGTTGGATGGATCCGGAGAGGTAAGCCTGGACGGCCTCCAGTGCCGGTCCGGAGAAAGACACCGCCAGGGGCTTGATCCCGTGGGCCTCTAAATCCATGGCGGCCCGGCGGCCCATACCCCCGGCTAATACTACCTGGCAGTCTCTCAGGGCTGTAACCAGAGCATCGTGACTATGGGCGTGGTGATCATGATGATCATGGGGCTCATGGCCGCATTCACCCTGGGCGGACGCGGTGCAGCCGTTGGGACGCGCCTCCGGGCCGGTGATTTGCCCATCCGAGACATTAAAAACCAGAAAATAGCGGCTGCGCCCGAAATGCTGGGCGAGTCCAGTGCCATCATCCGAAGCAACTGCAATCTTCATAACCTTCTCCTATAAAGAAAATTTTTGGATTTCAGCAGGGTAACTCTACTTCTGTCCGCGCCGGCACTGGCAGCCACGGCCGCTTGCGCCGGGGCGCCCCAAACCCTGGTCCTGATCGTCACTTATAATTATGAACATTTGTTCACTAGAAGGCAAGAAGAAAAAGCCTGGCAATGGAGAATTCCCTTGGTGACTCCCAGCGCCTATCGGTATCCCCTTTTTCTCTTGTTTTTTATCCTGTAAGTCTTAAATTTAATCCAGGAGGTGTGCGATGAAAAAATCACTCGGCCCCAGGACCATGGCCTTTCCCACCCCGGTCTGGGTAGTAGGGACTTACGACGCCAACGGCAAGGCCAACGCCATGACCGCGGCGTGGGGGTGCATCTGCTGTTCCAAGCCGCCCTGCCTGGCGGTTTCCCTGCGCCAGGCCACCTATTCCTACGGCAATCTCAAGGCCCGGGGCGCCTTCACCGTCAGCGTGCCTTCCGAGACCTATATCAAGGAGGCCGATTATTTCGGGATCGTCAGCGGCCGGGAGGTGAACAAATTCGACCGGGCCCACCTCACCCCGGTGAGCAGCACCCTGGTGGACGCCCCCTTTGTGGGGGAATTCCCCCTGGTGCTGGAGTGCAAGGTGATCCATACCATCGAGATCGGCCTGCACACCCAGTTCATCGGAGAGATCCTGGACGTCAAGGCCGATGAGGCGGTCCTGGGGGACCAGGGCTTCCCGGACATCGAAAAGGTACGGCCCATGATCTTTGGCCCGGAGGTCCGCACCTACCACGGCATCGGCAAGTACCTGGGCCAGGCCTTCGCCATCGGCAGGGACCTTTAGTGGCCAAGGTCAATCTCGGCGCCAACGCCTTCATCTATCCCATGCCGGTCACCCTGGTGGGGGCCACCGTGGAGGGGCGGGCCAATTTCCTGGCCGTAGCCTGGGTCATGCGGGTCAACCGCGAGCCGCCGCTCCTGGCGGTGTCCCTCAATAAGGCCCGCTTCACCTCCGGGGGCATCCGGCAGCACCAAACCTTCAGCGTCAATTTCCCCGGGGCCGGCCTCATGGAAAAGGCCGACTACTGCGGCCTGGTTTCGGGGCGCCAGGTGGACAAGTCCAGTCTCTTCCGGGTCTTTTACGGGGAGCTGGAGACCGCCCCCCTGATCGAGGAGTGTCCCCTGGGCCTGGAGTGCCGCCTTTATGAAGTGGTGGAACTCCCCGGCAGCCATCTGTGCATCGGCGAGATCGTGGCCGCTTATGCCGATGAGGACTGCCTCACCGACGGCCAGCCCGATATCTTGAAGGTCAATCCCCTGGTGCTCACTATGCCGGACAACCATTATTGGACCGTGGGCGCGCGGGCCGGCAAGGCCTGGGCCGCAGGCAAGAATTTGAAGCAGGCTGGCGGGCGCTGAGGGGGCGCGTCAAGAAAACCTGAGTCCCCGGGGTATTAAAGTCCACCTGGGGAAAAGGGGGATTTAGGGGAATTTCAGGGGGTTATTTTCAATCCCGCCTGGCCTCTTTTGCCAGAAGGTGGTCCATGCGGGGCCGAAGTGGGGATCAGCGGCCGTTAGCCGGCGCCTGAAGTTCCTTCTTTTCGTCTCCTTCCAGGAGATAGGCCTCGATGAAGCCGTCCAGGTCGCCGTCCAGGACCGCCTCGACGTTGCCGGCCTCGCGCTTGGTACGGTGGTCTTTCACCAGCCGGTAGGGCTGCATAACGTAGGAGCGAATCTGGCTGCCCCAGGCGATGTCTTTGTGGGACTCCTGCATCTCCTGCTTCTTCTCTTCCCGCTTCCGTTTTTCCAGGTTATAGAGCCGGGCCCTGAGGACCTTCATGGCCAACTCCCGGTTGCGGTGCTGGGAGCGCTCCGTCTGGGAGGAGACCACGATGCCGCTGGGCATATGGGTGAGGCGCACCGCCGAGGAGGTCTTGTTGACGTGCTGGCCGCCGGGACCACTGGCCCGGAAGGTGTCGATGCGCAGGTCTTTCTCCTGGATGTCGATCTGGATGCGGTCGTCCACCTCCGGCAGTACCTGGACCGCGGCAAAAGAGGTATGGCGGCGGCCGCTGGCGTCGAAGGGTGAGATGCGCACCAGCCGGTGGATGCCGGATTCGCTCTTCAGGTAGCCATGGGCGTAAGGGCCGGAAACGCTGAAGGTGACGCTCTTGACCCCGGCTTCATCGCCCGGCAGGAGGTCGATGGTTTCGCTCTTGAAGCCGTGGCGTTCGGCGTAGCGCAAATACATGCGCAAGAGAATTTCGGTCCAATCCTGGGCCTCGGTGCCGCCGGCGCCGGCGTGGATGGTAACGATGGCGTTGAGCTGGTCTTCCTCGCCGCCCAGCAGCAGTTTCAGTTCCCAGTCCCGGAAGGTCTCCTCCAGTTTAGTGAGCTCGCCGGCGGCTTCCTTAAAGGCCTTGTGGTCTTCCTCTTCCACCGCCAGGTCCAGGAGCACCTCCAGGTCCTCTACCTGGCGTTCCTTCACTTGCCATTCCTCCAGGGCCTGACGCAAGGCGCCGCGCTCCTTGAGGATCTCCGCGGCCCGGGCCTGGTCGTCCCAGAGTTCCGGGGCGGCCAGCAATTCTTCCAAATGGCGCAATCGCACCTGTTTTCCAGCCAGATCAAAGATGACCTCGGAGCACTTCCAGCCGGTCTTTAAATTCACTTATCTTGACCCGGATTTCCATGACGTCGGGTAGCATGAGCGATCTCCATTTAGGTTTTTGATGAAATTCGCTTAAATTTTATCAGAAGAATGGCAAATGGGAAGCTCCACGGGCCCCGGACCCTAATTATCGCCTTCAGTTCATCGTTCATAATTCAAGGCTAAATACGCCTCTGGTCAACTTTGAACTTTGAACTTTTAACCTTGAACTTAACTAAAGAGCAGGGCTCCCACCAATACCGCCACCTCCACCACCTCGTTGGCCGCGCCCAGGACATCTCCGGTGATGCCGCCCAGGGTCTTCTTAAAATACCGGCTTAAGAGCCAGATGAGGACCCCGGCCCCGACCCAGAGGAGCAGGCCCTCGAGTCTCAGCAACAACACCGCCAACCCCAGGGCGCTGAGACCGGCCCCGGCCGCGGTGCGGCGGCTCACGGCGGTCATGGCCTGCCCCAGTCCTCCTTCCGGACGGGCGTAAGGGGAGAGATAGGCGAGGAGCACCATGCCCCAGCGGCTCACCATGGGATAGAAGATGAACTCGACGCGCCAGCCTCTCTCCCCGGCGGCCAGAAAGCAGGCGAATTTCAGCAGCAACCCCAGGATCAGGCTCATCACCCCGAAGGCGCCCACCCGGGAGTCCTTCATGAGGCGCTGCCGCTCTTCCGGGGTGTGGCCGCCGCCGAGTCCGTCCATGGTATCCGCCAGGCCATCCAGATGGAGGCCGCCGGTGCTCCAGACACTGAGGCAAAGCAGCAGGGCCGCGGCCGCCGGCAACGGCAGCACCCGGGATAACCCCAGCCAGCTCCCCAGGAAAATCAGACCCAGCAGGGCCCCCACCCAGGGAAACCAGAACAGGGAGCCGGCCAGGTCCTGCGGCGTGGCCTGCGGCCTCCGGGGCCAGGGGGCCTTGGTGAGAAAGGTGAGAGCCAGAGGAAAGCTGCAGTTCATCGGATTTTCCAGGTTGACTGGCAGGGGCGGCGGGGTACCAGCATCCGGCCGGTCCAGCGAGTCGCCCGGGGCGGCCCCCGCACCGGCTGGCAGCCCGTGCCGCCGTCGCCCTAAGCCTGAGAAGGGCTACCCCTCCTTTTCGGAGACCCCGGCCTCGGCGAAGGTGGCCATCTCCCGGTAGATCTTGAGGCCGGCCTCCACCAGCAGCATCCCCAGGGCGGCGCCGGTGCCCTCTCCCAGCCGCATATTGAGATGCAGCAAGGGGTTCAGCTTCAGGTAATCCAATGCCATCTGATGTCCCGGCTCCACCGAGCGATGGGCGGCGATGAGATAATCGGTAACCGCCGGCGCCAGGGCCGCGGCCACCAGGGCCCCGGCGCTGGCGATGAAGCCATCCAGCAGCAGCGGCCGCCGGGCCGCGGCGCATCCCAGGATCAGCCCGGCGATCCCGGCAATCTCCAGGCCCCCCACCGCGGCCAGGGTCCCCAGAGGGTCGCCCGGGTCCGGCCGGTGCAGGGTGAGGGCCCGGTTGATGACCTCCACCTTGTGTTGCCAAACCTTATCCTCGATGCCGGTGCCCCGGCCGGTGACCACGCTCACCGGCTGGCCGCTGAATACCGAGGTCAGGGCCGAAGCCGGGGTAGTGTTGCCGATACCCATGTCGCCGGCGGCAATCAGGTCCACCCCGGCGGCAGTGGCTGCTGCAGACCGTTCCACCCCCACCAGCAGGGCCCGCAGGGCTTCCTCCCGGGTCATGGCCGGCTCCCGGGCCATATTCCGGGAGCCGTGGGCCACCTTGCGGGAGATGAGTTCCGGGGCCGCGGCGAAATCGTGGTTGACTCCGATGTCCACTACTTCCACCCGGGCCTGGGCATGGCGGGCCAGGACATTGATGCCCGCGCCGCCGTGGAGGAAGTTGTAAACCATCTGAAAGGTGACGTCCTGGGGGAAGGCGCTCACTCCTTCGGCCACCACCCCATGATCCGCGGCGAAAATCACCACCCATTTTCTCGTGAGCTCCGGCCAGGGGTCCTGGCGGATGGCCACATAGCGGGCTGCCAGCTCCTCCAGGCGACCCAGGCTGCCCGGGGGCTTGGTGAGGGAGTCCAGGCGCTCCTGGGCCCGGGCCAGCCAAGCGGGGTCCACCGGTTCTATCTGGGCGATTATTCGGGATAATTCCTGCATCATGGAAAATTTACCTTTTACCTTTAGAGACTGATTTTCAGGATATCTTTAAAGCAGCGCTTCTGCCTTATCGCGTCTTTGCGGCAGAAATTGCCTGCGCCAGGCGGGGGGCGCCGCCAGCCGATCAGCTCCCCTTTTTTAGAACCAGCGGCAACCCTGCCGCCACCAGGACCACCAGGTCTGCGGCCCGGGCCACCTGCTGGTGCAGCCAGCCAAGGCCGTCCCGGTACCTGCGGGCCAGGGGGCTCTCCGGGACAATCCCCAGACCCACCTCATTACTGATGAAGATGGTGGGGGTGGTGAGCCTCGAAAGCAGCGCCAGCAGGCGCCGGCTCCCTGACTGCCAGTCGTCCGCCGCGGCTGTTTCCCGGAGCATCAGATTGGCCAGCCACATGGTGAGGCAATCAACCAGGATAACGCCATAGCGCCCCTGCCCCTGGCCGATGGCCTCCGGCAATTCCGAGGGCGCCTCCCGGGTCTCCCAGCCGGGACCCCGTTCCTCCTGGTGGGCGGCGATGCGGGCCGCCATCTCCTCATCCCGAGCCTCGCCGGTGGCCAGGAAGAGGCGGGGGGCCGAAAAAGACTCAGCCAGGGAAAGGCCGTAGCGGCTCTTGCCGCTGCGGGCGCCCCCCAGGATCAGAGCCACCTCGAAGTTTGCCGGTAAGGGTTCGCTATGATACATTATTAACCAGCTACAATAATAAGGCCCGGCGCCGCAGGCTCCCGTTTTGTGAAAACTGAAGGTGGAGAATCGCGGCCCGGGCGGTTATGAGGCCGGCGAGGGCGCCGGCTCTACGCCACCATTTCACCAGCTTCGGGTCGGTGCTAGTAATCGTGCCAGATGTTACCTGAATTGACGCCGTCTGCCAAGTGCAAGTCGTTCTTTCCTTGGGTCTGAGCCTTCCATTGACCCTGGCCGTCACATTTGCAAGAATAGCGGGATCGACGCCTATGAGAAGAATCGCTTCACGGAGACTATTATGCCCAGGGAACGTCTGACCCAGGGGCTGCTGCAGGTGTATACCGGGGACGGCAAGGGCAAGACCACCTGCGCCCTGGGCCTGGGCCTGCGAGCCATCGGCCAGGGATTCCGGGTCTTCATGGTGCAGTTCATGAAGGGCCGGGACACCGGTGAGGCCTTGATTGCCGCCCAGCGCCTGGCCCCGGAATTCACTCTGCGTCATTTCGGACGCGGCGCCCTGGTGAACCTGCGGGCCCCGGCCCCTGAAGATCTGGCCCTGGTCCGGGAGGCCTGGGACCTGGCCCGGCAGGTCCTGCAGGCAGGAGAGCACGACCTGGTGATCCTGGACGAATTCAACCTGGCCCTGGCCTTTAACCTCATCCCCCTGGAGGAGGGGCTGGAGGCGCTGCGCCGGCGGCCCCCCTGGGTGGAGGTGGTCCTCACCGGCCGCCAGGCCCCGCCGGAACTCATCGCACTGGCGGACCTGGTGACGGAAATGCGGCCCCTGAAGCATTACTCTGCCGCCCGGGTCCCGGCCCGCCGCGGGATTGAGTGGTAGGGAGCGGCGGCGATAGCCTTTGATAGTGAATGGGGCCGCGGAGCGCAGCGCTCCCCAGGGCGCCGGCTCTGACTTATTACTTTATCGGACCCTGCCAGCCAGGTTGGCTACCCCCCGCCAGGGACCGGAATTGCCTGATTAACAGCTAAATCTACCCTAACGATACAATTATGATCCCTGGAAAGCTGAAAAGATTCCTGGCGAACCTGACCCTGATCCTGGCCAGCCTGCTGGTGGTGGCACTCTTGCTGGAGGCCGCCCTGCACTTCACCCCATACCGCCGCCTGCTGCTCCGGGACCGGCACATCCGCTACTATTACCAGTTCGACGCCGCCAAAGGCTTCGACATCCGCCCCAACGTAGGCAAGATGCGGACCTCGGTGGATTACAACTCTGTGGAGTACGACATCTGGTCCAACGAGTTGGGCTGTTTCGATGAACCTTACCGGGGGGAACCGGACCCCATCCTCCTGGTGGGGGACAGCTTCACCCACAGCTATGCCCCTTTCGAGGACAAATGGGGCACCCGCATCGAAAAACTCCTGAACTACCGGGTTATCAAGGCCGGGGTCAACGGCTACGGCACCAGGCAGGAGCTTTTAAAGGCACAGGAAATCATCGCCCGTATCCACCGCAGCCCTCGCCTGATTATCGTGGGCTATTTCTGGAACGACCTGGACGATGACTACTCCTTTCCCAACCTGACGGTGGTGGACGGCTACCTGGTGCCCTCGGCGCCCTATAAAGACCGCCGGAGCGGCCGCCTTGCCGTCGAGACCCTGGGAAAGTCCTATACCTTCTGGGATAAACTGGCCGGGAACTATCCCCTGAGTTTCCGGGAGATGACTAATCTTTTCCTGGAACAGCACTTCATCCTGGTCAACCTGATCGACGATTCCCTGGTCCGCCTCTTCCCGCCTCATTATTCTTATAACTCTCCCCTCGATTTTACGGCTTTTTCCCCGAACCCCCCGGCCGGGGCCTGGGCTAAGCATGAAGAAAACCTGAAGGCCTTTAAGGAACTGGCCGCGGCCCAGGGGGCCGAGCTACTGGTGGTGCTGATTCCCACCAACATCCAGGTCTACCCCTTTCTCACCGGAGGCCGGCAGATCGACCTGGAGCGACCCGACCGCATCCTGGGAGACTTTTTGCAGCGAGAGCAGATCCGCTATCTGGACCTCCTACCCCTCTTCCGCCGGTATGCCGACGAGACCCCCCGCCGCTACCTGTCTTCGGATAAAGACCTTTACTGGCGGGCCAACTCCCATTGGAACATCAAGGGCAACCACCTGGCGGGCTTGCTGGTTTCCAGGGAGATCCTGCAGGACAACCTGGTACCGGTGGCAGACCGGGAGCGCAAGCTTAAGGAGATCGAAGAGCAGTTGCATAACTTTCATTAAGGGGCGGCACCGGGCGGCCCGCTCCCAGCCTGGAAGCCTGGGCCACTGGCGGCCCTATACTACTTCCACACCCCGTCAATGGGGGTCTGGCACTTGGGGCATTTGCCGTCTTTCAGCAGGTAGCGCCGGATAGTATAGCCCTGGCGTTCGATGAGGAGTTCCTGACAGCCGTAACAAAGGGTGTTTTCCCCACCCTCCCCGGGAGGTATGTTGCCGGTGTAAACGTAGCGCAGCCCGGCCTGGAGCCCGATCTCCCGGGCCCGGCGCAGGGTGGCCACCGGGGTGGCGGGGCGGTCCATCATCTTGAAGGTGGGGTGAAAGGCGGTGACGTGCCAGGGCACCTCCGGGCCCACACCCCGGATAAACTGGGCGATTTCGCTGAGCTCTGCCACCGAATCGTTGTGGCCGGGAATGATCAGGGTGGTGAGCTCCAGCCAGACCCCCAACTGCTTGAGGCGCACGATGGTGTCCAGCACCGGCTGCACCCTGGCCTTGCAGACCTTGCGGTAGAAATCGTCGCTAATGCTCTTCAGATCCACGTTGTCGGCATCGGCGAAGGCCGCCAGCGCCGTGGCGGACTGCTCCGTCATGAAGCCGTTGGACACGAAGACGTTCTTCAGGCCCTGCTCCCGGGCCAGTTTCCCCACGTCCTGGGCGTACTCCAGAAAGATGGTGGGCTCGGTGTAGGTGTAAGCGATGCTGGCCGAATGGGAGGCCAGGGCGTAGGCCACAATGGCCTCCGGCTCCCGTTCCTCCCCCTGGATCAGGCCGCCGTGGACCCTGGGATACTGGGAAATATCGTAGTTCTGACAATGCAGGCACATGAAATTGCAGCCCGCCGTGGCGATGGAGTAAGAGCGGGTGCCGGGCAGAAAGTGGAAGAGAGGCTTCTTCTCGATGGGGTCGATGTGCTCGGCGATGACCCGGCCGTAATTGAGGCTATATAGGCTGCCGTCGCGGTTTTCCCGGACGTGGCAGAGGCCCCGCTTCCCCGGGTCGATCTGGCATTGATGGGCGCACAAATGGCACAGAACCTTGCGGTCCTCCAGGCTTTCCCACAATCTCGCCGGAATCATCGGCCCTCCCTGGTGGTGGCTTTTTCTCTAAATTATAACCTGCGGTCCGGAATGTAAAGGGCCTGCGGGACTTAAACGGCGGGCCGCGCCGATGACCGCGGCGCCGCCCGGGGCTGGCAACCACGGGCTGCTGGGAGCGGCGGGCGCGCCTCTTGAAACCCCCGCCCTTGCCAGGTGACGCATCCTGTGTTAAATAGGGAACGGATGGTGGGCGTAGCTCAGTCGGCAGAGCTCCGGGTTGTGGCCCCGGTGGTCGCGGGTTCAAGTCCCGTCGCTCACCCCAATTTTTAATATAGTAAATTAAAGTGGTTAGTATAAAAACTAACCACTTTTTTATTGCCCAGGTTGCGTATAGGGTGCGTGTCAGCCCGGGCAAAAAGGTAAGCGTTGGAGCAATTTTCGTTTTCAAATTTTCATAGGCACAAAAGGAAAAAATCCAAAATTTTGGTCAGGGCTTACTCCCGGTAGTATATCCCACCCAGGAATTTTACTGAATTCCTACCCCTATCCCCCATCAGCTTTCCAAAGCCCAAAATCGCTTATTACCAGACGAATAAACGGATGGTCTGAGTGCGTGAGAAGCCCGTAGCTGTGTGGGAAAATCTAATTGAATGTCAGAAGTGCTTGTAGCAAAAATCTTCGGATATCTGGATAGGGTTTCCTGGAAATCTATTTCTTACAGCCATCTCCTCCTCATCCTCTCCCCCTTCTCCCTTTTTCCTTTCCCCTTCCCGACATCTCGATAATCCCAGAAATCGAATATAGTATTGGTAAACACGATTATAAACATTATAACCGGGACTATTATCTGTATCCATTCAGCTTTCGACACTTGAACGCTTTTACCTATGTAGAAACTAAGCGAGCCAAATAATAATAGAAATAGTATTTTGTAACCCACTGCGAGAAGGAATGTAAATGAACTTTCGTCAGTTTTAGCCGTTTGATAACTGAAGGCAAAATTACTAGCAATGGCCCCCGCAGATAATAATGATAATATCGTTAATACATTTGAATACTCAACGCACGGATTTGATTGACCATAAGACAGGAAAATAAATCCAATGAAGGCTATGATATCACCTAGGATAGCTATTCCAATAATACGCCAATACGTTTTATTAATACCAAATATTCTCTCTGGATATAGTCTCGATCTTTCATAAGTACAATATACGGCTATGCCAAAAGCGCATAACAATAATAATAATCCAATGAATGATGTCTTCATAATTATCATTCCATTTCCAACTGTTTTTTTAAAAAACATGTAAATTCGCTTATATTAGCTCTGCAAGTATGCCGTTCTGGTGGGATCAGTTTCGACATCCCCATACGTGTGTTTGGGGCCATTTAATCAAAATCGGCAAGGTCTTCAGGAGTTAATGGTACTGTTAGTTCAGCTGGTTTCCCATTTTTATTTTTATTGTATTGATCGGGTGATAAATATTCAATTTTTGCAAATATCATATCTCTTGATTGCATATTTATATAAGATTGTATGCTAATTATCTTATAATTATTTATTTCATGAGGTTTATTACCAAATAATAATTCAATTATTGTATCTTCTTTATCAACAATGAATAATATGCCGAAGTTATCTTGCTGTTTACATTTATTTAATATAGCCTGCATTTCCTTATCGATATATCCTGATGCATTTTCTCTCAAGATTTGCTTACTGGTTTTAATAAGATGTGCATAATTAATTATATGAGGTAAATAGTGATTTGGCTGGTGGGTAGATATTTCAATTTCAACAAGATATAAGATAGGCTTATTTTCGTCGCTAATATCCAAGAATAACCCATCTGGTGTTGCGCCTAACAATTTAGTTTTTATCTTATGTTTTGCGTCAATATACTGGTTATTTTGCCCAAAAAATAATTTTATATTTTTACAAATAAATTCTTCGAAATCATGTTCATTATTAAAGGACTGCAACTTATAACGTTTTCCTTGATGAAATAAGTAAACCTCTTTGTCTATATCTAAAAACTTTTGCTGACTATTAGGGGTTTGGCTCATCGGACTACCGTTGGCCCTCTTAATAATTTTTTTAGCTTCAGTGGTTGTTTTTGCTCTCTGCAATTCTGGGTAAAGTCCAGATGCTTCAGCCTCGGCTATTTGCAAGGCGTCGCTTATAGTAGTGGGACTCTTCACACCTAACATCTTAGCCGTTTGACTCTGAGTCCAGCCCTCCGTATGTTGACCTGGTTTCCTCTGGCCGTACATAGCTGTCATAAGTTTGTGTAACTCGGCATAGGCACAGCTTAACTGAACCGGTGTAAAATCTGTCCGTTTTAAATTGGCCTGCAACTCGGCCTTTTTCACCTGTAGGGGGTTTTCAAAAACTAATTTCGCATCAACTTCATCTACATAAAATACCTCTCGTTTCAGCCATTCGCACGCTCGGAGGCGAGTTAGCCCCTCTACTAGTTCCATATTTTTGGTCACAAGAATGGGCTGCAATTGACCAACCTGCTTAATGGAATCGGCCATTTCAACCACGTCGTTTTTGGTTGGGGTTCTGAATCTGCCCTCTGGAACTATGATTTTGTCGGGGCTACAAAAAGGCATAATTTGACCTCCATATCCACAATGGAAATATTTAACGCAAGTTAATCATATTAAAGATTAATCATTTTTTCATATAAATTAGGAAATGAAATGAGATCGGCTATAGCAAAAATTAGACAGAATGCTCCATTTTGTCCAGTTCATTTAGGTCGCTAAATACGCTGCCCTTCCTGCGCCAGTCCTAGGGCAGACCTGCTGCCTTAAATCCCCCGCATTTTGCACACATTTCAGAACTTATTTCCAAAATTCACATTGCCACAAAGAAGGGAGGTTGTCAAGAAACGGAACCTTTGGTCAATGGTCCGGCACCATTAACTTTTATCGAAAGGTTAATCAGCTTTGCCATGGAAGTAGCATGACAGAGTGAGAATCTTGAAAAAGGTTTCGAGTCAAAATTTTGGTCAGGGTTTACTTCGGTATGTTTATCTCCTTGGTAGAATCTACTGAATTGCCACCCCCTACCCCCCATAGCAGCATATCGTAAGACGGAGATAACTGTCACCTTGACGCAAGCCTCCGGCACCTCCCTACCTATCTTCTAAGATTGCAGCCCGCCCGTCCTTCACCGAAAACGAACGTTAAGAATTTCTCCAAGGCGCTTATGAAATCGGTTGACTAACCTAAAATATCCATTTAATTAATAAGTTAGCTATGACGTTTTCATAAAACCATAGGAGGAACAGAGCACTATTTTTAAAATTTCACCTATAACCTGGCCAGGCGAAGTTCTTCGCCTTAGATAAATAGTGGGACAGCAGTCGTGCGGATGAACCGCCAGCGGCCGGGCGCCGCGGCAAACGCGGCTGGAAGCCGGGAGGAGTCAGGCAAATGGCGAAAACCTTACTCGGTCTAGTGGCATCCCCCAGAAAATTTGGCAATTCGGAGCTCTTCATCAAGGAACTCTACCTGCAACTTCCCGGAAATTGGGAGCTGAAACTCATCAGGCTCCCGGACATGGATATCCGCCCTTGCAAGGCCTGCTACCGGTGCTTGTTCGGGGAGGAGAAATGTACCCAGGACGACGATTTTGCCCTGGTCCTGGAGACCTTGAGCCAATCTGATGCTTATGTGGTCGCGGCCCCCACGTATCTGCTGGGGGCTAATGCGAGTCTGAAGCGGTTTTTGGACCGGGGCCTCAGTTTTTACGCGCGGCTCGACCGGCTTTGGGGAAAACCCGCGGTCGGGGTGGCCATCGCCGGCATTGACGGCATGGAAGGCTGCACCAAATTGAATGTTGAAAGTTTTATCAAATTGACCATGGGGGATTTGCGCGGCTCTGCCGTGGTCTATGGCGCACTTCCGGGGGAGATATTCTTGCGGCCGGGAGGAAAAGAGACGGCCGCGTGGCTAGCGGTGGCGCTAGGCCAGGGCAGAGAAGAGGCGCCTCCCCTGGTGCCCGCCTGTCCGGTTTGCACCGGAGACACCTTCCGGTTTCTCCCCGACGGTCAGGTGCGCTGCATGTTGTGCAGCAGTTCCGGCCCCTATGCCTGGAAGAAAGGCCGGCTGCAAATCGAGACGCAGCCGGGCCAACATTCCTTCTTCCTGGGCTATGACGAGGCCAAACGGCATGCCGGCTGGCTCCGGGAAATGAAGGAACAGTTCTTCAGCCGCCGCCAGGAACTCCAGGCGGTGGTTTCAGGGTACACCAAGGTAGGAGAATGGGTCTTGCCGCAGGGGAAGAGATAGGGATGATAAATCGGCAAACCGCTGGGTCAGAACTGGCCAGGACGATCTAACCTGAATTTTCCGCCTTAGGCGACTGTTGCCGTAGGCAGGCGGATTTGATACTATTTTGGGTACGGTCCATTGCCGCCCCTGGCTCTGGGCCCGTAATCAATAATTCGCTTGAGAATGGAGTCGAAGGATGAAGTTTGCCGGAACCGACCGCTATTATCTCGCGCCCGAGCTACAGGAAATCGTCAATATCGCCATCGCCATGGAAAAGCCGCTGCTGCTCACCGGCGAGGCCGGCACCGGCAAGACCCAACTGGCCTTTGAAATCTCCCGGGCCCTCGGTCTGAACATGGAAGAGGCCCGCTGCAAGTCCACCTTCAAGGGCGAAGAGCTCTGCTACGTCTATGACACGGTGCTTAGGCTGAACGACTCCCGGTTCGGCAGCGGCGATACCGGACGGGACGTCAACAATATTTGGGATTATCTCCGTTTCGGCCCCATCGGCCGGGCCTTCCTGGCCGAAGACCGGCGCGTCCTCCTGCTGGACGAAATTGACAAAACCGATTCGGACACCCAGGACAACCTCCTGGACGTCCTGGAGGACGGGTCTTTTGTGATCCGGGAGATCAATCACAAGGTGACCGCGGCGAAGCGGCCCATCATCGTGATCACCAGCAACGCCAAGCGTGAGCTGTCGGACCCCTTTCTCCGCCGTTGTTTCTGTCACTACATTCCGTTTCCGGGACGCGAGGAAATGGTCAATATCGTCAACCTCCATCACCCCAACCTGCCGGAGCCATTTCTTAAGGAGTCTCTGACCAACTTTTACCATTTGCGGGAGCAGGGTTTCGAGAAGCCGCCGGCCACCGCGGAACTGCTGGATTGGCTGGGCTCCATGCAGGCCGCCGGGGTGAAGGCCCCTGGCGTGGACCGGAACCTGGCCCACATCGGCACCCTGCTGAAACGCACCGAAGACCTGTTGAAATTCAAAGGGATTACTAAGCCGGGGCGCTATTAGCCAGGGGAGCAAAGCCCGCGGCCCAGGTGACGGCATGGTTGGCTTCGTTTATGAATTGCGGGAGGCCGGGGTCCCGGTAAGCGTCCAGTATATCCTGGAGTTCTACCGGGCGCTGCAGCGCGGCATCGCCGCGAATCTTGACCAGCTCTTCCTGCTGGCCCGGCTCATCTTTGTGAAACGGGTCGAGCACTACGATATTTTCGAGCAGGTGTTCTCCTCCTACTTCCTCAAATCGGGGCTGTGGCGCCGGATGCGGGACTGGGAAGAGGCGCTGTCGGGCAAACCTTTCCGGGAATGGCTCCAGGAGCAGATCGACGCCGGCCGCATCTCCCCGGAAGAGATCCGCGCCTTCGGCAATGAAGAACTCCTGGCCAGGTTCTGGGAGACGGTTCTGGCCCAACAGGCGCAGCACCACGGCGGCAGCACCTGGGTGGGCACCCGCGGCCGGTCTCCTTACGGCCACAGCGGCCTTTCGGCCGGCGGCATCCGGGTTTACGGCAGGAGCCTGCACGGTTCGGCTCAGAAGGTCATCGATTCCCGGCGCTACCTCGATTATAGTGAAAGATCGACCCTCTCCAGTGAGAACCTGCGGCAGGCCCTCGCCTGCCTCCGGTGTCTGCGGCCCACCGGGCCGGAAACCGAACTGGACATCGACGCCACCATCGCCCGGACCGCCAAAAACGGCGGCGAGATTGAGCTGGTATTCGAACGGGAGTTGCGCAACCGCCTGAAGTTGATGGTCTTACTCGACAACGGCGGCTATTCCATGGACGCCTATGTCCCCTTGGTAAGGATGATCTTCAATAAGCTGCGGGATCTTTTCAAGGATATCCGGTTCTATTACTTCCATAACTGCATCTACGGCACGGTGTACAAGGATCTGAAGCGGCGGGAGCCGGTGAAATGGGAAAGGTTCCTGGGGGAAACCAGGACCACCAGGCTGGTGCTCATCGGCGATGCCAACATGGCGCCGTCCGAACTGATGGCCGCCAGCGGCTCCATCGATATCCATACCAGCGCCCGCAAGTCCGGCCAGGAGTGGCTCGAAGAGCTGCGGGCGTCATATCCGGTAAGCGTCTGGCTCAACCCCATCAGGAAGGAATACTGGCCCCACGAGAGCCTGACCGTCCGGCACATCGGCAAGATCTTTACCATGGAAGACCTCACCCTGGCAGGCATCAAGCGCGCCGTCGCCTACCTGAACCACCAGGGCCAAACCTACGATCATCTCTAATCCGCCTGCAACCAGGGTTGGAACTCCCACCCCCCCGGCCAGTATTATCCGGCGTAGCCGTCTTTTTATCGGCGTTGCCGCCAGCCCTGGCGCGGCGGCGGCCGCAAACGTTGATTATGGGAAGGCAGCATCCACGCCTGCCGGTTGGTAAGGGCCGGTTTTGATCCGGCTACGGCGCGGGCGTATTGGCTTGCTCTATTCTTCTTTAAAATGAGCCCACTTGGTAATAATGCTGGTTACTTGATCTTCTATACCATAGAATCCGTGATGACTGAGGGGCATACAGGGGTCAGATTCGCGCGGCAGCCCCCCCTGGGGCCCACCGCTGACACCGCAAAAAGTAACCTCAGTAAATTTTCCTAATTGCATGGCAGTCAAAAGAGCTTCAGGATATGAATTTAGTTCGCAAGCATCTTGGCGATGATGAATCATGAGCACTGGAATGCAAATCTTACTAATGTAACTGCGACATAGATAATCTGTATATTGAATCGAAGCTGTAAGTATCAAACCCTTGAGGCGAGGGTCCTCCATTTTGGAAGCCAGAGAGACTCCACTCAACCCACCGCGGCTGGTAGCGCACAAAAAGAATCTTTGTGCTCCTCTGCTGGCAAGATTTTCAATTACCGCTTTATAGTCTTCAAGCTGCTCATCCGAGAAACGATACCTATCGCTTTCAACATGTTGATCTTCTTGATGATACTTATCACTGCGCCCCCAAGTCGCGTCGGAAGGAATATCCATGATAGCCGCGGCAAAACCTGCCTCGGCATATTTGCCCGCGGTACGTACGAGAAAATTCTTGCTCAAGGTTATCTCGCCGCCCGGTCCGGCCTTGATATGACCATAACCGTTGCCACCCGGGATCAGGAGCATCACGGTTTTAGGCAGTCGCCGACCCTGAAAAATCAGATAGTAACTCTGGATCACTTCCGGTCTGGAATCTATTGATTTAAATTCTTCAGTTGTCAAAGCTGCCTCCGAAACCAGTACCATTCTGGGCCGGCTCCTTTTTCCCTCTCGGAATAAACAAATGCTAAAACGGGGATGAACTTTTGATCAGGAATCAGGGCGGTGTCCATTTAAACCGCTGTGCTCATTGAACCAGGCCTTAACTTGGTTAAGTTCATTTTTCAGGAGATACGGCTATCCAGGACTGCTTCCGGTGGCAGGAAAGGCCGATCCGGCCGCATGAAGATTGTGAGGAAGGCGCCAACAACGCAAATCCCCACCGTAATCAAGAAAGCCACATCCCAATCCTTGAAGTGGTCGAGCACCCAACCGAAGACGATGGGTGAAACGACGCCAGCCATGGCGTAACCAGAATTCATTATGCCGCTGGCAATGCCGGCATATTCATGGGTGATATCCATGGGAATTGCCCATATTGCTCCGCACAGGGCCTCCGCAAAGAAAAAAGTGGCGAAAAGAAACAGAGTAACCAGGAAGATATTATGGGTAAGCATGGTGGCGGCCAAGAAACCACCGGCCAGCAACAGGCAAAGAGCAATAAAGGCATTGCGCGCCAACCTTTTATTGCCGGTTTTCACCAATATCCAATCCGAAGCCAGGCCTCCAAAGATATCCCCGATAACACCAGAAATGAGGGCTATCGCGGTATGCATGGCAGAAGATTTCAGATCCAGGTGGAAACGAGACATGAAATAGAGCGGGAGCCACGATATGAACACCCAGGTCATCCACCCGGTCGTAAACTCAACCGCGGTCACAGGGAAGATTCGTTTTATCAGCGGCCACCAGGGAGTGCGGACATGCCGCACCTGCTTATTGGGTGGGACTAGCTCAGCAACCTCGGCCTCAGTAATATTAGGATGGTCCCTGGGGTCTTCGACGAAATTCCACCACCAGAGGGCAACCCAGATAAGAGTGAGAACGGCACATACAAAAAAGGCAGCTCTCCAGCCGGAGATCACGATGCACCAAGCCACAATGATTGGCGACACTGCTGCCCCGAAGCGTGACGCGCCATGCGTCACCCCTTGAATGAAGCCATAGCGCTTTCCGGAATACCAGTGTTTCATCCCCTGGGTGGCGGCAGAGAAGACCGGACCTTCACCAATGCCGACAAACAGCCGGGCCGCGCAAAGAACCGCCAGCCCGATGGCGATACCGCCCGCCAAGGTTGCCACTGCCACTAGAAAAACGCAAAACGTCAGGACGTTGCGGACGCCGAATCTATTGGCTGACCAGCCGCCGATCCATTGCCCGACCAGATAAGGCCAGGAAAAGGCTGAGAAGACGATGCCAAGCCCCGCATTGGACAGGTTAAACTCCCTCATGATGGGCTTGGCGGCCATGGATATGTTGATCCGGTCAAGATACATTAAGAAGTATAAGGAACAGAAAATGATGGTCATTAAGGTCGAGGGGCTCATCAAATGGCTCTTTTTCACAACTGCGCCGCTAGTGGCGATATCATCACTTTTTATATTTTTAGCCATTGGGGTATGCCACTCTCAATTCTACCGTTTCCGGTAATTCCTCAGTGCGCCTCTCGGCCTGCTATGCCGCGGCTTTGCCTTCGTCCACCCTGACTACTCCCGATAGACTGACCGACTTGCAGTATAGGTGGTGAGATGAATTTATATATTATCAATTTTCAAAGGAGCGGGTGCAAAAGTTAAGGGATGTGGCGGAAATGCCCGAGGGTGAGAGGTTATCTGAGGGTTCATGATCATTCTCATCCTCTTTGAGATCCTCTTTTCCTCACATCATTACCATTCGGTACTAGCCTGGGGCCCCTAAGCCATAGTATAGAGGTATCCGGGCCCTGAGGGTAAGGGGTCCTCGGTTTAATTCGGCAGGGATTTCAACCAACGCACTACGTCGGCCTCGGCTGCCGCCGGGGTGCCCAGGTGATCGGCGGAAACCACCACAAATTGGCTTAAGGGGTTAGCCGGCGCCTTGGTGAAGATATAATCTTTGGCCTGGGTCTGGGGATTAAGCGTATCCTTATCCCCAACCACTACCAGCAAGGGGATCTTGGCATCCAGGCGGGCGGCGTTGCGCCCCATGGCCCCCAGCCCGTCGGGAGCGAAATAGCTGAGATAGATTTGGGCTTGCGTATTAACCAAAAAAGGCTTCCCCTGGTTTATGTCTGGAAACTCTGCGGTTTGGGTCCCGCGACCGGACTGCACCATCTCCCGGGCCTTGGCAACCCCTTCCTGAACCCTTTGCTGAAATCGGGGCAAATCCGGCCAATGCCCCGGGGCCAGCATGATGACCCCATCAACCCCGCCCCGGTTAGCGGCATAAGCCAGGGCGGCATTGGCCCCCATGCTATGTCCCGCCACTACGATTTTAGTGGCTCCTTTCTGCTTGAGTTGGGTGATGGCGGCGGCAATCTCATCCAGGGCCGTCTCAAAGCTGGCATCGAGATAGCGGTTAAAGGACCAAGGCATGGCCGGGGTGGAGACGAGAAACCCCTGGGCCTCCAAGCCGCTCGACAGGACCCACAGTTTTGCGGGCTTGCCCGTCTTGCCATGCAGCAGCACTACCCCCAGCCGCGGGGCCGCGGCCTCGGATACTGCGGGAATAAGCAGAACCACGGCCAGCAGTAAGAGAAGAAGAAGCTTACCAATCATTCTTCGGGACATATTTTCCTCTCCTTGATCAGGCAAGTTTATGCGGGCAGCCTTGGCCACCGCAATAAAAATATGTACTCATGAGCTACGCCAAAATGCAACCCTGGAAGGAAGGGCCAGGAAGGGATCGCATCCTGGACGCCCTGCGCCAGGCGGGGCTGAAGTGAGGCTCGAAATGATTTCCGGCAGATTCGCATCTCTTCTGGTTCTCCGGCTGATAAATAAACCATAAGGCATTGGCAAAAAGAAATCCCCCGTGACCTTGCTCAGTTAGCCTACCAAACCTGTGGCAAAGGTTTTATAATGAGTCGACAATTTTTTTAAAAATCCCTCAAAAGAGCTTGACGGATATAACCAGCCTGTTTATTAATACAAGAAAGAAAACAGAAAAAGCCAAACCCGCCGTGACGCGGGGACGGAAAGCCACGGGTCTCTGAGAGATAGCCGGGTTGCCTGGAAACTGGGCAGCGCGGCTTTTTTTTGTTTAGAAATCGAAGTTGGAGGAATTTTCCAATGACCGATAAATTGCATAAAATTTTTACCAATTGGTATGTAATTTTGGCTGGTGGGCTATTTTTGTCTATCATGGCTATTGTTTTTGATAAATGAAATAATCGGCATCATAGGTCTCGCCGTCGAGATGTTACTGCATATTTTGAGATAATTCTTCATGATAAGTTTGATACAAGAATTGGACTAGGAAGTAATACTCTATTACCTTGAACTCTGTACCAAAATCACCAGGCGTCTTTCCTTCCACCATCCGGGTTGGCTGTAATCGCGGCTTTCGGTTCTTCTCCGGCGAGAGGCCGCCCATCCTGCGAGCGAATTTAGCCGATTATTCGCTATCATTGCGCTAAGGTAATAAACCATCTCAAATTTTTTTGCTTGGCCACCACCGCAGTCTGGCCACTTCGGCAGAGAAGCAGCCTGCCTGCCCCTTCCTCCCTGCACCCGCAAGGGCGCAACTCCAGTGCCGCCAACAAGTGCCTGAATAAAAAGAGGCTAGGGCCGTTTACGTTGCATCCGGCGGGGATTTGGTTAAAATGGATGCACGCGGGCCGCCTGGCTAAGGCGGTGCAAATTTGCCGATTTTGTAGTATTCTGGCGTCAGCGACTTTCTATGCGGCACTTAAATAAGGAGTAACCGATGTCTGCTAAAAAGCCCATGTGGACCCCTCCTCCCGAAAGAATCCAGAACGCCAATATGACCCACTTTATGAAAGAGGTTAACGAAAAATACGGCAAGCATTTTACCTCGTACGCTGAACTCTATACCTGGTCCATCGACAATATCCCCGATTTCTGGGCCACCATGTGGGATTATGCTGAAATCAGAGCGTCTCGCCCCTACGACCTGGTTATCGATGATTTGACCAAGATGCCGGGAGCCCATTGGTTTCCAGGCGCCCGGCTCAACTTTGCCGAGAATCTCCTGCGCTATCGTGATGATCACCTCGCCCTTATATTCAAAGGCGAAGCCCAAGAGACCACCCGGATGACCTATCGGCAACTCTATGGCAAGGTCGCACAACTGGCCAAGTCCCTGCGGGATGCCGGAGTCGTTGCGGGCGACCGGGTGGCGGGATTTCTGCCCAATATGCCCGAGACCATCATCGCCATGCTGGCCGCCACGAGCATTGGCGCCATCTGGTCTTCCTGCTCCCCTGATTTCGGGATTAGAGGGGTTTTAGATCGCTTCGGCCAGATCAAGCCCAAGATCGTCTTCACCGCCAATGGCTATTCATTTAAGGGGAAAAAGATTGATTGCCTGGAGAGGCTGGCAAACATTCTGCGCGAGCTGCCATCGACCGAAAAGGTGATTGTGGTGCCCTACACGGAAGCGGCGCCAGACATCAGCATAATCCCCAAGGCCATCCACTACCATGACTTCATCTCCAAGGAGGAGCATCTTGAACTAGAATTCCAACAGCTCGATTTCGAACATCCCCTCTACGTCATGTATTCCTCGGGAACGACAGGGCTGCCCAAATGTATGGTTCAGAGCGCCGGCGGTATTCTGATGAATCAATTCAAAGAACTCCGGCTGCATTCGGATCTGAAACGCCGGGACACTATCTTTTACTTCACTACCTGCGGCTGGATGATGTGGAACTGGTTGGTCTCATCATTGGCGGTGGGCGCTACCCTGGTGCTTTTCGACGGGAACCCGTTTTATCCCGATCCCGGCGCCCTCTGGAAGTTAGCTCAGGATGAGGGGATCTCGGTTTTCGGGACCAGCGCCGGATATCTGGCCGCCTTGCAAGCCACCGGGGTAAGGCCCGGCCGGGAATATGACTTGACGCCTCTTAGAACGATTCTCTCAACCGGATCGACCCTTTCCCCCGAACAGTTCGATTTTGTCTATGGCGAGATCAAAAGCGACCTGCAACTCTCCTCCATTTCGGGAGGCACCGATCTTAACGGCTGCTTCGGCATCGGCAATCCCATCGGACCCGTCTATCGCGGCGAGTTGCAATGCGTCCCCCTGGGCATGAAGGTGCGCGCCTACGACGCCAACGGCAAGGCCGTAATCAATACGAAGGGAGAATTGGTATGTGAGGCCCCCTTCCCTTCCATGCCCATCTATTTTTGGGATGATCCGGACGGGAAAAAATATCGTGAGGCCTATTTCGAGTCCTATCCCGGGGTCTGGCGCCATGGAGATTTTATCGAAATCACCAGTACCGGAGGGCTGATAATCTATGGGCGGTCTGACGCCACTCTCAATCCGGGTGGGGTCCGAATTGGCACCGCGGAGATCTATCGGCAAATCGATGCCCTGGATGAGATCCAAGACAGCGTGGTGGTGGGGCAGGATTGGCAGGGGGATGTGCGGGTGATCCTCTTTGTCGTCATCAAAGATGGACTGCCATTAACCGAAGAGCTCAAGAACAAAATAAGGACGGCTATCCGCACCAATGCCTCGCCGCGGCATGTGCCGGCCAAGATCATCGCCGTGCCCGGGGTACCCTATACCCACAACATGAAAAAAGTGGAGATTGCCATCAAGAAGATGCTCCAACATGAGCCGATCCTAAACCGGGATGCCCTGGCCAATCCGGAAGTTCTGGAATTCTATAAGGATATTCCGGAACTGGCCCTCCCCTAAAAGATTTCCAGAATTTGGAGGAGAATCGCTTTGCGGAGAAAAGTCTTAATCGGGTTGGTGCTCGCAGCCCTGCTCGTGCCGCAGGTGGCCTTCGGGGCGGAGACCAGGCAGCAGGAAGCTGCCCTGGCCGCGGCAAAAAATTGGCTTTCTACGGTCGACACTGGAGAATATGCGCCAAGTTGGCAGCAAGGGGCCGCCTATTTCAAGAAGGTCATCACGGAAGCGGAGTGGGTGAAATCGATGCAGGAAGTACGGAAACCACTCGGCAAACTAATTTCCAGGAAAGTAAAGAGCCTGACTACGAAGACATCACTGCCGAATGCCCCAGAGGGGCAGTATGTCGTCATTCAGTTTGAGACCTCCTTTGCCAACGGCAAATCTGGAATGGAGACGGTAAATACACAGCTTGAAGGTAATGGTAAATGGCGCGTGGCAGGGTATGGCATTCAATGGCAATAGTTTGCTGTTTACCAGTAGTTCTCCAGGCGTCAGGTGATTTTTTGCCGGCCGGGGACCCCCAAAAAAAGGGCGCCGCCTAATCTCGAATAAACCTTGATTATGTGCTGAAGAGCACCGGTAAGAGCAAAAACGAGGCCATCGCCTGGATCAGACGCGGGAATACTTGAATTTCAGCGCCCAGAGCCAGTCAGCAGATCCCTGCGCAGGCGCGCCAACCGAGCCCCTCCTCCTGCTGGCCCTTTATTTCGCCACCCGCTTCTTCTCCAGGGCGCTATAGACCCAGCTCAGGGCCGCGGAGGTATTGGGAAAACCGATGGTGCTGGTGAGCATGATGATGGTGTGATAGATCTCCTCGGGGGTGGCGCCGGCTTGCATGGCCCGGCGCAGGTGGCTGTGCACCGAGCCTTCCGAACGGATGGCGGCCGCGGCCGCCAATTGCACCAGGTGCGTCGTCTTTTCATCCAAAGGCCCTTCCCGGCGCGCCGTCTCTCCCAACTGCTCCAGGGCCTTGACGAATTTCCCATGTTTCTCTTTGATCAGATTGTACCAGGCAGGAAAGGTTTCTTTCGACATGAGGGGCCTCCCGTCTTTTGAGAATGGAACGTTGAGTTTGCCGGGGCTCAGGATTGCGCCCGGATATTTCCCAACCTGCTGCCTGCTAATAGATGGACCGGCTTGCCTTGGCCGGGCTTTCTCCTTCCCAAGGCTCTATATACCCCGGCCAAAAAAAAACTGGCCAGGTGGGGGAGGTACCCGGCCAGTCGGTCAAAGGAGAAAATGGTATATGAACTTTGATTAAGGGGGGGATGTGAGTACCCTAATTGCGTTCATATACTGATTCATAATACATGCAGTAAATATGCCAAAATCTGATAAGCATTTTTAATATAAATATCAATAAGATATATCAAGGAACCCAAACGCCCCGGTTCAATAATTTATACCGGCGCCAGCCAGGTTTACGATGCTAAATTAGTTATCTATTTATAATTACAGTAATTATTGCTATTAGGGGTGCGATTCAAATTTTTGTTCCCTCCTAACGGGGTCTGCGAATGAGATCGCAATTCTGTGACGAGTTCCCTCTCCCCCGGGCGGCGCGGTAGGGGTTCAGGCCCGGGCCGCGATAAAAAAGAGAGTGATGGTTTTATGGTTTTCGGTTTAAGCTGCCAACTTGACCTTTTGGGCGCCAGCCTTTATGATATTTGCAACTAAGTTGATTTTGGAGTCACCGGTATGAGTGACAGTTGCGATTTCCGCCAGTGTCTGGCTACCCAGGGGTTAAAGCTCACCGCGGCGCGTCTGGCGGTCTTGGAGGTGCTCGGGGACGCGACCCGGGCCCTGCAGGCCCAAGAGATCCTGACGGCCATCCGGGCCCGCCGCCGGGTGGACAAGGTGACGGTCTACCGCATCCTGGAGGATTTTTGCCGCCGCGGCATGGTGCGCCGCCTGTCCCTGCAAGGCCGGGTGAATCACTATGAACTGTCTTGTGAGCACCGGCCCCCCCACCCCCATTTCCAGTGCCGCACCTGCCAGGAAATCGAGTGCCTGGACCCGGCGCCTATGAGCCGCGTCTTGGCCGATCTGCAAGGGCCGCTGGGGAACCGGGCCGAGCACATCGAAATTCGGCTGGCCGGGATTTGCCATAAGTGCCGGGAGGCCGAAGCCACCTGAGCCGCTCGCCAGCCCAGGCGGCTCGCCCAAAATTGACATGATTGCTTCCCCTGGACCGTCCCCTTTAAAACAACCCGCTTGTACCTCAGCGAGCGGCGCTAACCGTGAGAGCCGCTCCTGAGGCTGGATTACCAACCATGGGCCATGCCGACGAGAAAGCAGTAAGTGACGACTCAATGGCTGCGGCATCAGTTGAGCTTACCGCGGTCCCGGCTCCCGTTTCTCCCCTGGGGTGGAGTATCGGGGCCCGCCTGCTCTGCGCCGGGGCGGCTACCGCCCTTCTATGGCTGGCCGTGGCCTGGGCCGCCGGCTGGCTTTAAGAAGAGAGACTCAATGGCAGCCATTGTGATCCGCGATCTCACCCTGGGTTATGAAGGCCATCCCGCGGTCCATCATCTTTCCGGAACCTTCGCGTCGGGATCGATGACCGCACTGGTGGGACCCAATGGCTCGGGGAAGAGTACCCTGTTAAAGGGAATTGCAGGGCTCCTGCGGCCCTTTACCGGCGGGATCGACCTGGGGGGCCTGGAAATCTCCCGGATTGCCTACCTGCCGCAACAGGCGGAGATCGACCGGAGTTTCCCCATAACGGTTCTGGACCTCGTGGCCCTGGGTCTCTGGGAGCGCATCGGCATGTTCGCCGGCATGCGGGACGAACTGTGGCGGAAGGCCCGGGAGGCCTTAGCCGCGGTGGGGCTGGAGGGTTTTGAGCGCCGGCCCATCAGCGATCTCTCGGTGGGCCAGTTTCAGCGGGTCCTTTTTGCCCGCCTGCTCCTCCAGGACGCTCCCGTCATCCTCCTGGATGAGCCCTTCAACTCCATGGATAGCCGGACCACCGACGATCTCCTCCAGGTGGTGAACCGCTGGCACGCCGAGAACCGCACCATCATTGCGGCGCTGCACAGCTATGAGCAGGTGCACTCCTATTTCCCCAGAACCTTGCTGCTAGCCCGGGAGCCCATCGCCTGGGGAGATACCGGGGAGGTCCTCAATCCGGAGAATTTGCAACGCGCCCAGCGGATGTCCGAGGCCTGGGACGAAGAGGCGGAGACCTGTCCTCGGAGCGGGGTATGTTGAGCCATCTCTGGGCCATCTTCCTGGCGCCCTTCCAGGATTTCATCTTCATGCGCCACGCCCTGGTGGCCTGCCTGGCCCTCGGCCTGGGATGCGGTCCCATCGGGGTGCTGTTGGTCTTGAGGCGCATGAGCCTGGTGGGAGACGCCCTGTCCCATGCGGTGCTACCCGGGGTGGCCCTGGGCTTCCTGGTTTCCGGCCTATCCCTCTACTCCATGACCCTGGGAGGCATCGCCGCCGGTCTCACCGTGGCCCTGCTGTCCGGGGCGATCAGCCGTGTCACGCTGCTGCGGGAGGATGCCAGTTTTGCGGCCTTATACTTGGTTTCCCTGGCCTTGGGGGTTCTCCTGATTTCCTGGCGGGGCAGCAGTCTCGACCTGGTTCACGTGCTTTTTGGCACCATTCTGGCGGTGGACGACGCCGGCCTGGTCTTAGTGGCCGCCATTACCACTGCCACTCTGCTGATCCTGGCGATCATCTACCGGCCTCTCATCGTTGAATGTTTCGATCCCGGTTACCTGAGGTCGGTCAGCGGCAAAGGGGCGGTAGTCCATCTAATTTTCCTGGTCCTGGTGGTCCTCAACCTGGTGGCCGGATTCCAGGCCTTGGGAACCTTGATGGCCGTGGGAATGATGATGCTGCCGGCGGTCTCCGCCCGTTTCTGGGCCAGGCAGGTCTGGTCCACGGCCCTGGTCGCGGTGGTCATCGCCATGTTGTCCGGCTATGCCGGCCTCCTGCTGTCCTACCATGGCAACCTCCCTTCCGGGCCTGCGATCATCCTGACTGCCGGCCTGGGCTACGCCTTTTCAGTCCTCTGTGGCGCGCATGGCAGTATCTACGCCCGTTACCGGATGGCCCGGCATCTTACCGGGTGAACTAAAAAGGAGAGGATTATGTCAGTGAGCCTCAGAGTTTTCAGCCTGGTTTTGGCCCTCTGCCTGGCCGGAGGCGGAACCGCGGCCAGTGCCGAGAAGAAGCTCAAGGTGGTCGCCACCTTCAGCATCCTCGGCGACCTGGCCAAAAACGTCGGCGGCGACCGGATCGAGGTAACCACCCTGGTCGGTCCCGATGGAGACGTCCACGTCTACGAGCCGACCCCGGCGGATGCCAAGGCCGTGGGCGGCGCCGACCTGGTCGTGGTCAATGGCCTCGCCCTGGAGGGCTGGCTGGATCGTCTGGTCAAGACTTCCGGCTACCAGGGCCCGGTGGTGGTGGCCAGCCAGGGGGTTAAGTCCCGGAAGATGGCGGCGGAAGAACTCGAGACGGGCGCCAAACACGGGCCTTTGATGGTTGACCCTCATGCCTGGCAGGATGTGGGCAACGCCCGGCTTTATGTCCAAAATATCGCCAGGGGGCTGGAAACGGCAGATCCCGCCGGCGCCTCCGTCTATCGGGCCAATGCCGCGGCCTATACCGCGCAGCTTAACGAACTCGATCAATGGGTGCGGCAGGAATTTTCCGGCATACCCAAACCGAAGCGGCGCATGATCACCACCCATGACGCCTTCGGTTATTTTGGGGCGGCCTATGGTATTACCATTATCTCACCCGTCGGCTTCAGCACCGAAAGTGAGGCCTCCGCCCGCGATATCGCCAATCTCATCAAACAGATCCGCCGGGAAAAGACCACCGCCGTCTTTTTGGAAAACGTCACCGATCCGCGCCTGATGGAGCAGGTCGCCAAAGAAAGCGGCGTCACCTTGGGGGGCACGCTCTATTCCGATGCCTTGTCCAAGCCGGATGGGCCGGCCCCCACCTACCTGGAGATGTTTAGGCATAATGTCACCCTGATTGCCGCGGCCATGCGGAAAGGCATCTGAGGTAATTGCCCTGCGGGGGTGGATTTTGGCCAGGTGCGTCTTAAATTTAGGGGAACCCGCAAAAATCATCCTAAGGAGGGCTCAGATGAGATCAAGAGTCCTGGCAGCGGCAATGGCTTTGGCAGCAGTGCTGATCTGGGGCTGCGGTGAATCCAAGGGGCCAGCGGCCAAGGCGGACCTGGTCAACGCCCAGGGGCAGAAGGTCGGCGAGGCCAAATTTACCCAGACTCCCACTGGTGTCCTGATTGATCTTATCCTGGAAAATATGCCCCCCGGGGTCCACGCGATGCATATCCACGAAAAAGGGGTCTGTCAACCCCCGGACTTCACGAGCGCCGGGGGCCACTTCAACCCGTTTGGAAAGGAGCATGGCTTGAAAAATCCCCTGGGGCCCCACGCCGGGGACCTTCCCAACATCGAGGTGGGTCAGGACGGCCGCGCCACTGTTCAGATATTGGCGCCCCTGGTCACCCTGAAGGAAGGGGAGAAGAATTCTCTTTTTCAGGCGGGCGGCACCTCCCTGGTGATCCACGAGCATCCCGATGATCAGATGTCCCAGCCCGTGGGCAACGCCGGCCCCCGTATCGCTTGCGGCCCGATCACCAGACAGTAGCAGCCCCGATCCGATGGAGGGGTCTCCATGCCGACCCCGCGTCAAATGATCAAAGAATTGTTGCGGGAGGACGTATTCTCCAGCCTGGAACTCTCCCAACGCCTCTCCTTGCCGGAGAAGGAGGTGCTGGACCACCTGGCTCACATCGCCCTGGCCCCGGGGCCCGGTTGCCGGTTCCGTACCACCCCGGCGGTCTGCAAGAACTGCGGCTTTGCCTTTAAGAAACGGGAGCGCCTCACCACCCCCTCCCGCTGCCCTCTCTGCCACCACGAATCGATCCGCCGGCCGCGCTTCGCCTTGCTTTGCGAATAAATGCCGGGATCAGGGGATAGGGGTGAGGCCTATGGGCTGGTAATACCTAACCCCTACCTTTTTTTATTCCACCGTGACGCTCTTGGCCAGGTTGCGGGGTTGGTCCACGTCGGTGCCCCTGAGGTCGGCGATGTGATAGGCCAGCAGTTGCAGGGGGGTCACCAGGACGCTGGGGGAGAGATCCAGGGGCGCCTGGGGCACCGGAATCACGCTCTCCACCCGTTCCTGGACCTGGTAATTGTCGGCTTCGGTGATGGCGATGATGCGCCCGCCCCGGGCCGTCACCTCTTCGATATTTCCCTGGATCTTCTCCAGCACCGGGCTCCGGGTGGCCAGGACCACCACCGGCATCTCCCGGTCGATCAAAGCAATGGGGCCGTGTTTCATCTCCCCGGCGGCGTAGCCTTCGGCGTGGATATAGGAGATTTCCTTGAGTTTCAAGGCCCCCTCCAGGGCGATGGGATAATGGAGACCCCGCCCCAGGTAGAGAAAGTTGCGCGCCTCCATGTAGCGCCGCGCCGTCTCCCGGATCTTTTCATCCAGGTCCAGGGTCTCCTGGACCCAGGTGGGCAATTTCAATAATTCCTGGAGGCGATGCCGCACCTGGTCCCGGGTGATCTTTCCGGTGCGGCTGGCCAGAAACAGGGCAATGAGATAGAGGGCCACCAACTGGGTGCTGAAGGCCTTGGTGGAGGCCACCCCGATCTCCGGGCCGGCGTGGGTGTAAAGGACCGCGTCGGCCTCCCGGGCGATGCTGGAGCCCACCGCGTTGACGATGGCCAGACTTTTGGCCCCCAGTTCCTTGCCGGCTATGAGTCCGGCCCGGGTGTCCGCGGTCTCCCCGGATTGGGAGATGGGAATCAACAGGGTCCCGGCATCCACCAGGGGCCGGCGGTAACGGAACTCGGAGCCCAGGTCCACCTCCACCGGCAGGCGGCTCAGGCTCTCGATCAGGATCTTGCCCACCATGGCGGCATGGTAGGAGGTGCCGCAGGCTACCAGAAAGATCTTGCGCAGCTTCTGGATATCCTCCTGGGAGAGGGCGATCTCCTCCAGCATCACCTCTCCCAGGTCGGGGTCGATCCGGCCCCTAAAGGTGTCGATCAAGACGCGGGGCTGCTCGAAGATCTCCTTCTTCATGAAGTGTTTGTAGCCCGCCTTCTCCGCCATGGCCGGGCTCCAGGAGATCTGGTGCACCTGGCGGCTAACCGGCTGCCCGTCCCGCCCCAGCAGGGAAAAGCCACCCTCTTTGAGAACCACCAGGTCGTGGTCCTCCAGAAAGATCACCCGCCGGGTGTAGGGCAGGATGGCGGGGATATCGGAGGCCAGGAAATATTCCTCCTCCCCCAGCCCCAGGATCAGGGGGCTCTCCTTGCGGGCCGCCACCAGCATCCGGGGCTCATTGGCATTGACCATGACCAGGGCGTAGGATCCCCGGATGGCCTCCAGGGAGAGGCGCACCGCCTCCAGATATTCCGCCCCCTGGCGCAGATGCTTGACGATGAGGTGCGAGACGATCTCCGTATCCGTCTCCGATGAGAAGTGGTGGCCCTCCTTGAGCAGGTCTTCCTTGAGGTCCAGATAGTTCTCGATGATGCCGTTGTGAACCACCGCGATGGAGTCCACCAGGTGGGGATGGGCGTTGGCCTCGGAGGGGCGGCCATGGGTGGCCCAGCGGGTGTGGCCGATACCCACCTGGCCCGGCAGGGGATGCTGGCTTAACAATTTTTCCAGTTCCGCCAGTTTACCCAGGCTGCGGCGAATGTCGACGGCGTGATCGCTGATCACCGCCATCCCGGCGGAATCGTAGCCGCGATACTCCAGGCGCTTGAGGCCGTCCAGGATGATAGGCATGGCCTCCCGGGGCCCCAGATAACCGATGATGCCGCACATAATTACCTCCCTCGATGCAGGCCCTGGTCAGAATGAGCTGCCACTAAAAACTGATTGCTTTGGGGATGACCACGGACCCGGCCATTAAGTCCCGGCCAGGCCCCGTTCCCAGACCAGCGTGAACTTCGGATAATAGACTGGCCACTGATCCCTAGTCCTTCTTTTTCTGGCCGATTAGCTTGCGCTCCAGGTTCACCTGCCGGGCCCGGGAGATGGCCAGCTTGCCCGGCGGCACGTCATGGGTGATGGTGGAACCGGCCCCGACGTAGGCCCCGGCGCCCACGGTCACTGGCGCCACCAAGGCGGTGTTGCTGCCGATGAAGGCCCCCTCCCCGATGATGGTGGGGTGCTTTTTGGCCCCGTCATAATTGCAGGTGATGGTGCCAGCGCCCACGTTGGCCCCGGCGCCTACCTCGGCGTCCCCCAGGTAGGTGAGGTGCCCGGCCTTGACCCCTTCATGGAGCACTGATTTCTTCACCTCCACGAAGTTGCCGACGTGCACCCTTTGCCGCAGGTCGGCGCCGGGCCGAAGATGGGCAAAGGGTCCGGTGTCCGCCCCGGCCCCGATGTGGCTCTTGGTAATGACGCAGCCCATTTTAATATGGACGTTATCTTCCAGGGTGGAATCGACGATCTTGACTGAAGCCTCAATGACGCAGTCCTGGCCAATGACGGTGGCTCCCTGGAGAAAGACGTTGGGGTGGATGACCGTGTCCGGGCCGATGCTTACCCCGGCCTCGATATAGGTGGACTCGGGATCGACCAGGGTGACCCCCTGGTCCAGGTGCCTGGCGTTGATCCTGCGTTTCACGGCCTGGGTGGCCGCGGCCAGCTCGGCCCGGCTGTTGATGCCCAGGAGGCTGTCCCGGTCCGGGTCCACCAGGGCCGCAACGGACAGGCCCTGGTCCCGGGCGATCTGGATCAGGTCGGTGAGATAGATTTCGCCGGTCACCGGGCTGGGCTTAAGACCTTGCAGGGCCGCCCCCAGGAAGGCGGCGTCAAAAAAATAGGCGCCGGTATTAATCTCCCGGATCGCCAGGATGTCCGGATGCTCCCGGGCGTCTTTGGCCTGCACCACCGCCGTGACCCGCCTCCCCTGGTCCCGCACCACCCGGCCATAATGGACCCCGTCGTCCAGTTCGATGGTCTGCATGGTGACCGCCGCCCCGGTTTCCTGATGCAGCCGGTGCAGCGCCAGGATGCTCTCCCCGGCAATCAGCGGGGCATCGCCGCAGAGCACCAGGACCGTCCGGGCCGCCGCCGGTAAACCCGCGGCCAGGGCCGCCTGCACCGCGTGGCCGGTGCCGTTCTGGGGCTCCTGGACCACAAAGCGCACCCCGGAATCTGCTATGGCCTCCCGGACCTCCGCCTCCCGGTAGCCCACCACCATCACGATGTCCTCGATCCCGGCGGCCTTCAGGGTATCCAGCAGGTAGGCGATCATGGGGCGGCCCAGGATTTCATGGAGCACCTTGGGCCGGGCCGACTTCATACGGGTGCCCTGCCCCGCGGCCAGGACGATGGCGGTGATCTTCTCGATTTCAGGTTTATTCATTACTTAACCTTAATCCACTGCCCAAGGGAAACCCAGACGCGGTGTCCTCGGATACATGGCTTGCCAAAACGTATGTTGGGGCAAAGACTCTTCTCTATTCATGCGAATTCTCCTCTATTAAGAAGCTTTGCCTATGACCGTTATTCAAACTTGATATAAAAAACATATAATAAAATGATCTATTTGTAAAAATGAAAAAGGCAAGCCCGCTTTCACAGGCTTGCCCCTTGGGTTTCGGTTCAATTGCAGTTGGTTAGCGGCCGGCCACCTTGGTGCGCACCATGGCGCGGCGCAGGGCGACCTCGACCCGGGTCCAATCGAGTTGTTCGGTCTTGGCCATGGATAGGCGGCGTTCCGCCCGTTCTCTGGCCCGCCGCGCCCGTTCCAGGTCAATATCACAGCTGCGCTCAGCAGCTTCGGCAACGATAGTCACCTTTTCGCCGGTGACCTCGGCAAAGCCACCGCTGATGCAAAGATATTCCGTCTTGCCGCCCAGCCGGTAGTACATTTCACCTATTTCCAGGGCGCTCAGGAAGGGGATGTGGCCCACCAGGACGCCGAACTGGCCCTCCACTCCCGGACAAACCACCACGTCGGCGTCGGTGGACAGCACCAGGCGATCGGGAGTCACCACTTCCAAACGAAGTTTCTTTTCTGCCATGGGTCCCAGCCTCCTGCCTTAGGCGGCTGCCAGCCGTTCGGCCTTGGCCACTGCCTCTTCGATACTTCCCACCATGTAGAAGGCCTGTTCCGGGGTATCGTCGTGCTTGCCGTCGATAATCTCCCTGAAGCTCCGGACGGTATCGCCCACCTTGACGAACTTGCCTTCCATGCCGGTGAACTGGGCCGCCACAAAGAAGGGCTGGCTCAGGAAGCGCTGAATCTTCCGGGCCCGGGCCACCGTGATCTTGTCTTCGTCGGAGAGTTCGTCGATGCCCAGAATGGCGATGATGTCCTGCAAGTCCTTATACTTCTGAAGGATCTGCTGTACCTGCCGGGCCACCAGGTAGTGCTCCTCACCCAGCACCTGGGGGTCCAGGATCCGGGAGGTGGAGTCCAGGGGGTCTACCGCCGGGTAGATGCCCAGCTCGGCGATCTGCCGGCTAAGCACCACGGTGCCGTCCAGGTGGGCGAAGGTGGTGGCCGGGGCCGGGTCGGTCAGGTCGTCGGCGGGCACGTAGATGCACTGCACCGAAGTGACCGAACCCTTCTTGGTGGAGGTGATGCGCTCCTGCAATTCCCCCAAGTCGGTGCCCAGGGTGGGCTGATAACCCACAGCGGACGGCATCCGGCCCAAGAGGGCGGAAACTTCCGAGCCGGCCTGGGTGAAACGGAAGATGTTATCGATGAAGAGCAGGGTGTCCTGGCCTTCCACGTCCCGAAAATATTCCGCGGCGGCCAGGGCCGTCAGGGCCACCCGGGCCCGGGCCCCGGGGGGCTCGGTCATCTGCCCGTAGATCAAGGCGGCCTTGGCCAGCACCCCGGAGTGTTTCATCTCCAGGTAGAGGTCATTGCCTTCCCGGGTGCGCTCCCCCACGCCGGCGAACACCGAAATGCCGCCGTGGTGCATGGCGATGTTGTGGATCATCTCCATCATCACCACGGTCTTGCCCACCCCGGCGCCGCCGAACATGCCCATCTTGCCGCCCCGGGGGAAGGGCACCAGCAGGTCGATAACCTTGACCCCGGTTTCCAGGACCTTGACGGTGGTGTCCTGATCCACGAAGGCTGGGGCCGGGCGGTGAATGGGATACATGGTTTTGGCATTCACCGGACCCAGGCCGTCCACCGGCCGCCCCACCACGTTGAGCACCCGGCCCAGGGCTTCTTGGCCCACCGGCACCATGATGGGATTGCCGGTATCCTTCACGGGCATGCCCCGCACCAGGCCGTCGGTGGTGTCCATGGCGATGGAGCGCACCATGTTGTTCCCCAGGTGCTGGGCCACTTCCACCACCAGGTTGTCCTTGACGTCGTCGATAGCCGGGTTGCTGATCAGCAAACCGTTTTTGATGGCCGGCAGTTTGCCTTCCTCAAATTCCACGTCCACCACCGGACCGATAACGCGGGCGATTCTGCCTATATTCATTGTCTAACGCTCCTCCTCCGGGCGGATTAACCCTTCAGGGCTTCAGCCCCGCCCACGATATCCATCAATTCTCTGGTAATGGTCGCCTGCCGCGCCTTGTTCATCACCAGGGTGAGTTGGGTGATCATTTCCTTGCAGTTGCTTTGGGCATTGTCCATGGCGGTCATCCGGGCGGCATATTCGCTGGCGGAATTTTCCAGGAAGCCGTGGTAGACCTGGACGTTGATGTATTTGGGCAGCAGATATTCCAGGAACTGTTCCATGGGCGGCTCGAAGAGATACTCCACGCTGACGCCCTCTGCCGCGATCTCCCCGGGTTGAATGGGTAGGAGCTGCACCAGAGTCGGCCTTTGGACCGCCATATTGATGAAGGTGGAGTAGATCAGGTGGACCTCCTGCACCGCTCCGGTCAAGAAGGCGCTCATGATCTCCCGGGCCACCGTCACCGCGTTGGAGAAATCGAACTTGTTCCATACATCTACGAATTGAGCCAGCATTTCCCGTTGCCGCCGCCGGAAAAAGTCCCGGCCTTTCCGGCCCACGCAGATCAGGGAAACCTCGATGCCTTCCGCCTCTTTTGCCCTGATGAACTTCACCGCCTGGGTGATCAGGTTGCCGTTGAAGGAGCCGCACAGGCCCCGGTCGGCGGTCATCAGCACCAGCCCCACCCGGTTGACTTCGGGGGCCGGGGTAAAGAAGGGATGGGTCTCCGGCTCCACCCGGCCAGCGATATTGCTCAGCATCATGGAAAAGGCCCGGGCATAGGGCCGAAAGCCCTCCATGCGTTGCTGCGCCCCCCGCAATTTGGCGGCGGAGACCATGTTCATGGCCTTGGTGATCTGCTGGGTCTTTTTAACCGCGCCGATCTTTTGTCTGATATCCCTTAGGGTCGCCATCCTTATCCCTCAGTATTAGGCGCTGGTGGCCGGCTGGAAGACGCCATCGAATTCATCCAGGATAGCCTTCATCTGGGTGTCCAACTCCGCCGTAAACTCCTTCTTCTCCTTGATCTCAGCCAGGACGCCGGCATATTTCGCCTCCAGATAGCTGTAGAGCTGCTGTTCGTAGGAGGCCAGCACATCCACCGGATATTTGTCCAGGAAACCCCGAGTGCCGGCATAGATGATGGACACCTGCTTTTCCATGGGCAGCGGCTGGTACTGCGGCTGCTTGAGGATTTCCACCAGCCTGATGCCCCGGTTGAGTTGCTGCTGGGTGGACTTGTCCAATTCGGAGCCGAACTGGGCGAAGGCCGCCAGTTCCCGGTACTGGGCCAGGTCCAGGCGGAGAGAGCCGGCCACCTGCTTCATGGACTTCACCTGGGCGGCGCCGCCCACCCGGGAGACCGACAGGCCGACGTTAATCGCGGGCCGGATGCCGGAGAAGAACAGGGACGGTTCCAGGTACACCTGGCCGTCGGTGATGGAGATGACGTTGGTGGGAATGTAGGCCGACACGTCGCCTTGCTGGGTCTCGATGATGGGCAGGGCGGTCAACGAGCCGCCGCCCTTATCGTCGTTCATCTTGGCAGCCCGCTCCAGCAGCCGGGAGTGATTGTAGAAGATGTCCCCCGGATAGGCTTCACGTCCCGGCGGCCGCCGCAGCAGCAGGGAGATCTGCCGGTAGGCCTGGGCCTGTTTGGTCAGATCGTCGTAGATAATCAGGGCATGGCGGCCGATATCCCGGTAGTACTCGCCCATGGCGCAGCCCGCGAAGGCCGCCACGTACTGCAGGGGGGCGGGCTCCGAGGCCGAGGCGTTGACCACGACGGTGTGTTTCATGGCCCCGTGGCGTTCCAGGGCGTCCACCACCTGGGCCACCGTAGACTTCTTTTGGCCCACCGCCACGTAAATACAGAGGACCCCGCTATCCTTCTGATTGATGATGGCATCGACGCACAGGGCGGTCTTGCCGATCTGGCGGTCGCCGATGATCAGTTCCCGCTGGCCCCGGCCAACGGGGGTCATGGCGTCTATCGCCTTGTAGCCGGTGTACATCGGTTCATTCACCGGCTGGCGCTCGATGACCCCGGGGGCCTTAACTTCGATGCGGCGGAATTCCTTGGTTTCGATGGGGCCCTTGCCGTCAATGGGATTGCCCACCGGGTCGACGACCCGGCCCAGGACCGCGTCCCCTACGGGAACCTGGGCGATGCGGCCGGTCCGTTTGACGATGTCGCCCTCTTTGATGTGGGTATCTTCACCCAGGATGGCGACCCCGACATTGTCTTCCTCCAGGTTCAGGGCAAGGCCGTAAATCGACCCGGGAAATTCCAGGAGTTCCATGGCCATGCACTTCTCTACGCCGTGGACCCGGGCGATGCCGTCGCCCACCGACAATACGGTGCCGGTCTCTGCAACTTCCACCTTCTTTTCGTAATCCCGAATCTGCGAGCGAATAATTTGGCTGATTTCTTCGGCTCTAATTTCCATTGATCAGACCTCGCCTTTTATTAAGGATTCTCTTAAGGAATCGATCTGGGTGCGCACGCTGCCGTCCAGTACCAGGTCCCCCACCCGGGCCACGATGCCGCCGATGATGCTGGGATCTTCCTCCACCTCCATCACCACCGTGGTGCCGGTGAGTTTCTCCAGGGCTTGCAGCAGCCGCTTCCGGGTAGCATCCTCCAAGGGAATGGCGGCCTTGACCTGGGCCCGGCTGACGTTCTCCACCCCGTCCACCAATTGCTGATAAGACTGGGCCACGCCGTCCAGGGTGTTGAGGCGGAGCTTGTCGAACATGAGTTGCAGCAGGTTGGCCACCAGGGGGGGCATCTTCACAAGTTTAATCATCCGGAGGAGTACTTTGCGGCGGTCCTCCCGGCTGAAAACCGGATTGAGAAGGGCGTCCCGCAATTCCGGCTCCCGCTGCAAAAGATGGGCGAACCCACTTATAGCCTCGCCATACTCCTTGTATTTGCCGTCTTTTTGGCCGAGGGTCAGCAAGGCCCTGGCATAGCGTCGGGCAACAGTCAAATCAATCAATGGGTCTCCACCACCTTTTTAAGATATTCCTTCACCAGACCCTGCTGGTCCGCGAAGGTTGCCTTCTCTTTAATGAGATCGGCGGCCATCTGGGCGGCCAGGTCGGCCACTTCCTCCCGCAGTCCCTGGGTGGCCTTTCTGGTTTCCTGCTGGATGGTGAGGGCTGCCATCTCTTTGATGCGAGCCGCCACCAGGTTGGCCTTGTCCAGGATCTTGCTCTTTTCCATCTCGCCTTCGGCCAGATATTGCTTAAGAATGGCTTCCCGCTCCTTGGCAACCTCAGCCAGGCGGGCTTCCGCCTCCTTGAGGGCCGCGGCCGCCGCCGCCTTTTTCCCCTCCAGATCCTCCAGGCTTTGGGCGATCTCCTCGGAACGGGCCGCAAAGAAGTTCTTAATGGGAAACTTTTTGGTGAGGAGATAGATCAGAAGGCCGGCGAACACCAAAAAATTGACGGAGCGCCAGGTGAAATCGGTAATCTTGGCCGGGCTGATGCCCTCATGACCGCCGTGCACCGCCTCCTCGGCCAGGGCCAGCCCCACCAGCAACAGGCAGACCGCCAGGGCCAAGAGGACCGCGATGATCCAGCGCCAGCCGGTTCGGTTCTCCAGGTTCATGTGAGCTCCCTCCCCAGGATCTTGGCGGCCAGCAACTGGGCGAAGGACTGGGTCTGAGTCTTCAGGGCCTTCCGGGCCCGCGCTACGTCTTCCTGGATCTGCCGCGCCACCTGCGACCATTCCAGGTCCACCTCCCGCTTGATTTCCGCCAGCAGGGACGCTTCCGCCTCCGACCCTTCCTGTTTCAAGGACTCCCGGGCCCCGGCCCCTTCCTGCCGGGCGGCGGCCAGCTTGTCCTTGGTTTCACCATCCAGCCCCTGACCCTGGGCCTCCATAAAATTGATGTCGGCCGCTTGGGCATCCATTCTGGCCTGGCGCTCCTTCAGGGCCTCCCGGATGGGCCGGAACAGCACCTTATTGAGGAGAAAGACCAGGATCAAAAAAGTGACCAGTTGTGCGCCGACGCTCCAATCGATCTGAATCATGCCTGGCTGCCACCTCGCATTTTATTCTATTAAAAGAATGACTTAACTGCATACAAGGATCGGTCCCGGGGATGAGCCCATGTGTAACTTTTCACGAACCCTTTTTTAGCCTATTTTTTCCGGGCTGTCAAAAATTTTTTTCAAAAAATTTTTAAGCCCCGAAGAGATAGCGGCGCATACGGATATTAAAGAGAAATCCCAGACCCAGGAGGGTGGTCACCAGAGAGGAGCCGCCGTAACTGAAAAGCGGCAGGGGGATGCCCACCACCGGCAGAACCCCGGTAACCATACAGAGATTGATAAAGATTTGCCAGAAGATCAGGGCGGTCACCCCCAGGGCCAGGAAGTGGCCGAAGCGCTCCTTGCAGTCCCGGGCCACCCCCAAACCCCACAAGGCCAGGCCGGCGAACAGGAGCAAGAGCACCGTCGAGCCCACGAAGCCCCACTCCTCCGCGAAGACCGAAAAGACGAAATCGGTGTGCTGTTCCGGCAAAAAATAGAGCTGGCTCTGGGTCCCTTGCAGGAAACCCTTGCCCCAGAACTGGCCGGAGCCCACGGCAATCATGGACTGCAGGATGTGGTAGCCCGCCCCCAGGGGGTCCTTTCCCGGATTGAAGAGGGTGAGCACCCGCTGCCGCTGATAGCCCTTGAGCAGGATCCACACCAGCGGGGAGCATAGCCCCATGGTCAGGGCCAGGCCCGCCAGGGTGCGCCAGCGGACCCCGGCGAAGAGGATCATGCTGCCCGCCACCAGGGCCACCAGGATGCCGGAGCCCAGGTCCGGCTGCTTGATGATCAGTGCCACCGGGATCAAAACCAGCAATCCCGGGACCACCAGATCCTTCAAGCGCATGGCCTCCAACCGCGGGCGGCGGTTGAAATAAGCAGCCAGGGCCAGAATCACCGCGATCTTGGCCAGCTCCGCCGGCTGAAAGGAAAAGGGCCCCAGGGGCAGCCAGCGCCGAGAGCCGGCCACCATCTTACCGGCCGCCATCACCCCCACCAGGGTCAGGATACTGAGGCAATAGAGGGGATAAGCGAGCTTCTCCAGGTGCCGGTAGTCATAGAACAGGGTCAGGAACATCAAGGCCAGGCCCACCGCCAGCCAGTAGCACTGTTTGATGTAAAGGGGACTCCCTTCGCCCCGGTTGAAGGCGGCGCTATAGAGATTGACGATGCCCATGGCGGCGATGCACAGCACCAGCCCCAGGACCAGGTAATCGAAGTTTTGCACTAAACGGCGGTCGAACATGGATTAGTAGCCAGAGGCCGGTAGTCAGTAGTCAGTAGTCAGTAGTCAGTAGTCAGTAAGATTCAGAGTTCAACTATGTCAGCAGTGTTTATGAATATATCAATGATAATTGAGGAGATCAGGACATGCGTTGGCGATATCCTGAATCCATTTCTGGCTGCCCCTCAGCGCCCTTTTTTGTGGTACCGCCATTGCTTAATATATTGAATTAACTATGAAGAAAAACTGGCTACCGACTACTGGCAACTGATCACCGACCACTGGCCACTTCTCAGGCCTCCACCCGATGGCTCAAGGACTCCTTCAGGGTCTGGCGATCGGCGTATTTGATCTCCCCGCCCATGGGCAAACCGTAGGCGATGCGCGTCACCTGGACGCCCAAAGGCTTCAGTTCCATGGCCAGGTAGGCGGTGGTGGTCTCCCCTTCGAGAGAGGGATTGAGGGCCAGGATCACCTCCTGCACCGCCTCGGCCCGGAGGCGCGCCAACAGCTCCCGGATCCGCAAGTCGTCAGGGGCCACCCCTTCCAGGGGGGTGATGAGGCCGCCCAGGACATGGTAGCTCCCCTGGTACCAGCCCACCTTCTCGATGGCCAGCAAGTCGCCGGGTTCGGCCACCACCAGAAGCTGCCCGGGGCGGCGGGCCGGATCGGCGCAGATGGGACAGAGCTCCTGGTCCGCGAAGGCATAACACCGCCGGCAGAGCTGAATCTTCTCCTTGAGCTCCAACAGGGCCTGGGACAACTCCAGGACCTCCCCCCGGGGGGCCCGCAGCAGGTGCAGGGCCATGCGAGCCGCGGTCTTCTCCCCGACCCCGGGCCACTTGCCGATTGCCTCAATCACCCGCCGCAAGGCCGGGGGATAAGCGTTTCCTGACATCTTTACTCCTGTGAGCCGGGCACGGTGCGCAGGAAGCTCTAACTGCTCACTGCTCACTGCTCACTGAAACTAAAACATTCCGGGTATCTGCATGCCGCCGGTAAGCTTGCTCATCTCCTGGGCCATCATCTCCCGGGAGCGGTTCAGGGCCTCGTTCACCGCGGCCAGGATCAGGTCCTGGAGCATCTCCACGTCGTCGGGGCTCGCCACCTCCGGGTCGATGCGCAGACTCAGCAGTTCCTGGCGGCCGTTGACCGTGGCCTCCACCATGCCGCCGCCGGCCTGGGCGGTGGCGGTGCGATTACCCATCTCGGCCTGCATCTCCGCCATCTTGGCTTGCAGTTTCTGGGCCTGCTTCATCATGGACATAATATTCATTACTCAGGTTCCTCCTTCCCCGGGGAGATGAAGGCGCCCCCGAAGACTTCCAGGGCCTGTTGCTTGAGTTCCGCCATATTGAAGGTGTCACTGGCGGCCGCCACCTCCTTCCCGGGGGCCTTGGCCTCGGGGGCCATGAACTCCAGGACCCAGCGGTCTCCGAAAAAGGTCCGGGCCAGCTCCTGCACGCGGGCCTCATGGGCCCGGCCCACCGCGTTCCAGGTACGGCCCGGGGCCACCTGGAGGCGATGGTCCTCGACCCCCAGCAGGCGGCATTGAGAGAGCTTGCCATACAGGGGGCCGCCTTCCGTCTCCCGGACGTATTGCAGGAAGGCCGGCCACTTCTCCGCCGGGGGCTCCGCCTCCGCGCCTTCCGGGGCCGGCGCGGCGGCTGGCGCAGGCGGCGCGGGCGCCGCCGCGGCCGGTCCGGACGCGACCCTGGCTTCCGGGCGGGACGGCGCTCCCGGGGCCGCCGGGCCGCGGCCTTCCAGGCGTTGTTCCAGGGTTTCCAGCCGGCCCAGCCAGGAAGCCAGCGGCATTATCGGCTCCAGGTGGATCAGCTTGAGGAGCAGCACCTCCAAGACCAGCCGGGGCTGGGCCGCCCTCCTCAGCTCTTCTTCACCCTGGAGCAGCACCGTAAAGAGATTGTGCAGATGCAGCGCGGGGACCCGCCGGGCCAGGGCGGTGAGTCTCTCCCATTCCGAGTCGGCCACCGCGGCCAGGTCCCGGGAGCCATGGTCCAGCCCCGCCAGCAGCAGGTGCCGGGCGTAGAGTACCAGGTCTTGATAGAAACGGCGCAGGTCGTGCCCCTGATTGTACAGCCCGTCAATCAGGGTCAGCAACTGCGGCCCATTGCGGTCAATAATCGCTTCCAGGGCGGCCAGCAGCGCCCCCACGTCCGTCACCCCCAGGATGCGGGCGATCTCCGCGGCCGTGACCCCCTCGCCACCAAAGGTCACCACCTGGTCCAGGAAACCCTGGGCGTCCCGGAGGCTCCCCTCCGCAGCCCGGGCCACCAGGGCCAGGCCCTCGGGATCGATATGCCAGCCCTCCTGGCCGGCCAGCTTCGCGAGGTGCGCCTGGATCACCCCGGTGGGCAGCCGGCGGAAGTCGTAGCGCTGGCAGCGGGAGAGGATGGTCACCGGCACCTTGTGGGGATCGGTGGTGGCCAGGATAAAGACCACGTGGGCCGGAGGCTCCTCCAGGGTCTTCAACAGGGCGTTGAAGGCCTCCTTGGTGAGCATGTGGACTTCATCGATAATGTAAACCCGGTACTGGCCCCGGGCCGGCATATACTTGATCTTCTCCCGCAGCTCCCGGACCTCGTCGATGCCCCGGTTGGAAGCCCCGTCGATCTCCAGCACGTCCATGGAGGAGCCCAGGGTGATCTCCCGGCAGCTATCGCAGGTATTGTCGGGGTGCGGGGTGGGGCCGGCCGCGCAGTTAAGGGCCTTGGCCAGGATGCGGGCCACCGAGGTCTTGCCCACCCCCCGGGGGCCGCTGAACAGGAAGGCGTGGGCCACCCGGCCCTGCGCCAGGGCATTTTGCAGGGTGCGGGTGATATGCTCCTGAGCCACCACCTCTTCAAACGTCTGGGGACGCCACTTCCGGGCTAAGACCTGGTATGCCATAGGGGCAGTTTCGAGTTTTTAGTTTTTAGTTAAGAGGATAAAACCATTCTATCCGAGTTTTTGGGGCTATGATATCCCTGTTCACACTTATATTTAATGGATTTTTTCTCGAAACTCAAAACTCAAAACTCGAAACTGAGAATGGCGGAGAGAGAGGGATTCGAACCCTCGGAGCGTTTTAGGCGCTCACACGATTTCCAATCGTGCCCCTTCAGCCTCTCGGGCATCTCTCCGGTAAATTTTGGACGCCTGGTTAATGGCGGAGGGGGTGGGATTCGAACCCACAGTCATTACTTTTTTTTCCCCTTTAAATCCAGTAAGTTGGCCTTTATATTTTTTGCACCGGGGCTACTCTGGGGATAACCAGGACGATCCCAATAAGATTTCAATCTCTCGGTGCTAACTTCCATATACCGGGCCGTGGTGCGTGGATCTTTGTGCCCCATCATTTCCTGAATGACTTTCAAGGCGACCCCCGCATTAATAGCCTGGGAACCCCCCGAATGTTTGGTTCCTTGGTAAAGGCTGATGTCGATGCCTGCTTTCCGGGTCACACGCCGCCAGGCGTTGTTTACCGTGTTTTCCTTCAAGGGTTCCCCGCGGTAGGTAAAGACAAACCCGCTCAGGGCCCGGGTGGGCATACCTTCCATCGCCTCCCTCACCTGGGGGTGGATTGGCAGGCGCCGAGTATCCCGAACCTTGGTCCGTTCCCGGAATACTCCTTCATCCATAGCAGCATTGATGATCACCTGGTTGCGTCGGAAGTCCACCCGATCCCATTTGAGAGCCCGCCCTTCATTGGGCCGGCAGCCCTGTTTCATCAAAAAGAGAAAGAAGGCCCGATAAACTGGGTCATCTATCTGGGCCAGGACACGCTCCTGATCTTCTTCTTCAATCCACCGGATCGGTGGGGTTTCAACCTTCACCTTCGGGATGATCGGGACCCGCTCAATATCACGGCGTCCAAAAGCATCTTGAAAAAGTTTACCAAGGATACCAAGAATATTTTTTACTGTCTTAGGGCGAAGGTGACGGGGAAGATTCCGGCGGAAATCGTCGATACGGCCCTCCTGTATCTCCCTGATGTTTAGTCCTTCAAAAAAGGGGACTATGTGATTCCTCAAATAGGATTCAACGCTTTTCAAATACCCTCGGGATATGCCATCGAACTCAATTTCTTCGGCCCTCCAGGTTAGCCAGGTCCGGGCATAGTTTTCGAATTTCAGGGCGTTTAAGTCACGGCGCACATAGTCCCGCGGATCAAAAACAGCTTTCCCCTTGCTCTTGCGCTCTCGGTCAATCTCATAACGAATGTGGGCCAGGAAGCGGGTAGCCTGCTCCCAAGAGGTCAACGCATATCCATCCTGGTCAGAATAGAGTTTGTGTTGCTTCTTCCAGTAGAGGTCAAGATAATATCGAGTGGGCTGAGTTTTACAGGTGGGGCAGCGCAGAGGTTCCCCTTCAAATCTCCGCAAACACCCCGGACATTTCTGTTTGGTTCGGATTTTGCCGACCATGCAGAGAATATAATCCGGGGGTTGTCTATCTGTCAATGGACCTAACCTTTAATGCGTACCTGTGAACCGATTTTAACGACCTCTCCCCCAGCTACCCTGGCCTAAACATTGCCTTGGGGAGATCGGTTGAATTTGGGGTGATTTACTCGCCCGTAGACCTTTTCTTATGCCATTTCAGGAGGGCCTCCCTGCCCAATTTTCCAGCCTCAATTAATTTGCTGCGGTGCTCTTCTGAAAGTTGCCTCCGCTTCCGGCCGCCGGCCATTTTCGCCACCGTCACCAGCAGCTCCGGTGGGAAGAGCAGCTCTGCCTCACCATCGAGATCAAAATCAGCCTTTGTCCCGGGATTGCTCTTAATTGCCCCCCAGATGGCCCTGGCATTCCGGGGCCTGTCGGCATAGAGTTTCAGCAACGGAGGGTCCTCAGAATAAAGACAGATGAAAGTACCTTCTTGCTCCGGGGGTTTCTTGAAGCCCTTGCAGTGGATGATCTCATACCAACGCTTATCCGGATTGCGAACCTCTGGCCTTTCGTGATACCAGGATTCCTCCAACGCGATCCGGAAACGTTTAGTGAGCTTGGAGATGCCAACTTGTTTTGCCATCTAAGAAATTCTCCGGCTCTTACTCAGGAAGCTGGCTTAGTGCATAAAGGCTCGCCTGGTTGGTGATGGGTACATCCTGCCGGTGATAATCCTCGACAATCTTGACTCCTGCCAACCTATACGCTGGCACAGCTGCCATTGGCTAAGGCCTTGCTGAAGATCAGTGCCTTCAATTTCATGTGACCTCCAATATGGCTATGCATAATTAATTGCCTATTTCATCTTAAAAAAATTTATATCTGAGCCACCTGAGAATCTACCCACTTCTTGATGTCCTTCAAATCGACAAGAATCATAGTATGCGAACGTTCTATTGGCCCGATCTTATCCTCATAAATTAAATCAGGACGAATCACGTCCGAAACCCACTCGTAATCGCCTCTGGCCCGTTTCCCTGCTTCTGACCCCCTTGGGCCTTTCCGGATTACCAAAATATATTGCATTTCAATAGATCCAGATTCATCAATGTCATCCGCCGTCATCCCGAGCTTATCAGCAGTCTCTTGTGGTAGCTGCAGGGGAAAAGCAAAAGACTCCCCACTGAAATGACTGTCCATAATTTGCTTGATAATTCTGGTTGGTATGTTTAGCGATGACAGTTCCTCAACGATCCCGATCTGGTAGAGATTCCCGATATGGTACTCTCGAGAAATTCCTCTGCCGTCGGGGAACTCCGCCGCCCATTTATAGAATCCCATCAGCACCCACCAACGTAGAGTCCTGGCCGGTATATGGGAAAAAATTTTATTGACCACTTTCTGAGTGAACCAGCGCATTATTAAGGAATTTTCCCTTTATGGATACGTACAGTATATTACCTAGTTTAAGGGTATTGTCAAGAACAACTTTTTTATCATTCCAGATCATATCTAGAGCTTTTCCCCCATTCAAGCGATAGCCATAGATTCTGGCAACCCCTAAGCTTATGTTGCGGAATTGCGGCTTTCCTGCTCCATGACCGCCTGGGCTGCTCGTGTAAGGAAGGAAGAACGGCTCAAACCCCGTCGTTTCGCAGCCACGTCAACCCTGCGCAGGGTTTCCTCTGGGATGGTGATGTTAATTCTCTTCGCCTTGCCTTGGGCGTCGGGCACTGAAACTACTAGGAAGGCCACCGCATCGGCGTTCTCGGGATCGGCAATAATATCTTCCAGATTTGTGGGGGCAGGCAGCTGTTCCCCGTCTTCCCGCAGGCCTTCCAAATGAAACAGCAGCGCCTCGTAGGCCAGGTCTTTGGCCTCATCGATGCTCTTCCCGGCGGTGATGCAGCCGGGGAAGTCGGGGAAAGACACCCCGTAATCGCTGGTAGGCTCTTTGTGGACCACGGCGATATAATTGGGCATGGATTTCTCCTCCTATCTAAAGCTGACGCCCGACTGCCGTTCAATGCTCTTAAGCGTCTTGGCGGGAATATCCTTTTCCGGATGGGGGACCGTCACCCGACCGGGGTTCGCCGGGTGCTTGAATTGCACATGAGACCCTCTTTGACCAACTCGATACCAGCCATCTGCCTCCAGGCGGCGAATGATCTCCCGACTGTCCATGTGTAATTATACACATTGGAAAATGGCATGTCAAGGTCAGACCGGCAATCGCCCGAAGGCCGCCATTCTAATATGGCAAGATAACAGGATTCCCTGCACCTTCTCTATCTGGCTGGTGGGGCCGGGTCCGCGCCCCGCCGGCCGTCCGGGGCACCTAGACCGGAGCCCGGAGAGGTTGATTGTAGGCCGTTTTCATAAGATCAGGTGTACATAATGAATGGTATCAGACCTTTGACAGATATGTCAAAGCATTGAGATCATTGAGGATACTACCGACCAGGGTAATTATCAGGCACGGCTGCCGAGGCCCAACACCACATCTGGTAGTCGACTGCCGCGAGCCTCGAAAGGTGCATGATCACTTGGCCCCCCTCATAATCCCATGGCTTCCCGCCTGACCCCGTGCTATGGTGATTTTGCGGAATCACATAACAAAGGAGACGAGAAGCCATGGATAGAACCTTAGCCGCCAGACTTTTTGCAGACAACTTCGAGCGTTTCCGAAACAATACTGAAAAAAGCCAATTATATGGTGGCTTAGCAAATATGGCCGATATGGTTGAAGCTATTCTGTCGAAGCTTGATGGCCTCGAGCAAGAGATTGAAGCCTTGAGGCGTGCTCGCTGAGAAATTTAGCCTCTCTCGCTTCAATCATTTCAACAAGACAATAAATGAAACTTTCCTCCGACGCCGTTTGTGGGGTTAAGAGGATTCCTTTGCCGTCTAATTTCTTTAATTGCATTTACACCCTCCTTTACTTGGTGATCTGGATTCTCTGCGGCCCTGGAGGTGGCCCACCGACTTCTTTCTTCGTGACGATCCCGAGGCGCTCTGCCTCTCCCTGGCTGTAGACATTGAGCGTTACCCCTTGGAATGACTCGATTTGCTCGGACTTCAGGCCCATGCACGAGGCTAAGTCAGCCCAGGCGGCCCTCCTAACCTGCTCTGAGCGGGCGCCCTGGGCCAAGTCGAGCAATCCCTGGCAGATCGCCACCTCCCCGGCACCCATCTCTCTGAACAAAATCCGGCGGTCAGACGCACGGCTCTCATACTTAATCAGTATCCTGCTTCCGAGGGTACAGCGCCAGACCTGACCGAAGCGACCGTAACCGGCTTGAATCATTGCATCATCCTTACCGAGCTTCTGGATGAGGTGCAGCTCTATGAACTTCAATTCTCTATCGGTTAGGGGAGACTTGAGGTCTCTGGCCGAGGCTGCTGCTCTATCGATATCCTGCTGATTATCAACTACCGGGGTATTATTACTAATACTAATATACCCAGGAGGAGGGGTAGTAGAGTTCTGCTGCTTGCCCTTCCGGGTAGCCTTGGTAGGCTGCTGGTCATCGAGGCCGACATCGAAGTCGAATTGCTCATCCATGATCTGCTACCTCTTTGCGGG
>JBKQLU010000022.1:0-36925 GCA_052326585.1 Desulfobaccales bacterium | reverse complement strand
CTCTCCCCCGGTGGGGGAGAGGGTTAGGGTGAGGGGGAATTAATCACCGCGGTTAAATAAATACTTTACCCAATTTATGAAATCCAGCGCTAAACAAGCCCCGGCTTACCTCATAACCGTTAATCTTGATCTTCCGCGCCGATTTCGAAAGGCGCGGCGGCCCGCGCCGCCAAGACCTTGGCGCCCGCGGCCAGTCCAGCTTCCAGGGCTTTCTCGTTCAAGGCGCGGCTGCTGGCCGGCACCCGGTCCATAACCGCGGCCTGCAAGGCTTCTCGCGAGACCGCCCCGGTGACGGCCGCCAGGGCCCCCAGGGCCACGATGTTGGCCACCACTTCCCGGCCCGCCTCCCGGGCCAGGCGGGTAAAGGGGATTGCCAGTGCCCCCGACTCCGGCACCTCCTGCACCAGGTCGGCGTCCACCAGGAGCACGCCCTCCGCCTTCAGATCACCCAGGTAGGCGTCCAGGGACTTCTGGCTCATCGCCAGGAGCACGTCGGGCCGGATGGCCTTGGGATAATCGATTTCCGCGTCACTGATGACCACCTCCGCCTTGGAGGCGCCGCCCCGGGCTTCGGGGCCATAACTCTGGGTCTGGCAGACATACTTGCCGTCATAAATCCCGGCGGCCTCTGCCAGGATAACCCCCGCCAGCACCAACCCCTGGCCTCCCGAACCGGCCAGGCGAATCTCATAGCGCTTAGACATAATTAGGCTTCAAGTTCAATAGTCAAAGTTTTGAGGTTTGAGTTTTGAGGTTGCAGGTCTCGGTTTCCCTTGCATCGCGGCCCGGGCCGCGGCCTGGATCAGCCGGTATTCCTCCGTATAGATGGGCAGGTCGCGGTCCACCAAGACGCCGATGGTGATCTTGCCGGCCAGTTCCTCCGGGCTCATGGTCTTGGCCTTCTCCACCCGCACCGCCATCTCTTTCTGAGCCTGCATCATCTCCACCGGGCCGCCTTTCAGGTTTTTCTGGCCGAACTGGGTGTGGCAATGGCTGATGACCTCCACCACGGCAAACCCCCCCTTCCTGATGGCCTGTTCCATCAACCGGTCCAGCAGGGTGACGTGATAGACCGTGCCCCGGCCCACCATGGCGGCGCCCGCGGTCACCGCCATCTCGCTGATGGAGAAGGCGTGTTCGATATGGCCGAAGTGAGCCGTGGCCGCCCAGGACCCGTAAGGGGTGGTGGGAGAATATTGTCCGCCGGTCATGCCATAGGTATTGTTGTTGATGATGATAGCCGTCAGATCCAGGTTGCGCCGGGCCGCATGGATGAAATGGTTGCCGCCGATGGCGGTGGCGTCGCCGTCCCCCATGACCACGATGACCTGGAGCTTGGGGTTGGCCAGCTTGACGCCGGTGGCAAAGGTGAGGGCCCGGCCGTGGGTGGTGTGCAGGGTGTTGAAATCGACGTAGACGCTCAGGCGCCCGGAACAGCCGATGCCTGAGACCAGGACGATCTCATCCTTGCTGAAGCCGGTGGCGTCGATGGCCCGAATCAGGGATCCCAGGACGATGCCATTGCCGCAGCCCGGACACCAAACATGGGGGAACCTCTTTTCGTGGCGCAGGTATTTGTGAATCAGCTTGGTGACATCTTCGGCCATTTTTGGCTCTCCGTCGCTTTGTCTTGCTAGCCGCAGGCGTAGGGGCGGGGTTTCCCCGCCCTGGGCGGCGAGCCGCCGCCCCTACAACCACAGTCTTCCAGCCCGTGAGCGTTTAGCTTTTGACCTTGTAGCCGCAGGCTTTAGCCTGCGTCTTAGTGGCACCGGCTTCCAGCCGGCGGCCGGAGGGCCCCGACCGCGCTAATTCTTCTTAAAAAATCGAGCCCCAGCTTACATCTTCAGCAAGCGCTCCATAATCTCATCCGGCGTAATCAAATTGCCGTCGATCCGATTCAAACCCTCCACCCGGGTGATTCCCTGGTTGATCCTTTTTACCTCCCGGGACATCTGGCCCATATTGAGCTCCGGCACCAGGACGGCCCGCACCTGCCGCAGCAGCGGCTCCAGATGCCGCCGCGGAAAGGGCCACAGGGTGATGAGTTGCAGGAGTCCCGCCTTGATCCCCCGTTCCCGGGCCTCTAGCACCGCCCGCCGGGCGCTGCGGGCCACCGCGCCATAGGCCACTACCAGGATCTCGGCGTCCGCCGTCTGCTCCTCACGCACCATCTGGATGTCGTGGAAGTGCTGGGTAATCTTGCGGAACAGGCGGTGCAAAAAAGGCACGATCTCGTCGGGACGTTCCGTAGGATAACCCCGCACGTCATGGACCAGGCCGGTGACGTGGTAGCGGTAGCCATCCCCGAAGATGCCCATGGGCGGCACCCCGCTGGCGGTATCGGCGTACGGCAGGTACCATTCCGGCGGCATGTCCGGGCGCACCCGGTCCGCCACCTCCAGGGGCGTCTCCGGCGGCAGGATAATCTTCTCCCGGGTGTGGGCCACCACTTCATCGCTCAAGATGATCACCGGGGTCCGGTATTTTTCCGCCAGGGAGAAGGCCTTGACCGTGATTTCGAAGCAGTCCCGAGTGGTGGAGACCGCCAGGACGATGATGGGGTGGTCGCCGTGGGTGCCCCAGCGGGCTTGCTGCGCGTCCCCCTGGCTGACGTGGGTGGGCAGGCCGGTGGATGGGCCGCCCCTCATGACGTTGACGATCACCGCGGGCACCTCGGCCACGCAAGCAAACCCCAGGTTCTCCTGCATCAGGGAAAACCCCGGGCCGCTGGTGGCGGTCATGGCCTTGACCCCGGCCAGGGAGGCGCCGATAACCGCACCCATGGAGGCGATTTCATCCTCCATCTGGATAAAGGTGCCGTCCACCGCGGGCAGCCGGTAGGACATGATTTCGCTGATCTCCGTAGCCGGGGTGATGGGATAGCCGGCAAAAAACCGGCAGCCGGCATAGAGGGCGCCCTCCACTATGGCTTCGTTGCCCTGCAGCAGTCTGGCCTTCCCGGGGGTATGGTCATTCATGATTTTTCTCTAATCCTGTGGCCTAAGTCAGTCCGCCTCTTCCGGTGCCGCATCTTTGGCGGCCAGTTCCTTGACGCAGATGGCAAAGTCCGGACAATGCAGTTCGCACCAGCGGCAGCCGTTGCAGACCTCGAGGCTCTTCACCTGTGGCTTCCCCTGTCCGTCCATCTCCAGGCACTGCCGCGGGCAAAAAGCGGCGCAGATGCCGCAGGACTTACACCAGTCCCGAAAGATGTCGATTTCATAATGCCGCAGCGGCTTTTCGGAACTTTCCGGGCCGGCCGGCTGCCCCCCGGACCCGGCGCTCTGATTTGCCTCGCTCTCCGTAACCTTATCCATAGCCATTCCCTGCTGCCTGCCTCCCGGGCACTATTGCCCTCAGCCCCGGCTGCGCCGCAGAAAATTGCGCAGCAGATTGATGCCTTCGGCGGTCATGATGGATTCGGGATGAAACTGTACTCCGTAGATGGCGTATTCCCGGTGCCGCAGCCCCATGATCTCCCCCACCGCGGTCTGCGCCGAAACCTCAAGACAGGCGGGCAGGGTCTCCCGCTCCACGATGAGGGAATGGTAACGGGTAGCCTCAAAGGGGGAGGGAACGCCCTGGAAGAGATCCCGGCCGTCATGGTAAATGAGGGAGGTCTTGCCATGCATCAGCCGGGGGGAACGGATGACCCGGCCCCCGAAGGCCGCACCCATGGCCTGGTGTCCCAGGCACACCCCGAGAATGGGAATCCGCCCGGCGAAATGGAGGATGGCCGCCATGGAAATCCCCGCCTCAGTGGGAGAGCAGGGGCCGGGAGAGATTACCAGCCGGTCCGGCTTGAGCGCCCCAACTCCCTCCAGGTCTATCCGGTCATTGCGAAAGACCCGGACCTCCTCTCCCAACTGGCCGAAATACTGCACCAGATTATAGGTGAAGGAATCATAATTATCTATCATTACTAACATATGCGCACCAGGGAGCCGTTAACAGTGAGCAGTAAGCCGTGAGCAGTAAGCAGAAAAATCCAATTCCTGTCTGCCCACCGCAAACTGAGTCGACCTTTGGATCATTTTTTATTACTTATCACATTCCATTCAGCATTGAACAATAACGATTAAGCTGAAAAGCTCACTGCTCACTGCTCACTGCTTACTGCCCCCTATTCCAGCCCCCCTTCGGCCCGCTCCAAGGCCCGCATCAGGGCCAGGCCTTTATTCACCGTTTCCTGGTATTCCCGGCCCGGGTCGGAGTCGGCCACAATCCCGGCGCCCACCTGCAGATAGACCTGGCCGCCATGGACGGCAAAGCTGCGGATGGTGATACAGAAGTCGAGGTTGCCCCCGAAGCCGAGGTAACCCACCGCACCGGCGTAAGGCCCCCGCCGGGTAGGTTCCAGTTCCTCGATAATTTCCATGGCCCGCACCTTGGGGGCGCCGGCGACGGTGCCCGCGGGGAAGGTGGACCTGAGGACGTCCAAGCCGTCGCAGCCCGGCGCCAACTCGCCCTCCACCTGGGAGACGATGTGCATCACGTGGGAGTAACGCTCGATGCTGAAGAGTTCCGGCACCCGGACGCTGCCGATCTTCGCCACCCGGCCCACGTCGTTGCGGCCCAGATCCACCAGCATCAGGTGTTCGGCCCGCTCCTTGGGATCGGCCAGCAATTCCGCCTCCAGCTCCCGGTCCGCGGCCTCGTCGTCTCCCCGGGGGCGGGTGCCGGCGATGGGCCGATAGGTGATGCGGCCATCTTCCAGGCGCACCAGGATCTCCGGGGAAGCTCCCACCAGCTGCAGGTCCCCGTGGTCCAGGTAGAACATGTACGGCGAGGGATTGATCAGGCGCAGGGCCCGATACAGGTCCAGGGGATCGTGGCGCAGGGCGGTCTGAAAGCACTGCGACAGCACCACCTGAATCACGTCTCCGGCCGCGATGTATTCTTTGCCCCGCACCACCATGGCCTCAAAGTCTTCCCGGGTAAGGTTGGCAGTGAGCGCCGGCCCCGCGGATCTATTTTTGGCGGGCAGGCCGCGGGGCACCGGCTGTCCCAGGCGTTCGATGAGGACCTCGATGGCGGCTTCGGCCCGCTCATATTGGGACTTCAGGGAAACCTCCGGGTTAAGATGCACCAGGCTCATGACCTTGATGGTTTGGCGCAGATTGTCGAAGATCAGGAGGTTGTCGGCCAACATCAGCCTGGCGTCGGGCATGGGGCCGGGCGGGGTCAACTCCGGCAGCCGCTCGATATAGCGCACCATGTCGTAGCCCAGATAACCCACCAGCCCCCCCCAAAAACGGGGCAATCCGGGCCCGGCCACCGCCCGGAATTCCGTCAGCAGGCGGCGCAGGTGCTCGAAGGGATCGACGCCGGCCTCCAGTGACTCCTCCCGCTGCTGGCGCCGGATGGTGGCGCGGCCGTCCTGCACCTGAAAGAGCAGAGAGGGGTTGAGCCCCAGAAAACTGAAGCGGCCCCATTTCTCGCCGCCCTCCACGCTCTCCAGGAGATAAGAACAGCCCTGGCCCCGCAACTTCTTATAGGCGGATACCGGGGTCTCCAGATCCCCCAAGATTTCCCGGTAAACCGGAATGAGGTTGCCCTGCCGGGCCAGCTCGCTAAAGGTGTCAAAATCCGTGTGCGCCATGCCTGCTCCGTCTGCTGCTCTATTATTTAATGCAAATAACTGCCGATAACCAGAAATAATCCATATATTTTTGCCCGGGGCCAGACGGGGCTCAACCGGTGGCGCCCGGCGGCGCGGCGCGGCGCTAAAAAAAAGCCGCGCCCCTGGTGGGCCACGGCTTTTTAAAGACGCCAAAAACCGGGGCCCCTCTCGCGAGGGGCCCCCAATTATCTTTCACCTGCTGGAGACGCACCTCACGAGTCCGCCATCACCCGCCGCCAGCACCAGTTTTTTGAACCGAATTTTTTCATAATCTTTTCTCTGAAAAGTGTATATTCAAAACACTGATTGTTGTCAATAGGCTTCCTTAAACGAAAAATAGCTTTCTTGTCATCCTGAGCGAAGCGAAGGATCTAGATTCTTCAGTCGACTGCGGCTCCTTCAGAATGACAAATAGATTATAGGGCGGGCTGTGCCCGCCGTTTTAGCCTTATCGCATCTTCACCCTCCGGCCCTGGCGAATCTCTCCATCTCATATCCGATTGACCTTTCGGTCGGCTATCGGGTCCCTTTTGGACTCATAGCTATTCTTATCCCAACGAGGTTTTAGAGCCTCTTTGGCCGAGTAAAATCTCTCAAACGACCTCATCTTAAAGCCAATTCCTCTCGCAGGTGGGAAAATAGCACAAATTGGGGCGGAAAGTCCATTTTTCTCAGAGCTCCATCAGAATGACAAATAGCATTTAAAATCATCATTCATTCATTATCTAGCCAACGAGCGTCAATATCTTTTCATGCAGCAGCCCGTTACTGCACAAAATATTAGGCGAGTAGAGGTCATAAAGCCCGCCGCTAAAGTCGGTGAGGCGGCCGCCGGCTTCGCTGACGAGCAGCAGGCCGGCGGCGGTGTCCCAGGGTTTGAGGTTCTCTTCATAGAAGGCGTCGAAACGGCCGCAGGCCAGATAAGCCATGTCCAACGCGGCGGCGCCGGCCCGCCGCAACCCCTGGACTTCACCCAGGATGCGCCGCATCCGGGCCAGGGTCTGGGGCAGCCGCTCCCTTATGTCATAGGGAAAGCCGGTGGCCACCAGGGCCCGGTCCAGGCGGTCGATCCCGGAAACCTGGATAGCCCGGCCGTTCAGCAGGGCGCCCTGGCCTCTTCTGGCCTCAAAGAGCTCATCCCGAATGGGGTCGTAGACCACCCCGTATTCCAGGCGGCCCTCCACCTCCAGGGCGATGGAGACGCAGAAGGCCGCAAAGCCATGGGCAAAGTTGACCGTGCCGTCCAGGGGATCGATGATCCAACGGCAGGGCCGCGCCTCTGAGCCCGGGAGCGGCGCCGCCGCTGGCTCAAGTCCACCATGGCCCGCCCCGGCCGCGGTCTCTTCCGCCAGAAAGCCGTGATCCGGGAAACTCCGCCGGATCAGCGCCACGATCAGCTCCTGGGATTGCAGGTCGCTCTCGGTGACCGGATCGATGGCCCCCTTGTAGGTTATCTGGTGGGGTTGCTGGAAGTTCAGCCGCAACAGGGCGCCGGCGGCCAGGGCCGCCTGCCGCCCGATGTGCGCCGCTCGCTCCAGCTGCTCTTTATCTATTTCCAAAGGACCCGCTCCTTATTTTTTGAAGCCACAGCAGAAAAGTGCTCAGACGAGACGTCTGTGCAACCTAAGAAAAAAGAGGATAATGGTGGGCGGTGCCCACCCTACAGATTGATAAGCCGTACCTGGGTTTTGCCTTTGCCGACTGCTGATCGCTGATCGCTGATCGCTAACCGCTCTTTCAATCGACCTTAAGCAATTGAAACCCGGTCCGCGCATCCTTTCTCCGGGTTGCCGCGCTTCCCAAGATCTCCAGGAGGACCACCTCCCCCACCAGCCAGACCGCGACCCCGGCCCGGGTGCAGCCCACCGTGGCCTGCCCCTCTCGTCCCGCGGCGGCGTGCATGTGAAGCACGGGGTCCCCCGCCTCATCGGGGACCAGGGTTCCCAGGGCCAAAACCTCCTGGGCGCCCCGCAAGGTATAGATCATGGGAATGATACCCTCCCGGTTGGCTTCCGGCCCTACCACCACCTGGCTGCCATCCCCGGCCCCCCCCAGGTAGAATGCCAGCCCGCGATTGATCTTTTGTTCCCGGGCAAATTTCTCGATTGTGTCATTGAGCCGTTCACCCTCTTCCAATCGCAGGACGAAGATGCGCCCCATCTGCCCTTCGCTGAATTGCATATGAACTCCTTAAGAGAAGGTTCCCCTGGCTTTCCCGGCCAGCCGGAATATTGATCCTGGCGAAGTTGCGTAGGGTGTCCACTGCCCACCAATTCCTTCTGAGCCGCGCCGCACCCTGGCGGGCCACCCGGCCGCTATCAGAACTTATTCAACTTTTCTTCTTGACTGGCTTTTTACCTTTGGCCTTCCGGCCGGATTTACGGGTGGGCTGAGGCTTCCCGGACTGGGCCGGGGCAAAATAGTTGACCGTGACCAGACCGATAAAAAACCCCCCCAGGTGGGCTACCCAGGCAATCGCCCCGCCCTGCCGCAGGCCGTAAAATTGCAGGGCCAGCCACAGCCCCAGCAAGACAAAGGCCGGGATCGGCACCATCTCCGGCCGCAGGCGGAATAGGATCAGGGTATGGATGGGGGAGTTGGGCAACCGCCTGAGGTAGCCGCCCAAGAGCCCGGCGATGGCCCCGCTGGCCCCGATCAAGGGGAGGCGCAGTTGCTCCGACCACATCACATGGAAAAGCCCGGCAAAAAAACCGCAAAACAGGAAAAAGGCCAGAAAACGCCCGTGGCCCAGCTCATCCTCCAGGGCCTCCCCGAAGATCCACAGGAACCACATGTTGCCGATGAGGTGGACCTTGCCCCCATGCAGGAACAGGGAACTGAACATGGTGGGCAGCAGCTTCAGGCCCTGGTAGGAAAATACCAGGTGCGGCTGGCTCAGTTTGGCGGCCACCGCACCTTTCTGCATCACCAGGGCCGCGCCCGCCTGCGGACCTAGCCACGCTTGATAGAGAAACACGGTCAGGTTGACGGCGATCAGACCAAGAGTGACCAGCGGCTGGCGCCGCACTGACGGCGCCCCGCGCAGGGGGAATAACATAAAGTGAATGCTCCGGGGCTCTATTTTTTGGGCAGCGGGCCGGGGGAGACCTCGAGCCCCCGCCCTTACAGAGATACCAAAAATCGGGAGAAGCTACTGCCAATCCCCGGTCTGCCCAAAAGTGTCATTCTCAGCGGCGCGCCGCAACGAATCTCGTATTTTTACGGTTCGCGATCCTGCCCTTGGTGCAGGGTGCCTGCGAATCCGGGTTTTGCCATAGCTTCCAGCAGCCGGGATGGTTAAGGCGAGCCCGGCAAAATCGTCGGCCCTCCCTGCCGCCACGGCCCATTTTACCCCAGGGCGCCGGGACTGTCCAGGGGGAGGCCGCGTAGTTGACAAGGGCCGGGGTTTCTAATAAAGATAACGGTATGCCGGTCTCGAAAAAGAAGCTCTACATCCGCACCTTCGGCTGTCAGATGAACCTGGCCGACTCCCAGCAGATGGCCCGGTTTCTGGCGCCGGAATATGAGGTCACCAGCCGGGCCGAAGAGGCGGATCTGTATCTTATCAATACCTGCGCCATCCGGCGCAAATCCGAGGAGAAGCTGAGGAGCCTGCTGGGAAGTTTGAAATTATTAAAGGCCAGGAACCCCCGGCTCATCTTGGGGGTGGGCGGCTGCGTGGCCCAACAGGAGGGGAAACGCCTGCTGGCCGACGCGCCGCACCTGAACCTGGTCTTCGGCACCCAGGCGAGCCGGCGCCTGCCGGAACTGGTGGCCCGGGCCGCCCAGGGCCAGCGCCCCGCGGAGCTTTCGCTGGAGTGCGGTCTCCCTGAGCCGCCGGCCCGGGTTTGGTCCCGAGGGCCAGCCCAGACCCTGGTGACCATCATGCAGGGTTGCGACAACTTCTGCACCTATTGCGTGGTGCCCTACGTCCGGGGCCGCGAGGCCAGCCGGGACCCCGAAGCCATCATCGCGGAAGTCTCCGGATTTCTCGCCGCCGGGGGCCTGGAAGTCACCCTCCTGGGGCAAAACGTTAACTCCTATGGCCGCGGCCTCGCCGCCCCCATCACCTTTACCGGGTTGCTGCACCGCCTCGCCCAACTTCCGGGGCTGGCCCGGCTGCGCTTTGCCACCTCCCACCCCCGGGACCTGTCGGATGAGTTATTGGCCGCCCTGGGGTCGCTGCCACCGCTGTGCGAGCATCTCCACCTGCCGGTGCAGTCTGGATCGAACCGCATCCTCGCCGCCATGAACCGCGGCTATACCAGGGAGGCTTACCTGGAACGAGTTGCCCGCTTGCGTCTCGCCTGCCCCGGCATTGCTATTTCCACCGATCTGATCGTCGGCTTCCCCGGAGAGACCGAGGCCGACTTTGCCGAGACCCTGGACCTGATGCGCCAGGTAGCCTTTGATCAGGCCTTCTCCTTCAAGTATTCCCCCCGGCCCCAGACCCGGGCCGCCGGCTTCCCGGACCAGGTGCCGGGAGAAGTCAAGGCGGAGCGCCTGGCCCGCTTGCAGGCCCTGCAGGATGAATTCACCCTGGCGGCCAATGGACGCCTGGTAGGGCAGGTTAAGGAGGTCCTGGTGGAGGGCGCCAGCAAACGCAGCCCGGAGCAGCTCTGCGGCCGCCTCAGGACCAAACAGGTAGTCAATTTTACCGGACCGCGGCACCTGACCGGACAACTGACCCAGGTTGCCCTCATTGCGGCGCACCCCCATTCCTTAACCGGGTCTTGGGCCCAGGCCCGTCCTTTGGAGTATGGGCGGCTGCCTGAGGCGTCCCCATCGCAGGAGGCAACATGTTCAGGGAAATGACCGTTTCCGGATTGACCATCGATCCCTTTACCAACAGCCCCATCATGATCCTCAAGGATGTGGCGTCGGACAAGGCGGTCCCCATCTGGATCGGACTGCTGGAGGCCACGGCCATCGCCAGCGAGCTGGAAAACATTAAATTCTCCCGCCCCATGACCCATGACCTGCTGAAAAACATCATGGAACTCATGGAGACCCAGGTGAGCAAGGTCGAGGTCTGCGACCTCAGGGACAACACCTATTTTGCCCTGATCTACCTTTCCCGGGGGGGCAGCGAAGTGACCATCGACGCCCGCCCCAGCGACGCCGTTGCCATAGCCTTGCGCACCAAGGCCCCCATCTTCGTGGCGGAAGTGGTGATTCAAAAGGCCCGCCGGGTCGACCTGTCGGCCAAAGAGGCCATCACCAGCGATGACGCCAAGAAATGGACCGAGATCCTGGAAAGCCTCGATCCCGAAGATTTCGGCAAATATAAGATGTAGGTTTGAGTTTCGAGTTTCGAGTTTCGAGTTTTGAGTTTTGAGTTTTGGGGTTTGAGTTTTGGGGTTTGGGGTTTGAGTTTCGAGTTGTAGGGGCGACCCGCTGGGTTGCCCAGTTTTGAGTTTCCAGTTTCGAGTTTCTGATTCCGGCCATTATTTCGAATTTATCTTGAAAAATTACTCTCTTTATTGCGCCCTACAGAGATGTTGCCTAATTTTTGTCTTATTCCCTCCCCCTTGATGGGGGAGGGTCAGGGTGGGGGTGGTAATTTTGCTTTCGATTACCATATGTTGCCACCCTCCCCTAACCCCCTCCCCTCAAAGGAGGGGGAATAGGCTCGACTAGCGGCCTGCCCTGATCAATGGGGAAATCCAGACATGCGCTATTGGGTATAGCGACAGGTGGGCAGGACCCCCGGTTTATATTTACCGAAACCTGAAAGCCAAAGACCATTCTTTATGATCGACCTGCACACCCACACCCTGAACAGCGACGGCGAGCTGCTGCCCGCGGAGTTATGGCGCCGGGCCCAGGTTAAGGGCTACCGCTACCTGGGGATCACCGACCACGTGGACGCCTCCAACTTCGAGGCGGTTTTCGCCCTGCTTCAGGCCGCGGCCCGGAGCCTCAACCGGGGCGAGGAGCCCTACATCATCCCCGGCCTGGAATTTACCCACCTGCCCCCTGACCTCATCGGACCCCTGGCCGCCCGGGCTCGCGCCCTGGGGGCGCCGCTCATCGTGGTGCACGGCGAAACCCTGGCGGAGCCGGTGGCCCCGGGGACCAACCGGGCCGCCCTCGAGGCCGACATCGACATCCTGGCCCACCCCGGCCTGATCACTGCAGAGGAGGCGGCCCTGGCCCGGGAACGCTCCATCTTCCTGGAGATCTCGGCCCGCAAAGGCCACTGCCTGGCCAACGGCCACGTGGCCCGTACCGCCCTGGCGGCGGGCGCTTTCCTGATCCTGGATAGCGACACCCACGCCCCCGCAGACCTCATCACCCGCCTGGAGGCCGAACGCCTGGCCCGGGGCGCCGGCCTGCCGGAGGCTGCGGTCCACAAACTCTTCGCCGACGCCCAGGACCTGGCCCAGCGTCTGGCGACGCGCTGATCCAGCCGATAATAGGGCGGGCTGTGGCCGCCGCCTTCACCGCGTTTTCCAAAAATTCCAGCCCCCTGCCCCTCGGGGCGGCCTGTGTCTCACAGCCTCCCCCAAAATTATTTCTTGACAGTCCCTCGGCCGGCGTCATTATATGGATTCTGGTGAGGAGAAAGGTGGGATGACTCCGTTTGCCCCGGCCTTGCTGAAACGCTTCAGTTTGAGTGTGCTGGAATTCTTCCTGCCCCGTCTCTGCCTCTTCTGCGGTGCCGCGGTGGGAGAGGCCGCGCCGCAGGCGATCTGCCCGGAGTGCGCAGCCAAGATCGATTGGGTGGCCAGCCCCCTATGTCTCTGCTGCGGCCGGGTCTTTACCGCCCGGGAGGGCGGCGACCGCCTCTGCGGAGAGTGCGCCGCAGAGCCGCCCCCCTATGACCGGGCCCGGGCCGCGGCTCTCTATGAGGGGCCGGTGGCCGCGGCCATCAAGCGCTTCAAGTTCTCCGCCCAGATGGCCTATCTGCCGCTGCTGCAAAGCTGGCTGCAGCAACCCGCCTGCCTGGAGCTGGCGGCCACCGCCGACCTCCTGGTGCCGGTGCCGCTGCACCCCCGCCGCCTCAAGGCCCGCGGCTTCAACCAGGCCGTACTCTTGGCCCAGGGATTCAAGGCCGCGGCCCTGGGCCGGGAGGTTCTCACCCGGGTGCGCCACACCGTGCCCCAGGTCGGGCTCAAGCCCAAAGAGCGCCGGGCCAACGTGCGCGCCGCCTTCAGCGTGGCCCGCCCCGAAGCGGTCTGGGGAAAGAAGATTCTCCTCCTTGACGATCTCTACACCACCGGGGCCACGGTTAAAGAATGCGCCCTGGCGCTGCGCCGGGCCGGCGCCGCCGGGGTAGAGGTCCTCACGGTGGCCCGGGTAAAGCAGGAATGAGCGCGGCTCCCTCAGAATGACCAGGGAAATAACTGCGCCACTGGTCCGGGCGCCTGCATGAAGAGTATTTCTCTTATGGTCTTTTTAGTTGGAGGACATTTTTGTCTAGCTGCGACACCGGCTACAAGGTAGTCTCCCGGGCGGCGGCGGCTGGCTGGGTCCGGGAGCAGCGGGCCCGGGGGCAGCGGCTGGTCTTCACCAACGGCTGCTTCGATCTCCTGCATCCCGGCCACGTGGCCTATCTGGAGCAGGCCCGCTCCCTGGGGGAGGCGCTCATCGTCGGGGTGAACACCGATGCCTCGGCGCACCGCCTGGACAAGGGCCGGGGGCGGCCGCTGACCCTGGAGCGCGACCGGGCCCGGCTCCTGGCGGCCCTGGCCTGTGTCGACCGGGTGGTGCTCTTCAACGAAGACACCCCACTTAAGCTGATCACCCTGCTGCAGCCGGACATTCTGGTGAAGGGCGGCGACTATCAATTAAGCGAAATCGTGGGCCGGGCGGAAGTCTTGGCCCGGGGCGGCCGGGTCTTAACCCTGCCTTTCCTCCCGGGCTATTCCACCACGGCATTGCTTGAACGCCTCCGGCGGTCATAACCGGGAACCAGGTAATCCCTGCTTAAAGAAAATACCCCAACCTGGAGGTGGACATTTTGAAGACCGAAAAGGTATCTCAGATAGTCAAGGGCAGATACGGTAAATTTGCCGAGACCGGCGGCGCCCCGGATTCTTGTTGACCCAGCAAAGCAGAGCCCGGTTCGGGCTTTGCGGTGGATCAGCATCTCTATAGCGAGGCGGAGCTGGCCCAGGCGCCGGCGGTGGCGCTGAACCTTTCCCGTGGTTGCGGCAACCCCACCGGTTTCGCGGCGATCCAGTCAGGGGAGGTGGTGGCGGATTTCGGCTGCGGCGCTGGCCTGGATGTCATCCTGGCGGCTCGCAAAGTGGGCCCGCGGGGTCGGGTAATCGGACTAGACTTTGCTCCGGAGATGGTGGCGCGGGCCAAAGAGGCCATCGCCGCGGTGCACTTGTCAGGAGGGGATATCGAGCTCTGCGTCGCGGACCTGGCCAGCACCGGGCTCCCGGATGGCGGCGTGGACGTAATAATCTCCAACTGCGTCATCAATCTGATCCCGGATAAGACCGCGGTGTACCGGGAAGCCTTTCGCATCCTGAAACCCGGTGGCCGGGCCGCTATTTCGGATGTCGTCCTCACCGGGAAGATCGATGCCGCGCTCAAAGAGCGGTTCCAGGCAACCTGGCCCGGATGTTTGGGAGGGGCGATCCCGGAAGAAGAATACCTTAACCTGATAAGGGAAGCCGGTTTTGCCGGGCTCCAGATCGTAGCCCGGCACCTCCTGACTCCGGTGGAATTGGCCGCCATGGCCTGTTGTCCCGGCAAAGAATTTACGCCGCCTCCGGCCCCGCAGGACCTTGGCGCGGTGCAGGGCAAAGTGGCCAGCATCAAGTTCAGAGCCCTGAAGCCGCTTGCTTAGATCTGTTATTCTCCGAAGAGACTCCCCCCCGGCGGCTCACTCCTGCAAGCCGCGGTAAGCCACCGGCAGCAGGGCCAGGGTGATGATTCCCGAGATGAGCAGCGGGGCCTGGTAGCCCAGGGCTGCCCCCAGAGGGCCGAAAATCAGGGAGCCCACCAGGACCCCCATGGTAGTGGTGAGAGGAATCAGGCTGGAGGTGCCGCCGATGCGGTCCACGTGGAACTGCCGGGAGACGGTGGCATAGGTCTCCATGAGGATGAGGCCGTCCCCGAAGCCGTGTACCGCCCGCCAGGCAAAGGACCAGGGGAGACTGGGCCAGGTCATGAGAATGTGGCCGCTGCCGGAGGCCAACAGGGCCACCACCAGGAAGGTCAGCGGCTGCAAGCGGCCGGCCCAGAAGCGCCCATAGAGATAGGCGGTGGCGGTGATCACCGCGAACTCCCCGGCCATGTAAGCCCCCACACCCTGGACCGGCAAACCCAGGTTGTGCTGCAGAAACAGGGTCAGGCTGGTGGCTTCGGCGCCCCAGTGCAGGGTGAAGAGAAAGAGCCAGACCACAAAGAAGAGCACCGGCCTGGTAAAGAGTTCCCGCCGATATTCCCACATGGAGGCCCGCACCGCCGGCACCACCGGCAGCCAGGCGGAGGGCCACCACATCAGCAGCAGGAACCCGGCGCAGAGCTGCAAAACCCTGGGGAAATTGAAAAGATGCACCAGGAAGCCGCCGGCCAGGGTCCCCAACATCATGCCGCCCATGCGCATGGCATTGAAATGGCCGAAGCGCCTGGCCGTGGACCCTGCGGCCCCGCCCCCCTTGAACAACATAATATTCAGCGATTGGCTCAGAAGCGCGGCGCTCAGGCCGAAGCCCCAGAAGATCAGGAAAAAGAACCCGAAGCTCTTCAGGGACCCCATGCCCCAGAGGCACAGGGCACAGCCGGTCAGGCCCAGGCGGGTGAGGACCCGGGAGGCGTACCGGTCACCGCTCACCCCCACCGGAAAGGCCACCAGGATGGCGCTAAGGTTGAAGACCGCGTACAGCAGGCCGATCTGGGCGCCGCTGAACTTGAGGTTGCCCTGTAAATGCAGGGGCAGCAGGAAGTAGAGGGAGGAGATGACCGCGGAGTAAACGCCGATAAAAATCGCAAGCAAGCCAGCCGCCGGACTTTTCGGTTAGAGGGCGCTGCGGTCCAGTTGCACTTCCATGGCCCGGGCCGGGCAAACCGGGCAACAGAGCTCACAAGCGCTGCATTTGCCGGCGTCGAACAGCACTGCCATCTCCGGCCGCTCCACGTAGAGGGCGCCGGTGGGGCAGACCGCGGTGCAGGTGCCGCACTGGTAGCAGCGCTCCTCATTGCGCCGCACTTCCCGGGCTACCCGTTTCACCTCGACTCCGGAATCCCGCAGATATTTGAGACCCCGGCGGAAGTTCTGGGGATGACCCCTGAGCTCCATGACCATCACCCCCTCTTTTTGGGGATAGATGGTGGCCTTCAGCAGATTGAATTCGAGATCGAAGTCTTTCACCAGCCGGTAGATGATGGGTTGATCCACCACCGCCGGGTTGAACCGCAGCACCAGCATCTCGGCGTGCATGGTTTCTTCCTTTAACGGGGTAGAGGCGCCAGGCGGGACAGCCGCCTCCGACTGCCATACCCGCGCCTCAACCACCCTTTGATTAGCCGGAGAGATCCATAAATTTTCGGAGAGGATTCAAATTCCCCTCAATAGATTGAGCGGGCCCCGCCGAACTGCTTGTCCACCTCGACTTTGTCCACCAGGGAGCCCTCCTTGGTGTCTACCTCCACCAAATAATTGCCGCCCTGCTCAGTAACTTTACCCACCTTCAAGTTTGGATTTTTGCCGATCTCCTGCTGGATCATGGCCTTAGCCTGATCCGCGGTCAGCGGCTGTCCGGGTTTAGCCATCGGAGACACCCTAGGGCAAGACCCGGTCCCCTGTCCTCCCGGCCCCGCCTTTCCCTGAGCGCTGCCCGCAAAGGGGCAGGAACCGCCGCCGTTACCCGGAGCGGCAGGCTGGGCCGAGAGAGTGCCCACGGCCAGTATGATGCCAAGAAACGCGAACAATCCCATGATAACCAATCTTTTCATGTAGCCTCCCATCTTGCCGCCAATTTTTCTGCCGATTTCCACCGAACCACCGGGCTGCAATGGGTCAATAAGCAGCCCAAACACCTTTGGGAGTCATTATATCAGAAAACCCCTTCCCCTCAAGTCAAGTTGCCGAAGCGCTCCTGCCAGGCGGCGCCGAGGTCTTCCAGAGACACCTCCAACAGTCGGGCGCCCCGGTCTACTTTAAGCAGCGGCTCTTGCACCACTTCCCCCAGCAGATAGACGGGCTGGCCCTTAAACAGCTCTTCAAAACGGCTCCGCCGCGCCGGCTCGAGGCTCACCAGGAAACGCCCGGTGGATTCGGCATAAGCGGCCGCGAAATCCGGGGCCTCCGGAGCCACCCCGCCCAGGTCCACCTGCACCCCCAGGCCCGCGGCCATGGAGGCCAGGGCCAGGTGGACCAGGAGGCCGCCCCGATAGACCCCGTGGCAGGAAGCCAGCAGTTCCTCCCGTCCGGCCTGCTCCAGCAAATGGTAATAGGCCAGAAACTCAACCGGCCGGGTCTCCGGGACGCTCAGTCCGACGTGGCCCATAAGCTCGTAAAACTCTGAGCCGCCCAACTCCGGCCGGGTGCGGCCCAGGAGATAGATGAGGTCGCCCGGTCTCTTCCACTCCAGGGTCAGAGCCCGGCGAATCTCCGGCAGGACGCTCACCGCGGTAAAAAAGAGGGTGGGCAGGCCCGAAACCCGGTGCGTCTCCCCGAAAGGCCCGGGCACTAGGCCGTCCACGTACATGCTGTCCTTGCCGGAGAGCAGGGGAATCCCGTAAGCCAGGCACAGGTCCCGCATGGCCCAGCAGGCCCGCACCAATTGGGCCGCCTTGTATTTGCCGTCGGGGTTGTCCTGCGGGTGATACTCCACGTTGGGCCAGCAGAAGTTGTCCACCCCGCCGATATGCTCCAGAACGCCGCCCACTGCCAGCAGCCGCCGCAGCGCTTCATCAATGGTGGCCGCGGCCATATGGTAGGTGTCGATTTGCGAATAGGCCGGATTGAGCGCCAGGCTCACGGCCAGGCCCCGTTGGGATTGGGGCCTGGGGCGGATCAGGGCCGCGTCCCCCGGCACCTGGATGGACCGACCCACCAGGGGTTTGAGGACGCTGCCCCCCTGGACCTCGTGATCATACTGGCGGATAATCCACTCCCGGGCGCAGATATTGGGCCGCGCCAGCATGGCCAGCAAGAGGCCGCGGTGATCCCCGGGGTCCCCCAGCACCGGCTCGCTGAGACGGTCGGCCGGGGGCTGCCACTCACAGTCGAACTCCCAGGGGGGGAACTCCTCATCCAGCAAGGAGAGGTCCATGTAGGCGCAAACCCGGCCCTGGTGCCGCACCTCCAGGACCCCCCGGTCGGTATAGGCGCCGATGACGCTGGCCTCCACCGCGTGTTTCCGGGCCAGTTCCGTAAAACGGCCCTCGTTTTCCGGGCGCACCGCCACCACCATGCGCTCCTGGGACTCGGAAATCCAGATTTCCCAGGGATCGAGACCCTCATATTTCAACGCCACCCGGGACAGGTCCACTTCGCAGCCGCCGGCCATCATGGCCGATTCGCCCACTGCCGAAGAGAGGCCGCCGCCGCCGCAATCGGTGATGAAGGTGATGAGCCCCTGGTCCCGGGCCTCTTGTAAAAAGTCCTGCATGTTCTTCTGGGTGTAAGGGTCGCCGATCTGGACGTGACCCGCCGGGGTGCCCGGCGAGGCCACCTCGGAGGAGGCGGTGACCCCGTGGATCCCGTCTTTGCCAACCCGGCCGCCGCACGTAAAGATGAGATCGCCGGGTTGAGCCGCCTTCTTGGCCGCCGGCTCCCCGTTGATCTGTTTGGGCAGCAGGCCCACGGCCCCCACGAATACCAGACATTTGCCCAGGTAGCTCTCATCAAAATAGAGGGCCCCGTTGAGGGTGGGGACGCCACTCTTGTTGCCGCCGTCCTTAACCCCGGCGATCACCCCATCCAACAGGCGCCTGGGGTGAAGCCGGGGCCGCAAGGGACCGGGATAGTCCCGCGGGCCCACGCAAAACCCGTAGATCCCCCCGATGAGCCGGGCGCCCTTGCCGGTGCCCATGGGGTCCCGGTAGACCCCGACGATGCCGGTGAGGGAGCCGCCGTAGGCCTCCAGGTTGGAGGGCGAGTTATGGGTCTCCCCCTTGATGACATAGGAGAATTCGTCGTCGAGCTGTCCCACCCCGGCGTTGTCCCACAACACCGAGACCACCCACGACTTCTTCCAGGCAATCTCCCGGGTGGGCGCCTCGATGCAGGTCTTGAAGAGGTTGTCCTCGACCAGGTGCTCTCCGCTGGCCGGGTCACGGTAGTGGAACAGGCCCCGGAAGGTATTGTGGTTGCAGTGGTCGCTGCGGGCCTGGGCCAGGTACTCCAACTCCACGTCGGTGGGAGGCCCCAATCCCACCGCGGCCCGGCGCGCCTGGACTTCGGGGCGCCGGAAGTAATCCCGGATGATGGGCAGGTCCGCGTCCCGGAGCGCCAGATAGCGCTGGCGGCTCAGCTCCCGCAAGGTCTCGAGCGAGGCGAGATCGAAGACCGCCACCTCCGGGGAGTGCGCCAGCTCTACCCGGGGCAGGATGATACCCACTCCCGTTTCCGGGTCCCAATCCTGCCGGGAAAAGACGCGGAACTCCTGGATCATGTCGTTGGCCAGCAATTCCCGGGCCACCTGGGCCGTGCCGCCGCGATCCAGGCTCTCCCCGGAAAAGAGAAAGAGCTTGGAGGTATAGACCGCATCCGCCGGCCCCAGGGAGCGTCCCAGATAGGCTTGCATGGCCTCCCGGGCCACGGCCCCGGCATTATCCCGCACCCCGGGCTTTAAGCCCACCCACACCGCCCAATCGAAGGCCTGCGCCAGCGGCCGGAAGCCGGAGGTCTGGGTGGCGGGGTGCGTGAAGACCTCGCGGCGCACCGCCTCCAGCTCTTCGGCCGGCAAGTCCAGGTCCAGCATCAGGACCCGCAGCACCCGGACCCGGTCGATCTCCAGGCCGCAATACTCCCGCGCCTGGCGGCGCACCCCCTCCCCTTCCGCGTCCGGCAGCTCCGGCCGCCAGCCGATTTCCAAACGGACCGCCATTGGTTCCCCCCATTAACCAGGGTGATGCCGCGAATATACCTTAAGGGAAGCCCGAGAAAAAGTCCTATGATGCTCCGCGCCGGGGAAAGTTTAAGCAAGGGCCTGTGACGGCCAATTTTCTGCAGTTTTTGTAGCCGCAGGCTTTAGCCTGCGATCTTTTTTTGATCTGATTTGCAAGTGCACTCGGGAACGAATGCAAGTCCAAGCCAATCCGTGGAAATAGGGCGGCCTGTGGCCGCCATGTTCGGCGGGCACAGCCCGCCCTATGAGTCGAAGTCCAGGTAGCCTCAGGCTTTAGCCTGCGGTGTAAGTGGCACCGAGTTCCAGCCGCTGGAATACAGGCCAGGGGCCTGTGCCACTTATACCTACCATTGCCGCTTCCCAGACACGATGGTGCGCAGTTATTGTAGGGTGGGCACTGCCCACCATTTCCGTAGGGGCGGGGTTTCCCCGCCCAGGGCGGCGAGACGCCGCCCCTATAACCACCGGCTTCCGGCCGGTGATGGGGTTGCCCGGGCGCTCAGCTTTTTCCCTGGTAGCCGCAGGCTTTGGCCGGCGATTAATGGTCTTTGCTGAGGAGCGCCGCGAAAAAACCGTCCAGATCGTCGGCCCCTGAGGAGGAGAACCACCCCGGCGGCTGCACCAGGTGGCGCGCGGCAGCCGGCAGGCGCTGCGGGTCGGTCGCCAGGCGAAACTCCGGGTGCGCCCCCAGGAAGGACTCGATCAGCTCCTGATTTTCGGCCGGCTCCACGGTGCAGGTGATATAGAGCAGGTGGCCGCCGGTTCTCAGGACCGCGGCCGCGGCCTCCAGCCAGGCCCGCTGCCGGGGCGGAAAGGTGGCCAGATCGGCTTCCGTAAGGCGGGTCTTGATTTCCGGATGGCGCCTGAGGATGCCCAGGGCGGAGCACGGGGCGTCCAGCAGCGCCGCGTCCATTTTGACTCCATCTCCTATGGGCAGGCCGCCGGCGGCGTCAGCCCGCACGGGTTGGACGGCGCTCGCCCCCCAACGCTGGAGCGCTCCCCGCAGTTCCCGGAGCCTTCCCTGGTGCAGCTCCAGGGCCAGGATCAAACCGGCGTTGCCGGACAGCTCGGCCAGATGGGTGCTCTTGCCGCCCCGGCCGGCGCCCAATTCCAGCCGCCGCCCTGCCGCCGGAGGCAGCAGCAGACTGACCAGTTGCGCCGCCTCGTCTTGAAAGAGCCACAAGCCCTCTTGATAAGAAGGGAGTTCCAGGGGCGGCGCCTTAAGCCCGGACAGATGCAGCCCCACTGGGGAGAAGCGGCAGGCCTGGGCCGCCACCCCCTCCCGGTTTAGCCGGGCGATGAGGCTGGCGGGGTCGGTCTTCAGGGTGTTGACCCGGACGGTCAGGGGCGGCAGGCGGTTATTGGCGGACAGCCTGGCTTCGGTCTGCTCCAGCCCCCAGCGCTCCAGCCAGCGCCGCACCAGCCAGGCGGGGTGGGAGTATTCCACGCTCAGGGCGGCCGCCAGGTCAGTCTGGCGCTCCGGCAGCGGCGGCAGGTCGCCCGCGGCCAGGCGGCGCAACACCGCGTTGATGAAGCCCCCGTAAGCCGCCGGTAAGCGCCGGGCCTTGGCCTCCAGACCGGCCTGGTGGACCGCGGCCCGGGCCGGCACCCGGTCCAGCATCAGGATTTGATAGGCGGCCAGGCGCAGGATTAACAGGACCAGGGGGTGCAGCTTCGCCAGCGGGATGGCGGACAACTGGGAAAGAAAATAGTCGAGTCTCAACTCCCAGCGCTTCACCCCCTGGACCAGTTCCAGCAGCAAGGCCCGCTCCGGCCGGGGCAGTTGGGGTCGGCCTTTGAGAGTGGCGGCCAGCAGTTCCTCTACGGACTTCCCCTGCGGCCGCGAGGCCGCGGCCAGGATGTCCAGGGCCAGGGCGCGGGCGCCGCGGCCCGGCTCGGATTGGGGGTTTTTGCGCAAGATTTCCTCAGAGGGGCACGATATTACTAAGGGCGAAATATTGATTGACTATAGAATTTTTTGTTTAATCCCCACTCCAGCCTACGGGAGAGGGTCAGGGTGAGGGAAAATTAAGGACGGGCCAGGAGCTCCAAAATATCTAGCCACTTCATCCCCCGTCTCCGCCAGGCTTTTGTTCAATAGACTTCCTCATGTTTCCCAATTGAGATTAAAGCAACTTCCCCTTCATTAATAAATTTAACGACCACCCGACAATCATATCCTAAACTGAAGGCATGGTGGCCTTTCAACTTTCCGGAAAGCTTATGTGTGCCAAGAATGGGATGATATGGGTTATTAACGAATAATTCAAGAGCGTTGAGCAAGTTATCTTTTATATCGGGATTTTTCTTACAGGTTTTCTTAAAAGCCCTGATAAAACTTTTATGCCAGACGAGCTTAATCAATTTCCAAATCCTTCATTAAATCATCTACCGTCCCTTTTTTAGCCACGCCTTTTTTATAGGCGTGCATTGTTTCCCGGGAATCCCTTAAAATCTGTTCCCGTTTTTTTTCGATATGGCGCTTTTCCACAATATTTAACAGAATCTCCTGGTCTTCCAAAGACAAGGAGGCTATCTCATCCAAAATTTGGTCCAGGTGGGACTGGCTTGCTTCCATAGGATTTTCTCCAAGGTAAACGTTAAGGTTCATTTTAATCATGCCGAGGAAATTTTGCAATTTAAACAATAAAAAGCCCGGCTTATCAACAACCGGGCTTGCGGGCGGGCATCGAAGTCTTCTGAAAGAATACGCGATAAGTCGATATTAGCAGGTGCCTATTTGGCGGCCTCCTTGGCCAGGTCATCCCGGACGAATTCCGTGCCCACCCCGGCGTCCGTTAAAATCTCATCGATAAAGGAGTGCGTGCTGCCCTTGACGATATGGCACTTTTGCACGCCGCCTTTCAGGGCCTTAAGACAGGTTTCCACCTTGGGGATCATACCGCCGCGGATGATCTTCCGGGCGATCAAGGCCTCAACCTGGCTGACGCTCAGGGTCGAGAGCAGGGAGCCGTTTTCATCCAGGACGCCATCCACGTCGGTCATCAGGATCAGTTTTTCGGCGCCGATCTTAGAGGCGATGATTCCGGCCACGTCGTCCGCATTGACATTAAAGCCCGGCTCACCGGCCCTGGTCCCGGCGGTCACCGCGGAGACTATGGGGATAACCTTTGCCGCCAGGTTATCCAACAACGCAACCTCGACGCTTTGTGGAACCCCGACGAAACCCAACTCCGGCGCATCTATCCGCTCCGACTTTACCAGGCCGGTTTCCCTGCCAAAGATTATCGCCTGGTAGCCCCGCCTGTCGATCTCGGTCTTGATCTGCCGGCTAACCGCCGCGAAGACCTGGGCCGCCAATTCCAGCACCTCCGCCGAGGTTACCCGCAATCCACGAATCTTATTAACTTTTAGATTTTTTTCCTTCATGGCCTGATTGAGATGGCGGCCGCCGCCATGCACCAGGATCACATCTATTCCCACTTTTTTCAGGAAAATCACATCTTCGATGAGTAGAGGTAAAAGGCTCCAGTCATCCAAGATGGAACCGCCGACCTTTAAAACGAAGCGCTTCCCGGAAAAGGCATTAATGTAGTTGATGGCGGCCCGCAGTTCGGAAAGCTCATGCCCCTTTAAAAGCTTCCGGGCGGTTTTTATGGAGCCCATCTTGGACATCGCGTTTTTCCTGGCTGGCGGGCACAGCCCGCCCTAGAAGCTGTTTTCACTGGCATCCTTAACGAAGTGCAGGATCTCAAGCTCTAAAAATTCGAGATTCTTCGCTTCGCTCAGAATGACATTTTTGGGGCGAAAATCGGTTTTGCCCTGCCTTCCAACTTCCCCCTCACCCCAACCCTCTCCCCCATCGGGGGAAAGGGGATAATGAAAGGACTAGAGATTTTTGAGGAATTGGTGGGCTCGAGCCCACCCTACAGCTATCAAGGGCCTTTGATTTTGATTATGCCTTTTACCGAAAACAGAAAACCACCTTTAATATTAAGGAATTGGCGGGCCGCGCCCAACCTGGGTTAACTGTAGCCGCAGGCTTTAGCCTGCGCCAGTCAAGGCTTGCCGCGCTAAATTAAAATGCTATCGATTCGATTCATCCCCCCGCGACTTTCTCATCCCTGACGCGGTTCTCTGCGCCGCCGGAGAGCGCCGCGGCAGGCAGCAGGAAGGTCTTCAAGGCCTCTTCCACCTTCTCCAGATCCACCAGGGTGTCATAGCAGGGGCCCTGGGGGCGGGAGTTGAGCACCCCGAAGACCGGCAGCGGGTAGCTGTCCTGGATGCCGCTGCTCAGGTCCCGCTCGCAGGCCACCGCGATGATGAGCCGCGGCCGCCGCTCCACGATGATGCGCCGGGCCAGAGTGCCGCCGGTAGCCACCGCCAGCCCCACCCCGTACTTCTCCGACAACTCCGCCAGCCCTTTGATGGGACATTTGCCGCAGCGTTTGCAATGCACGGTGTTACCGGTGATGCGGAACTGGCATTCATGGAACTGCAGACAGTGCGGCATGAGCAGCAGCAGCTTCTCCGGGGTGGCGCGGGAGTGCTGGGCCAGCACCAGTTGGTTGTTGATCTCGATGAAAGAGCGGCGCACCTGGTCCTTGGAGACGCCGCAGAGTTTGCCCACCCCGCTCATCAAGGGCAGCAGCAGCTTGATAACCGCGCCCCGGAGTTTCTTTGAAAAAAAGAGGTCCCGGCCCAACACCACCGTCAGGGCCAGCAGCAGCAGGCCGCCCACCAGGAGGAGCAGCAGCGCCGCGAAAAAGACCCCCAGGAGCAGAGGCAGATGGGGATTGAGGTTGCTGAGCCCCACATAGGGCACGTACCAGAGCACGCCCAGGAGGATGGTGAAGAGCAGACAGGTGACCGCCAGCAATCCCAGGAAGATGCGCTTCTGGGGCCGCAGGGAATTCCCGCCGTTCAGGATTTGGCTCGGTTCCTCCATCTTGAGCGCCTCAGGCTAATACCTCTTTGAGCAAAGCGTGTCCCCGGAGGAATTCCGGAGCCGTCAGGCGTCTATGTCCGGCCAGTTGCAGTTCCTGCACCGCAACGCTGCCCTGGCCGCAGGCAATTTCCAGCCCCCGGGGGCTCAACCCCAAAACCGTGCCCGGGGCCGCGCCTGCCCCCGCGCCTTTCTGCACCTGGGCGGCAAAGAGTTTCAAGACCTCTCCCCGCCACAGTCCATAGGCCCCGGGAGACGGATCGAGCCCCCGGATCCAGCCGGCCACTTCCCGGGCCGGCAATTGCCAGTCGAGGCGGCGCATCTCCCGGGTGAGGGGCGGCGCATAGCTGACCCCCCCCCGGGGCTGGGGCTCCCTGGCGGCCTCGCCGCGGCGCAGCCGCTCCAGGGCCTCCACCAGCAGATTGGCGCCCCTCTCCGCCAGCTTCCCGGCCAGGGCGCCGGCGTTGTCGTCCTCCAGGACCGGCACCCGCTCCTGAAGAAAGATGGGCCCCGCATCCAATTCATGCACCACCCACTGAATGGTCACCCCGGTCTCGCGCTCCCCCCGGATCAAGGCCCAATTGATGGGCGCGGCGCCTCGATAGGCCGGCAGCAGGGAGGCGTGGACGTTGAGGAATCCCAACTCCGGGACGGCCAAAAGCTCAGGGGTCAGCAGGCGCCCGTAAGCCACCACGATCCCCAGCTCCGCCCCCAAGGCGCCAAGCTGCTGCGCCAGGACGGGGTCCTTGAGGCTCCGGGGCTGCAGCACCGGCAGCTTCCAGGAGAGGGCCAACTCCTTCACCGGCGAAGGGGAAACCCGCTGCCCCCGACCCCGGGGCCGGTCCGGTTGGGTAATCACCGCCAGCACCTCCTCCCCATGGGAGAGCAAGGCTTCCAGGGAAGGCAGGGCGAACTGGGGGGTGCCCATGAAGATTAAGCGCCAGGGGCCGTGCTTCACCTGGCCGCCGCCTGTTTCTTCAGCCGCCTTAAATAGATGTTCCGCTTCAGCCGGCTGATGCGGTCAATGAAGAGGATGCCGTCCAGGTGATCCACTTCGTGCTGGAGCACCACTGCCAGCAATCCCTCCCCGGTAATGGTCACCGGTTTGCCTTCCCGGTCCAGGCCCTGCACGCTCACCCGGGCGTGGCGCCGCACCTCGGCGCTAAAGTCCGCCACCGAGAGGCAGCCCTCCTCGTGGGTAAGCTCTCCCTCGGCGTGGGTAATGCAGGGATTGATGAGCACCTTGAGGTCTCGGGCCGCGCCATCCCGATGGGCCACGTCGAAGACGATGAGGCGGTGCAGGGCCCCCACCTGATTGGCGGCCAGCCCCAGGCCCGGAGCGGCGTACATGGTTTCGGCCATATCCTCGATGAGCCTCTGCAGCTCGGCGTCGATCCCGTTAATCTCCCGGGCCGGCTGCCGCAGCGCCGCGTCGGGTAATTTACGTATAGGCAGGACTGCCATGGTATTCAGGTATCTGAAAATCCTCTCAGTAATTTGCTATTTTGATTTTACGGCAATTTTGGCAATTTTTCAAGGATTTGAGGCAGCGGCTGGACAGAATTGTCAGGCGGATCGGTGGGCCAGGGGCGCTGGCGGGGAATCGGCTGGCTTATAGCCGGAAGAGATAGAGAACCGCGGCAGGGGTGAGCTGAAGGGCCGCTCCGGCCCTTCAGCGCCCAGGGGTTAGCTGGTCCCGCTATTTTGCGGCAGCCGGGGCTCCGGCTTCTCCAGGACCGCCAGGTCCCATGCCATGCCCCCTATGACCCCACCCGTGCTTGAAGGCTTGGGGGTCGATCTTGCGTAATTCCAGGTGGAGAATCACCAGCTTCTCCATTAACTGGCCTCTCAGGTCGCTGAGTTCCTTAACCTTGGCCACGATGGCCTTCTCATCCGGGTTCTCAGCCTTCCACAAGGCCGCCATTTCCGCCCGCCCGACCATTAACTTCCGGCGCACCGCCGCGGTGTCGGTGCGGAATTTTTCTTTGAGGTCGAAGATTTTACCCGCCTGCTCCGGGGTCAGATTCATATGCCCATGATGGCCATGCCACATCATCTCCTGGCCCTCCGCGGGAGCCCCCTTGGAAGCGCCCTTGGGAGCCTCGGCCCAGACGACGGCCGCCAGGCCTACAGACAACACCAGGGTTAAAACCAGCAGCAACGATCTCTTGCCCAAAGGTTTCATTCTTGCATCTCCTCTGTCGATTTTTGGCATTGCAAGCCACCTGCTGGTGACTTCATAGAATAAAACCCGGATGGCTTGGGATTCCGGCGCGGGATTGTTTGGTCGACAAAAAGCGGGGGGGGGGATAATCGCGGCGGGAGCCTGGCGGCTCCGGTTCCGGGGGTGGTTCCGGATGTGTTCAGGAGCCGGCGCTAACTGCGGCGGTAATCGTCCTCCAGGCGCTGGATATCGTCCTCACCGAGATAGGGGCCGGTCTGCACTTCGATGAGGCGCAGGGGCTGGCTCTTCTGGTTTTCCAGGCGGTGTGCGGTTCTGGCGGGGATATATACACTCTGGTTGCTGGGCACCAGAGTGGTGGCCGAGTCGATGGTCACCGTGGCGGTGCCCTGCACCACCACCCAATGTTCCGCCCGTTGCCGGTGCCTCTGCAGGCTGAGGCGGCCGCCCGGCGCCACTTCGATCTGCTTGACCTTGTACCCCGGGCCCTCGTCCATCACGGTGTAATGCCCCCAGGGCCGCTGCACCGTGAGATGCTGCACCGACTCCGCCATCTCCCGGCGCTGCAACTCTCCCACCAGCTCCTTCACTTCCTGGACCCGATCCCGGTGGCATACCAGGGTGGCGTCCTGGGTATCGACCACGATAACATTCTCCAGGCCGATGGTGGCCACCAGACGATCCTGGGCGAAAAAGGTGCAGCCTTTACTGCCGCGGTCCAGGGTCCGCCCCTGCAGGACGTTCCCCTGGGGGTCCCGGGGAAGGATCTCTTGCAAGGCCCCCCAGGTGCCCACGTCGTTCCAGCCCATATCCACCGGCACCACGGCTACCCGGGCGGCATGCTCCATAATACCGTGATCTAAAGAGATGTTGGGAAATTCCCGGTAAACCTCCGCCAGCAAATCCGGGTCCGCCATCCCCGGCTCGATATTGGCCAAGCCCCGGTAAACCTCCGGCAAGTATAGCTTCAATGCCTCCAGCAAGGCATCGCGGCGAAATAGGAAGATGCCGCTGTTCCAGTAATAGCCGCCTTCCGCCAGAAAGGCCCGGGCCTGGGAGGCATCCGGTTTTTCAATGAAGCGGCTGGCCTTAAACCCGGTCCCGCCCGGGTCCAGGGGTGCCCCCTGCTTTATATAGCCATAGCCGGTTTCCGGGCGGCTGGCAGGGATGCCGAAGGTCACCAGGTAGCCGGCGGCAGCCCATACCGCGCCGCGGTCCAAAACCGCCAACAGACTCGCCGGATCGCCGATAAAGTGGTCCGCTGGAAAGACCGCCAGCAGGCCGGCGGGGTCGGCGGCCCCCAGCAGGACCGCGGCCAGTCCCACCGCGGGCGCCGTATTCTTCCCTTCCGGCTCCAGGATGATCCTGATGCCTTGCCAACCTTTGCGGGAGAGCTCCAGACTGATAATCTCCGCCTGGGCGGCGTTGGTCACCACCGCCAGGCGTTCCGAGGGAATGCGAGGCAGCAGGCGCTCGACGGTCGCCTGGATCATGGACTCCGAACCCAGCAGGTGCAGCACCTGCTTGGGATATTGGGAGCGGCTCAGAGGCCAGAAACGGGTGCCCAGGCCACCCGCCAGGATCAAGCCGGTTATTGGAACGCGGTTTTCAGCAGCCATCTTCTTACCAATGTTAGGGGAATTAGATACTTATTTAACCCAACTATCTGAAGTAATGCATAGCCAGGTATATGGCGAACATGCCGAGCAAGTAGCCGAGACCTGCCAGGGTAACACTCCTGGCGTATACCTTGCCGCCCTTTAGCCACGCCAGCCCGATCGCCACCACCATGACGATGGCGGCCACTATGACATATGGCGTCAGCGGCTGCATACCCCGGTTATACTCCGTATTCCGGCAGTCAACTATCTGATTCCAAGGTCTCCTGCTCCAGCAGCCGCAACAAGTATTGGCCATAGCCGCTCTTGCACAGCGGCTCGGCCAGAGCCCGCAGTTGCCTTCCGTCGATATATTTCATGCGGTAGGCGATCTCTTCGATGCAGGAAATCTTTAGCCCCTGCCGCTTCTCGATGGTTTCGATGAAGGTGGACGCCTCCAGGAGCGATTCATGAGTGCCGGTGTCCAACCAGGCGAATCCTCTTCCCAGGAGTTCCACCCGCAGGGACCCTTGGCGCAGGTATTCCCTGTTGATATCGGTGATCTCCAGTTCCCCCCGGGCTGAGGGTTTGAGGCCGGCGGCGATCTCCACCACGCGGTTATCGTAAAAGTAGAGGCCGGGAACCGCAAAGTTCGACCTGGGTTTGACAGGCTTCTCCACCAACCCGATGACGCGGTGGTCCCCATCAAACTCCACGACCCCATATCTTTCCGGATCTTTCACCCAGTAGCCGAAGATGACCCCGCCCGACACCAGACTTATGGCCCTGCCGATAATCTCCTGAAACCCGTGCCCATAAAAGATATTATCCCCCAGGACCAGGCAGACCCGGTCCGGGCCGATAAAGTCCCGGCCAATGACAAAGGCCTGGGCCAGGCCTTCGGGCCGGGGCTGTTCGGCATAGGCGAATTGCAGGCCCAGTTGGGAGCCGTCACTTAGAAGGCTTTGGAACTTGGGGAGATCCTCCGGGGTGGAGATGAGCAGAATCTCGCGGATGCCAGCCAGCATCAAGACTGACAGCGGATAATAGATCATGGGCTTGTCATAGACCGGCAGGAGCTGTTTACTTACCACCTGGGTGATGGGATAGAGCCGGGTTCCGGCCCCGCCGGCCAAGATTATGCCCTTCCAGCCTGCGGCGCCGGTTGCCGGCACGCGACTTTCTTTATCTGAAGAGTGCCTGGCCATAAGAAATCTTTATCAGACGCGCCCTTGATCCACAACCATGAACCCGGGGCGGCTCAGGGGAATTTTTGGCAGATGCGCCGGTTACACTAGACCTGCTCCCCAGTATTTGTCCCGATACTTACGGTAATAGGCCACAGTCCGGGATATCCCCTCCTGGAGGGAGGTTCGGGGCCGCCAACCGGTGGCGGCGTTGATCTTGCCGATGTCGCTGAGATAGTCCCCGGTTTCCACGAAGGCGCGGTCCGCCGGCCACTCTACCTGGTGCACCTCGGTGCCGGGCACGGCGGCGGCCACCAGGTGCGCCATTTCGAGAAACGGCGTGGACGTGGCGGAGCCCAGGTTATAGACCTGGCCTGCGGTTCCGGGGGCCAGGGCCAATGCCAGCATGGCGTCGGCCAGGTCCTCCACAAAGACATAATCCCGCGTCTGCCGCCCCTCGCCGTAAATCGTCAGGGGCCGCCCCTCCAGGGCCAGGCGGATGAACCAGTTGAGGATGCCGTATTTGCTATGCTTCATCTGCTGCCGGGGCCCGTAAGGATTGGCGATGCGCACGCTCACCGTATCCAGGCCGTAGGCTTCATGATAGAAGCGATAATACTTTTCCCCGGCCAGTTTATGGATGCCGTAAATGCTCAGACAATTGAAAGGATGGCCCTCGTCCACCGGGTTGTAATCGATCCTGCCATAGACGAATCTCGAACTGGCGAAGACCAACCGGGCCTTGGCGCCCGCCTGGCGGCAGGCCTCCAGCATCTGCAGGTGCCCTTTGCAATTGATATCCAGGTCCAGAAACGGGTCGGTGTTGCTGTCCACATAGCTCACCTGCCCGGCCAGATTGAAGAGGTAATCGGTCTCCGCTACCAGGCTTTGGCCCACCGCCGGATCGCGGATATCGCCCTGGACGAATTTAATGGCCGCGAAAATCCCGTCCAGGTTAAAGAGATTTCCTCCATAAGCCGGCAACATCGCATCCAGGATGGTAACCAGGGCCCCATTTTTTACCGCCAGGTGGGCGATGGTGCTGCCAATCATGCCGGCGCCCCCCGTAATCAGGACGCGGGCGCCTTTAAGAGAAGAGAGATCGCTGATAACCCACCTCCACCGCGCCGTCGGTCCCGGGAGGCGCACCTCAGCTTACCCGGAGATCACGGCATTTGGCCCTCATCCTATCAAAACTTGGAAATTTGTGCTATCTTGGCTGCCATAAAGACCATTTACCCCTCAAAAAATCTCTCCCGGATTTGCATCGGCGAGGGGGGGGCCTCACAACCTGGGTGGAGGCCTTGGCGCGCCGCAGCCGCATATTCCCGGATGGAGAGGGTACCTGGCCAAAAGTAATAATGGCGCGCATTGCCGCAGGCGGCGGGCCGCGGCGCCAATCCGGCCGCCGGGCCGATGCCGTGATGCTATTAAATTAGCTGCAGGTTATGGGAAAGCTTAGCTGCTTCAAGGCTTACGACGTGCGCGGGCGGGTCCCGGAGGAACTCGATCCCGATCTGGCCTACCGGATCGGCCGGGCCTATGCCGCCTTCCTGCATCCATCCCGGGTGGCCCTGGGCCGGGACGTGCGCGCCTCCAGCCTGCCTCTGGCCCTGGCCGTGAGCGCCGGGCTGCGCGACTGCGGGGTGGAAATTCTGGACCTGGGACTGTGCGGCACCGAGCAGGTCTATTTCTACACCGCCCGCCTGGAACTGGACGGCGGCCTCATGATCACCGCCAGCCACAACCCCCCGGAATATAACGGCCTGAAGCTGGTGCGGGAGCAAGCCCGTCCCCTGAGCGGCGACTCCGGCCTCGGGAACCTGGAGACCCTGACCGCAGGCGCCTTGCCGCCGTTGCCCTCCCGCCGCCGGGGCGCCCTGCTGCCCACCGAGGCCTTTCGGGCTTACGTCGCCCACCTGCTGAGCTACGTGGACCCGGCCACCCTCAGGCCCCTCACGGTGGTGGTCAACGCCGGCAACGGCTGCGCCGGCCCGGTGCTGGACCGGCTGGAGAAGCAGCTACCCTTCAGGTTTATCAAGATCAACCACGAGCCGGACCCCGGCTTTCCTAACGGGGTTCCCAATCCGCTCTTGCCGGAGAACCGCCAGGCCACCAGCGCCGCGGTGCGGCTGCATCGGGCCGATCTAGGGCTCGCCTGGGACGGCGACTTCGACCGCTGCTTTTTCTTCGATGAGCAGGGAGACTTCATCGAGAGCTACTATATCGTCGGCTTCCTGGCCCAAATCCTCCTGGCCCGCCACCCCGGGGCCGCGGTAATTCACGACCCCAGGCTCACCTGGAACACCGTGGAGCAGGTATTGGCCGCGGGCGGCCGGCCCATTCAGAACAAGACCGGCCATGCCTTCATCAAGGAGCGCATGCGCCTGGAAAACGCCTTATACGGCGGGGAGATGTCCGGGCACCACTATTTCCAGGATTTCAGCTACTGCGACAGCGGCATGATCCCCTGGCTGCTGGTGCTGCAGTTCTTGAGCGAGAGCGGCCGCCCGCTGTCGGCCCTGATGGCGGAGCGCCTGGCCCGCTTCCCGGTGAGCGGCGAGATCAACCGGCGTCTTCCGGACCCCAGCGGCGCCCTCAAGCGGGTGGAGGCCTTCTACACCCCTGCCGCCCTCAAGAAGGAGCGCATCGACGGCCTCAGCCTGGAGTTTCCCAACTGGCGCTTTAATCTGCGCCCCTCCAACACCGAGCCGGTGCTGCGCCTCAACGTGGAAACCCGGGGGGATAAAGCCTTGCTCCAGGAAAAGACCGAAGAGATCCTGGCGCTGTTGGGTAAGGTTTCGCAACCCTGAATCTGCTTGGGTAAAACCGGCGGTACGCCTGGGATAGGGTATCCGCCCTAACTAAGGACGAGCCCTACGGGCTGCTTTCTTTTCAAAGGTCTTGCAGTTTTGTAGGGTGCGTCTCACGCACCACTATGCGAAAGGCGGCTGTTTTATTAAAACTCGAAATTAAAGGAACTGGTGGGCAGTGCCCACCCTACAACTGCTTTGGCGTAGGGGCGGACCCGGGTGTCCGCCCTGTACGGGCGGGTTTAAAACCCGCCCCTGCCGCCTCTCCCGGATTACCTTTCATGCCTTTAAAAACCCGTGCCATTTCAAGAAGCCCGGCAACAGGGGCAGCTCTTTGACGCTGCGGTACCAGAGAAAAGCCGCCACCCAGGTAAAGAGGAAATCGGAGGTCCAGGGGGCCAGGGCCGGGTTGATCTTAAAGCCAACCGCCAGGCGCCAGGAGGCGGTAAAGATGATGTAGTACACCAGAAACAGGGCCAGTCCGACAATCAACCCCCAGGTCCGGCCCTGCTGGCGGTGGCTTAACCCCAGGGGCATGGCGATCAGGCAGAGGATCAGGGCCCCCACCGGCATGGCGAAGCGCTGGTTCAGTTCCACCACGGCCCGGTTATAAAGGTCCGTGCCCGCCTGCTCCTGGGAAAGCCTTTTCCATAGTTCCCCCAGCGACATCTCGGACTCTGACCGGCCGCCGCCTTTTAAGCCAAAACTGAAGAGCTGCAAGGGCAGCCGGTAGCTTTTGAAATCCACCACCTGCCAGCGGTTCGAACCCTTTTCCTCCTGGCCCCAGCGGAAGACATAGCCGTCGCTGAGCTCCATCACCATGCTCTCCTGGGCCTCATCGTAGCTCAACTGTCCGGCCTGGGCATAAACCGTGCTGGGATTTTCCTGGTCCCGGAAGTCGTAGACGAAGATGCCCTTGAGCCCGCCCCCCCGGGAAGAGACCTTGTTGGCGAACAGCATCAGCCCTTGAAAATCAGTATTAAACACCTGTTCCTGGAGACCCAGGTCGGCCCGCTTTTTGGCCACGTTATTCAGGAGGTCCCGGGTGGCCTGCTGGCCCCAGGGGCTGCCGAAGACCGTGAGTATCAGGGTGACGCCCGCCGCCGCCAGGGAAAAGCCCAGAATGGGAGGCAACAGTTGCGCGAAGCTCATCCCCGCGGTCTTCATAGCCATCACTTCCCGATCGACGCTGAGGCGGGTCAGCGACAGCAAAATCCCCACCGTGGCCGCCATCGGCAGGGTGAAGACCATCAGATAGGGGAGCAGATAGAGACAGGTCTGTAAGACTTCCACCAGACCCACTCCCTTCACTACGATCATCTGGGTAATCTTCATCAGGCGGCCCAGAAAGACGATGGCGGTGAAGCCCAGCAGGCTCACCCCAAAGGGCGCCAGGATTTCCAGGAGGAGATAGCGATAGATGATTAGAGGCATGGGGCGGCGGCTAATCCGGGGTGCGCATCGTCCCGGCGCGGCGGCTAATGCAGCCCGCGCCCGGCTTCCTTGGTTAGGCGATCACTGCCTATGGTTTCTAGGGGCGGCCCGATCACCTGCTGACAGCCTGTGCCACTCCCGCCCCGGCAGCTCGCCATGCGCTATTTTCCCTCATCGGCCAGCAAAAGGCAATCCCCTTGACGGGCCAGGACCCGGAGCTTCCCCGGCAGCCCGGTTTGCAGACCCTCCAGGTAGCGCTCCTTCACATATAAGAAGACTAAAGGGCGTTTTTGGACGAATGGCGCCAACTCGCCCAGCCCCGCCAGGTAAAGAGTGCGCTCCTGCTCCGGGGCCAGCCTGCGGCCGAAATCGAGTTCAGTCCGGGATTCCAGGAGATGGAAGACCTGGCCGCTGTAGAAGGAGAGTCCCTGGGAATAGAGGTTGACTCCCACCAGGGCGGCGTGCGGCTGCCACTGGGACTTAAGGAGCAGCCCCATCTCCCGGGGCGAACGCTGCCGGCTCAAACTCTCCATTCCCACCGGCAGCAGGATGCTAAAGATCAGGGCCCCGGCTCCCAAAAACCCGAGGACCCGCCTCCGGTCCAGCAGCGCCAAAATAGGGGTCAGGGTGAAAATCACCGCCACCCCCAATAAATATGGCCGCGGCAGGTCGAGGCGCGGCCAGACCTGCTCCAGGTTGGCAAAGGAGAGGAGGAGCAACAGGACCGCCCCGGCGCCAGCCCAACCCCAGAGGGCGGCGCGGAAACCCGGCTCTTGCCGCCCGTCCCGGCCGGCGCCCGCCATCTCCGCCAGACCCCGGCCCAAGAGCAAGGCCAGGGGCAGCAGGGCCGGTAAAATGTAGGGGGCCAGCTTCCCCCGGGAGAGCGAAAAGAAGGCTACCACCACCCCCGCCCAAACCATCAGAAAGAGCCGGTCCGGGTCGCGCCGGCCGCGGCGCCAGGCCCAGGGCAGGAGGAAACTCCAGGGGAGCAGCAGCCCCAGCAACACCGGCCCGTAATAATAGACCGGCTCCGGGTGGAAGGCGGGGCTCAGGAAGCGGCCGAAATGGTGCTCCAGGATAAAATAGTGAAAAAAGACCGGATAGCGCCATTGCACGTAGACGAACCACGGCAGGACAAGGCCCGCCAGGAGGAGCCAGCTCCAGGGCTGGAATAGCAACGCCAATAACTCTCTCAGTTTTAGAAGGGCTCCTGTATTTACCTCTACCCCCTTGAGCGGGGAGGGAGTATGGACCCCGGAGCTTGCTCCCGCCGACTTGGCTCTTGCTTTTACCCCCTCCCCCTTGAGGGGGGAGGGTTGGGGTGGGGGTGAATTGAATAATATCCAGAGCCCCCAAATGGCGCCGGCCAGAAGCAGGGCCACCGGCCCTTTGCTGAGCACCGCCAGACCCAGGGCCGCGTAAGCCCAGGGCCAAAGCCGGGACCGCCCCCGGCGCAGCGCCAGATAACCCAGGCCGATGGCCAGGTTGAGCAGGAAAGCAAAGGTCATGTCCAGGGTGAGGAGCCTTCCCAAGACCACGTAGCCGGAGCAGGTGGCCAGGACCGTGGCCCCCATAAGGGCCGGCCCCGTGCCCCACAGGCTCCGGGCCAAACCATAGGCCAGCAACAGGCCCCCCAGGGCGGCGGCGGCCGACGGCAGGCGGGCGGCCAGCTCGGTATAACCCAGAACCTTGAAGCTTAATGCGGTGAGCCAGTAGACCAGGGGCGGCTTTTCCAAGTAGGGGAAGAGGTTCAGGTGGGGAATAAGCCAATCCCGGAGCAGCAGGATCTCCCGGGCGATTTCGGCGTAACGGCCCTCGTCCGGGTCCATCAGCCCCGGGACTCCCAGCCGGTAGCCAAAGAGCGTCAGCCCCAGGAGGACCAGTCCCAGAAGAAGGGGCCACTCCGATGTCAAGGTTTTTGGCTTTGCGGTTTTCGCTTTCCGGCTATTCAACTATCTTCTCTTATTAAATCTTCAAGATACTTTCTCTTATTGCCTCTAATACTCCCTCGAGGTTTTGCAAAACTGCATTGTTCCAGAATCTCACCGTAGTAAAACCTTGAGTAAATAACCAGTTTTCCCGCTTCTGATCTTTTGCTATTTCCACCGCATGTTGGCCGCCGTCAACTTCTACAATCAATTTCCTTGCAAATGAGACAAAATCTACTACGTATTTACCAATAGGCGCCTGTCTGCGAAACTTGAATCCTTCCATCTGTTTGCTCTGCAAATGCCGCCATAATAGTCTCTCGGCATCGGTCTGTACTCTCCGCAAGGACCTGGCGAGTAATATGGAAGTTTCCACCACTTTTGCCACCCCCACCCTAACCCTCCCCCATCCAGGGGGAGGGGAAAAGGTAGACCCCCCCCTGCCCTGGTGGCTCCGGTCGCTACGCTCCTTCCGACCCCAGAGGGGCTTCGGGGTAACCTGAGTTTCAAATTGCTCCGATCGTCCCTCACAGCGGCACCGCCTCATTGAGAACCCGCTCCCGGATACGGGCTCTCAGCCCTTTTTCGGTTACGATATCCACCGGCCGTCCCAAAAGACCTTCCAAATCCCTCACCAGCCCCCCTGGAAAAAAGGGAGTTCGGTTTGGCCCAGCGTCTATTAAGAAATCTACGTCGCTATCCTCATCCGCCTCGCCTCGCGCCACGGAGCCGAAGATGCGCACATTATAGGCGCCATGCCTGGCGGCGATCTCTAAGATTTCCTGCCGTTTTTCCTGCAAAATTTCCTTAACGCCCATGAGTTTTACCTCCCGCCCCCAAATTTCATATTAGCATAAATTTCCTCCAGTTGCCGAAGCGCCGGACCATAAAAAAAGCCGGCCCCCAGAAGGGAGCCGGCTTGCCTGGTTAACGGTTAACCAGCGTACTTGGCCAGCAGAGGTACGATGAGCAGGGCGACGATGTTGACCACCTTGATCATTGGGTTGATTGCCGGGCCGGCGGTGTCTTTGTAAGGATCGCCTACGGTGTCGCCGGTAACCGCGGCCTTATGGGCGTCGGAGCCCTTACCGCCGTAGAGGCCGTCTTCGATGGCCTTCTTGGCGTTATCCCAGGCGCCGCCGCCGGAGGTCATGGAGATGGCCACGAACAGGCCGGTGACGATGGAGCCGATGAGCATGCCGCCCAGGGCCACGG
>JBKQLU010000021.1:0-52556 GCA_052326585.1 Desulfobaccales bacterium | reverse complement strand
GGTGGCCATGATCTCTTCAGGGGATTTGGCGGTGTTGATCACCAGCAAACCGTGCTCTTTGAGGCCGCCAGTATATTCCCGGAGGATTTGGTCGGAGAGGAACTTCTCATTGAAAAAGGCCAGGACATCGCGTTCGGTCAGTTCCGAGCTGTTACGGATGGGCTGGGAGGAGATGCGCAGGTTCATGAAGACCGGGGCGCCTTTGCGGGCGGCGCCATAGCGGGCGCCGGACTGGATATATTTGCGTCCGGAGCCACTATCCTGGGCGTAGACCAGGGCGGCGGACTCCAGGGCGGTCTTGACGCCTTCGGCGCCCACCCCGATGAAGGTCATGCCCATCTCCCGCTCCAGGTAACCGGGCAGAGGGGCCGGCTTGATGGTTAACGGGCCCTCGATCCCCAGATAAAAATCGCGCTGCACCCCGCGCTTGTGATCCAGGCAGGCCACCATATTTTCCACCACCGCGGCGGCGTCATATTTATTAAAGTCTTTGCTGCCGAGGCCATAAACCCCATGAAGCAGGGTGGGCATTGCCGCGCGGCCATAGAGGTGATGTTCTTTCCTGCCTTCCCGGCCAGCCCGCATGGAAATCTGCAAGGCAGCCTGGACATCAGAAAGGAGAAGCTGGTTGTGGGCCGTGGCGCTGCGCTCCAACACCGTGACCACCTGGGCCTGGCGCAAGCCAAAGGCCAGTTCCTCATAGCAGGGAGGGTTAAACAGCACCGGACGCACCACCCCGATGCGATAGCCCTTGACGTCCCGGTAGTAATCCACCACCTCTTTGACCACTCCGGCCGCAGAGCCCAGGACGACGATGGCCAGGTCGGCATCCGCGGTGCGGTAACATTCCACCACCTTGAGGTTGGTGCCCAGGATGCGGTTCATCACGTACATGGCGGCGACAAAACCCCGCTTGAAGAAGCGATAGGCCAGATCCTGGGCCACCTGCCCTTCCATGCTGAGGTCGGTGTCGGTAAAGGTGCCGGTAAGGGTGCCGTGCTCGAAGTTGGGCTGATAGAGGCGGTTGGGAGGACCGACAAAATACTCCAGGAAGGCGTTGGATAGTTCCCTGACATTCTCAAGGGCATGGCTCTTGATGAAGCCATCGCCCACAACCATGCTGGGCAGCATTGCCTGGCGCAACTCCGAAACCTTGAAGGCGATGGGCAACAGATCGTGCAGCTCCTGGTTATCCGCGGAGACCAACTGGGCCCAGCCGGCATTGCGCACCGCATAGAAATCCGTGTGGCCGCAGTGAATCGACAGGGAGCCCTTATTGACCTCCCGGGCCATCACGGTCATCACCACCGGCAGGCGCTTGCCAGCCACGGAAAAGAGATTCTTGGTCTTGAGGACCAGGCCCTGGGAGGAGGTATTGTCCACATACCTGCCCCCCTGGCAGGCCATGGCCTCCACCGCGGCAATAGCCGAAAGCTCGTCAGAGGGCTGGAAATACATGAGCTCATGGCCGAACAGGTTTTTCTGGCCGGCGGCCGCAACCCGGGCAAAGTTTTCGGCGATGGGGGTGGAGGGAGTGATGGGGTAGCCGCAGAGGCCGTCCACTACCCGGGTCAACACCGAAAGGGCCGCCTGGTTGCCGTCCATCAGGACTTCCTGCCGTTGGCGCAAATTCTTCAAGAGCTGATCGGGGATGGAGCCAATATTGAAGGCAAAGAGTTCCTTGGCATCGAAGCGCTCCCATTCCGTCTGCCAGTCTATGGAGATGACCTGGTCCTTCTTGACCTGGCGCAATTGATGATAAGGGAGTTGCTGGCGCAGGGTATCGATTTCACTGCTGGGCCTCATCAAGTAGCCTCCTATTGGAGCGAATTAAAGCTGTTTCCCACCCGGTGGTGGCGATCCCAGCGGGGCCGCCGCCGACCCCATCTCCTGGCCCTGGCAAGACCCTGCGGGTGGCGCCTGATCTCAGGGCAGTCCGGGATTGGAAAGGCCTATCTTAAAGTTTCGCAAAAATCCTCAGGCTTGGCAATCGAAAATCCCTTGACAAGCGGGTATTATCCTTCAAAGATAAAAGTAACCATAAATGAAGGATAAGCAATGGCCGGGGACTACCTCTTCATGGAGTTTAGCGAGAGCCAGCGGCTCACCTACCGCGGCCTGGTGGCGGCCCACCAGGCTTACCGGGAGGCCAGGCGTCGGGAACGGGTTTATCTGGGCGGGATGCACTGGAAGCAGATCCGGGGCAGGCATTATCTGTACCGCTATCGAGACCGCTACGGTCACGGCGGTAGCCTGGGGCGGCGCTCGCCCCAGACGGAGCAGCTCTTCGCCGATTTCACCCGGGAGCGGCAGGAGGCCAGGGTCTGCTCCAGAGAGCGGCGGCGCCGCCTGGCGGAACAGGCCCGCTTTTGCCAGGCGGCCCGGCTGCCGCGGCTGCCCGGGGCCGGCGCCAAGATCCTGCGGCGTCTGGAGGAGCACGAGGCGGGGAGCCAACTCCTGGTCATCGGCACCGCCGCCCTCTACGCCTATGCCTTCGCCGCCGAAGTCTTTCTGGGGGGCGCCGCTCTCCAGGATATCGGGGCCAGGGCCCGCCGCCGCCTCACCCTGGCCGGGGAGCTGCCCGCGGACGAACTGCTGCGGCTGCTGCGCCGCGCCGACCACTCCTTCGCCCGGTTGCCGGGAGCCGGCTGCGGGGCCGTCAACCGGGACGGCTTCCAGGTGCGCTTGCTTAAGGGCGGGCTCAGACAGTCCGGCAAGTCCAGAGTGGTCACCGTGCCCGGGGCCCGGGAACCCTTGCCCCTGGAGGCCGGCCAACTCCAATACCTGGCGGCTGCTCCGCCGTTGTCCCAGGTGGTGGTCGGGCCGGACGGCGGAGCGGCCGCCATGGTAGTTCCAGACCCCCGGGCCTTTGCCCTCCACCGCCTCTGGTGGAGCCGGCGGGAGGAGCGGGACAAAGGTGAACGGGCCCGGGACCTGGAACAGGCCCTGCTAGTGGCGAGTCTGTCACTGCGCTATCTCCCCCAATACGATCTTTCCTCCCCTGAGCTGGACATGTTTCCCCGGGACCTGGTGCGGGCCGCCAGGGCCTGGTGAGACCAGGCGCCATTCCGGAGAGCGGGGGTTAATTGGAGCTTCCGGGGGGATTTGGGCAAAATGGTGCCAAAGGCAAGTGGGATCAAGGAAGTGCGGGTTCGATTTTTAGAAAAGATTACTTTTTCCATGAAAATTATGAGAAAATCTGCCTGCCTTTAGAGGAGATTTGCGGAGATTAACCTCTCCATAAAGAAGATTAACCAGCAAGTCGCCGGGGACGCCAAGCTCGTTAAGGGAAGGCGTTGCCACCCCACTTCCCTGGTTTGAGATGCCCAGCCAAGATTCCTCCCGGCCGGCGTTTAAGTTTGCCGCCGGCGCCCTGATTATCCTGATCCTTTCCGTGGGCCTGCGCCTTTGGGCCTGTCTTAATGATTTCTCCATGGACGAAATCATGTCCCTCTCCCTGGCGTTGAGGCTTCGGTCACCCTGGGAAATTATTAGCCAGACCAATGTGGGCAACAACCATTTTCTCAACACTCTTTTTATGTATTGGCTGGGAGATCAATCAAACTGGGTCATCTATCGCCTCCCGGCGGTCCTGGCCGGTTCCCTGACCGTAGTCCTGGCGGGGCTCATCGGTAAGCTGCGCGGCAAACTTGAGGCCCTGTTGGCCATGCTGTTGACCGGCGGCTCCTATCTGATGGTGCAATTCTCTTCGGAAGCCCGCGGCTACTCCACTATGCTGCTGGCGGCACTGCTCGCCTTTTACGCCTTATGGCGCTTTATGAAAGAGAAAAAGCCCATTATGGCGTTGCTCTTTTCGCTGAGCAGCATGCTGGGATTTATGGCCCATCTAACCTTTGCCTTCTTCTTTGTCGCGGCCGCGGTCTGGTCTGGAACCAGATTCATCCTGGAGCGAAAGAATGGGCGGGAGGTCATGCTTAACCTGGCATATTGCCAGGCCCTGCCAACCTTATTTCTTGTGGTCCTTTATTTAGTAAAAATTCGCCATATAGTCTTTGAAGGCGGGGAGAAGTTCCCGGTATCCCAGTTATGGGTGTCTTCACTGGCGCTGACCTTGGGGGCCCCGCCGCAGGGGTTCCCGGCGATCATCGCCGCCCTGATTATCATTGGCTGCTTTGGGTGGGGACTGGCCCTCCTGCACCAGGGAGACCCGCCGATTGATTTTTTCTTCATTGACCTGTTTTCTTTAAATACTTTGGTCCTTTACATGACAACCTATTTTTCTGATATAAGATTCATATTAATTTCATTAGAATTTTTATTAATTCTATTGGCTTTTCTCCTTGCTCATCTTTATAGGGGTGGAAAATTAGGGAAATTATTTGCTACCCTATTCATTGTTTTCTTTATAATCGGCAATGCCTGGCACATCAGCCAATTATTGAGCTACGGGCGCGGGCAATATGTCAAGGCCATCGCATTTATGGCGCATAACACCCGGAGTGATAATATTACTATCGGTTCCGACCATGACTTTAGGAATAAATTGATCTTGGCTTACTATGCGCAGCGTCTTCCTCATAATCTGCATCTAAAATATTATAATTATGACCCCGGGAGGGGATTGAGCGATGCTGAGCAGGCCTATGTGATGACCTATATCTCTCCTTTCCTGGCGGGAAACCCGGCCGATTTTGATCGCCGCGCCTGGCCGCCGCAGGGTCCGGAATGGTATATAGTCCACCGGCTCTGGATGGAAACGGGCCAGCCGGCGCCTGGCTCAACTTTCGGAGACTATCTATGCAATCATTATATCCTGGCGGGTATTTTTAAGTGTGGCGGGATTACCGGTTTTAGCTGGTATATTTACCACAACCAAAACCGGGAGCGGCCCCAATAAGAAGCCATTGCGGCGACCGAGGATTACCGGCGTCCCGGTGCGCCCGGACCCGGAGCGCGCAGGGGAGGATGCAGTCAGGTGCGTTCGCTATTTAACCATGAAAAGATGCCGGGGGCTGGGGTGGGCTTCAGCCCGGCCCGCAAACTATATATTATTTTAATATCTATACCCATTTTCATTGTTATTAGTTATATTGTCTTCTTTGTAATGATCTGCGGACTCTTAATAACCTATGCAGGTGCGTACCATTTAGGCGGAGATTTTATTCATTTTTATGTTGCTGCCCTGATGGCGGCCAGGGGTAACATTTTTGATGTTTATCATACGCCTGCCTTTCAATCCGAAATAGCCAAATACATTGGAGCCAATATTTATTATTGGCCGTATCCGCCAACCTTCTTAATATTCTTGCTGCCACTATCTTTATTCCCCTACTTGCCTGCTCTGTTCATTTGGCTGGCGCTCACCTTGATAATCTATCTACTGATTGTGCATCATATGGCGCCAAGGCCCATCACTTTTTTACTCACGTTGGCTTTTCCAGCCACTTTCTATAATATTTTGGTGGGCCAAAATGGCTTTCTTACTGCAAGCTGCTTCGGCGCCGGGTTAATATTGTTGGAAGAGCGGCCTTTCCTGGGAGGGATATTCTTAGGCCTGATAACTTATAAGCCGCAATTTGCTATTTTAGTGATGGTAGCTTTAATATGCGGCCGGCATTGGCGGGCCTTGTGGGGGGCAGCCAGTTCGGCCTTGGGTCTGGCCGCGATCAGTGTGGCGCTCTTCGGCCCCAAAGCCTGGCTGTTATTTTATAGAAATCTTCCGGTATCCATGGAATTCTTGCGCAGCGCTCCCAGACCCAAGATGATCAGCCTCTTTCCTTCCCTTCTGTTACTGAAGGATGAACCGGCTGCCGCCTGGATTCTGCAAGGAATTATGATGCTCGCGGCCGTAGCCGTCCTCATCTGGGGGTGGCGGGTGGGAGCGCCTCCCCTGCGCAAGGCGCTCCTGGTGCTCTTAACCCTCCTGTTCACCCCGCATGCCTTCTATTATGACCTTACCCTCCTGGCCCTCCCCCTGGCCTGGATCGGCTGGGAAGGGCAAACCCGGGGATGGCTCCCTGGAGAACAGACTATCTTGACCCTGGCCTGGCTCCTGCCTTTTTTGATGATCTTCCGCTTCCTGGAAATTAACCTTAATTTGCCGCTGGCCCCGCTTATTTTGCTGGCACTGGTTATCCTGGTTTTGCGGAGACAATATACCTTACCCGACTATGGGCAGGGCCGCGGTTATCCAGGAGCGTAAGGGTTCCGCGGTTCCTGATTACAATTTGTTTAATACCCCGGTTTGAACTACGGCGCATAGCCCGGAAGCATTTGTGAAGGGGAGAGGCGCGGTGCAATCGATTGACATCATGAGGCTCAGAATGAATATGGTCAGGATGGAGAAGATAAAAAGCTTCTTGGCCCAGAGCCGCTCATCGGCGGCCTTGTAGCCCGACCAGGCCATATAGAGCCAGGACAGGCCCAACCCGGCCGCCACTGCCAAGGTCCTATAACCGGTGTAGCCGCCGCAGGTCAACATCAGCGTGGCGGCCGTAAAGGCCAGGATATAACCGACAATATGCCTTTTTGCCGCGGCGGTTCCCTGCTTGACCGGCAGAACCGGGATGGCCGCAGCAGTGTAATCATCAAACCGAAAAACCGCGATGGCATAGCAGTGAGGCATCTGCCAGAGGCTGAAGATCGCCAGCAATATCACTGCTCCCAGGTCGAAGCGGCCGGTGACTGCGCAATATCCCGCCAGGGGCGGGGTGGCTCCCGCCAGGCTGCCGATCAAGGCGCCGTAGACGGAATTGCACTTCATGTACAGGCTGTACACGCCCACATAAATCACCAGGCCTGCCAGCACGATGACCACGGACAGCGGGTTGGTTGCTCCCCAGAGCAGGGCCAGGCCGGCAATGCCCAAAATCGTGGCGTAGGCTAAGGCGATCTTCAGTGAGATGAGCCCCCGGGCCAGGGGGCGGTTGCGGGTCCGCACCATTTTCCGGTCTAGTTTTCTATCGGCACAGTTGTTGAAAACGCAACCCGAAGCGACCACCAGGGATATGCCGCCGAGAGTCGCCGGGAGAGCCGCGCCGGCAATTTGCCCTTTGGAGGCAAGAAAAAAGCCGGCTGCCGCGGAGATCAGGTTGCCGAAGACGATCCCCGGTTTGGCAACGAGCAGATAGTTTTTGATCCTTTCCGGCATTCTCACATCATTCGGTAATTCAGGTTAGACATGATCCAGAGGCTTCCTCCGACGAAGAGGGCCAGGATCAAAAAAGTGAATATCAGGGCCAGCACGTTCCAACGCGCCGCCGCGGAAGTGTCCAGATGCAGGAAGTAATGGAGGTGCACCAGAATCTGCACAAGGCCCGCAGCGAATATGCCGGCCAGGGCCGCGGCGGCGGACCAGGCGCCGCTCATCACCATGGCAAACGGAATCGCGGTCAGAATGAGGGCCAGCACGAAGCCGGTGAGGTATGATTTGAGGCTTCCCCGGCTTATGCCGTTGGGGTCGATAGATGCTTGATTCATTTATACAACTCCCATCAGATAGACGATACTGAATATGCCGATCCAGATGATATCCAGGAAATGCCAGAACATACTCAGCCGCAGCAGCCGTGATTGAACGGGAGAGGTCAACCCTCTGACCGCGACCTGAACCATCACGACCGCCATCCAGATTAGCCCGCAGGTCACATGGGCGCCGTGAGTCCCCACCAGGGTGAAAAAACTCGAAAGGAAGGCGCTGCGGTCCGGGCCGTGGCCCTGGGCCATCATGCGGTTAAACTCATTGATTTCCATGCAGACAAATCCGAGCCCCAGCAGAAAGGTAACGCCGAGTCCGATCAGAACCCACTTCTTCCTGCCCGCGTGCACGGCCAGCATGACCAGGCCATAGGCTACGCTGCTGACCAGCAGCAACAGGGTTTCACCCGCCAGGTAAGGCAGATCGAACAATTCCTTCCCCGTCGGTCCACCGGCATAGTTGTGGCCCAAGACGACAAAAGTGGCGAAGAGCGTCGAAAATATGATGAGGTCGCTCATCAGATAGATCCAGAACCCGAAGGTCTGAATCGCCAGGGTATCGGGGTGTCCAACTGCTTCGTCAGGTGCGGCGCCGATGGTGACAACGTCTGTGGGCATCATTTAGATCTCCGGTACCGGTCCTGGGATAGCCTGTCCGTCTGCGGGACCTCCCGGCGCGGCGGCGGCCAACTGCCGATAGCGTTCATTTTCGATGCGCTCAACCTCGGTGGCCGGTATGGTGTAATGGGTGTCGTCGTCCATTGAGCGGGCAATGACCGTGAACAGCATACCCAGAGCGGCCAATATGGCCAGCCACCAGATGTACCAGATCATGGCAAATCCGAATACGAAAGCCAGTGCGCCGATGATCAAGCCGTGGGGCGCGTTTTTCGGCATCTCGATGTCGTCATAGCGCTCCGGCCGCCGATAGGCGACGCCTTTTTCCTTCATTTTCGTAAAGGCGTCGAGCTCATCTACGGCGGGTATTATCGCGAAATTATAGACCGCGGGAGGAGAAGACGTCAGCCACTCCAAGGTGCGGCCGTCCCAGGGATCGCCGGTGGGATCGCTCAGGGCCTGGCGCTCCCTGATGCTGACGACCAACTGAATTCCCAGACAGAGGATGCCGAGTGCGATCACGGCCGTCCCCAAGGCGGCGACGAGCAGATAGGGATGCCAGGTTAGGTTGGCATAATGCGCCATGCGGCGGGGCATGCCCATGAACCCCAGCATATACAGGGGAACAAAGGCCAGATAAAAGCCGATCAGCCAGCACCAGAAGGCGCGTTTGCCCCAATTTTCCTGCAAACGAAAGCCGACGGCCTTTGGGAACCAATAAGTATAACCGGCAAAAAAGCCGAACAGCGTACCGGCGATCAACATAGTGTGGAAATGCGCGATCAGAAAGAGGCTGTTGTGCAGCTCGTAATCCGCGGGTGGCATACCCAACAGCACGCCTCCAGCCCCGCCGATGGCGAAGGTCACGATGAACCCCAGGGTCCAGTATACCGGCGTAGTAAACCTGATGCGGCCGCGATACATGGTGAAAAGCCAGTTGAAGATCTTCACCCCCGTGGGGATGGCGATCATCATGGTGGTTATCCCGAAAAAGACGTTGACGTTGGGGCCGGAGCCCATGGTGAAAAAATGATGCAGCCAGACGGAAAAGGACAGGATCGTGATGACCGCCACGGCATAGACCATGGATTCATAGCCGAACAGCCGTTTCCCGGAGAAGGTGGTGGCGACCTCCGAGAAGATCCCGAAGGCCGGCAGGATCACGACATAAACCTCGGGATGCCCCCAGGTCCAGAACAGGTTGGCATACATCATCATGTTGCCGCCCAGCGTGTTGGTGAAAAAATGCATCCCCAGGTAGCGGTCGAGCGTTAACAGGGCGAGAGCGGCGGTCAGAACCGGAAAGGCCCAGACCATGAGCACGTTGGTGCACCAGGCAGTCCAGACGAACAACGGCATCCGCATGGGCGTCATGCCGGGCGCCCGCATCTTCATGATGGTGACGAGAAAATTGATACCGCTTAGGGTCGAGCCGATACCGGCGATCTGGAAGGCCCATATCCAATAGTCCACCCCGACGCCGGGGCTGTAAAGTTTTTCGGTCAGCGGGGCATATCCGGACCAGCCGGCCTTGGAAAACTCACCCACACCCAGAGATACCATGACCAGCAACGCCCCGGCGGCGGTTAGCCAGAGACTGAGCGAATTCATAAAGGGGAAGGCTACATCCCGGGCCCCGATTTGCTGCGGCACCACGATATTCATCAACCCGACCAGAAACGGCATGGCCATGAAGACGATCATGATGGAGCCGTGGGCGCTGAATACCTGATCGAAGTGGTTAGGGGGCAGATAACCCATGGAGCCGCCCGCAGCTATGGCCTGCTGGGAGCGCATCATAATGGCGTCGGAGAACCCGCGCAGCAGCATGACCAAGGCGAGGATGATGTACATGATGCCGATCTTTTTATGGTCGAGACTGGTCAGCCATTCCTGGTAAAGGTAGGTCCATTTCCGGTAGTAAGTGACCAAACCCAGGATCACCAGGCCCAGGAGAACCGCACCCCCCACGGCGCCCATCACGATCGGGTTGTCATACGGCACCGCGGCCAGGCTTAAATTGCCAAGCATATCAATGGTCCTCTGCAACGCCGGTCATGGCGTGTGGAGAAATTGGTCCGCGGCTCATGGGACCGTGACCCCAATTCGGATCAAATTTGCGCAGGATATAGTCAAACAGATCGGGCTTGACCGAAGAAAAATAGAGCACGGGGTGGCCGATGTTCGGCCTGGCAAGCTCCTCATACCGGTCCAGATCAAGCTTTCCTGGAGATTGTCTGATCTTCTGCACCCAGGCTTGAAACTCCTCGCGGGAAACCGCGTTGGCATCGAAATACATGTCCGCGTAACCGGGACCGCTGAATTGCTGATTGTGACCCTCATAAGTTCCTGGTTTAGAAGCCAGGAGGTGCAAGCGGGTTTGCATGCCTGCCATGGCGTAAATCTGGCTGCCCAGCTGCGGGATGAAGAAGGAAGTCATTACCGTGTCCGAGGTGAGTTTGAAGCTGAGCGGAACATTGACGGGAAAAGTGAGTTGATTGACGGTGGCGATATTTTGATCCGGGTAGATGAAGAGCCATTTCCAATCCAGGGATACGGCTTCGATGTTGATGGGCGGGCTGGCCGAAGGGATGGGCTTATAGGGATCCAGGGCATGAGTACCGCGCCAGGCCAGAATCGACAGAACCGTGATAATGGCAATGGGAATCGCCCACATGGTAATATCGATTTTGGCGGAGGAACTCCATTTTGGCATATAAGTCGATTTGGTATTGGAAGCTCGGTACTTCAGGGGAAACCAGGCCGACATGATGTGGACGGGGATGACGACGATCGCCATGAGCACGACGGCCGCAATGATGAGGAACCGCTCCGACTCGCCGACCGGTCCTTTGGGGTTGAACAAGAGTATCGTGCTGCAGCCTGCGAGGAGAGTTGCGGCACCCAGGGATGCCAAGCCGACCAAGGCGAAATATTTCTTTCTCTTCATTTGTCCCCCAGGGTCTCCAGGGTCTTTACATTTTGGGAAAATCCTGTGCTGAACCGGTGCATCTGATCGCCGGCAAGATTATCAGGATGGCTGAGATGGGCTTGCCGGACCTGATAAATCCGCGGGCCGCCTTTCAGATGTGGCACAGCTTTGCGAACGGGGTGAAACAATTGTGTATATAATTGAAATTAAACCAAAATCAGTTAGCTAATCGTTTATCACAGCGGAGATACGCTCAAATTAAGACCTGGGAGCAAGGATTGCAAGGTCTCGCTGGTATTAATGAGCCCTTCACTGCAAGGGCTTGATATGAGACCTGAGGTTCCGGGGCGAGGCTGGCGGCGTGGGTGGTTTCCGGTTTTTCTAACTATGAACCTGAGACCTGGGCGAAGGTCCCTATCTTTGTCATTCTGAGGGAGCGACGCGACCCAAGAATCTCATAAATAGTAAGGAAATACGAGATCCTTCGCCTCGCTCCGGATGATGAAGTGGGTTTTCGCAGGGTCTCAATCTTGAACTTTTCGATTAATCTTTGACGGCCACCGCCAGGATGAGCGTGTGTCTCTGCTCCCGGGAGGCGGTCAGGGAGAATCTGGCGTCTTTGAGGCCGCGGCGCAAATCGCCGCTCTCAAAGCGGTCGTTTTCCGGATGCCGGAAGATGCGGCGGCTTAGGAAATTCTGGTAAAAGGCCGGGTAGAATTCCTCCAGGAAGTAGAAGCCGCCTGGCTTCAGGACCCGGGCGATCTCGGCCAGGCCGCCCCGCCAGTCCGGCAGGTGGTGCAGGACTCCGAAGCCGAAGACCCCATCCAGGGCGCCGTCCCGGTAGGGGAGGTGGAGGACGTCGGCCACGTTCAGAAAGATGCGGCGTTGTTGCTCCGGTGGCAGGGAGGCCTGGGCCTGCCAGATCATGCGCCGGTCCAGGTCCAGGGCATGCAGGGCCGCGGGCTGAAATTTCTCCAGGAGGAGGGCGGCCCCGGCGCCCCGGCCACAGCCCACCTCCAGGAGCCTGGCGCCCGGGCCCGGGGACACGGTTTTAGAGAGCCAGCGGACCATGTGGCGCTGGATCATGACCCGCACCGGGTTGTTGACCACCAATCGCTCGGCCTGGTTGAGCTTCATGCCTTCACCCCCAGGTGAATCACCGCAATGCCATTGGTGAGGCGCCGGAAATGGATCTCTTTGAATCCCAGGCCTGCCAGGGTGGCCGACACCTCCTCCGGGCGGGCAAACATGCGGATGGACTCGGGCAGATAGGTGTAAGCCTGCCAGGAACCCACAAAGATCCGGCCCAGCAAAGGCATGAGGTAAAAGGAATAAAAATCGTAGAGCCGCCGGAACCAGGGAGTGGTGGGTTGGGAAAACTCGAGGCACATGAGCTTGCCGCCGGGCTTCAAGGCTCGGTGCATCTCCTTAAAGCCCAGCTCGGGATGGGTCAGGTTGCGGATGCCGAAGCCCACCATGGCCGCGTCGAAACCGGCCTCGGCACAGGAGAGGCGCTCCGCGTCCCCCTGGAGAAAGGCGATGCGGGCCGCCAACGGGGAGCGGGCCACCTTGGGCCGGCCCGCCTCCAGCATGGCCCGGTTGATGTCGTAGACCAGCACCTGGCCGCTGGCGCCGATTTTTTGGGCGGCCAGGAGGGCCAGGTCGGCGGTGCCGCCGCAAATGTCGATGACCCGGTCCCCCGGCTTCAGCTCCAGGAGCCGCACCGCGGTCCGTTTCCACAGGTGGTGGAGCCCTAAGCTCAGCAGGGTATTCATAAAGTCGTAGCGGGCCGACACCGTGTCGAAATGGCGGCGTACCAGCCTCTCTTTCTCGGCGGCGGCCACCGGCCGGTAGCCGAAATAGGTCAGTTCTTCGGCGGGCTGGGGGGCTGAGTTGTTCCGGCGCAGGGACATTGACCTTTCAGGGTGGCGGCCAAGGCCAGGAGCTGCCCGTGGGCCGGCCGGCTGTTTCATCCTAGTTTTGTGCCTGGTAAATAGTAAGGCCTTAAATCGAGAAAACCAGGGTTCTAAAGGTATTAAAGTTTCCCTTGGCAAAAGGGGATTCCAGGAGGATGTTGCCAATCCCCGCTGCCTCTTTTTTTGCAGAGGAGGGTCAAAAAATCATAGCTGGAAATGTCCTGGCAATTCCCATCCTGTCAGGCGCGTTGAGGGCGCCTGGGTGAAGCGGCGGATTAGGAGGAACCTGGGAAACCGGGGTTTCCTGGACTAAACCGCCTCATCCCCCTTCTCCCCGGTGCGGATGCGGATGACTTCCGCCAGGGGATAGATGAAGATCTTGCCGTCCCCCACCTTGCCGGTGCGGGCCTGGGCGGTGATGGCGTTGACGATGGCCTCTATCTGTTCATCCGGGGCCACCACCTCGATCTTCACCTTGGGCAGGAAATCGATCTGGTATTCCGTGCCCCGGTAGACCTCCCGCAGGCCTTTCTGCCTTCCAAACCCCTTCACTTCGGTGACCGTCATGCCCTTGACTGCCAGTTGGTGCAGGGCCTCTTTCACTGGCTCCAGCTTAAAGGGCTGAATGATGGCTTCGACTTTCTTCATGGCTGCTCCCCTCCCAGTCCATGCCACCCCAATACCGCCAGGTGCAGGCATGCAACTTTATGGATTTACGGTTCTTATACCTTAACATGCCTTTTCTCAAAGGCAAGCCGTAGTTCGGGAGCATATGGTACACCGCCGCGTCCGGAGCACGAATTTTCATGGCGCCGCAGGCGGCCGCTTGCACCGGCGGCGAAGGTGATTATGTTTTTAAGAGGGGAAACCGGGTCCCCCGGGTTCAAGTGGCTGGCAGGGCCATGGCGGCAGGCGGCCACCCCGAAGGCTTTTTTTTAAGTGACTGCTGGAAAGGCCTCCAGATAAAATAATGGCCAAGTTGCATTACCGGGTCCACCTGAGACATAATAGCGAATAACCGCGGGCAGGTTATTCTCAAATCAGCCTTCGTGAAGAATGAGCATAGCCTTCACAGGGCTCAGGCCCGTCATATGGGGTTTCTGAAATAACTTCGAGTTCGATAACTGTTTCCCGAGGAGGTTAAGTATGTCCAAGGTCGCAATCAACGGCATGGGAAGGATCGGCAGGGCGGCTTTTAAAAATATTCTGGAGCGGCCGGAGTTGGAGCTGATGGCGGTCAACGACCTGATGCCCATCGATAATCTGGCCTACCTGCTCAATTACGATACCGTCTATGGCCGTTACCCACATCGGGTGGAGGCAGCCGGCGAGGCCCTCAAGGTGGCGGGAAAAACCATCAAATATTTGAGCGAACGGGACCCGGCCCAATTGCCCTGGAAGGCCCTGGGGATCGACATCGTCTTTGAAAGCACCGGACTCTTCACCGGGTCCGATGGCCTGGGCAAACACATCGCGGCCGGCGCCAGATACGCGATCCTGTCGGCGCCCCCCAAGGGCGCAGAGGTCTGCTGCATCGTCCACGGGGTCACCAAGCCGGGGGAAGCCGATCGCATGATCTCCTGCGCCTCCTGCACCACCAACTGCATTACCCCGGTATTGGAGGTCATGGGCCGGCGGGTGGGCGTCAAGAAGGCGATCATGACCACCATTCACGCCTACACCTCCTCCCAGGCCATTGTGGACGCGCCCCACAAGAATTTTCGCCGGGGCCGGGCCGGGGCGGCCAACCTGGTACCCACCTCCACTGGGGCGGCGAAGGCCGCCACCAATACCCTGCCCCAATTCAAGGGGAAGTTTGACGGGGTGGCGGTGCGCTGCCCGGTGCCCGTGGGTTCCCTGGCTGATCTGGTTTTCGTCACCGAAAGGGCCACCAGCGTGGAGGAAATCAACGCCATCTTCAAGGAAGAGGCAGCCAGTGACCGTTATCGAGGCATCCTGGAATATGCTCTGGACCCCATCGTCTCCTCGGATATCATCGCCAACCCCCACGCCTCCATCTTCGATCCCAGCATGACCCAGGTGGTGGACGGGGACCTGGTGAAGGTCATGAGCTGGTATGACAACGAATGGGGTTATACCAATCAGATGATCCGGGAGGCCCTGCGGCTCACCAAAGAATGCCTGACCTGTTGAGGCGGCCGCCTCGGCTGCCCAAAAATGTCATTCTGAGCGAAGCGAAGAATCTAGTATTTTTGAGGGACTGAGAGATCCTTCACTTCGTTCAGGATGGCAATGAAATCAGGTTCTTGCAATAACCTCTAGAGATATTCCGCCCCAGCCGCTGAGCTGAAGGAAATACCCCAGGCGGCGCCTGCAGCCGGATTGCCCATGCCGATCCACAACCAAGACATCGCCGACATTTTCGAGAAGGTGGCGGATTTGCTGGAGATCGAGGGTGCCAACCCCTTCCGGGTGCGGGCTTATCGCAACGCGGCCCGGGTGGTGGCTGACATGTCCCAAAGCCTGGCGGATCTGGCGGCCCAGGGCGAGGATCTTACCCGGCTTCCCGGGGTGGGCCAGGACCTGGCGGGCAAGATCCGGGAGATTATTACCACCGGGGACCTGGGCCTGCGCCAGGAGCTGGAGGCGCAGACCCCGCCGGCCCTGGCGCTCTTGCTGAACCTGGTAGGGCTGGGCCCCAAGCGGGTCCAACTGCTGCACCAGAAACTGGGGATCACCAGCACCGCCGATCTGCAGGAAGCGGCCCAAAGCGGCAAGATTAAGGAGATCAAAGGCTTCGGCCCCAAGATCGAACAGATGATCCTGGAGGGCCTGGGTCAGCTCAGCGCCGCCGGAAAGCGCTACAAGCTGGTGACGGTGGAGCCCGTGGCCGAGTCCCTGGTGCGGCACCTCAAGGCGGCGGGGGCGGCGGAGGCCATAGCCGCCGGCAGCTACCGGCGGCGTCAGGAGACCGTGGGCGACCTGGACCTCCTGGTAACCGGCCGAGAGGCCGTCCGGGTGATGGACGCCTTCGTCACTTACGAGGACGTGCGCAAGGTGCTGGCCCGGGGGGACACCAAATCCACGGTAGTGCTGCGCAACGGTCTGCAGGTGGACCTGCGGGTGGTGCCCCAGGAGAGTTACGGCGCGGCCCTCCATTATTTTACCGGCTCCAAGGCTCATAACATCGCGGTGCGCCACCTGGGGGTGCAGCGTGGCCTCAAGGTCAATGAATACGGGGTCTTTCGGGGAGAGGCGCGCATCGCCGGCCAGACCGAGGCAGAGGTCTACGCCACGGTAGACCTCCCCTACATAGAACCGGAGTTGCGGGAAGATCGGGGGGAAATCGAGGCCGCCCACCAGGGCCACCTCCCCCGGCTCATCACGCTGGCGGATATCCAGGGCGACCTGCACACCCACACCAAGGCCACCGACGGCCGCAATACCCTGGAGGAGATGGCCCAGGCTGCCCGGGAGCGGGGTTATCAATACCTGGCCATAACCAACCACTCCAAACGGGTGAGCATGGTCCACGGTTATGACGCCAAGAACCTGGCGGCCGAGATGGACCAGATCGATCGCCTCAACGCCAAATTGCAGGGCATTACCATTCTGAAGGCCATCGAAATGGATATCTTGGAAGACGGCACCCTGGACCTGGAAGACGAGATTCTCAAGGGGCTGGACCTGACCGTGTGTGCGGTGCACTACAACTTCAACCTTACCCGGGAAGAGATGACCGCCAGGATTATCCGTGCCATGGACAACCCGTATTTTAACGTTCTGGCCCATCCCAGCGGCCGGCTGATCCAACGGCGGGAGCCTTATGAGGTGGACATGGAGCGGCTGATGCGGGCCGCCAAAGAACGGGGCTGCTTCATGGAACTGGATGCCCAGCCGGACCGCCTGGACCTGGTGGACATCAACTGCAAGCTGGCCAAGGACCTGGAGGTCAAGGTGGCCATCTCCACCGACGCCCACAGTATCGCGGACCTCAACTTCATGCGCTTAGGGATCGGTCAGGCGCGGCGAGGCTGGCTGGAAGCCGCCGATGTCCTCAACACCCGCCCCTGGCCGCAGTTGCGGAGACTGCTCCGGAGGATTTAAAAATCTGGCAGCGGAACTCTAAAGGGTGCTTCTTATGCCGGTTGTTGGCCACCCCGTATCTCTTTCAGCTTTAAGGTCAGCATTTCAGCTTCCAGACGATCCCTCTCAGCCATAGCCTTCAGGTGATCAACTTCGGCCTGATGTTTTTCGGCTATCCGTCCTTCAGAAACTCTCATAATTTTAAGGTAGAATGGCGCGGAAGCAGCAAAGATGGCGGCAATGACGCATAAAGTTATCACTATTATTCCCATAACTCCCTCCGAAAGGTGGCACCCCAGTGCCATTATTTAACAACTCACCTGCCATTAATTACACCCCAGTAGCCACTTCCCTAAATTGAGCCAGAGCTTTCCCCCCGGGTGGAACTAAATTTGCAGGTGTATCCCCCAAAGGTCCCCCTGAAGAACCCTCCTTGCTCTATTAAGGCAGATTATGGAAAAGTCAATACGTAGTCTCTAAAAAATCAGTCGAAGCGCCGCATCAGCTCCGCCATCAGGTCATCCACATTTTCCGGAGTGATCCGATTTTTCCAGATGGTCTCTTCAGCCCGGCGGCGGCGCCAGGGGTCTTCTAAATCCGCCAGGCCGTTGAAGATGCCGGTGCGCCGCCCCACCTGGTAAACCATCTGTTCATCCTGATCCAGGGAGAGGAAATTCTCCACCACCGCCAGCATGCGCCCCTGGTCCTGGGGGAGCGCCCCTTCAACCTCCGGCAGTAGGTTGCGGAAGTGGTCGCTTCGCACCACGCTGGTAATGCCTCGCAAAGATTCCAGGAAGAGTTGTACTTCCCGAGCCATTTCCAGGTCGGTCAGCCTTTCGAAACGTCCGCTCTGATAATCTTGGTGAAGCGGGGTGCCGTAAAGAATGGCCAGGGTGCGCAACCGGATGAAGTCCGGGTTGATTTCGTTCAAGGCGGCGGCCGTGGCCTGGGCGGAGGCCTGCCAATGGCGCCGTCCGCCCAGCCCCGGCAGGTAATATTCCGACAGCTCCAGGCCCGCCTGTTTCACCAGGCGGCCCGCCAGAATCTGCTGGTTCTGGGTGGTGCCCTTGTGCGCCAGCCGCAGGACTTCGTTGGCGCCCGATTCCAGGCCGATGTGCAGGCGATTTAGACCCGCCTCCCGGATGGTCTGAAGATCCCTGAGGTTGAGGCGGGCCACGGTGCTGGAGCGGGCATAGGAGGTCACCCGCTGCACCTCGGGGGACCGCTGCCGCAAGTGAGAAAGGATAGCGGCCAGATCCGCGGGGCCGATCACCAGACTGTCGGCGTCCTGGAGAAATACCGACTGCCGGCCGTGACGCAGCCAGTGGGCCGCAGCCTGCCAGGCCCGCGGGTCTCCGGGGGCATGGCCGCCGGCCTGGAGCCGGGCCAGCGCCAAACGGTTCGCCTCGCCGTCCTTGCCGCTAAAGGGCTGGGTCACCTGGTAAACCGCCTCGATATCCCGGATCACATGCTCCAGCGGGCGCCGGGAGAACCGGGTATCTTTGTAGGTCGAACAAAACTTGCAGCGGTTCCAGGGGCAGTTGCGGGTCACCCGGAGCAAGAGGCTCCCGGCTTCACTGGGAGGGCGAATGGGCCCTTGTTCGAAACCGCCGTAGGGTTCTTGAGCCATCAAAAGGGTTCCTTTTTTCGCCGGGAATTCGGGAGCTGTGCGACAATTGCCATTTAGCAGTTATTCAAGTTTCGCCCTTGTAACCTGCACAGGTAGAAAACTCAAGTAGTTGCTTGGCGGAAAACTTGAGTCAGTGAGCTGCAAATCCCAAATAGTCACCGCACCCTATTGGGTAGCGCCCTCGTTTCTAGTATATATTTTAACCACGAGGCCATCAACGGCGGCCGGGCCAAAATTGGCAGCCCCGGAGGCTGGGCCGCGGCTCCCCGCCGGCGTTGGTCTTTGGCCGGTGGGGCTTGGTTGATTAATTACCCTGGTGGCTAAATTTGCCACCTTTGGGAATTTTACTTAGAGGTCCTGATGCACGAGACTGAGACGCAGCCTTCCGACTTTATTCGCGACCTGGTGGCCGCCGACCTGCGGGCTGGCAAGAATGAAGGCCGGGTCTGCACCCGTTTCCCCCCGGAGCCGAACGGCTACCTGCACATTGGCCATGCCAAGTCCATCTGCCTCAACTTCGGCATTGCCCGGCAATTCGACGGGCTTTGCAACCTCAGGTTCGACGACACCAATCCCAGCAAGGAAGAGGTGGAGTACGTCGAATCCATTATCAATGACGTGCACTGGCTGGGCTTCGACTGGGAGGCGCGCCTCTTTTACGCCTCGGACTATTTCGAGCCGATGTATGAATACGCGGTGCATCTGGTCCGGGAAGGCAAGGCCTTTGTCTGCGATTTGACCGCGGAGCAGGTCAGGGATTCCCGCGGCACCCTCACCGAGCCGGGCCAGGAGAGCCCTTACCGGAACCGCAGTGTGGCCGAGAACCTGGACCTGCTGCAACGTATGCGGGACGGCCAGTTCCCTGACGGGGCCCGAACCCTGCGGGCCAAAATCGACATGGCCTCCCCCAATATGAATATGCGGGATCCGGTCCTGTACCGGATTCTCCACGCCGAACATCACCGCACCGGGGATAAATGGTGCCTCTACCCCATGTACGATTACGCCCACCCCATCTCCGACGCCCTGGAGGGCATCACTCATTCCATCTGCACCCTGGAGTTCGAAGACCACCGGCCCCTGTATGACTGGACCCTGGATAACCTGCCGGTTCCCTGCCATCCCCAGCAGATCGAATTTGCCAGGCTCAACCTGAGCTACACGGTGATGAGCAAGCGCAAGCTTCTGAAACTGGTGAACGAGGGCCGCGTGGCCGGTTGGGACGACCCCCGCATGCCCACTCTGGCCGGGATGCGCCGCCGGGGGTACCCCGCCGCGGCCATCCGCCACTTTTGCGAGCGCATCGGGGTGGGCAAACGGGAGAACCTGGTGGACCTGGCCCTGCTGGAGTACTGCGTCCGGGAGGATTTGAACCGGACGGCCCCCCGGGTGATGGGGGTGCTGCGCCCCCTGAAGGTGGTGCTCGACAATTACCCCGAGAACCTGGTGGAGGAGCTGGAGGCGGTGAACAATCCCGAAGACCCGGCCGCCGGCAGCCGCAAGGTGCCCTTCTCCCGGGTACTCTACCTGGAGCGGGAGGACTTTCTGGAGGAGCCGCCCAAGAAGTTCTACCGTCTGGCCCCGGGCCGGGAAGTGCGTCTGCGCTACGCCTACTTCATCAAGTGCGTGGAGGTGGTGAAGGACGCGGCCGGAGAGGTGGCGGAGCTGCACTGCACTTACGACCCCCAGACCCGGGGCGGCTATGCCCCGGACGGCCGCCAGGTGAAGGCCACCCTGCACTGGGTCTCAGCCCGCCACGCCATCCCGGCCGAGGTGCGCCTTTATGACCGGCTGTTCACCCGGCCCGAACCCGGGGCCGAACATGGGGGAGATTTCATGGCGGATATCAACCCCAACTCCCTGGAGGTGCTCTCCTCCTGCCGGCTGGAACCCAGCCTGGCGGGCGCCGCCCCGGGCAGCTTCTATCAGTTGGAGCGCCAGGGCTACTTCTGCGCCGACCTCAAGGACTCCGCCCCCGGGGCCCTGGTGTTCAACCGCACCGTGAGCCTGAGGGACCCCTGGGCCAAACTGCAACAACAGGGAAAGAAATGAGTCCCTGAGAGCTGGGAATTACCAGCGGCCCGCGGCGCTCCCTCGGGAAGACCCCTCAACTATCCCGGCTGCGGGTGCGGATGCAGTGGACCGCCTCGCTCCCCGGGAGCAGCTCCACCGGTTCGCCCAACAGGAATTGGCCTTTGCTGATCCATTCCTTCAGAAGCAGGGCGATCTCCCGGGCCCGCACCAGGCTGGAGAGAGGCACGGTGGGCACTTCCTGGCCGCCCAGGGTGAGGCTGCCCCGCTTTAACTGGGCGTAACTCACCTGCCCGAGGACGCGGCCGGTGGCGGCGGGATAATCGCTGCCATAGTCCACAATGGGGGCCAGCAGCTCTTCGTCGGCTACCCCGCAAAAGTGGGCCATCTCCTCATTCAAGATGGGAATCGGGATACCCAGGCCCACGGACAAAGAGCAGCCGTAACCCAGGAGGCTCACGCCCACCAGAAACCTGGGGGTCATCTTTTTCAGGTCGCCCATGACGAACAGGGTGCCCGCCGGACCCAGGGGAATGCCGTGCTCGGACCGGGGCTTGGCGGGATTGTGCTGGGTGCCGGGGAAGACGACGTAGCCCACTCCGCCGCCCAGTAAGATACGGGTGCCGATGCCGGTGGTGCGGTAATAGGGGTCATTGAACAGAGGGCTCAGCTCCCCGGAAGTGCAGTAATTGGCATTGCCCGCCTTGGGGCGCAGCGGCCCCATGTAGGTATAGATGGTGCGCTTGGAGAGGTTCACCGCCACGTTGTAATTTTGATAACAATTGCGGGGGTTGCAGAGGATGGCGTTGACCATCTGCTTCAGGGTGATCTCCCGGTCCAGGCGTTTGTTGGGATAGCAGTCGGTGCCGTAGGCCTCGGCCACCAGATGCACGCTCTTGCCCGCCACCAGGTCATGGATCACATGGCCGCCGCCGTACTTGAATTCACCGGGATAGACCTTGTTGAGAGGATCATCCTGAGTGGGTTCGGTGACGCCGAGGTAAACGTCCACCGCGGCCAGCCCGGCGTAAGCCGGCACGTCATTGAGCCAGACCTTGGACGCCTTGATGGGCGGCTTGGCATGGCCGAAATTGAGGATGGCCCCGGAAGAACACATGGGGGAAAAGGTGCCGGTAGTCACCACGTCCACGGTGCGGGCCGCGGCCGCCTCGCCTTGGCTGCGGACCAGGCCGACCATCTCTTCGGCGCTGACCACCACCGCTTGACCCTTCCTGATTTTGTCGTTAATTTCCTGATAGGTCTTATTTACCTGATAATTAGCCATAACGCCTTCCCCCTACTCTCTTAGTAAAAATCGACCGGGTCGATCTTGCGGTTCGCCGACCAATGAAAAAAGAGATTGCTGGGAAGCCCCTGAAAGACGTAGCTGGTCGGGGGCAGCAGCAGCCGGCGGCAGATGGAAGAAAAGGAGTAAAATTTTTGGAAGCAGCGCCAGACGCCGGCCTCGCATTCATCCGGGCTCATGTGCCTGGGGAAAAAGTTGCACACCATCCCCAGATACTTTTCGGCGTCGGGATTGTGCATCCGGCCCTCCTGCTGGAGCCGGTCCCACATAGGGGTGCCCCGGCGCGGGGTGGCCACGTTGAAAAAGGCCATGGGCGCCTTGATCTTCTCCAGAAAGGCCAGGGTTTCGTCAAAAAGCTCCGTGTGGTCCCCGTCCAGCCCGAACATGAAGTTCAGGGAATAGAAGATGCCCTTCTTCCGCAAGCGGCCCAGGAGCCATTCGTACTCCGCCACCGGATTCTGCACCTTGTCGATGGCGGAGATGGACTCGGGGCAGACGTTTTCGATGCCAATGTTGACGTGGTTGCAGCCGGAACGTTTGGCCAGGTCCAGCAGTTCTTCGTCCCGGGAGCTGTTGATGGTCCACAGGCAGCTCCAGTGGAGCTTCAGCGGCATCAGGGCCTTGAACAGCTCCTTGGCGTAGTCCATGTGCCCGGTGAGGTTGTCGTCGATGAAATAGATGTTTTTGAGGCCGGTGATGCGGACGTTGGCCTGGATCTCGGCGATCACTTCGTCCAGGGGCCGCCGGCGGTAGGTGTGCCCGTAAACGATGGGAACCTCGCAAAAGGCGCAGTGATAAGGGCAGCCGCGGGTGGTCTGGGCCGGGATGATTTTCACCCGGTAGCGCCGGAAATCCACCAGCTCGAGGCGGGGCCGGGGCAGGCCCACCAGTTGATGCAACTCCCGGGCCTGGTAACGCCCCTTCAGGCGCTTGCCGCGGGCGTCCTCCAGGACCTGCTGCCAGACGTCCTCCGCCTCTCCCACCACTACCGCCTCGCAGTGCTCCATGGCCTCCTCCGGGTGCAGGGTGGGGTGGAAGCCACCCATCACCACCGGTACCCGGCGCCGGCGGAACTCCGCGGCGATTTCGTAAGCGCGCTCGGCAGTGGCGCAGGTGGCGGTGATGCCCACCAGGTCATACTGGCGGTGGTAGGGAATCTCCACCAGACGGTCGTCGGCCAGATCTACCATGACCTCCCGGGGGGTGAGGCCGGCCAGATAAGGCAGGGTGATCCCCAAGAGCCAACGCTTGCGACTGCGCAGGACGCGGCGATCCGGATATTTAGTGGTGGGTTGTACCAGTAAGATTCTCATTGGAACCGGCCCTCGCCTGGCGCAGGCCACCGAAAATGGCTGGATCCCGGGCTATCCCGGTAAAGATTCGCAAAAGGTGAAGCTCAACGCCCGCCTCGGAAAAACCCGACGCGGGCTGGCTAGATTATAGCATGGATACGGGAAGATAAAAAGGCAGGGGCCCGAGGCCAACGTCGGCATCCTGGGCCGGCCCCTGCCTGGCGATTATTTTGTTGGTGTCAGGCCACCCGGTATCCCGGCACCGGGACGCAGCTCGCAGCTCACCCCTAAATCAGGTTTTGCGCACCAGGGGGATTATCTTGCCCGGGCCTGCCGGAGGGGTTTCCGGCGCTGCCGGGGGCTTGGGGGGAATGACTTCCAGCCTCACCGGCCGGCCACCCATGGTAAATTCTTCTCCCCCGAGGTGAGACTCGTCCAGGATCATTGTCATGACCTGGGAAGGCAGGGTGAGCACCAGGAGTTCCACCAGATACCAGCCCCGCTTGACGTCGGGGCTGATGTCGTTGATGCGGGCGTAAAACGCCGGCTGGCGGTCATGGTGCACCAGGACCAGGTCATTGATGACGGCGCCGTATTTTTGGGCCATGGCTACAGCTCCACCACCTCCGAATCCATCTCTTGCCCCATGAAGAGGCTGGCAAGCTGCTTAAAACGCGGGGTGAGGTCGGTGGAGAGGTAGCGGCGGGTGCCGCCGCGGCTCAGGCGGCTCTCCAGCTCCCGGTGGCGCCGGAGATAGTCCATCAGCTTAATCGCAGTCACCTGCCCGGAGCAGATGAGTTCCGGGCCAGGGTCGAGGAGGCTGAGTATCTGCTCCTTCAAGATGGAGTAATGGGTACAGCCCAGGATCAGGGTATCCACCCGGCCCCCCTGGAAAGGAGCCAGATAACGGGAGAGGATCATGGCGGTGCCTTCCCACTCCTGCTCGCCGGACTCGATTAACGGCACTAACAGGGGGCAGGCCTGCTGCAGCACCTCCACCCCGGGGTCCAGCTTTTGCAGCTCCAGTTCAAAGGACCGGGAGATCACCGTGCCCTCGGTGGCGATGACCCCGATGTGCCGGCTGCGGCTGCGCGCCAGGGCTTCCTCTACCGTGGGGATCAGCACCCCCAGGACCCGGCCTTGGGGGTAACGCCCCGGCAGATAGACCTGTTGGATGCGGCGCAGGGCCCGGGCCGAGGCGGTGTGGCAAGCCAGGACGATGAGCTGGCAGCCCTGGCGAAAGAGGTAATCCACCGCCTGTTCCGTGAAGCGCTGCACTACCCGGTCCGAGCGGGTGCCATAAGGAATCCTGGCATTGTCCCCCAGGTAGAGGTAGTCATAGTGCGGCAGGACCTGGAGAAACTCCCGCAGCACCACCAGCCCGCCGAATCCCGAATCGAAGACGCCGATCATAAGTTAGTTGTCGGGGCGACCGCGGCACAGGCACCGTCTCTGATCGGGCCGCCCGGTTGCGAATTTTGAGTCTGGTCTCTCACTTCTTCCGCCGCTGCTGGCGCAGAAATTCATGCAGCTCCTTGAGTTCCCGCCACAGGGCCGGGACCTGATCCAGGGGCAGGGAGTTGGGGCCGTCGCAGCGGGCCTTCTCCGGGTCAGGATGCACCTCCATAAAGAGGCCGTCCACCCCTGCCGCCACCCCGGCCCGGGCCAGGAGCGGAATGAACTGCCGCTGGCCCCCGGAGCAGGCCCCCTGGCCGCCGGGGAGTTGGACGCTGTGGGTTACGTCCAATATGACCGGGCAGCCCAACTCCTGCATGATGGCCAGGCTGCGGAAATCAACCACCAGGTTGTTGTAACCAAAGCTGGAGCCCCGTTCCGTAAGGAGAATCCGCTCATTGCCGGCGGCCCTGGCCTTCTCCAGCACCGGCCCCAGGTCCCAGGGGGCCAGAAACTGGCCCTTCTTGATATTCACCACCTTGCCGCTTTGGGCCGCAGCCACTACCAGGTCGGTCTGGCGGCAGAGGAAGGCGGGAATCTGCAATACGTCCAGGACTTGGGCGGCGGGTTCCACCTCGGCCACCTGGTGGACGTCGGAGAGCACCGGCAGCCCGACCTCGGCCTTGACCCGGGCCATGATCTCCAGGCCTTCCTCCAGCCCCGGGCCCCGGTAGGACGCCAGGGAGGTGCGATTGGCCTTATCGTAGGAGGCCTTGAAGATCAGGGGCAGGGCCAACTCCCGGGCCATCTCCTTCAGGGTCCGGGCGATTGCCAGGGTGGCCGCCGCCGACTCGATGACGCAGGGGCCGGCGATCATCACCAGGCCGGCGTCACCTATGGAAAAATCGGCAATTTGGACGGTGGCTGTCATCAAAACTATTGGCCGGTCAGTTATTCAGTAACTGGTTCCTGCCTAGAACCTTCCCCGCGGGGAGAGCGTTAAGGCCGGCCGCCTCCTTATCTTTGATTACCCTGAGGCCGCGGCCGCGACCGCCGGCCGAACCAGACCAGCAGGGCCCCGGCCACCAGAGCCATACCCAAGGCAATGAGCTGGGTCAGGGGCATCCAGCCAAAGTACGTCGGGCCGCGATAATCGAGGGGGCTGCGGAAGAACTCCACCACGAACCGCACCGCGCCGGCCAGGCAAAAATAGGCGAGGATCACCTGGCCATCGTAACTCTTTCTGGTCTTGAGGAGGCTGAGCACTCCGAAGACCACCACCAGGGACAGGAAGGCCTCGTAAAGCTGAGCCGGGTGCACCGGTACCCGCAGCGGACACAGGGTCTGGGGATTGTTGAAGAGCACGGCCCAGGGCAGAGAGCTGGGGGAGCCGTAGCAGCAACCGGCCATGAAGCAGCCGATCCGGCCCAGAAACTGGCCCACCGGCATCCCCAGGGCCAGGGCGTCCAGGGTGAGCCGCCAGGGCAAGCGGCGCCGGCGAATGAACCAGATGGCCACCGCCAGGGCCAGGATCACCCCGCCCTGGAAGTCCAGGCCGCCGGACCAGATGGCAAAGATCTGCACGGGGTGCGCCAGAAAGGTCCGCCAGTCGAGGAGCACGTACATCAGCCGGGAGCCCACCAGGGCGGCCACCACCGCGTAGAAGCAGAGGTCAAAGAAGGTCTCCACCGGCAGGCCCAGACGCCGGGCCTCGCGGCCGGCGATGAAAATGGCGCCGAGGAAGGCCAGGGCCAGGAAAAAGCCATAGGTGTACAGGGTCACAGGGCCGTATTTAAACAGGATCGGATGCATGGTCAGTATACTCTTCGGTTAAGATTACCCACGCCAGCCAGCCGGCGCCCAGGCACACCAGGCTGTCGGCCACGTTGAAGGCGGGCCAATGGTAGCGCCCCCAGTAGAAGTCGAGAAAGTCCACCACCTCTCCCAGGCGCAGCCGGTCGAGGAGATTACCCAGGGCCCCGGCCAGGATGAGGCTGTAGGCCGCGGCGGCCCGCCAGCAGTCCTGCGGCAGGCGCCACCAAAGATAGCCCACCACCACCGCCACCAGGCCGCTGAGGGTGATAAAAAGTATCCGGGTGAACCCGGCCGGCAGTTGTCCCAGCAAACCGAAGGCCGCCCCCCGGTTGTGGACGTGCACCAGGTTGAAGAAGCCTTTAACCACGGTAACTTGCGTCCCCAGCGGCAGGAGTTGCTGGACCAGCATCTTGCTGGCCTGGTCCAGGGCCAGGCCCAATACCAGGATGACCAGAAGGATGGCGAGCTTGCGGGACATATCGGCTCTGGGCGCCTCAAATCTTTTTTTGACGGTCGTTGTTGATTTTTCTTTAAATCCCCAAACCCCAGAATCGTGTTTATGGCTCCAACACCTGGCGGCAGCGCCGGCAGACCTGGGGATGCTGGGGATCTTCGCCCACGCCCGGGTAATGGAACCAGCAGCGGATACATTTTTCTCCCGGCGCTTTAGCCACCTGAACCACTAAACCAGGGACCTCTGTGGGGCCGGTACCTTCCCCTGCAAGGTCTTCGACCCGTTGGACCTCCAATCTCGCCACCTGAGCCAGGGTCTGTAGCTCGGTGATCTGGCCCGCAAGTTTCTCATAAAGCTCAGGAGCGGCCCCCAAATTGACCACAGCTTCTTGCGACGCCGCGATCCGCTTGGTTTTACGGGCTTCTTCCAAACTCTGGTTGATCCTGCCCCGCACCTTCAACAAGAACTCATATTTGGCCAGCAGCGCCTCATCGGGAAATCCCGCCGGCGCCGCCGGCAGGCCCTCCAGGTGGACGCTGGCCGCCTTGTTCCTGCCCGGCAGGTAATCCCAGATTTCCTCGGCGGTGAACGCTAGTATAGGGGCCATGGCCAGGGTGAGGCCCTTGACCAAGTCCCACAGGGTGCTCTGGGCGCTCTTACGGGCCGGGGAGTCGGCCCGGGAAACGTAGAGGCGGTCTTTCAGGATATCCAGGTAGATGGCGCTCATCTCCACGGCGCAGAACTGGTGCAGCCGGTGAAAGGCCAGGTGAAATTCGTAATCCTGGTAGGCCTGCTTAACCCGTTCCAGGAGTTGGGCCAGCCAGGAGAGGGCCAGCCGGTCCAATTCCTGCCGCTGCTCGGGCGGCACCAGGTGGCTCTCGAGATCGAAGTCGTAAAGGTTCCCCAACATGAAACGGGCGGTGTTGCGGAAACGCCGGTAGGCGTCGGCCAACTGTCTCAGGATGTCCGGGGAGAGCCTAACGTCGTCCCGGTAGTCCTCCGAGGCCACCCAGAGCCGGAGGATTTCGGCCCCGTAGCGGTCCGTGACCTCCTGGGGGGCGATGACGTTACCCAGGGATTTGGACATCTTGCGGCCTTCGCCGTCCATCACGAAGCCATGGGTCAGGACCCCTTTGTAGGGGGCCCGGCCGCGGCTGCCCACCGCGGTCAGGAGGCTGGAGTGAAACCAGCCCCGGTGCTGGTCCGAGCCTTCCAGATAGAGGTCGGCGACGGGCAGTTCCTGGTTCGGGTCGGGGGCCAGCACCGCGGCCCAACTCACCCCGGAGTCGAACCAGACGTCCAGGATATCGGTTTCCTTACGGAAATCGGCCCCGCCGCAGGGGCACCGGGTCCCCGGCGGCAGCAGCTCGGAAACCGGGGCCGCGAACCAGAAGTCGGCGCCCTCAGCCCGCACCCGGGCAATGAGGTCCTGCAGGATTTCCGGGGTGAGCAGCGCCTGGCCGCACTGCCGGCAGTGGAAGGCGATAATGGGCACGCCCCAGGAGCGCTGCCGGGAGATGCACCAATCGGGACGGCGCTCGACCATCTGGTAGATGCGTTCCCGGCCCCAGCGGGGAATCCAGGTGACCTGCCCGATGGCCGCCAGGGCCTTCTGCCGCAAGCCGTTTTTCTCCATGGAAATGAACCACTGTTCCGTGGCCCGGAAGATGATGGGCTGTTTGCAGCGCCAGCAGTGGGGATAGCTGTGGGTCATCTCTTTAGGATGGCCCCAGAGTTTGCCTTTATCCCTGAGCAATGCGATGATGGCCGCGTTGGCCTGCCAAACCTGCTGTCCCCTTAATTCCGGCGGCTCCACCTCAGCGGTGAAGCGTCCGGCGTCGTCCACCGGGGAGTAGGGCGCCAGGCCGTACTTGACACCGCTGTCGAAGTCCTCCTGGCCGTGCCCGGGGGCGGTGTGCACCAGGCCGCTGCCGGCCTCCAGGGTGACGTAGTTCGCCAGGATCACCTGGCGTTCTTTGCCGTCCTGCAACCAGGGGTGTTGATAGACCGCGCCTTCCAGTTTACGGCCTTTTATCCGGGCGCAGCCGGGGAGCTCACGCCCCGGAGGGCCTGATGCTGCATCAGCACCAGGGCAGGCCAGGTCGGAGGCAACCACCACTATTTCGTCTCCCACGGCAAAGGCGCTGTAGTCTATGTCCGGATGCACCGCGATGGCCAGGTTGGCCGGCAGGGTCCAGGGCGTAGTGGTCCAGATGACCAGGGAGACGTTTTGCAGCTCCCCCAGTTCCGGCAACTGCGGCGGCGGACTCACCAGAGGAAATTTCACAAATATGGACGGGGTGCGGTGCTCTTCGTACTCCACCTCCGCCTCGGCCAGGGCGGTGCGACAGGTGGCGCACCAGTGAACCGGTTTTTTGCTGCGCTGGATGGCCCCGCTGAAATAGAAGCGGCCGTATTCTTCCAGGATTTCCGCGACGTAGGCCGGGTCCATGGTGAGATAGGGGCGCCGCCAATCCCCCAGCACCCCCAGACGCTGGAATTCCGCTCCCTGAATGGCGATGAATTTTTTGGCATAGTCCCGGCAGCGGCTCCGCACCTCCACCTGGGACAACCTGAGCTTTCGGGCCTTCAGCTCCTTATCCACCTGGTGTTCGATGGGGAGGCCGTGGCAATCCCAGCCGGGCCGGTAGGGGCAATCGAAGCCGGCCATTTGCCGGCTCTTGATGATGATGTCCTTAAGAATCTTGTTGAGGGCGTGCCCCAGGTGGATGTGGCCGTTGGCGTATGGCGGGCCGTCGTGGAGGATAAACCGGGGGCGGCCGCGGCCTTGGCTGCGAAGCTGGCCGTAGAGGTCCGTTTCGGCCCAGCGCTTCAGCAGCGCCGGCTCCCGCCGGGGCAGGTCGGCCTTCATGGGGAAATCGCTTTTGGGCAGATTCAGGGTCTCTTTATAATCCAAAAGAACGGCCTCCCAGCCGATGACATCAATATAGTTTACCCCATCGCCGCATAAAATCAAGCCGGGGCTCCCGGACCGGCAGCGCCGGCCTCTCGCCGGGGCCCCGTACCGCAGTGATTAGCCCAAGCTCCCCCCCTGGACGCCATTTGCCGGTCAGGCCCCTGCCTGGCCTGAAGAGCGGTGCTCCCGGCCACCCGATCTCCCTGCCGCTCCCTTGACCGCCCCGGGAAATTTCGGATATGATAAGCCATGCGCCCGCAGGTGACCGCCTTCCTCCTTTCGGCCCTGGTCTTTCCAGGATTGGGGCAACTCTATAAACAGCAGCGCCGCAAGGGGGTGCTGCTGGTGCTGGGGGCCAACTTTCTTTTAGCCCTGGTGGTGATCCTGGGCCTCATCCTGGTCTCCCAGGAATATACCACGGTCTTCTACCCCCGGCCCCTCACCTGGGAGATGGGCCGCCTGCTGTTGTTGGACACCGTGCGCCATCCCTTGTTCTGGCTGCCCTGTGGCCTCCTGCTGGCCTTGTGGGGCTATGCCGCGGTGGACGCGGCACTCCAGGCCCAGCCCCCAGCCTCCCCTGAACCCTAAACCTGGGTTCACGGTTCAAGGTTTAAGGTCGAGCGTCGGTGCAGATATTACCTTTCGGGTTTTTGAAAGAATTGCTGGCCCAGGCGTCTCGCCGGTGCGGACTGAGCGGCGGGCGCGGCGCCCTCTCTACCACTTTTCTAATAATTTAGAAGATGGGCCGCCGGCTCATGAATTAACGCTATGAAACAGTATCTAGTGGATGAAATCGCCCGGGCCGACCTGCCCCGGGTGCGGGCCTATTTGTCTGAGCACGCCGTCGCCTCGAGCCTGGATGGCATCTGGTGGGTGGACCTGCCGGAGGACCTGCTGAGTCCGGAGCAGTTCGACCACCGGCAGTGCCGGCCCTTCCGGTTTGCGGTGGAGTTGGGGGACGATTTCGTGCGTTTCGAATTCCTCATCCGCAGCCGCGAGACCATGCGCTGCACCTGCATCGGCTACGCCACCCGGCTACAGCGGGACTTCATCCTGGCCTGCGCCGACCGGATGGTGGAGGAGTTGGCGCTGCGGACGTGAAGGAGATACCAGAAGTTTCCTGGCCTACGGGCTTAATCAAGTTAAGGTGGAAAAGTACCCTTGGCCCCCGATGCCTGGGTTTCTCGCCCGCGCTTCAAGGTAAAAAGGCGGTCCAGGAAATTTTCCCGCCGGGCCTGGTCTTGCAGGCGGCCTTCATCTTCCACGGGCAATAAGGGAAAATGCTGCATAAATTCCCGGGCGAAGAGGCCCACCCCGGTCCCGGCCAGCCCCCCCTTGCCATGATAGACCTTTACCCCCTCCATGCCGCAGCTGGGGGAGCCCCTCTTAAAGATAAAGCCGTACAGATCTTCCCGCTGCAGCTCCGCCAGGCGTTTTTTGGCCCAGGCCCGCAGGCGCTCGGTGTAATCGACCTGGGTGCCGATGGTCACGAGGCGGGGCCCCCCAGGACCCGATACCAGTTGCATGGCCTCCCGGGGAATTCCCAGGCCGCATTCGACTTCGGGACAGACCTGGACAAACTGCACCAACGGGCCCAGGGTTTCGGTAATGACACGATCCCACTTATGCCCGCCATCAAACCGGACTCTTTCACCGAGCAGGCAGGCACTGATTCCCAATCTTATTTTGATAAGCATAGCCCCAGGCTAAAGATAGTTTTTCACATCGCTATGGACTTTTCCCGGCTAGGGAGCAGCGCCGGTACTCCCAAAAGGGTCTGGCGCACCTTCGGGAAGGGGCACATCGAAGGCAAAAATCACCGCCGCGATCATCTCATAAAAACCACATAGCACTACCAGTTCCACCACTCCCGGCAACCCTAAAGCCGCGGTCAGTTCGTCTTGCACTACCTGGGGGATGGAGCGCCGGGAGAGCACGCATCGGGCTGCGGTGAGGGCGGCTTGCTGCAGGTCTTCGAGTCCTTGGGGCTCGTGGCGGGCGCGAATCGCCTCGATCACGGCGGCGGAGACGCCAAACTTCCTGGCCACCGGTTCGTGTTTGACCCATTCATATGCGGCTCCCAACTCTCTCGCCACCCAAAGGATCAGGAGTTCCCGCAAGGCATCGGGCAAGGCCCCGGACCCGAACCGCAAAAACGTGCCCAGGTCGCTGACATGCTGCGTGAGCTCCGGGTGGTTCAACAAGCTGCGATACATGCCGTCGATACGCCCCCGCTTGGCTGCCAACTGCGCATAAAGTGCCCGGCCTTGGGGGCTTAATGAAGCAGTGGGGTCAGGAAGTCTCGCCATGGAACCGGGCTCCCGCCTGAGGCGCTGGATTAGTCATTGTCCACCCACTCCTTCTTGGCCTGGTTGTATGGCGTCACGGGGGTGGTAAAGGCCCGGTCGCAGCGGACGTCCAGGAGATAAGGGGCGCCTGCGGCCAGGGCCGCCTGAAAAGCCGGTTCAAGCTCAGCCGGAGCCATCACCGTGGCCGCCTGCAGACCCAGGGAATGGGCGAAACCGGCCCAATCATGGGTAGGCAACTCGGCGAGGGCCGCCGGGCCGGGTCCTTCCCGGTGGGCCCGCAACCAGACATTACCCAGAGCGCTATTGTTGATGACGAGGAAGATCACCGGGAGGCCATAACGAGCGGCCGTCTGGATCTCCATGCCGTGCATCAACATGCAGCCATCCCCGGTGACCACCACCAGCGCCCGTTCCGGCCGGGCCAGCTTGGCCCCGATGCCGGCCGCAATTGCCCAACCCATGGGGCCCAGGTTGGTTGCCGAAAGGTAGCTGAGCGGCTCATACGCCTCCCAATAATGGCCGCAAAAAGCCCGGTGGGCCCCCGAGTCCACCAGGAGCACCGTGTCCCGGGGCGCGACCCGGCGCAGGTCGCTGAGCACCCGCGCCGGATGCAGGGGCACCGCGTCGCTGTTGATAAACTCCTCATCGTAATAGCGCGGGCTTGCAGACCGGAGGCGTTCCAGCCAGGTGCGGCGCTCCTGGTTGCTGGCGGCCAAGCCGGCCAGGCGCTGCGGCTCGGCTTCCAGGAGGTGCCGCAACACCTGCCCGCAATCACCCACCAAGGGTACTTCCGTGTGCCAGGTGCGGCCGATGACCTTGGGGTCCAGGTCCACATGGATCAAGGCGCGCCCGGGTAACATTTTCCGGTCCCAAAATAACGTGTCCCGCTGGCTCAGGCCTGATCCCAGCACCAGGAGCACCTCAATTTCCCCGGATAAGATGGTCTCAATAGCATGGCGGTGGCCGGCATAGCCGAAGATTCCCAGAGATAACCGGTGGTCCTCGGGGAAGACCCCCTTGGCCCGAAGGGTGGTGGCCACCGGAATCTCAAATTGCTCCGCGAAGGCCAGAAGATCACTGCTGGCCCTGGATTTCTCCACCCCGGCGCCGGCAAGTATCACTATCCTGGAAGGGGTTTGCCCCGGGCCGCCAGGAAGGAGAATTTGCCACAGCCTCTCCAGGGCTGGCAGGTCAACAAAGCGGGGGGAATAGACCGAGGCATCGAGCCTGTCCCAGGGCAGGCGAACCTCGGTGCGTTGAATGTCGATGGGGAGGCTGATATGCACCGGTCCTTGCGGGCTGGCCAGCATCTTCATGAAGGAGGCCCGCAAATGGTAATTGATCAAATGAGGATTTTCCACGGCCAGGGACGACTTGGTCAAGGATTGAAAAAGAGCGACATCATTTAAAGTGGCGGGACTGGAATCCTGGAAACCGCCGCGCCCCTCCCAATCCGACGGCACTTGTCCCGAGATGACCATCACCGGCGATTGATCAGTACAGGCGGCGGCAATGGCAGTGACCATATTGGTAATCCCCGGCCCGCCGATGGCGAAGCACGCACCAAAACGCCCGCTAGCCCTGGCATAGCCGTCGGCCATATAGGCGGCGCCACCTTCGTGGGCGGCCACAATCGGGGTTATGCCAGCCGTAGCCGCAAGTGCCGGCAAAAAGGGGTCTATGAGACCTCCCGGCACCAAAAAGACATGGGAGAGACCTTCGCTGCGGAAGGCTTCCAAGAGGTAGGCCGTTGTCTCCATGGCTCAATTATCTTAGGCAAAATTCAAAATGTCACCAATATTTATCCAACCTGACGCCATGCCAGGTTCTTTCGGTCAATACGGCGACATGGTGTATCTCTGTTCGGCCAGGGGCACGTACCATTTGATGAAGTTGTAGTCGATGCCGGCGGGGGCGGGCTTGACGCCGCGGAAGCGCTTGGAGATGGCGGGCAGGGCGTCGGGCCAGAAGAGCCAAGTGTAGGGCTGATCCTCCGCCAGGATCTCCTGGAGCTTGAAATAGGCCTGGCGGCGTTTTTCCCGGTCGAAGGTGTGCCGTCCCTCCTCCAGCAGCCGGTCCACCTCCGGGTTTTGGTAATGCGTGAAATTGAGTTCCCCGGGCTTGGTCTTGGTAGAGCTCCAGATGTCGTACTGGTCCGGGTCGATGCCGGTGTTCCAGCCCAGGAGAACCGCCTCGAAGTTGCCTTTCTCGATGAATTCCTTGACAAAGGCGGCCCATTCCACGGTGCGGATCTTCACCCGGATGCCCACCTCCCGGAGGCGCAGTTGGATGATCACCGCGGTGCGCTCCCGGACGTCGTTTCCCTGGTTGGTGAGGATGGTGAACTCAAAGGGCCGGCCGTCCTTGACCAGGATGCCCTCGGGGTTGAGCTGCCAGCCGGCGGCAGCCAGCAAGTCCCTGGCCTTCTGGGGATCGTAGGAGAATTTGCGGACGCCGGGGTCATTAAACCAGGCGCCGGGCTTGTAGGGCCCGTAGGCCTCCTGCCCCAGGCCCATGAGCACCCCGTCGATAATCTCTTTTTTGTTGATGGCGTAAGTCAGCGCCTGGCGCACGCGGCGATCGGCAAACCTCGGGTCCTCCAGATTGTAGCCTAGATAGACGTAGGAAAATTGGGTGTAGCGGTATTTATTGTACATCCGGTCAAACTTGGGGTACTCGGTCTGGCGGGTGTACTGTATAGGGCTGAGGGTCATACGGTCGAGATTGCCCGCCTTCAGTTCCAGGAACATGGTGGCCGTGTCCGGCTTCACCGTACAGACATAGCCGTTGAGATAGACCCGGCCCTCGAAGTAGTCGGGATTGTAGGTGAGGACGATCCTCTCGCCACTCTGCCAGGACTGGAATTTATAAGGCCCAGTGCCGATGGGATGGCGGGCCAAAGGGGATTTGGTGAGGTCCTGGCCCTCCAGGAGGTGCCGGGGGAGGATGCCCAGCCCCCAGCTCTCCAGGGCCGGGGCGAAGGGTTGGCCATAGGTGACCCGGAAGGTGTAGTCGTCCGGGGCCTCGGCCTTTTTCACCTGGAGGTAGTTGCCGGAGTAAGCGGTGGGGGTTTTGGGATCCACCATCACCTGGTAGGTGAAGAGGGCGTCCTTGGAGGTGAAGGGGGCGCCATCGTGCCACTTGACGCCGTGGCGCAGCTTGAAGGTGATGGTGAGGCCGTCAGGGGAGATCTCCCAGGACTCCGCCAGGGCGCCCACCAGGTTGAGGTTGCCGTCGTACTTCACCAGGCCGTCGTAAACCAGGCCATTGATGTCGCCGGAGGCGGCGTCGGTGGCCAGGGGAGGCAGGAGGGTGCTGGCGTCACCGATGGAGCCGTCGATGAACCAATCGCCATAAGCGGGGCCGGTGTCGGGGCCGCCGTACTGCTTCTCATCCTTGGCGGCCTTGCAGCCCGCCGCCGCCAGGCTGAAGGCAACCAGGGCCAGGCAGCAAAATAGGAAGAGCCGGCGCCAGGGAATGATTATAGGCCATGCCATTTTATTTTTCGTTTATCTATCCATCTTGCGGCACTGAAGTATTGGCCAACTCCCCTGTGCGGGGAGAGGGCGGGATGGAGAGCGGCAATTTGCCGCGGCTAAGACTCCAGGGGCGATACCACCCCCGCCCGCCATCACTCCCGCCCAGGGGGAAGGGAGTTTGGCAGTCCCCTTCCGGGGGCGCCAGAGGCGCTAGCGATGCTTTTCTCTTGCCCCGGCCCGGTCTTTTGGATAAATTAATATGAGGTCGGGACGTGGCTCAGCCTGGTAGAGCACAGCGTTCGGGACGCTGGGGTCGGAGGTTCAAATCCTCTCGTCCCGACCAGTCTTCTCGGAATATCCCCCGCTAACCACAAAGGGCCTGGGCTAAAGCCTGTGGCTCCCCAAAAACTTCCCTGAAGCGGTATTCGGCCTGTGCGCCGCGGCGCCCCTCAGCCCCGGCGGCGCCAGCGCGGGCCGCCGGCGGTGTCGGTGATCTCGACGCCCTGCCGGGCCAGTTCTTGCCTGATCTCATCAGCGGCGGTCCAATCCCGGCGCTGCCGGGCCTCTTCCCGGGCCCGGACCTGCGCCTCGATTTCCTCGTCCCGGGCCGCGGTGGCTGGCGGCGGGTTCATCACTGCCAGCACTTCGTCCAACTCCCGGAGGCGGTTGCTGACCGCGGCCGCGGCGCCCTGCCGCAGCCGGCCCCGGTCCAGGTCGGCGTTCAGATCACCCACCAGGGCGAAGAGGCCGGAGAGGACCCGGGAGATGTTGAGGTCGTCATCCAGGGAGGCAACGAACTCTTTTTTCAACTGGAAGAGGCGCTCTTCGATGGCGCTGTCCGCCGGCCCCTCTTCGGTTACCTGGGAAAGGCGCGCCAGGAAGTGGTCCAATCTGGCTCGGGCCTGGGCCGCGGCCTTGAGGTTTTCCAGGGTGAAGGCCAAGGGTTTGCGGTAGTGGGTGGCCAGCAGGAAGAAGCGCAGGTCCGCGCCGCTGAAGCCCTGGGCGGTGAGGTCGCGCACCGCGGCGGCCGCCTCGTCCTTCAGGGGCCGGCCCTCCTTGAGCACCCGTTCGCAGTGGAGCCAGGCGTGGGCCAGGGGTTTGCCGGTGGCGGCCCCGAACAGGGCGTTCTCGTTCTCATCGTGGGGGAAAAGGGACTCCACCCCGCCCACGTGGAAGTCCACGGTCTCCTTAAGGTGCTTCAGGGCCATGGCGGCGCTCTCCAGGTGCCAACTGGGGCGCACCTGGCCCCAAGGGGTCGAATGATAGAGGCCTTTCTTCAGCTCCGAAAGCTTGGCCCGTTTCAGCAGGGTGAAATCCCGGGGGTTTTCCTTGGCGTATTCGTCCAAGTCCACGGTTTTCCCCACCCGGATCTTGCCCAGGTCCACGCCGGAGAGGCGGCCGTAGTCCTTGAAACGGGAGATGTCGAAATAGACGGAGCGCAGCTTCTCATAGGCGAAGCCCCGCTCCAGGAGTTTGCGGGTGAGATCGATCATCTCCGCGATATGGTCCGAGGCCAGTGGATAAAGGACCCCCTCCTGGAGCCGCAAGGCCCGCAGGTCCTCAAAGAATTCCCGCTGGTACCTTCCGGTGAACTGGGGCAAGTCCTGGCCCGCGGCCTCGGCCGCGGCGATGGCGCGGTCGTCCAGGTCGATGAGGCTCACCACCTGGCGCACCTTGAGGCCCCGGGAGGTGAGATAGCGGCTCAAGAGGTCGGCCAGCACCAGGCGCCGGGCCACACCCAGGGAGAGGTTGCTGTTGAGGGCCGGGCCGTCGGTAAAGATGGCCGCCGCCCCCGGGTGCCGGGGTTGGAAGGCCTCCTTGGCCCGGCTCAGGGTGTTGTAAAAACGGAGGCTGGGAACCTCTTTCTCCACGAAGAGTTGGGTGGAGAGATAGCGTTCGCCGCTGTCCGGGGCGATGGCTACGATGAAGCCCTCCGCCAGTTCCCGGGCCTGGCGGATGGCGATGGCCACCGCGGCCCCGGAGCTCATCCCCAGAAACAGGCCCTCCTGCGCCGCCAGGCGCCGGGCGGTCTCAAAGGCCTCTTCATCCTCGATATTGACGATGACGTCGGTCTGGCTCTTGTCGAAGATCCCGGGCTTATAAGACTCCTTCATGTTTTTTAAACCCTGAATGGCATGGCCCAGGAAGGGTTCCACCGCCACCACCCGGATGGCCGGATTAAACTCCTTCAGATAGCGGGATAGGCCCATGACCGTGCCGCCGGTGCCCAGGGTGGCCACCACCATGGTGACTTGGCCGCCGCTCTGGTCCCAGATCTCCTGGGCGGTGGCCCGGTGGGCCGCAGGGTTGACCGGGTTGTTGAACTGATCCGCCAGAAAATATCTTTCCGGATTTTCCCGGCTCAAGCGGTAGACCTCCTCGATGGAGCCATCGGTTCCCAGGTGGGCCGGGGTGAGGAGGAACTCGGCCCCTAAGGCCTTGAGGATCCTTTTGCGCTCCAAGGAGGCGGATTCGGGCATGGCCAGCAGCAGCCGGTAGCCTTTGACGGCGCAGACCAGGGCCAGGCCGATGCCGGTGTTGCCGCTGGTGGCTTCTAAGACGGTCTTTTCGGGGGTAAGCTCGCCCGCCGCCTCCGCCGCCTCGATCATGGCCAGGGCCGGCCGGTCTTTGATTGAGCCCCCGGGGTTGAAGTATTCCAGTTTGACGAAGATCTGGACCCGGGGATTGGGGTTGAGGCGGTTCAGGCGCACCATGGGGGTGCGGCCGATCAACTCCAGAATATTGGCGCCTTTGCCTTCCATATCACATCCCGAAAATCGGCAACCAGCTTCTAAAAGTCTTCCTTCACCATGAATTCGCCCGCTGGCCCGCCGGCGGATTCCAGTTCCCCGGTCAAGAAGTTGTTAATCAGGGTGATCAAAGTGGTTATGAAATGGCGCCTGGCCTCCGGGGCCTCTTTCAGTACCTCCAGCAGCCGGTAAGTCAGGGAGAGCACTACCATACCGGCGTCCGCAGGTGAGACTTGCCGCTGGTTGAAGATCTCCAGAATTTCGTTCACCAGGGGCCGTAGGCGCTCGGCCATCTCCGCATCGATTTCCTCCGGTGCAGATTCGCTATCGGCAGCAGTCATGGACGTCCTCACGAACTTCCTCAAAGTCTAAAAAGCTAGGCGAAACGTAGCATATTCGCTGGCCGTTTGCAAACGCCGCCGACCGTCGCTGAGCTTCGCTGGGCCGGGCTGCCCGGGAGCAGGCAGAGGGGAGCGACAGGGGAAAGGGGTGGCAAATGGTCAGCGCGCCGGATTAAAGACAATACTATCCCCAGGCGGCGCCCGTCCCGTCGCCGGGGAGGCGCAATGGTTTATGCCGTTACCTATAATTTTCCCGGCCCATTTCCCATATCGCTCCCTTGCCAGAGGCTGAAACCGGATTATTTTCTAAAGTAGCAAATTTTTTTAGGGAAGCGGATATCTGATTCCCAACTTCAGGAGGATAAAGATGGGACAGTTGATTGCTTGTGCCGCCCCGGATGGGGTCCTGGTTGCCGCCGACAGCCGTGCGGTGTTGTTTGAGCCTTATGGTGAGGAACGCTTCGCCACCCTGGACCGGATAGTGCCGGTTACTCCCCAGGCGCTCCTGGCTTCGGCCGGGGCCATCGAGGCCCACGACCTCTGCAAAGACTTTGCCGCCTTTGCCCGGGAGGAAGGGCTGGCGGACTTAAACGCCCTCATAGAGGCGGCCATCCCTTTCTTCACCGGCCGCTATGATGAGATCCTGCGCCGCATGTGTGAAAAAGCGCCTCCGGACCCCATCGTCAATCTCTATCTGGTGCTGGCGGGCTACTCCGCCGCGGGCGGTCAGCTCTGCGTCATTTGGGACCGGCCCCAGCCTCCCAAAATTGAATGGAACCGGGTGACCCAGGTCTTCACCCTGCCCCGGCGGCTGGGACTCGAATTTACCCTCAACCGGCTCCTGAAAGAGAAGGCCCCCATTTCCAGCCTGGTGGCGGCAGCTCGGGCCGGCATGGAGAAGCTGGCTGCCCGGGACGAATATCTGGGCCCCCCCTACCGGTATGTGACCATCACCGGGGCGGGAATCAACGAGGCCTGAGCTGATTAGGGATCTGACGATTGCGAAAACCAACTTTGTCATCCTGAGCGAAGAGAAGGATCTCGTATTTCCTCAGTATTTATGAGATTCTTCGGTCGCTTTGCTCCCTCAGAATGACAAAATGGGGACTTTCGCAGAGGTCTTTCCCTCAAATTTGTTATGGACACTTCTGCCCCGGGGGGCTTCACCGCTCCCGGCCGATTAAGGTTTGACAACCCGCCCCGCTTTTTTTATGGTTAGCGGTGAAGGAGGAAGGTGTTATGAGCGCTGGCGCCGGGCGTTGCCTCTTTTCCCGGCAGGACCTGGAAGGGCGCATCCGGGAGTTGGGGGCCCGCCTCAGCCAAGACTATGCCGGCCTGAACCCGGTGCTGGTGGGCGTCCTCAAGGGCGTCTTCATCTTCATGGCAGACCTGGTGCGGGCCCTGGAGTTTCCGGTGGAGGTCGATTTTGTCCGCCTCCGCAGTTACGGGGCCGGCACCGAGAGCTCCGGTGAAGTCTATATTACCAAGGACGTGGAGGTGCCCCTCAGGGACCGCCATGTCCTCATCGTGGAAGACATCGTGGACACCGGCCTCACCTTGGCCTTCCTCAGGGAACACCTGGCCAGCCACCGCCCCCGGTCGTTGAAGATCTGCTGCCTCATCGACAAACGGGAACGCCGGGAGGTTGAGGTCCCCCTGGACTACGTGGGATTTCCGGTGGCCCAGGGGTTCCTGGTGGGCTACGGCCTCGACTGCGGCGAGCAGCAGCGCACCTTGCCGGAGATCCATATCTTGGAAAAGGATGGAAGTGAGCAGTGAGCAGTGAGCAGTAAAAAGCTAAAGGCAAAATACCAAAAGGATAGCAAATGCTAACCTCATTCAAAATAGCTGAAAGCTGACCGCTGAAAGCTGACCGCTATTATGACCGGCGCCGGCCAATCTCCCTTAACCAAAATTCGTTTTGCCGCCATCGATCTGGGCAGCCTCACCGTGCGCCTGGCGGTGGCGGAACCCCAGGGACCCGGGAAATTCCGCCTCCTGCTGCGCCTCCGGGAAATCACCGGCCTGGGCCGGGGCCTGGCCCAGACCGGGGAACTGGCCCCGGAGGGCATGGCCCGAACCCTTGAGACCATGTCAGGTTTTAAGCAGGCGCTCGCCGACTACGGGGTGGAGAACTGCCTGGTGGTGGCTACCCATGCGGTGCGGGCCGCCAAGAACGGCCCCATCTTCCTGGAGCGGCTGCGTCAGGGGCTGGGCTTCGAAGTTCGAGTTCTGGCCCCGGAGCAGGAGGCGCGTCTATCCCTGGCGGGGGTGCTCTCGGCGTTGGCCCCGTCATATCTGTCGACCCCGGTCCTGGTGGTCGACGCGGGCGGCGGCAGCACCGAATTCGCCCTGGCGCGGCCGGGACGGGAATCGCAGTTTGCCAGCCTGCCCCTGGGGGTCCTTACCCTGAGCCAGGCCCATCCCCTGGGCGACCCGCCGGCCCAGGAGAAGGTGGCTGCCCTGAAACGGCTGGTGGCCCAGGATTTGACGCGCTTCCGGGACCGGACCTTCCCGCCGCCGCGGCTCGGCGGCGCAAGATTCGTGGGCACCGGCGGGGCGGCGACCACCCTGGCGGCCATGCACCTCAGGCTGAGCCGCTACGACCCGGACCGGGTCAATAACCTGCTCCTGACCCGCACCCGGGTGGCGGAGCTGAGCGAGATCATCTGCCGGCTGCCTGAGGCGGAGCGGGCCAGGCTTCCCGGGCTCGAGCCCGGCAAGGCGGGGGTCATGGCGGCCGGGGCCCTGCTCATTCTGGCCATCCTGGAGGCATTTGGCCAGGACTCCCTGGTGGTGGTCGACGCCGGGCTCCTGGAAGGGGTTCTGGCAAGTTTTAATGATGTTTGAATGAAGTTTCGAGTTTCGAGTTTCGAGTTTTGAGTTAAAATAGGCAGCATATTTTAAGAGCGGCGCCGGAGGACGGTTGCTTGCGGCCGCGACCGTTGCGCAGCCTGTCACCCAGGCGCCGTCCAGATAAGCCGGCCTTCCAAAGGGGTTAATTTTTCTTTAATAAAAACGGGACACCGAAAACTCAAAACTCAAAACTCAAGGATGCCCTCATGAGCCCAGACCCTATTCACTATGCCTATACCTTCGATGACCTCCTGTTACTGCCCGCGGCCTCGGCGGTGCTGCCCAGCGAGGTGGACCTGAGCACCCGCCTCACCCGGCGCATCAGCCTCAACATTCCGCTGTTGAGCTCCGCCATGGACACGGTTACCGAGGCCGACACCGCCATTTCCCTGGCTCGCCAGGGGGGGATCGGCATCCTGCACCGCAACATGGCCATCGCCGCCCAGGCCCTGGAAGCCGAGAAGGTGAAGAAATCGGAGTCCGGGATGATCATCGACCCGGTGACCATCGGGCCGGAGGCCCGCATCGCCGACGTCCTGCAGATGATGGAGCGCTACCGCATCTCCGGGATTCCAGTGGTGGAGGGACGCAAGCTGGTGGGCATCGTCACCAACCGGGACCTGCGTTTCGAGACCAACCTGAATCAGAAGGTCAAGGAGGTGATGACCAAGGACAACTTGGTCACCGCGACGGTGGGCATCACCCTGGAGGAGTCCAAGGCCCTGCTCCACAAATATCGCATTGAGAAGCTGCTGGTGGTGGATGAGGCAGGCGACCTGCACGGCCTCATCACCATCAAGGACATCGAGAAGATCCGCAAATATCCCTGGTCCTGCAAAGACGAGTTTGGCCGCCTGCGGGTGGGGGCAGCGGTGGGGGTGGGCCCGGACCGGGAGGAACGGATCGACGCCCTGCTCAAGGCCGGAGTGGACGTCATCATCATCGATACGGCCCACGGCCATTCCAATCGGGTGGTGGAGGCGGTGGCCGACGCCAAGCAGAATTTCCCCCAGGTGGAATTGATCGCCGGCAACGTGGCCACCGGCGAAGGGGCCCGGGACCTGGTGCGGGCCGGGGCCGACGCCGTGAAGGTCGGGGTGGGGCCGGGCTCCATCTGCACCACCCGGGTGATCGCCGGGGTGGGAGTGCCCCAACTCAGCGCCATTCTGGACTGTGCCCGGGTGACCCGGGAAGCCGACGTGCCCCTGGTGGCCGACGGCGGCATCAAGTATTCCGGAGACGTGACCAAGGCCCTGGCCGCGGGGGCCGAGGTGGTGATGATCGGTTCACTCTTCGCCGGCACCGAGGAGTCCCCGGGAGAGACGGTGATCTTTCAGGGGCGCAGCTACAAGATCTACCGGGGCATGGGCTCGATGGAGGCCATGAAGACCGGCAGCCGGGACCGCTACTGCCAGGAGGACGTGGATCTGGAATGCAAGCTGGTGCCGGAAGGCATCGTCGGCCGGGTACCCTCCCGGGGCTGGCTCTCCGACGTCATATATCAGCTCATGGGCGGCCTGCGCTCCGGCATGGGCTACGTAGGGGCCAAAAACATCCGGGAACTCCAGGCCAGGGCCAAATTCGTGCGCATCAGCCCCGCCGGCCTCAAGGAGTCCCATGTCCACGACGTCATCATCATGAAGGAAGCGCCGAACTATTGGGTGGATTAGAAGGAAGTAAGCAGTGAGCAGTGAGCAGTAAGCAGAAAAGGCGGTCAGCCCAAAAGCATAGGAGCGGACCCAGGTGTCCGCTCTTTTTTTGCAATTTCCTGATTTTGTTTAAAAACTTATAACATTCGCAATTTGCTTATATTCTCGGTTCTTGCTAAATTTAAGGGGCGACCCGGCGGGTCGCCCCTACCTATTGGATTGGGGATGGGGTGTGGGGAAGGGGGTAAGGGGATAAGCCCTTTGCCCTCTCTTCCAACTTTCCTCCCGCTTTCTTACGCCGCCTTGGCCTTCAGCCAGGCCTCCCGGGCCTGGTGGTTCATCGGGCTGGGGCCCAGTTTCAAGGCCCGCGCCACCATCTCCTTGGCGATGGCCGCGAAGCGCGGCCCTTCCGAAGATGACAGGTTGAACATCTCCAGGCGTTCCGGCTCGAAACCCATTTGGGCAAAGTCCTGCTTCACCTTATTGACCCGCTTCCGGGCCTGGATATTGCCCCTGAGGTAATGGCATTCGCCCTCCAGGCAGCCGGCCACGAAGACCGCGTCGGCCCCGGCCTCGAAGGCCTTGAGCAGGTGAAGGATGTCCACCCGCCCGGTACAGGGCATCATCAGGATCTTGATATCCGGGGGATATTGCAGCCGCATCGAACCTGCCAGGTCCGCCGCGCTGTAGGCTCAGTAGCGGCAGCAAAAGCCGATGATTTTGGGAGCAAATTCGCCGGTCATGGCTCTCTCCTTCCTTTAGCCCGCGGCCAGCGCCGTTTCTTGGGCGATGATCTGGGAGTCGCTGAAGTTTTTCAAGGTAATGGCCTTGGCCGGGCATTCCGACGGGCAGATGCCGCAGCCCTGGCACTTGGCCGGGTCGATATAGGCCGCGTCCACGGTGTAGTCGATGACTGGCACGTTAAAGGGGCAGGTGCGCACGCAGGTGAGGCAGACGGCGCATTTGTCCTGGTCCACCACCGCCACGATGCCGCCCACCTCCACCATATCCTTGGCCAGGAAGGTGGCGGCCCGGCCCGCGGCGGCCATAGCCTGGGCGATGGACTCATCCATGGGCTTGGGATAGTGGGTCAGCCCGGCCAGGAAGATGCCGTCGGAGGGCAGGTCCACCGGGCGCAGCTTGGCGTGGGCCTCGTTGAGGAAGCCTTCGGCGTTGCGGGGCACCTTGAAGATCTCCCCCAGTTTCTCCACCGGATTGGGCAGGATGGCGCTGGCCAGGGTGAGGAGGTCGGGCCGCAAGACCACCGGCATCTGCAGGATGGGATCGAAGATCGTGAGCTTCAGGCCGTCGCCGTCCTGCTCCACCTGGGGTTTGCCCTCCAGGTCGAAGCGGATAAAGATCACCCCCAGTTCCCGGGCCTCTTTGTATAGGAGTTCCTTTTCCCCGTAGGTGCGCAGATCACGATAGAGGACAAAGACGTCCAGGTCCTGCTTAAGCCGCTTCAGTTCGATGGCGCTCTCCACCGAGTGGGTGCAGCACAGGCGGCTGCAGTAGGGCCGCTGCGGCTCCCGAGACCCGACGCACTGGATGAAGACCGCCTGGCTGGCGGCGGCGATCCTGGGGTCCTTCCCGGCGATCAGCTTGTCAAACTCCAGGGAGGTGAAGATATTGGGGTGCCGCCCGTAGAGGTACTCCTCCGGTTGGTAGGCCTGGCCGCCGGTGGCCATGATGGTGGCGCCATGCTCCACCTGGCGTTCGCCCGCCGGGGTGCTGATGGTGGTGTTGAAGTTGCCGATGAAGCCGCTGGTTTCCTTGACCTCGGAGTTGAACAGGACTTCGATGTCGGGGTGCTTCTCCACCTGCTTGATGAGGTCTTCCAGGTAGCCCCGGTAGTCGTAGCCCCGGGCGCTGGTAACCAGGTTCCAGGCATTGCCGCCCAGCCGGTCGCCCTTTTCCACCAGATGAACCGGGAAGCCCATGCCGGCGAGGGAACGAGCCGCTTCCATGCCGGCCACCCCGCCGCCGATGACCAGGGCGTTCTTGAATACCGGGAAGGCTTGCTTGTGCAGCGGCTCCAATTGCACCACCCTGGCAACCGCGCCCCGCACCAGGTCTTTGGCCTTGGCCAGGGCCTTTTCCGGCTCGTGCATATGCACCCAGGAGTCCTGGTCCCGGATGTTGGCCATTTCAAAGAGGTAGGGGTTGAGGCCCACCGTCTGGATGGTTTCCTGGAACATGGGCATGTGGGTGCGGGGCGAACAGGAGGCCACCACCACCCGGTTCAGGTGCTGCTCTTTGATGGCGTTCAGGATCTTATCCTGGGTGTCGGCGGAGCAGGTGAAGAGATTCTGGTCCGAGAAGACCACGCCGGGTAGGGTGGCGGCATATTCGGCCAGGGCCGGCACGTTGATGACCCCGCCGATATTGATGCCGCAATTGCAGACAAAGACGCCCACCCGGGGGGCCTGGCCGGCGACGTCGATCTCCGGGGGCAGTTCCCGCACCTTGATCTGGGTCCCCCGGACCGGAGCCAGGAGCTTGCCCGCCGCGGCCGCGGCCGCCGAGGCCTCCATCACCGACTGGGGGATGTCCTTGGGGGCCTGGAAGACGCCGCAGACATAGATGCCTTCCTTGTCGGTGTCCACGGGAGTAAAGGGTGAGGTAGCGGCAAAACGGGTGGCGGGATTGACCTCGATACCCATGGTCCTGGCCAAAGTCAAGGCGTCCTGGGAGGACTCCAGGCCCACCGACAGGACCACCAGGTTGAAGACTTCGGTCTTCAGTTCGCCGTTCTCCGCCAGGAAGCGGACGGCCAGGTCGCCGGTGCCCGGCACCTCGTCAATGGTGTGAATCCGGGAGCGGATGAAGCGCACCCCGTGTTCGTCCTGGGCCCGCCAATAGTACTTCTCGAAATCCTTGCCGTGGGTCCGCATGTCCATGAAGAAAATGGCGGTATCCAGGGAGTATTCCTTGCAATGCTCCTTGGCGATCACCGACTGCTTGATGGCGTACATGCAGCAAACCGCGGAGCAATAGCTGTTGTCACAGTGGTTCAAGTCCCGGGAGCCCACGCATTGCAGCCAGGCAATCTTCTTGGGCTCCTGATGGTCGCCGGGCCGCACCAGGTGGCCGGCATAGGGCCCGGAGGCGGAGAGAATCCGCTCAAACTCCAGGGAGGTGACCACGTTGGGCAGCTTGGAGTAATGATAGGCCGCATATTTGGTGGGATCGTATACCGTAAAGCCCGGGGCCAGCACCACGGCGCCCACCTCCAGGTTGACGGTTTGGGGCCCCAGGTCGTGGGCCACGGCGTGGGCCTGGCACGAGAGGGCGCATTGCATACATTCGGAGCAGACCCCGCAGTTGATGCAGCGGGCCGCTTCGGCCACCGCCTGTTCTTCACCGTAGCCCAGGTTGATTTCCTGAAAGCCTTCGATCCATTGTTCCACCGGCAGGGTCTGCATCAAGGCCCGCTGCTTCTTCTCGATGTCGGCCCGGACCGGGGACCACTTGCCTTCTTCCTTGGTCAGGGGCTTGAGCGGCGTCTGGCGGCCGGCCTTTAAATCCTGGCCCTGGAGGTAGCGGTCGATGGAGATGGCGGCCTCGCGGCCGGCAGCCACCGCGGCGATGGCGATATAGGGACCGGTCTCCACGTCGCCGCCGGCAAAGACGCCTTCCCGGCTGGTGGCCTTGGTCTCCGGGTCCGTCTGGATGAGGCCCCGGGGGGTGAGCTCGATGCGATCGGCCTTAGTGATGAACTTCAGGTCGGTCTTCTGGCCGATGGCCATGATGACCACGTCGGCGTCCTCAGCCCTGGTATGATCTTCGAAATAGGTGGGAGCAAAGCGGCCCTGCTCGTCGAAGACCCGCGCCACCGCCTTCAATTCGATGCCGGTGACCTGGCCGCCTTTCTCCAGGATCTGTTTGACGCCCCAGCGGTTAATGATCTCCACCCCTTCCTGCCGGGCCTCTTCCACTTCCCAGGGGGAGGCGGGCATCTCTTCCGGGGATTCCAGACAGATCAGGGTGACCTGGCCCCGCTGCCGGGCCGCGGTGCGGGCCACGTCCATGGCCACGTTGCCGCCCCCGATGACCAGGACCTTTTTGCCGGCCAGTTTTTGCTCCTTTCCCATGGCCGAGTCTTTGAGGTACTCGACGCCCCAGAGGACCCCCCGGGACTCGTGCCCCGGCACCGGGATGCGCACCGAATCCTGAGCGCCGACCCCCAGGAAGACGGCGTTGAAGCCGTCCCGGGTCAGCAGGTCGTTGATGGTCCGGTCCTTGCCGATGGGGGCATTATAGTTGATGGTGACGCCCAGGCGCTGGATGTAGGCCACTTCCCGGTGCAGCACCTCCCGGGGCAGCCGGTATTCCGGGATGCCGTAGCGCAGCCAGCCGCCGGCCTCGGGCGCAGCCTCGAAGATCACCGCCTGGATCCCCTGCAGGGCCAGGTGGAAGGCGCAGCTCAAACCGGAGGGGCCGGCGCCGACGATGGCCACCTTCTCGCTTCTGGGGGGAATTTCGGGCACCGGCAGGGCGTCCCAATCCACCGCGTCGGCCACGAAGCGCTTCAGGTTACAGATGGCGATGGGCTCATCCACTTCCTGGCGGCGGCAGTCGGTTTCACAAGGGTGGGGACAGATGCGGCCGATGGTGCCGGGCAGCGGCAGCCGGTCCATGATGATGGCCAGGGCCTCCGGGAATTTGTGCTCCTTGATCAACTGGACGTAGCCCTGGGCGCTCAGATTGGCCGGGCAGGCCCGGACGCAGGGGGCCCGGTCCAGCTTCTTGATGGCGAAGGTGGCGGGAATGGCCTGGGGATAGAGGCGGTAAATGGCCTTGCCTTCGCCGAGGCCCAGGTTGAATTCATCGGGGATCCTCACCGGGCAGACCTCGGTGCAGGCGCCGCAGCCGGTGCACTTGGCCGGATCGATGAAGCGGGGCTGGGTTTCCACGGTCACCTTAAAGTTGCCCGGCCCGCCGGCAATCGATTTAACCTCCGACAGGGGCATAATCTCAATATTCAAGTGACGGCCGCATTCCACCAGCTTGGGAGAGATGATGCACATGGCGCAATCGTTGGTGGGGAAGGTCTTATCCAATTGGGCCATGACTCCGCCGATGGCCGATTTCTTTTCAACCAGATGTACGTAAAAGCCTGCGTTGGCCAGGTCAAGGGCGGCTTGCACCCCGGCGATGCCCGCCCCCACCACCATTACCTTGCCCACCGGATCTCGCTTTTCGGCTGCCATAAGATTACCTTCCGTCGTATTTATATATACTTAATTTTGTTAATATTTTGTGAATTTATCCACTAGCTATCATAAAAAATATTACCCGGGTTGTCAAGAAAGATTCCATGGGGCAGATAGGGCCGCAACCCCGCCTTTCTTCAGGGCTCGCCTTGACTGGCCCGGAGAGATGCTTAATTAATTTCCTATCGGTAAATGGGCTGGGCCACCGGGGCGGCGGGACCAAAGGTCGCAACATTCTTGGGCTAAACACGTAGTTGAAATTTAATGCAATCATGGGACATCACCCTGGGCGGGGCGGCTGAGCGCGGGGCAGGGCTTTCCTAAAATGGAGGGGCGGCCGATGACCATTCAAGACGATCTTGCGGAAATTGAAGCCTTCTGCGCCATCCTGGGCTTGAGGGAAGAACCCCTGGGCCTGCACTACACCCCCGTGGCCCCCCGGGAGGCCATCTCCCCCCAGGCCGCGGTGCTGCCCAGCGCCGAGCAGGAGAGGGCCGGCGAGTTGGATTGGGAAGCGGCCTTCACCAATTTCTCCTGCGTCATCGGGGTGCTCTGGCGGGCCCGGAGGCTGAAGCGGCCCGCCTGCTTCGACCAGACCCGCTTCGGCTGCCTGGGGGGCGCCTTCTATTTGGGGTTCCTGAAGCCCCAGTTGGAGCGCGTCGTCCACTACGTCTCCACCGGCCAGCCTGGGGTGTTCGAAGGCGAGTGCTACCTGGACTCACCTGCGGCGGTGCGCCGCTTCTTCGAGGTCGTGGACCCCAGGCCGGCCCCGGAGCAGTTTTGCGTCTTCAAACAACTCAGCCAATTCGGTCCTGAGGAAACGCCAGAGGTGGTGATCTTTTTTGGCCGGGCCGAAACCATCTGCGGCCTTCACCAACTGGCTACCTTCGTCACCAATGACTTTGAGGTGGTGCAATCCCCCTTCGGGGCCGGCTGCACCAACATTGTCGCCTGGCCCCTGAAGTACCTGGAGCGGGGCCAGATCAAGGCGGTGCTCGGCGGCTGGGACCCATCGGACCGCAAGTTCCTCAAACCCGATGAGATCACCTTGGCGCTGCCCTACGAGTTGTTCGAGCGCATGGTGCGGCGCTGGCGGGAGTCCTTCCTCACCAAGGAGGCCTGGAAAACGGTGCGCCAAAAGATCGAGCTGAGCCGCAAGGCCTGGAAGGAGCAGTAGAAGAGGAGAAACTTTTCCCCACAGTCATTTTGTCATCCGGAGCGAAGCGCAGGATCTAGTATTTATTCGTAAATTATGAGATTCTCCGGTCGCTTCGCTCCCTCAGAATGACAGGTGAAGGGAATTAAATAGAGTCCTCGAGTAGTCAGAAGTCAGGAAAAAGAGTGGCACATGGCCTCCCGGCCTGTGAAGGTAACGCTTGTTAGTTTCTAATAAAACGAAGATTCGCAAATCAAAGCGGTAAGGACAAGATGAATAAGCGGTGCGATGTCAAACTTTATGCATTGAGTACCTGCATTCATTGTAGAGATGCCAAGGAATTTTTGAGCCAGTGCGGGATTGCGTATAAATGTATTAACGTTGATGAGTTAGCTCCCGAAGAGAGAAAGAAGGTTCTGATAGAACTTAAGGAGTTAAGTCCAGAGTGCGCTTTCCCTACCATCGTTATCGGCGATAGCGTCATTGTTGGCCTGCAAAAAAAAGAAATTAAGAAGATACTAGGAATCAAATGAATGTTGAACAACTTTACGAGGTTCTTAAGAAAAGTCAAGAGGCCAAAGGCTACTATTTTAATAGAAATAAAAAGAGGACTTTTGATCTCTTGGAAGGGTTGTTGATCAACCAAAAACGGTATGGCTACATGTGTTGTCCCTGCCGGCTGGCGGCGGAGGATCGACATTGGGATCAGGACATTATCTGTCCCTGTGTGTACCGGGAGCCAGATGTGGCTGCATATGGCAGCTGCTACTGCAACCTTTATGTGTCCCAGGAATGGAACGAGCGGAAGCTGCCCCATGCTTACGTGCCTGAGCGTCGGCCTCCGCAGAAGAGATTTCGGCTGTAGTCCTTACCTCAAAGCGGTATCTAAACACACCCACCCTCCAAAATACCATTGAGAATATGAAGATCATCTCTGCAATTTTTGCCTCTCTGAGTATATGTGCGCAGTTTGGCAAGTAATGTGGCGAGCAAATTGGTCAGATGTAGCGATTTGTTCGGAGCGTGTCATGAAATTTCCCTTAGTCGCTGCAGCAAGGCTTCTGTGAACGGTTCGGTACGTATGTTGTCTCGGTGAAGATTCCCAGCTGCCACTGCACGGACATGTGTTTCAGCATTTGCGAATACCGCTCTTAAGGCGTCGTCGTCCCAGAGACTTTCCATCAGAATATTACAATATCGCGCCATCTCACGAGAGTTCATGGGGGGCAATCTTTCCCCGCCCACAAGTATTCTATAGGTGAGAAGTAGATGATAACGCGCCGGCTTGAGTTCTGCTGGCAGACTCTGGTTTCGGAACAGGAACTCTAAACGGTAATGCGCAAAGGCGGCCACATAATATGGCTCTAAGCGGTGGTCTTTATTGAAGATATCCTTTCCCACGCTGCGCAACAGAGCCTTATAGTTACGTGTTGTCCGGTGTGGAGCTTTGAGGAAGATGGCTGCGAAGGCTCTTACAAGAGCCGTCATATTTATCACACGAACCTTCTCAATACCGGCAACACCATTATATTGTCTGGATCGCCTCTCGTAATAGAGCTTCTTCCTGCCATCAAATGTAGGGAAGTATGCCTCCAGCTTCTTGGGGAAATCAGACAGCGCAAATAACTGGTCTTCAGTTACTTGGGTCTGCCGGTTTGTTGCCTTGATGATGGCATTCTTGATGTTATCGTCTTGCGTTGCAATCAGGCGCACCGGGACCATAACATTCTCACCAAGGCCAGCCCGGCATTCGTGCAACACGTAGCTCGTCTGACAACCGTTGACTACTTGATAGTCTTCGAGGAGGAATTTGTTGCCGGTTGGTTGGATTCGCCGGGCAACAATCGTGACGCCATTGTTCAATAACGGGAAATAACGTGCTCCCTCTGGTGAGCTGAGGGTATCTCGCATTTCTGAGTTTACAGGATTCCATTCCTGCCAGTGCCTTACGTTGTCATAGAAAAGCGAAGTAAGCACCTCCTCGTTGTCATTTTCGACAAGTCGAAGGAATTGCGGGGCTGAAAGGAGGCCGAGATAAGCTTGTTCGACCCCTGGAATATCGGGAATGACCGTCCGTTCTGAAAAAAGCACTTCTGCGGCGATAGCATTCTGTGATTCCCTGTAAAGCCGCTGCAGTTGATCTGCATCAACGCACTCGAAACCCACCTTGCGGAAAAGACCCAAGTCGTCCACATACTGTCTAGCTGCATCTCGCCGCGCCACGAGATTCGCGTCATCAGTCCATTTGCCAGTGGTAACGTAATACAACAAACATTGTGGATTTCCCTTTTTAAAAAGGCGACTACGGTCGAAAACCTCTTTCGTTATTCTTGTGTAGAGCTTCACTCCCTCATTCTGTGGGAGCTGTGGTCTTTCTGAGAAGAAATCACACACTCCAAAAACGAACTGGCCAATTTTCGCGGTCTCGAAGCTGCTTGACCGCTCGGCCTGCGTGAATATAAAAATCACATCTAAGTATCCATTGGTCTCCCCAAGATCTGCAATCTCCTCCGGTTCCGTCACAAGAGTGCCATTTACAATCACAGAGATGCAGTCAATGCCACAGTCGCCCCCTGCACCTACCGAAATATCGTCACTGGAGAACGATTCAGAATAGTGGCGTGAAGTCACCAGATAGCCGCAGAAGTTCTCGAAAGCCTTTTCCTCGTCAAGTGTCTGAAGGCTGTTCTGTTCTACGAATTCGTTAAGAAGTGCTTTTGTTATCCTGTCCACAATGGTCTCCTTCATTCTGTCTCTATCTTACTCCAAACATAATATATTGGGCAGATTATGCTTTTTCTCGGAACCCCTTCATATAGGCAAATTATAGGGTAATCTGGCTCAAAAATGTAAAATTTGTCAAGGGGGCAATCGCGGTCAGGATTAACTATCTGCTATATCTAAGCAGCTTCAATCAAAATTAGCGCTTGTCGATCTGGTTTTCAGACCTGAATTACGCGCCCCCGGCTTTTTCGGGCCCTGGCAAAGGTGCCTTCGCCTCACCAGCCCC
>JBKQLU010000020.1:0-7155 GCA_052326585.1 Desulfobaccales bacterium | reverse complement strand
CAGGATCCGCTCAGCGCCTTCTACAACTACCGCCTGGGGCTCCTGGGACCGCTCAAGGAAGGAGAGACCCTTAGATTGGAGGGGATACCCTATCCCAAGCCGGAAGAGATCGAGGTGAGCATGGGTCCTGAGACCGCATGGGGCCGGAAGGTGACGATTTCCATCAACAACCGGGCCTTTGCCAGCGACCGGGGTACCGTCTTCGCCTACCTGGACGGCTCCCTGGTGCCCCAGAAGGCCTGGACCGACCTCTTGAAGCTGGGCACCATCAGCGGCGAGCTTCTCCCCGGCGGGATGCCTCTAAATTGCACTCTCCCGGAGATGGCCAGGAGGGCGGCGCCGGCAGCCGGCCGGAGTGACTGATACGGGTTTCGGCCTGACTTTCAGGAATTGCCGCGCTAAAAATGGCGCAAATTTCTATTTTCAACCCTTGATTCCCCCAAAATGATGATTAATTAATATTTGTGACCTGAGGACCGGAAAGTCTGCCTCCGGCCCCCCTAAAGCAATGCAGCTGGAAGGGGCGCGATGCGGGGGTTGCAGTCCCGCCAGGCCATTCGTAAGAGGCCATGTCCCCCCGGGCATGGCCTTCTATTTTGAGAAGTATCAGGCAGGGTGAGGATAAATTATTTTTCGGGGCCAGATGGCCCGAGGGAGAGCCCCGAAAGGCGGCCTGATTGCCGTATGCTCTAGGGCCGGGGTTGCCGCGCCCAGGACAAACCCACCGGCCAGAGGCCGGCGCCACTGAGGCCCCGGCCGCGGGCCAGAAATTTCTTTGGAAAGGGAGGCTTGACAAAGTCTCCACAACTCGATATTTTTAAGTCCGCAGCTAGTGAAAAAGGATGGGGTGATGGCAAATTTTGGCTATCTTATCAGGGGGAAGGGCGCAGCGGTCCTGGTAGCCGTAGTCGCGGCGGGCGCGGGCGCCTGCCTGCCTGGCTTGCCGCCGCTGGGGCTCAGGAGGATTTTTCAGAATTAACCCATATTCCCCAGATTCCGAGACTCCAGGCAGGGCCGCAGGCGGCCCTGTCTTTTTTTTGAGCCCGGCGCCTGGCGGCACTGCCCTGGCAACGGCCCCGGGGGGACGCTTTTTTAGATAAGCCCGGCTGCTGGCAATTGACAATTATCCCAAATTATTTTAGCATCTTGGGGACCTTGGAGAAAAAAACCCCAGAGGCAAGGGAAACCATGGAGAAACAAGACCTGGAGTTGATAGAGCGGCTGATGGCAAAGGACCCGGAATTAAAAAAATTCTGGGACGAGCACCATGAGTACGAGCGGCTTTTGGCCGAATTCAACCGGCGGCCGTACCTCACCGCCGCGGAAACCATCGAGCGCAAGCGTCTGCAGAAACTGAAGCTGGCCGGCCGGGATCGGATGGAGCAGATTTTGGCCAAATACCGCGGCAAGGAACGGCTGTCATGAAATTGACCGGGGCCCAGATATTGATTAAGTGTTTAGAGCGGGAGGAAGTCAAACACATCTTCGGTTATCCCGGCGGCGTGGTCTTGGATATCTACGATGAATTGAGCCGCACGCCGCAGATAAAGCACATTTTGGTGCGCCACGAACAGGCGGCGGTGCACGCCGCCGACGGTTACGCCCGGGCCAGCCGCAAAGTGGGGGTGGCCCTGGTGACCTCCGGCCCCGGGGCCACCAACACGGTGACCGGCATTGCTTCGGCCTACCTGGACTCCATACCCCTGGTGGTCTTGACCGGCCAGGTGCCCACCGCCCTCATTGGCAACGACGCCTTTCAGGAAGTGGACATCGTCGGGATCACCCGGCCCTGCACCAAGCACAACTACCTGGTGAAGGACATCAACCGGCTGGCCTATACTATCCACGAGGCCTTCCACATCGCCCGCTCCGGCCGCCCCGGTCCGGTCCTGGTGGACCTGCCCAAGGACGTGATGCAGGCCAGCATCGTGCCCAAGTTCCCCGAGGCCATCAAGATCAAGAGCTACAACCCCACTTACCACGCCAATCCGCGCCAGGTGAAACGGGCCCTGGAGTTGATGGTCAGCGCCAAAAGACCGGTGCTCCTCACCGGGGGCGGCATCATCTTATCAGACGCCTCGGAGGAATTGCTCAACCTGGCCCATAACCTGCAAATCCCGGTGACCAGCACCCTCATGGGACTGGGCGGCTATCCCGGGGACGACCCCCTGTGGATGGGCATGCTGGGGATGCACGGCAATTATTGCGCCAACATGGCGGTCTCCAGGGCCGACCTGCTCGTGGCCATCGGGGCCCGCTTCGATGACCGGGTCACCGGCAAGCTCTCAGAATTTGCGCCCCATGCCAAGATCATCCACGTGGACATCGACCCCAGTTCCATCAGCAAGAACGTCCAGGTGGACATCCCCATCGTCGGGGACTGCCGGGATGCCTTGCAGCAGTTTAACGATCTGCTCGGCGCGATGCCGGCGCAGGATTGGACCGAGATCAGAAGGCCCTGGCTGGAAACCATCGTCACCTGGGAGCATGAGCATCCCCTGACTTACACCTGGAGCGATACCACCATTAAGCCCCAGTATGTCATCGAAAAGCTCTGGGAGTTGACCAAGGGGGATGCCTTCATTACCACCGAGGTGGGCCAGAATCAGATGTGGGCGGCACAGTTCTATAAGTTCAAGAAACCCCGCCGGCTGATGACTTCCGGCGGACTGGGGGTCATGGGCTACGGCTTCCCCGCGGCCATGGGGGTGCAGGTGGCCATACCGGAAGCGACAGTTATCGACATCGCCGGGGACGGCAGCATCCAGATGAATATCCAGGAGCTGATCACCGTGGTGGAAAATAAACTGCCGGTGAAGGTCGCCATTCTGAACAATTCCTTCCTGGGCATGGTGCGCCAGTTTCAGCAGCTCTTTTATGAACGGCGCTACAGTTCCTCTCCCCTGGCGGCCCCCGATTTCGTCAAACTGGCCGAAGCCTATGGCGCCGTGGGACTCCGGGCCACCAAGCCCCAGGAAGTGGAGGCGGTCATCAAAGAGGCCCTTGATACCCCCAGGCCGGTGATCATGGACTTCCGGGTGGATCCGGAGGAATGCGTCATGCCCATGGTGCCCGCGGGTAATGCCATTCACGAGATGTTGCTGGCCTAGGGAGGCGAGATGGAACCGAGGCATACCATTTCAGTCTGGGTGGACAACCTTCCCGGGGTGCTCTCCCGGGTCACCGGCCTCTTCAGCGGCCGGGGTTTCAACATCGAAAGCCTGTGCGTGGCCGCCACCACAGACCCGGAGGTTTCACGCATTACCATCGTCTCTACCGGGGATGAGGCCATCACCGAGCAGATCATTAAGCAGTTGCACAAGCTCATCAATGTTATTAAGGTGGTGGACTTTAGCGGCCTGGAACACGTCGAGCGGGAGATGGCCCTGGTGACGGTGCGGGCCGAAGGCGAGCACCGGGCCGAAGTCTTCCGTATCGCCGATATTTTCCGGTGCCGCCTGGTAGACGTCACTCCCAGCACTTATACCCTGGAGGTTACCGGCAACTACGCCAAGATGCAGGCGGTGCTGGAAAATCTCAAGGTCCACGGCATCCTGGACATCGTCCGTACCGGCACCCTGGCCATTCAGCGGACCAGGAAGGATTAGCGGCCAGATAACCGCCGGCAGCCAGCGGCAATAAGCAAGAACCGCGGCCAAAATGGTTCCGAGGGCGCGTCTCATGCGCCTCTGGTGGTGCGCCAGACGCACCCTACACCACGTGCAAAAGGATAATTTGCCATGAAAATGTACTATGATGCAGACGCGGATTTGGAGATTTTCAGGGGGAAAAAGATCGCCATCATCGGCTTCGGTTCCCAAGGCCACGCCCAGGCCCTCAACCTCCGGGACAGCGGGGTGGACGTGGCGGTTTCCGAGGTCCCCGGGACTGCCAACTACGAGCTGGCGCTGCAATACGGCTTCCAACCGCTGGCCGCGGCCGACGCCGCGGACCGGGCCCAGGTGATCCAGATCCTGACCCAGGACCATATCCAGGCCACGCTTTATGAAAACGACCTGAAGCCCAAGATGACCAAGGGCAAAACCCTGCTCTTTTCCCATGGGTTTAATATCCATTTTGGGCAAATTACGCCGGCTCCGGACCTGGACGTGATCATGGTGGCCCCCAAGGGCCCCGGGCACCTGGTCAGGAGCGAATATGAGAAAGGCGCCGGGGTCCCCGCCCTGGTGGCGGTGGAGCAGGACCCCTCGGGTCAGGGCCTGGTCACCGCCCTGGCCTATGCCAAGGGCATTGGCGCAACCCGGGCCGGGGTCTTCGAAACTACCTTCCGGGAAGAGACGGAGACCGACCTCTTCGGCGAGCAGGCGGTGCTCTGCGGCGGGGTTTCGGAGCTGGTCAAGGCCGGCTTCGATACCCTGGTGGAAGCGGGCTACGCCCCGGAGATTGCCTATTTCGAGTGCTTTCACGAACTTAAGCTCATCGTTGATCTCTTCTATCAAGGCGGCCTCAGCTATATGCGCTACTCGGTGTCCGATACCGCGGAGTACGGCGACTACAGCCGGGGAAACCGGATCATCACCGAGGAGACCCGGGACGAGATGCGCCAAATCCTTTATGAGGTGCAAAGCGGCGAATTCGCCAAGGAATGGATCCTGGAGAACCAGGCCAAACGCCCGGTATTCAATGCCATGCGCCGCCAGGAGGCGGCCCATCCCCTCGAGGCGGTGGGCAAGAAGCTGCGGTCCATGATGGGCTGGCTGCAGCGGAAGTAGTCGCATACGCGGGTCAGGGGCGGCCCGCCAGGGCGCGGCAGCGGTTGGGTTGCGTAAATAGTGCGCCCCTGCATCAAGAAAACCTGAATTCCCAGGGCATTAAGTCCCCCTTCGGCAAAGGGGGGTTTAGGGCAGTAGTATCCGGCAAGGTTTTTTCTAATCTGGCGTTAATATCGGCCGCCAAATCTTCATCTCTTTAATTAACTTATGGAGTTCTATTGATTTTTCCCCTCTCCCCTCGCAGGGGAGAGGGGGTTTTGGGGCTTCGGGGCTGTCGGCATCATCTCTGGCTAAAGGGGCTAAAGGTTTGCGGCTAGATTTTTCAGTCTCTGTTCGGCAGCCCTTTTGCAAAATCTCTGCCGGACATTACTGCCCCTCCCCCCGCTTTCAAAGGGGGGGGTTAAAAACCGAAGTTGGCAATTCGCCGACAATCATGAAGCATCAAAAAAGTTCCTGAGCTCCTTATGCAGCCACGGGATCATCTTTGGCCAAACTCATGCGCCGCGGGCTCATAGCCGCGCCCGGCTACTCCTTCCTGGCCTCCAGTTGCCTCTTGATCCTCCTGGGCTGGCTGCTGCACTGGGCTTGGCTCTGGTGGCCGGGGCTGGCGGCCCTGATCTTCTTCGCCTATTTCTTCCGGGACCCGGAGCGCCACACGCCCCCGGAACCTGAGGTGGTGGTGGCCCCGGCGGATGGCAAGGTCATCCGGATCGATGAGGTCATAGAGGAGCGCTACCTGAACGCTCCGGCCCGCCGGGTGGCCATCTTTATGAACGTCTTCGACGTCCACGTCAACCGGGCGCCGGCCGCGGGCACGGTGCAGGTGGCCGAACACCGGGATGGCTGTTTTAAGGCGGCCTTCCGGGAGGAGGCCTGCACCCTCAATGAGCAACTGGCCCTGGTCCTGGAGGAAGGCAGCCGCCGCCTGCTGGTGGTGCAGATCGCCGGGCTTCTGGCCAGGCGCATCGTCTCCTACGTCCAGCCGGGCCAGCATTTGGAAAAAGGGGAGCGCCTGGGGATGATCTGTTTTGGCTCCCGGGTGGACCTCTACCTGCCGGAGCAGGCCCAGATATTGGTCCGGGTCGGGGACCGGGTCAAGGCCGGCAGCAGCCTCGTGGCCCGCTGGACTTGAATTTTGGAGCCAAGCGTCTTAACTTGATGGTATAATTCCCCTCAGGAATTGGGTGCGGGCTAACCCCGCCCCCCAGGAGCCGCGGGGCCGAGCCAAGGCCGGTCCGGCAGCGCCGGGCCCTGACCGGGGCTGGCGCCGGTTCCTGGGATCGGATCCGGGGAGGGTTGGTTAAGTGGCCTTCCGCAGAAGACGCAAAAAAAGGGATCGCCGCCGCCTGCGGGGCGTTTTCCTGATCCCCAACCTGATCACCACCGCCAGCCTGTTCAGCGGCTTCTATGCCATCGTGGCCACCATTGACGGCCACTTTTATCACGCCGCCTGGGCCATCTTCATCTCCCTGGTGCTGGATGGCCTGGATGGCCGGATCGCCCGCATTACCGCCAGCACCAGCGGGTTCGGGACGCAATACGACTCCCTTTCGGACCTGGTGGCCTTCGGGGTGGCCCCGTCCCTCCTGGTCTATCTCTGGGCCTTGAAACCCTTCAAACAGTTTGGCTGGCTGGCTGCCTTTCTCTTCCTGGCGTGCGGGGCCCTGCGTCTGGCCCGCTTCAACGTCCAGCAAGGTTCCATGGACCCGCGCTACTTCAACGGCCTGCCGATCCCGGCGGCCGCCATGCTCATCGCCACCTCGGTGGCCCTCTATCATGAAGTCGGGGAGTGGTTCCCCGGAAAACACATCTACATCCTGATCATGATCTATGTGCTCTCCTTTCTGATGGTGAGCAATATCAAATACGCCAGCTTCAAGAAGATGGAGATCTTCCGGCGCCATCCCTTCCAGACCCTGGTGGGACTGGTCCTGCTGTTTGTGGTCATTGCCGCGGCCCCTGATATCATGGGGTTTTTGCTAATGTTCTTGTACGTAGCTTCCGGGCCCGTCAGCACTTACATCTATTATCGGCGGCCGTCCTTAACGGATAAGGGAGAGGACCAGAGCGCCGACCCCAAGCCCTCCAGCCCGCAAGCGGGTTAGCCCGGTGTGGCGCCTATTAATTGCTATGACATTTCCAACTGTGGTTTTATAACCCCTTTTGCCAAAAGGGGGGCCGGGGGGATTTAAAAATAACCTCCCAAAATCCCACTAAAGCCCATTAGTGTCCGGCAAGGTTTTTGCTAATCTGCCGCTAATCTAGGCCGGCAAATCTTCATCGCTTTAATTAACTTAAGGGGTTCTATCAATTTTTCCCCTCTCCCCCACCGGGGGAGAGGGCAGGGTGATGGGGATGTAATCAGTTTTGCCACCCCTCACCCCAAGCCTCTCCCCTCGCAGGGGAGAGGGTGTTTTGGCGC
>JBKQLU010000019.1:0-51816 GCA_052326585.1 Desulfobaccales bacterium | reverse complement strand
TGGGCATGAAAAAGGTCATCAAGATGGTCAAAGAGAAGAACCCCAACGTCATGATCATGCTGGGCGGCGCCCCACTGACCAAAGACATGGCCAAGCTCTTTGGCGCTGATGGGTACGCTGAATCCGCCGGCAATGCGGTTTCGGAAGGTATCAAAATGATCGGCCGGCTCCGTGAATTCGAAGCGTCTAAAAAGGCTTGCGAAGAGGCAGGAAAAGCCGCCCAGTAACTAGGTCATATTCAAGAGAAAAGGGCTTACCTACCATGATTTGGGAAGGGATGCCCTAAGTGCGATCTGACTCAGGTGCAATGATCAACTAGCCAGGATTATTAAAATTGTGGCATTCCGTCGAACCTCTATGAATTTGCCCTAATCGAGGAGAACCAGGAATGTTAGATGATAAGGTCAATATAATCTTTCAACCTTCCGGCCGGCGGGGCGAGGTCCCTAAAGGCATTAATTTGATAGAAGCTTCAAGATTGCTTGGGGTGGATATCGAAGCGCTGTGCGGCGAAAAAAAGATTTGTGGGAAATGCGTGGTTCGTATTGAGGAAGGCTTCTTCGAGAAATACAACATACATTCGAGCCTGGCGCATGTAAGCGACTGGCAAGATGAGGAAGAGGGTAAATTCATCAATCCTGAACGTAGAGCTCAGGGTCACCGTCTCGCTTGTGTCTCTATGGTCCACGGGGATGTGCTGGTATTCGTGCCGGAAGAATCCCGGGCCGGGAAGCAGGTAGTGAGCAAGGCTGCCCGGGATATTCATATTGAGTATAACCCCGCGGTGAAGACCTACTTCGTTGAGTGTGACAAACCTACCTTTGCAGATCCCTTGGGAGATTTCGAGCGGATTTGTAATGGCCTGGAAAGAGAATACGGGATCAAGGATCTGGGCATCGATCTTTTTGCCTTGCGGCAGCTTCCCGATGCCTTTCGGGATGGCGACTGGACCGTAACCGTTAGTGTCTGGATGGATAAAGAGATCATCCGGGTCCTGCCAGGCAGGAGGGAGAATCATTATGGCCTCGCCATCGATGTCGGCACCACTACGGTAGCCGGATACTTTTGTAATCTGGCCACCATGGAAGTCATCGACACCGTCTCCCTCATGAACCCGCAGTGTAAATACGGCGAGGATGTCATGGCCCGCATCACCTTCCACATGACGACCGAAAATGGTCTCAAACGGATGAGCGATGACATCATCGAGGGCCTCAATTGGTTGATCGACCGGGCCATCGAAAACACCTATCCTCCCAAGAAAAAAGTGAAACAGCCCGAGGGTTATGAAGGACCTGATGAATTTGTCGAAGTCCCCGTAGAAGGCAAGACCTATCTGCGCCTCACCCGGGATGATATTGAAGATCTTACCTTGGGCGGCAACGTCGCCATGCATCACATATTGCTGCAGCTTAACCCCGAACACGTGGGCATGGCGCCCTTTCCTCCCGTAATTCACCATAGCCTGGACCTCAAAGCCCGGGACTTAGGCATTAAAATCAACAAGTCCGCTTATATCTTCGTCCTCCCCAATGAAGCGGGATTCGTCGGGGCGGATAACGTTGGCGTGCTCATTGCCGAAGCCCCCTACAAGGGCCACGAGAACCAACTGATTATCGACATCGGCACCAACGGCGAGCTGGTTTTGGGCAACATGCATAAATTGATTTCCTCTTCCTGCGCCACTGGTCCGGCCCTGGAAGGGGCCCAGTTGTCCTTCGGCATGCGGGCGGCGCCTGGTGCCATCGAACGGATCAAGATCGATCCTGACACCCATGAAGTCGATTATAAGGTTATCGGTCGGGACGCCTGGCGGAAGTTTTCGCAGCCCAAGGAGATGAAGGCCAAAGGCATTTGCGGGTCGGGCATTCTGGACGTGCTGGCCGAACTCTATGCCTCCGGAATTGTCATTAAGAGCGGGGCCTTTGCCAAAGAACAAAAGTCCAGGCGCTTCCGCAAAAATCCGGATACCGGGCAGCTGGAATTTGTCCTGGCCTGGGCAGAAGAAACCAGCATACATAAGGACGTGGTAATCACCCAGAAAGACATCAGGCAGATTCAGCTTGCCAAAGGCGCCCTCTATGCCGGCTGCAAACTGATGATGCGCCGTATGGGCCTTGAAACTGTGGATGTGGTAAAGATTGCCGGAGCCTTCGGAACCCATGTGGACCGCACTAAGGCTCTGATCATGGGCCTGTTCCCGGATTGTGAAATCGACAAAATTATGGGAGTTGGTAATGCTGCCGGTGATGGCTGCCGCGCTGCCTTGCTCAACCGTCAAAAGCGCGTTGAGGCCAACTGGTGTGCCCGGAACGTGGAATACATCGAGCTGACGGTGGAAAAGGACTTCCAGCAGCAGTTTATGGAAGCCATGCAGTTGCCGCACATGACTGATGCCTTCCCGCATCTTGAAGGGATAGTCAGAGATGAAATCCTGCATCAGGATGGAGGCGCCAAAAAAGTCAGGACTGAGCGTTATTTGAAATCATAACCTGGCAGATAAGTCTAAGATCGGTGACACATCGCGACATGGCGCTCAGCAGCTTGTAACGGCGGAGGATCTCATTTTGGCAATTAGCCAGGACCAGGCGCATAACCGGGTGGGAGGCATTCACATGGATCAGGAAGGGTTAGCTCGAGGGCTCATCCGGATTCATACGGGACAAGGTAAAGGCAAGACCACCACCGCTCTGGGGCTGGCCATTTTGGCCGTCGGCCGTGGTTTAAAGGTATATATCGTGCAGTTTTTGAAGGGGAGAGCCACCGGCGAGAGCCGGGCTGCAACCCGTTTCCATCCTGATTTGACCTTACGTTACTTCGGGCGGCCCGGATTTATTAATTCCCGCACCCCGGAGCCGGAAGACCTGGCATTGGTTCATGAAGGCTGGGGCCTGGCACGGCGTATTCTGGCGGGGGGGGAACATGACCTGGTAATTTTGGACGAAATCAATCGAGTCTTAGCTCTCGGACTGATCCCGGTTCAGGAAGTGATTGAAGCCTTGAACCAGAGGGACCCCAGGGTGGAAGTGGTCCTGACCGGGCGTCAAGCCCCGGATGCATTGATAGCCATTGCTGACCTGGTAACTGAGATGTACCCGGTCAAGCATTACTACCCTGAGGTGAAGGCCCGCCGCGGCATTGAATGGTAGCTGACACCGGGGCCTTGGAGCAAAAAAACGGGCCGGGTGGTGTGGTTGAACCGAAGAACAGATTTTGGATCTATTGAAAACGAGGAAGTGAGGGATGAATTCTTACGAGAGGGTCATGACCATACTGGCTGGCCAAAAACCTGATTGTACACCAGTTATGCCATGGGTTAGAGAGTGGTGCAGCTTACAGGCCGGGTTAGATTTGGTTGCGGCCGCTCGCGAGATCCGGATTGCCTGAAATGAATGAGACTTTGACCGAGAAATTGAAAAAAAAGGCCGTGGCTTTGGGAGCCTCCCTGGTCGGCATAGCCGATGCCTCCTTATACGATAAGGCCCCTGAAAACCACAGACCAAAAGACCTTCTCAAGGATGCAGCCTGTGTTATTTCTCTCGCGGTTCCGATGCCTAAGGCCGTTCTTCAGCAATCTTTGGCTACCCTCTATACTGTGAATATAATGACCATTGGAGAATTTATCAACCAGATAGCTCTGCAATTAAGTATTTGGTTAGAGAACCAAGGTTTTGACGCAATCCCTATTACTTCTCGTGGCCCTCTTTATATGGAAGCTCTTTCCGGGAACATCGTGGGCGACCTTTCTCACAAGCATACTGCGGCACTTGCTGGACTGGGGGAGATTGGCATTAATACGTTGCTTCTAAATCCGAAGTACGGCACCCGCCTCATGCTCGGTTCTGTGGTGACCAATGCCCCGGCCATTCCCGATGCTCCTTTTCGAGGCTCTGTATGCCTCGGGTCTAAATGCCTCAAATGTGTTACTTCATGTCCGATCAAAGCCCTGTCTCCTGCGGGGGTAATCGATAAGAAGAGATGCGCCAAATACTATCGGCAGTTTCAGGAAATCTATTTTGAAACCTGGGGTATCTATCAATGCCGGGAGTGCAGAAGAATCTGCTCCCAAGTTGTGGAGCGCGTAGACAACAGAAAAATAAATCTCACTGGAGGAGAAGGCGATGAGAAAACTGGATGAGCTCGATGAAATAATCGCTGACTATCAAAAAGGCAAAATGGACCGCAGGACATTTATTTCTAAGGCCTTAATGATAGGCTTGACCCTTACCAGCATCAATGCCTTCCTTTCCTCCGTCGGGAAGGGCGTATCCATGGCATTCGCCCAGACCCCTCCAACTGGCAAACCTGCAGATGTGACCTTCTGCTATACGACGCAATGGATGGGTTCTTGGGCCACAATTTATGTTAAGCACAAGGAATTATGGAAAAATTACCTCCCAAAAGGAAGTCAGTTGGAATGGGACGCACAGGTAAACGGCCCGGCAATAGTCAACAATCTTATGGGCAATAAGGCCCAAATAGGCAACGTGGGTGATATGCCAGCCTTCGTGGCGTCAACCAGAAGACAGGTTGCTGACTTGAGAATTGTTAATTGCGATCTCTTTTCGGACACCGGGCAGATATGCTCCTATCTGCTGGTTAGGAGCGATGCCCCCGAGTTCAAGGATAACGATGAGGCCGTCAAATGGCTGGATGGCAAGAAAATCGCGGTTGCCGGGAAAGGCTCCTGCGGTGACCGGTTTATACTTTTCCTGATGAAGAAGGCCAATATTAAAGCTGAAATCCAGTATCTCGACCCCACGATAATCAAGACCGCGCTTGAGGCCAGAAAGATAGATGCCGCGCAGAGCTGGCAACCGCACGCAGCCCAAATAATGAACCGCGGCTTTGGCAGGTTGTTGTTTACCGGTACCTTTTGGGGTGCCCAGGATGGCAGCTTCAATTTGATGAGAAAGGATTTTATCGATGCCTACCCTGAAGCCGCCAAGGGATACTTGAAATCCGAGATCGTGGGATTGCAGGCCATTATGAAAGACCCCTATGACGTGGTTAAGACGGTCGCCCCTGAACTCCCCGGCTTTACGACCAGGGACATCTGGATGGCCATATACGGAAAAAATTCGGCCAATACCGGTTCCATGGGGCCGAAGGTGGATGCTCCGCTAGTCTTCAGCAAGGAGATCATGGACTTCATAGACGGTGGGTTCAAGTTCCTGAAATCCGAGGGGGTGCTTGCCATTGACCAGCCGCTGCCCGGTGCGGTCTATCCGGACCTGATCGACAGCGTAGTAAAGGAGATGAATATCCAAACGCCGATGGGGCCGGTTAACGTGTACCCGACCAGCGATTTTAATCCTAACCTCGCCTAGCCGCGAACTTTAGGATGCGGTTTCGGACATTGGATATTTGCATCTGTAACTCTGTGGCGAACTGCGATATGCGGATTCCGGATCTTACCATGGCAACCCAGCAACCCAAACCCTCTGGGCCCAACCCAAAGTTGGGCCCGCTGGCCCCGGCTCTTTACTGGTAGAGGTTAATGCAAGATGAGTCGCCTTAAGACAAGCCTCATAAGTCCTCAGGCATACCGGGGCGCGCTGGGAATTCTGATTTTTTTCGCGCTGTGGTATTTGCTCACAACTGTGCTTCATCTTCCCAGGTTTAAGCTAATACCTGATCCTATCACGGTGCTCCGGGAATGGGTTTCCCTGCACCCGATGTCCGGGCGCTCCATTTTTACTGCGGAGTACTATCTGGATATCGCCTATAGCGTGGCACGCACCCTGGCAGCATTTTCTCTCGCCATTATACTGGGAGTTCCGCTGGGTCTTTTTATGGGCTGGAGTCGCGTATTTTATGAGTTTACTTTTCCTATTGTAGAGATCCTGCGTCCCATGCCGCCTCTGAGTTGGATCCCACTTGCGGTTTTGATACTTCCTGGAACAGAGATTGCTGTGGTGTATGTGACATTTATCGCAGCATTTTTTGCTACGGTTTTAAATACCCTCCTTGGAGTCTTTTCCATCGACAGGAACTATTTTCTTGCCGCAAAATGCCTTGGCTCCCGTCCTAAAGATATTTTATTCGACGTTGTCATACCAGGATCTCTCCCTTTTATATTTACTGGCCTCCAGATTGCCATTGGAATCTCCTGGATGTCTCTGGTCGCGGGAGAAATCATCGCAGGCCAGCAGGGGCTGGGGTATTCCATATATGAAGGCTCCTCCCTGTATGAATATCCGCAGGTCATATTCTACATGGTCACCCTGGGAATCTTGGGATTTATCAGCAGCGCCATTATCAGGGCGGTTGGCCGCAGACTTATGGTTTGGGAAGCGAGCCGGAGAGGTGCATAATGGCAAGAATGAATGAACTCCAGGGGGCGATTTCGATCCGACATGTCTCCAAGATATACGACCCCGAAGGCGGTCACGTCGAGGCCATGCGGGACTGCTCATTTGAAATAGATCCGGGAGAATTTGTGGTGGTCGTAGGACCCTCCGGATGTGGGAAGACGACCCTCCTCAATGCCATTGCTGGCTTCGATACCATAAGCGCAGGCGAGATATATTTGGATGGCGCGCTTATCTCTTCCCCCCGCAAACAGATTAAACCGAATGCAGATAGGATGGTGGTTTTTCAAAATGGCGCTCTTTTCCCCTGGAAGACCGTCATGGAGAATATTATTTATGGACCCGTTGTCCAGAGGAGAATGACAAAGATTGAAGCGGCTGATATTGCCCACGGAATGTTATGCGATATCGGGCTGGACGGGATAGGGGAAAAATTTCCAGAAGAACTCTCCTCAGGGGTCCAGAGGCGGGTTGAGATAGTCCGAGCTTTAATCAACCAGCCCAAAGTGGTCATGCTCGATGAACCTTTCCGGGGACTCGATACGGTGGCCAAGACGGTGATGCACGAGGTGTTGGTGAGGCTCTTCTGTTCACAGCCGCGTACAATGTTTTTCATCACGCACGACCTGGATGAAGCCATATTTCTGGGTAATAAAGTGGTGATTTTGACGACCAGGCCGGCACAGGTTAAAAAAATAGTTCAGGTGAACCTCCCTTGGCCTCGCGAGCATCATATGTCGAATTCTGATACCTACCTGCAGGTGAAGAAAGAAGTGTTAGAGGCGGTGCATGAGGAAGCGAAAAAGGCATTCGAGGCTGGTGAAAGGGAGATGACCTGACCGCGCAAGCGTGCCTTAACTCTCTCATATTGCCTGGACCATTATGATGAAAAATCTTAAAAAGTTTTTTAACCTTGCGACTCTCAGAGGCTTTATTTCCATTGTAGGATTTATGGCTCTCTGGCAATTAGTTGTCTATGTAAAGGTTCCTTATCTGAGGAATCTGCCCTTACCAAAAGAGGTAATAATTTCCGGCTTACACTCTGTCGGCAGGAAGAGTTACTGGTACGACTGGGAAATCAGTCTTATTCGTGTCTTCATAGGTTTCATCCTGGCGCAGTTATTCGGGATTCCCCTCGGTTTGGCGATGGGTATCAGCAAGAAATTTAAAGATTTTACCTTCCCAGTTTTCGAGATGCTCCGGCCCATTCCTCCGATTGCCTGGATCCCCATGGCAATTCTCTTCTGGCCGACCAGGGAATTGTCCATCTATTTTCTTGTCTTTCTCGGCTCTTTCTTCATTATCGTGATAAACGTCATCCAAGGTGTTTCGAACATCCCCATCTCTCTTAAATGGACCGCCTCATCCCTGGGGGCGCGCCCGAAAGATGTCTTCTGGCGGATACTAATTCCGGGCTCATTGCCCTCCATCGTCACAGGAATGACCGTAGGCATGGGGGTTACCTGGAATGTTCTCGTCGCTGCCGAAATGATTGCCGGCGGGGGTGGGTTGGGCAGGGCGACCTGGGAGGCATATACCAACTTCAATATGCCTTTCATAATTGTCGGAATGGTAAGTATAGGGGTCGCCGGGTATTTGTGCAGCACCTTAATCCGCTGGGCCGGCATAAAGATCATGCCATGGCAAAAGAAATTTTAAGGGAGCTTTAAAGGATGTCACAGAGGAATGGCGAAAGTATATTAAGCTCGAAGGATTTCGGTGAAGTACGGCTGGAATGCGTAACTAAGATATACGACAAGGGTAATCAGAGCCAGAAGGTGTTGGATGAATGCACCTTAACCGTTGAGCGCGGCAAGATGACGGTCCTCATGGGCCCATCCGGTTGCGGAAAGACCGTGCTTATAAATCTTATTGCTGGATATGAAACTCCTACTTCAGGGTGTATTTTTATAGACGAAAGTTCTGTATGCGGCACGGGGCCTGACCGTCTCGTGGTATTTCAGGAATCGACTCTATTCCCATGGATGACCGTTTATTCCAATGTAACGTTTGGGTGTCAGGTTCAGGGCAAGCCCAAGGGTGAGATTAAAGACCTGGCCGAACTTATTCTGAAGAAAGTGGGGTTGTATGAATTCAGAAATAAATATCCAATCCATTTATCTGGTGGAATGCAAAGGCGTACAGAATTGGCCAGAGCTATGATAAATGATCCTAAAATTATGATTCTTGATGAACCTTTTCGCGGACTTGATGCGATGACGAGGCAATTGATGCAAGAATTTTATGTGGGGCTTTTTGAGGAGTTTGGCAGGACGAACCTCTTTATAACCCATGAGATTGACGAAGCTATTTTTCTCGCCGACCGGATGATAATTATGACCTACCAGCCAGGAAAGGTCAAAAGAGAAATTGAGGTCGACCTTCCCCGGCCCAGAGATTTTAGCCTGTTAGCCTCAAAACGGTTTATGGAAATCAGGGGAGTTGTTATAGACCTGCTCTATGAAGAGGCCACCAAGGCCTTTGCTGCCGGGAGTAAGGCAGCCTATGATCTTGTGGGTGCAATTTCTGCGCAAAAGGCACATCTTAGGTAACCGCGCCGGCCTAGACGTATGGCCCGTAGAGTTGCTGTGGCCCATCTAGTCATTGTTTTATTACCTCAAAGAGCTGCCTGCTGATAGCTGAGAGCCATAAATCACCCCGCCCCCAGGATATCCCGGATCAAGGCCTCACTGGCAGAGTAAGGGTCGTTGCGCCGCGCCAGAATCTCCTGGAGGAGCCCCGGGAGGCGCCCATCCGCGTCGAGCTGCCGCAGCACTTGCCGGAAGACCCCTTCCTTGAGGAGTTCCTGAAACTCCTGGCGCACCCTGGTGATCCGGGCCGCCTGGAAGGCCTCCGGGTCCCCCTGCAGAAACTCCCGGTGCCGCTCTACCGCGGCCATCAGTTCCCCGACGCCCTGACCGTCCTTGGCCTGGGTGAGGAGCACCGGTGGACGCCAGGCCGATTCCCGCCCCGGGGTCCGCAGCTCCAGCATGCGCAGCAGATCCTGGTATTGGCGGGAGGCCCCTTCCCGATCCGCCTTGTTCACCACTAGGATATCAGCCACCTCCAGGATGCCGGCCTTGATCGCCTGAATATCGTCCCCCAGACCCGGCACGGTGACCACGATGGTGGTATAGGCGGTGGCGGCGATCTCCACCTCATCCTGCCCCACCCCCACGGTCTCCACCAGGACGTAGTCCTTGCCCATGGCGTCCAGCACCGTAATCACCGCCCGGGCCGAGGCGGTGAGGCCGCCGAAATGGCCCCGGGTGGCCAGGGAACGGATGAAGACCCCTTCGTCCAGGGCGTGGCGCTGCATTCGGATGCGATCCCCCAAAATAGCCCCGCCGGAAAAGGGGCTGGTGGGGTCCACCGCCACTACCCCCACGGTCTTGCCTTCCTGGCGCAGATGTTGAATCACGCGGTCGGTGAGGGTGCTCTTGCCCACTCCCGGAGACCCGGTGATGCCAAGGATATGGGCCCGGCCGCCGCGACGGTACAGGTTTTTAAGAACCTCCCGGGAGGCCGGCTCTCCGTCGTCCAGCTCCCGCATCAGCCGGGCCGCGGCCCGAACCTCTCCCCGGAGAATCTGCTCCACCACCTTGGGCGTCTTGTCCATGAGGCCTCCCATTTAGCGGGGGGCGGGAGACTTTCAGCATCCCCGGCCCAGACTTATCCGATATATATATGGTACCGGAACCCCGATGGCAAAGAAAAACCGTAAAAGTAATTTGCCCGGGGGCGCTCGCCTGGTGTACAATGGGGGCCAGGAATCGCCTCCATGCGCAAGCGGTTACAACAACTCTACCAGCTCTTTTCCCGTGAGGACCGCTTGCTGATCCTCATCTATCCGGACCCGGACTCCATCGCCAGCGCCATGGCCTTAAAGCGGCTCCTGTGGCGCCGCCTGGCGGCCTGCACCATCTCCCCTATCTGTCCCATCACCCGCCCCCAAAATCAGCGCCTGGTGCAACTCCTGGGAATCACCCTGACCCCACTCCAGGAGATCGACCCCGGGGAATTCTCGCGCAGGGCCCTGGTGGACAACCAGCCGGGGCACCGCAAGGACTGCAGCGCCCTTCCCTTCGACGCGATCATCGACCACCACCCTCACCTGCCCGGCACCCGGGGGCGGTTTGTGGACATCCGGCCGGAGTATGGGGCCACTGCCACCATCATGACTGAGTATTTGCGGGAGGCCCGCATCAAACCCTCCCCAAGGCTGGCCACCGCCCTTTATTACGCCATCAAGACCGACACCGCCAATTTCGAGCGTCCCGTGGTGGAAGCGGACATGCGGGCCTTTCACTACCTCTTCCGGTTTATTCGCCAACCCCTGGTGCGGCGTCTCGAATCTTTTGAAATCAACTTGAGCATGCTGCATACCTTCCAACTGGCCCTAAACCGTTACTGCATCCGGCAAAACCGCGTCTATGCCTTTCTGGGAGAGGTCGCTACCCCGGACGTCCTGGTCATCCTGGCGGACTTCTTCCTCAAGGCCGAGGAGATCGTCTGGAGCATAGTGGCAGGCATCTATGAGCAGCACCTGGTGGTGATCTTTCGCAGTAACGGCTTGCACAAGGACGCCAACCGCCTGGCGGTTAAGGCCTTCGGCCGGATGGGCCCAGCCGGCGGCCACCTGGCCAGCGCCCGGGCCGAGGTCTCCCTGGAAAACCTGGGCCTCAGCCCTGATCCTAAGGCCTCCTGGCGGGAGTGGCAGCACTACCTGATCCGCCAGGTGGAAGGGCTGCGGCAGCAGCCTGCCCCCATCTGCGATCCGCAGCCGCCAGCCGATGCGCCTAAAGGTTAAGGAAGTCCCGGGGACGCCTGAAAACCCGCGGTGCGGCCACCCGTATCCCCGGGGCGGTTCAGGAGTCAGAATGAAAAAAGGTTTGCTGCTGGTGGATATCCAGAACGACTACTTTCCCGGCGGCCTGATGGAGCTGGTGGGGATGGAGGCGGCGGCCTCCCAGGCCCAGGCGTTGCTGGCAGCCTTCCGCCGCCGGCAATGGCCCACCTATCATATCCAGCACGTTTCGATCCGAAAAGGCGCGGCTTTCTTCCTCCCCGACACCCCGGGCGTGCAAATCCATGCCAGTATCGCCCCGCGGCTGGGGGAGACGGTGATTAACAAACACTTCCCCAACAGCTTCCGGGACACGGGCTTGAAGGAGCTATTGGCCGCAGCCGGGGTGGGGGAGTTGGTAATTTGCGGGGCCATGAGCCACATGTGTATCGATGCCAGCGCCCGGGCCGCAGTGGACCATGGGTTTTCCTGCGTGGTCATCCATGACGCCTGCGCCACCCGGGACCTGGTGTTTAGAGAGACGCCGATCCCGGCCCGCCAGGTGCACGGGGCCTTCATGGCAGCCCTGGCTGCCATTTCTGCCCAGGTTATCTCCCGGGAAGAGTTCCTGCGGGCCCGGGACTGAGCCTGAGGCCAGAGAGACCCACATGCCAAACCTGATAAACCGCGGGGGAGCCGCCCCATGAGAAAGAGTCTCATCCTCTTCATCCCTCTCCTGCTCGCCTTCTGCCTGTCGGCCTGCAATCAGGCTCCCCAACCCCGGGAGTTAAAATCCGCGGCCGGCCGCTTTATGGTGATGACGCCAACGCCGCTGGAGGAGATGGTGCGGCCAATAGAGAGCCAGGGCGACCGGATCGAGCTCCATCTGTTCTCGGGCCAACTGGGGGATACCGGGTATTTTGTGAGTTATTGCGATTATCCCCCGGGGTTGATCCAACCGGACAAGATCGAGAAGATGCTGGAGGCGAGCCGCGATGGCTCGGTGGCCAACGTCGGAGGCCGGCTGGTCCGGGAAGGCAAGATCACCCTGATGGGGAACCCCGGCCTGGAGGAGGTCATCGAAACCGGCGGCCAAGCCGGGCCGGAGACCCGGTGGCTTAAGGGGCGGTTGTATATCGTCGGCAACCGCTTGTACCAAATCATGGTGGTGACCCCCAAGGATCAGAAAAGCCGCCCCGAGGCCGAGGCCTTCTTACAATCCTTCAAATTGCTGGACGGGCCGGCGCCAGTAGAGCCGGCGCCCCCGCCCGCCGAGAAACGGGACTGACTGGGGGGAAGCACGGCATTGCCGTTCCCGCAGCCACTCGAGGCTGTGGCAAAGCCCGATTTCACCGTCATCCTGAACCAAGTGAAGGATGTCAAGTGACATTTTTGGGGGTGAGGGGAGACCGCGGTTTGCAATAGCCTCTATGGCGATGTCCCGGAATTACCCCTAACGAAACTTAACCTGGCCAGGAGGGGTTTATGAAGATCATGCCCTATACCGCCGCCCCGGTAACCGAGTTCTCCCAGGGAGCCGCCCAGGGGATCGCGGCCCGGGTGGTTATCGGCAAGCAGGATGGCGCCCAGAACTTTTGTATGCGGGTCTTTGAGATCGCCCCGGGAGGGCATACCCCGAAACACGCCCATCCGTGGGAGGGGTAGACCCAACAGTCGTGTCACCAGGGGCCTTTTGGATTATTTGAGCGGCAAACGGGTATTCATGTCAAGTTCAAAGCGGCCATAGGGGTTGACATGATCCCAAATCAATGGCGTCAGTGGCGGGGTTTTTGCCAGCCAAGTGGAAATCATCTAAGATTGAGGTAGACGGAACGTATCGTCAGCAGGGCGGAGATTCCTCAACTGGGTAACTTGACATGTTACCTGTTCTTTCAGCAACGTGAGTTAACATATTCAAATCATTTTCGTTATGCACTTCGGCCACATCGGACTTTCTCACATTGGCAAGCTGGGTGGACTTTAGCTAGCCTGGACTGACAACTGTTCCATAGATCTATTCCATACAGCGGCAACGGAATATAAGCTTTCATTTTGCCTTTCGGCACGACTCCCACCTCCTCCAAACAGCTTCTATTCCAGACGGGATAGCACTGCCCTGCAGATTTCTTCCAGCTCTGCGGAACATCTTCACCAGCACCAAAAAGAAAGGAAATTCACCATGCACTTCGTGATTATCGGTACAGGCGGGATTGGCGGCTATTATGGCGCGCGACTGAAGGGTCGGTTAACGGCGAAATGATCGAGTACGCTTTCAATTTTCAAAAGGTGTAGTTCGACCTCCTCCCAAACCAGCTCATCTTCATGATAGCACCAACCGAGGGCATTTTCATCATCCGGCTGAGTCTTTGGAGGTTCATTCCAATGCACCAGGAAAGCTGTGTCGGGTTGGACTTGCGTTCGGAAATCCGTTCGATATTATAGAATTGTTCTATTATACTTCCGGATATATAATTAGGGACAATTCACCAGGAGACACTCTATGGAACATGAACCCCGAATCCAGTCGGTAGCGCGCGCGCTTTCTATCATTGACATTCTTGCCAAGGCAGGTGGTGAACTCGCATTAAATGAAGTTGCCTCGCGGCTAAAGCTCGCCAAGAGCACCGTCCATGGCCTTATCTCCACACTCAAGGATTTCGGGTACATCGAGCAGAGTTCCTTTACCGGGCGCTACAGGCTCGGCATCCGCTTCTTCGAAGTCGGAAGCATCGTCGCCCAGGGCTGGGAAGTGCGCTCCGTTGCAGGCCCCTATATCGAGCAACTCCTGGAGGAGATGGGCGAAACGGTCCACCTGGTGATTCTCGACAAGTTCGAAGTCCTCTATATAGATAAGCGCGAAAAAAGCGGAGCGCTGCGAATAGCCTCTCAGGTCGGGATGCGTTTGCCCGCCCATTGCACCGGAGTGGGCAAAGTGCTCATGGCATATCTTACCGAGGCCGAACGCCGGGAACTCATCTGCAAGAAGGGTCTTCCGCGATTTACTCGAAACACCCTGACCGACCCCGCGGCGCTTGAGTATGAACTTGCCAGGATTAGAGAGCAGGGATTTGCCGTGGATAACGAAGAAATCATGGAAGGCCTGCGGTGTGTTGCCGCGCCTATAAGGAATCAGACAGGCGAAGTGATTTCGGCTATTAGCCTGTCTGGCCCGGTTTCAAGGCTGACAGGGGAAAAGTTTGATACGGCGATACGACGGGTTACCGAGACAACCGATGAGATTTCGGCCAACCTGGGGTTTCGGGATAAATGACCAAATTTTACTTGACGAATTGAGATTTGCGGTGATAGATTTCTACCGGGGCGTGATTATCGAATAGCGTACTACATTACGGAACGACGCCATGAATCTTCGAACTTACCTGCTCGAACCCCTCGATGGAAAAACATTCCGCGCATGCCTTACGGCCGCGGAGCCCGGCATCCTCTCTGGAACGGCCCTTGCGGCAAGCCGCGCTTCAGATCTCCATCTTACCATCCTTGACTTATTGCCTGACGGTTCCCGGCTCCTGCCCGGTTCCTGCGTACTCCGAGTTAGCGGGACGGCCGAGCAGATAGCCCGCGGTGAGGAAGAACTCCTGGCCTGCGTTGGAAAGTCTTCCGGTGTCGCGACGGCCGCCGCCGCCTTTGCCGCTCTTGCCGACGGACGCGTCAGGATCGCATGCGGTGCATGGAAAAAGGTGGCCCCGGAAGTGCGCAAGAGCCTGCGTGACGCCATCGCCACTGGTGGGGCCGGCATTCGGCTGATAGACGAACCATTTGTGTACCTGGATAAAAACTTTTTCCGGATGTTCTCGGGTATTGCGGAGGTTGTCGGCAGGGCACACTCGCTTAACGGGCGTGTGGTCGTGGTGCAGCTTCGCGGAGATACGGGCCCGATTGCCGATGAGGCGGTGGCCGCCTGGGGCGCCGGCGCCGGGGTCCTCATGGTGGATACCGGAAAGGTGGAAGACCTCAGTGCCGTCATGGCAATGGCGGAACTGCATGGTTTTAGAAACCGCGTGCAAATCGCCTTCGGGGGCGGCGTCACTTCCGAGAGGTTCCATGAAGTGCTGGCGGCCGGCCCGGACATAATCGACATCGGGCGCGCAATCATCGACGCCCCGCTCCTTGATTTTCGATTCGACGTGGAGACTCCGGCCAACGCAAAATAGCGAAAGAGACTAGACAGGATTTACAGGATTAACAGGATTTTCCAAAGAAATGCACGAGGGGGTTGTGGGACGCTGGAGGCAGGGGCTGAAGAAGCGACCCGGGAAATAGTCGTTTCAATAATGGTTAATCCTGTAAATCCTGTCCAGTCTTTAAACCTGCTCAGCTTAACCTCGATTTAGTGAGTCAACCAAATGGAATGGAATCTTCTCGAAAAAACCACCTTCTGGGTCGAAGGCGCGGAACTCGAGGGCGCTAACCTCGATGATGTAGCCAAAGCGGCGGCGCACGCCCTCCGCCTCGACGATGGCGAGGTGATGGTGGTGGACGTGCAGCCCGGAGTGGTGGCGTTCGATGTTCTACGCAAAAACATCTCGGCCGGGATGGTGGCTGGAAAATCGGAAGGGCTATTGAAAAACCTTTCCTGCGTTGCGGGTGTAGCCCTATCTGCAACGGCATCCGTTCATTCCGAAGGAGTCCTGGGGCTTATCGCACTGGACCCCGACACGGCACGGCAGGTGGTGTCCCGCTCCGCCAAAATTGGTAGGACAGTGGCGGAAGCCGTTCAGAAACGTGCCTGTGTTTTCGCGACAGGCACGGAAGTCATTGCCGGGAAAATCGAAGACACAAACTCGCCATACCTGGTCCGGGAGTTGACCCAAGCCGGATTCCAGGCAGAATTCAGCGGCATAATCGAGGATAACACCTCCGCGGGGATTGCCGCCCTGGAGTCCGCCCTGATGCGGGGATTCGGCCTCGTCGTGACCACCGGCGGGGTAGGAGCAGAGAGCAAGGACCACAGCATTGAGGCAGTCCTGAAGCTCGATCCGCAAGCTGCAACTCCCTGGATTCTGAGATTCGCTCCGGACATGAAGCGCCACCCCAAAGAGGGCGTGCGTATCGCCTTGGGACGAGTCGGAATAAGCCGGATTCTGGCACTTCCTGGACCTCATGCGGAAGTGAAAGCCGGGTGCAACGCCCTGATAAGTGGAATGAAAGCGGGGTTAAACGATACTGAACTGTCCGAGTCTATCGCCTCGGCCATCCGGGAACGCTGGCTGAAACACATGGAGACAGGAGGGAGCAATCATGGAGAATAGCAGGGCGATTGCCGAGGATCTCTACAAAGCCGAGATGACCACTACCGGTATCTCTCCGCTTACGGAGACTTATGCCGGAATGACCGTCGAGGACGCATACGCCGTACAGCTTGAGGGCATTGCGATCCGTCGCGCGAAGGATGGGCGAACGGTGGTGGGAAAGAAAGTCGGGCTAACCTCGCTGGCTATGCAGAAGATGATTGGCGTAAACGAGCCGGATTACGGTCATCTGTTTGACCATATGCTTGTGCGGGAAGGGGAACCCGTAGCCTGCAGCGCACTGCTTCTACCCAAGGTGGAGGGCGAAGTGGCATTCGTGCTCAAGAGGACGCTCCAGGGACCGGGTGTGACGATAGCCGATGTGCTGCGGGCGACTGAGGGGGTGATGGCCTCGATCGAGATAATCGATACGCGCATCCGGGATTGGAAAATTAAGCTTCCCGATACTATCGCGGACAATGCATCGAGCGCCAGGTTCCTGGTCGGCTCGCGCCTGGTGCCTGTGGAGACGGTCGATCTCAGGCTGGTCGGGATGGTTCTCGAGAAAAATGGAGAGGTGGTAAGCACCGGTGCCGGTGCTGCGGTATTTGGACATCCGGCTGCTTCCGTAGCCTGGCTTGCGAACAAGCTCGGAGAGTTCGGCATTGCTTTGAAGGAAGGAGAGATAATCCTTTCGGGTGCTTTCACGGCTGTTGTCGAGGCCAAACCGGGGGATTGCTTTCTGGTTTCTTTTCAAGGGCTTGGAACAGTCGGCGCACGGTTCGTTTAGAGCCGCTTTTAGATGGAGTCTGCTGTCATGGATAAGGTAAAAGTTGCAATTCTGGGACCGGGAAACATTGGAAGCGATCTCATGTACAAGGTCCTGCGCAGCCGGCACTTGAAGCTTGAAATGATGGCCGGTGTCGTGGATTCACCCGGGATCGAGAGGGCGAAATCGCTTGGAATACGCACGACTACAGCGGGAATCGGCCCCGTTCTCGAAGACAAGGGAATTCGAATCGTTTTCGATTCCACCGGTGCGAAACCCCATATGAAACACGCGCCGATGCTCGCCGCAGCGGGGAAAGTAGCGATTGACCTCACTCCCGCCGCGATCGGCCCTTATGTGGTTCCTTCCGTAAACCTCGACGATCTTGCCGATGCCCCCAACCTGAACATGGTGACTTGCGGAGGCCAGGCTACAACCCCAATCGTCTATGCCATTCACCGGGCCGCGGGAGTACGGTATGCCGAGATCGTGGCCTGCATAGCCAGCAGAAGTGCAGGGCCGGGAACACGGCAGAATATAGATGAATTCACCCAGACGACGGCAAGGGCGCTTTGTGCCGTCGGGGGAGCAAAAGAGGGCAAGGCTATCATTGTCCTCAATCCGGCCGATCCCCCTTTGATAATGACCGATACGATCTACGCCGAAGTGGAAAAGGTCAATGAGAAGGAGATACGCAAATCGATCGACGATATGGTCGCAACAGTCCAGAAATACGTTCCGGGCTATCGGCTGCGGGTTCCTCCTCAATTCGATGACCACAAAGTTACCACGATCGTCGAGGTTGAAGGGGCCGGCGACTTCCTGCCCAGGTATTCGGGGAATCTGGACATTATGACGGCCGCGGCCACAGCCGTGGGTGAAGCGATCGCGGCCGGGATGCTGAGAGGGAGGTGATCGCATGGCGCAAAAAGACAGATGCATCCGCTTGGTGGATTCGACCCTGAGGGACGGAAGTCACGCGGTCAGCCACCAGTTTACCGAAGAACAGATAGCGGCCGTTGCCGGTGGCCTCGACAAGGCCGGCGTGGATTTTATAGAGGTGTCCCACGGCGACGGGCTCGGCGGCTCATCCATTAATTACGGGCGATCGAAGCTTACGGACGAGCAGATGCTCAAAGCCGCATCCGCCGTTATCACCCGTGCTTCCCTCACCGTGCTCCTTCTTCCTGGAATAGGAACGCAGGAAAACCTGAAAATGGCGGTTGACTGTGGCGCGCGCACAGTCAGGGTGGCCACGCACGTGACCGAGGCCGACATTGCCGAACAGCACATCGGGCTTGCAAAGAAAATGGGCATGACCGCGATCGGGTTTCTCATGCTAATCCATATGCGCCCGCCTGAAGCGATCGTGGAACAGGCAAAGCTCTTCGAGTCCTATGGGGCCGACGTCGTCTACCTGGGTGATTCGGCCGGGGCAATGCTCCTCTCGGATGTTGCCGCCCTAGTCGGAGCGGTTGCAGGCGCGCTGAGCATTCCCGTCGGCTATCATGCCCACGCGAGCCTGGGATTGGCAATTGGGGACAGTTTGGCGGCTGTCGACGCCGGGGCTTCTTTTCTGGACGGAACATGCCGTGGGCTCGGAGGCGGTGCGGGAAACGCGCAGCTCGAAGTCCTGATAGGTGTTTTGCGTAAGGCCGGCTATCAAATGAACGCCGATTTCTATGGCGTCATGGATGTGGCGGAGGACGTAGTCGAACCCTTGATGCAGCGGCCCCAGGCGATTCGGAACGCTTCACTCATCCAGGGCTACTCGGGGGTCTATTCGAGTTTCCTTCTGCATACCTATCGTGCTGCCCAGAGGTACGGCCTGAATCCCAGAGATGTGCTGGTCGAGCTTGGGCGGCGTGAAATGGTAGGCGGTCAGGAAGACATGATCATTGATGTTGCTCATGAGCTGGCGAAAAAAATGGAGGTGGCAGGAAATGAAACTGGTCACCCTGATGCCTGTAGTGGACTCGGAAAAATGTAAGGGGTGCAAAACCTGCGTGCGCGTCTGTCCGGTCATCGCTATGAGAATGGAGGAAAAGCTGGCCGTGGTCGACATCGACCGTTGCCGGGGCTGTGCCGACTGCGAGCAGAGGTGCCCTGAAATGGCAGTTACCATGATAACTCGTGAGCCGGTCCTGGCCAAGGTGGACCTCGATGGGCTGGACTACGAGAAGATCCATAAGCTTTGTCTCAAAGCACACTTCCACCCGGAGCAGATCGTTTGCTACTGTACGGCTACACGGGCGGATGAGGTCGCGGGGGCGATCTTTCTCGGGGCGAAAACGCCGGACGATATCTCGTATATGACCGGTATGCGGACGGGGTGCAAAGTCGAGTGCATTCAGCCCATTCTTCGCATCCTCGAAGCGGCGGGAATCGACCCGAAGCCGGTCCCGGGGGGATGGCAGTGGTATGGGAGAACGATAACCGCCTGGGAAATCCCGGAGCACGTCAAACAAAAGCATGCATCAAGCGGATTCTATTTCGACGAGGATATCGAACTTATGAATCGTGTGGTGAACGCGCCCCTGCAGGGAAAGGAGTAATCGGCCATGCGCCCTCCAATCGCACCAATTCCACCTCGCAAATCGATCTATGGAATTGATCCATCTTTAGTCAAAACCAGAGCGAGCGAAATTCCGGGAATGACCTCCGTAACTTTGCGGGAACTCTTCCCCGACCTTCCTCCGGTAATCTTTCCAGGCGATGAGGGAATAGTCGCAGTCCGGCGCCGGACCGAGGAGGCGCTTGCAAACGTCGATATGAGCCGCATCAAACCCGAGCACACCGTGAATATCCTCTCGTCGCACCACGGCTTCACACTGCTTGGAGGCGATCCTTACGCGGAAATGCTCAAAACTATCCGGGACGTAATCGAGGAGCGGACCGGCTGCAAGAATATCCGCCTCAGGGCCGGCGTTGGCCTCCGCTTTCGCGAAACGGAGGAATACATCCGCCGCTACAAGCTCGACGAGTACTTCGGCGGCAAGGCCAGAGGGGTCGCGCCCGTTGACGAGGGCATACCGATCGAGACCGAAATCGGGACGCTCTATGGTATAAAACGCATCTACGATGCAGACTGGATCGTGCATGCCCACAACAGCGACGTGCGCGAAGTGCACTTCCACCGCATGGTCGACCGCGCCGTAAAGCCTTTCGGGATGTCGTATGCCCGGATCGAGACGCGTTCGACTTATCATCAGAACCTCGGGCCGCGTGCGGCTAACTTTATCGCCCGGGCCATTTTCGACTCTCCTTTCGTGCAGGATAAGTTCGCGTTCTCCTGTTTCCTGACCGTTGTTCCCCACGGCATTCTCGGCGTTGACGCGGACAGCGATCTTTTTAGTCTCAACGAGCGCGTGACCGAGATTGGCTGCCGCTATTACGGCAAGATGATGGAACTCTTCGGTGAGATCGACGAATGCATTGCCGTCCTGGATTTTCCGTGCCCGGTCGTCTATGTTTTTTCCGCCGGGGTCATCTACGCCAATTTCGCAGGGGCCAACACCGACCTGTTCGATCTCGAATCGCCCCTTCCCGCCTATACCTGGTACACGGAAGCCTTTTACGGCAGGAAGGGATACCCGCTTCTCCCCGATATTCCAAGGCTCAACCCCGCTATAAAGATGTGCGTGCATAGTTATGCCTGGACCGGTTATCCGAGCGCCTTTTTCAGCGAACACATCCCGACGGTCGTAGTCGGCCAGGAACAGGCCGACCTCTTCAACATGGACCCGCAGAACCTCAATTATATGAAACACGCGGTTTTGGCCGATTCGACCCATGCCGCAATGGATTTTGCCCGCAAGGTCGCCGGCACCGAAAAGGTACTCGTATTTGACGGAGCCCCGGGCGGCATCAACCTGAGCCAGCCTCTGCGCGACTATCTCCTGAAACGTGCCCCGGAAGTCAACCGCCGGGTTGACCAGGAACTGCTTCCGAAGTGGCTGAAACAGCGCGGGATAATGGTGCCCGGAGTGGCTGCCGCCTAGGAATCTGCAAGACCTTCTATCGTATGCCCAAAAAAGAGCCGGGTAGAAGGTCGGTTGGGTTGATCGGCTTCCACGTCTTGCTCCTCGCATAGATTTGCCTGCCGATCAACCCAACACAGTGTTTTCATTACAGACTGCTGGCAATCTTTCCACGGAGGACAGTCATGGCCATAATGGAAAAAGGTTACCCGCTGGGTCAAAGCTTTAAGCAGATGCTCAGAGACATAAACCCGGCGGGAGTGGGAACCGGGCTCGTGGCGACTCTATTCAGCACGCTGGGTCCGGGCGTGATCGTCCTGAACGCAGCCAAGGCTGGCGGCTTGACCGATCCGCAGGCCGTTTCGTGGCTCCTTGCGCTCTACGCCTTCGGCGGCCTTGCTACCATGTTCATGTCACTGAAATACCGGATCCCGGTTGTTATAGCCTACAGCATCCCGGGCGCGGTCCTGCTGGGAAAGGTCCTCATGAATTTTACCATCCAGGAGGCCGTGGGAGCCTACCTCCTGGTCGGCGTGGTCACGCTGGTTCTGACCGTTACCGGTCTCATCAAGAAGGTTGTGGACAATATCCCTGTCCCGATAATGCTCGGAATGGTGGGGGGCGTTCTGTTCAGCTTCGGGGTGGGACTATTCAAGGCTTCCATAGAACAGCCTTCTATTTACGGGATCATGGTAGTCGTCTTTCTGGGGACAATGGCGTTCAGGAAGTTTTCACAGAAGGTGCCGCCTATCATCATGTCCATTTTTATCGGCCTCATTCTTCTGATTGCATTCGGGAAAGTGCAATCGGTCCCGTTCCACTTCGAACTGGCAAAACCGCAATTCGTATTTCCCTCGCTCTCCTTTAAGGCGATCATCGACATCAGCCTCCCGCTCTTTTTCCTGGTAATAGGCGTGCAAAACATCCAGGCGGTCGGGGTCCTGCTGGCTGAAGGATACAAACCGCCCATAAACGCCATGTACTTGGTGCCGAGCATAGGGGCATTCACTAACGGCTTTATGGGCGCACACTGCGCGGTCACGGCCGGCCCGAGCACGGCGATCTGTGCCAGCCAGGCCGCCAATGAAAAAAGAGAACTGCGCTATGTCGCTGCCTTCTGGGAAGGCGTTTTCTGGTTCTGCTTTGCTCTTCTCGCGAAGGCCGCGGTCGATTCGGTTAACATGGTTCCCAAGGAGTTTACCGCGGTTCTGGCGGGGCTTGCCATGTTCGATGTATTTTCAAGCGCCTTTCGCGGGGCCTTCGCGGCTAAGTTCCGCTACGGTGCGTTGGTGGCCTTCTGGATAGCGGTGACAAACCTCTCGATCCTGGGTATCGGCGCTGCTTTCTGGGCAATTATTTTCGGCGTGTTGACCTCACTTGTGGTCGAACTGAAAGATTTCAAGCAGGCTAACGGCAAAGAGGCTGCCCCCGCGGCAGCGGCCCCAGCTAAATAACGAGGGTTATCCTAACCCGGCAGGGCCGAAACCAAACAGACTAGACAGGATTAACAGGATTGACAGATGTAAATCCTGTCGAGTTTTTAACCCTGAGGGATTTATGCCGTCGCGACTTGAAAGCCGGGTCCTTAAAGCGCAGCAGGCAATGGAACGGGCGGGCCTGGATCTCCTGGTAGTTACCAACAGGGAAAACCTGATCTATTTCACGGGCCTCACCCAGATCGAGTGCCTGGCTGTGCTGATCCCAAGAGAAGGGGAAGCGTGCGCGGTGGCGCTCTGGCTGGATGCCGACTATGTCCGCGAGCAATCGGGGATGAAGACCAACGCCTATTTGTTCCCCCGCCAAACCCTTGGTTCCACGCTAGTGAAATATATGCGCGGGTTTGGTTTTGAAGAACCGCGCATTGGTTTTGAGCGCTACTTTGTGGACTTCGCGGTCTATGACGCGCTTCGGGCCGCATTTCCGGAAAAGTCGTTCACGGGGGCCGGAGAAATCTTCTACCGGCTCAGGTCCGTCAAGGACCCCGAAGAAATTGAACTCATACGGAAGGCATCCCGGGCAGTCTGCAAAGGTATGGGGGCCGCGATGCATACCGTGCGGCCCGGCATCTCCGAACTCGACGTCTTGGCTGAAGCCGAATACGCCATGCTCCGGGCCGGCTCCTGGGGATCGCCCTTCCGCCCTCAGGTGGTCTCGGGCGACCGGGCCCTTCTCGCTCATCCCACGGCAAGCTCCAAGCTTATCCAACCGGGCGAGACGGTGGTGGTGCACCTGGGCGCGACCTGTGAGGGTTACTGCGCAAAGATGGCCCGGACGGCCGCAGTCGGAACCATAGCGCCTGAAAAGGCCAGCGTACACGATCTGCTGAAAAGGGCCCTTGAATCCGCCGAGCGCGCGATGCGTCCCGGAGCGACCTCCGGTGAGGTGGATGGGGCCGCGCGAAAGCTGATCGATGATGCCGGTTTTGGAAACTCTTATCTCGAATCGGTGGGCTATGGGGTTGGTCTGCGCCAGTCAGAATTTTATCCCATAATCGGGAGGGACCGAAGCGAGATTATCGAGGCCGGGATGGTCGTGGATCTGCTCCTTCCGACAATCTATCGCAAGGGAACCGGCGGACCCAGGATCACCGATGTTATTCACGTGGGCGAAGCTGGAAATGAAGTTCTTACCGGATATCCGCGCGATCTCGTAAGAATATGAGAGATATATGGAACGGCTGACCATTAATAGCCTACATCATTGTTGTCACAGTGGTTGGGGTGTGGTCTCTCAGGCATACCAGGGACACCGAGAGTTTGATGCTGGCTTATCACCTTTTGGGAAGAAGACAGCAACAGGTCTGCATCGCCGATTGACGAGAAGAGCCGAAGGAGGTCTGCCTTGGATTTCAAGTCGCTGCGGCAATGGTTGGAAATTCTGCGAGAAGACGGCATTTTAAAAACGGTGAGCCGGCCTGTTGACCTGGCATACGAATTGGCGGCGGTGGCCAAGAAAGCCGACGGCAAATATTGCCTTTTTTTTGAAAACGTCATCGGGGCATCAATGCCTGTTGTCGCCGGGATCGCAGGCAGCCGGCATGTGTTTGCACGTGCTCTCGGTGTCCCGGTGGAGAAGCTGGTCGAAACGTTTTCGGCCGCCCAGGCAAGCCCCGGAAACTGTATAATCGTAGAAAAAGAATCCGCCCCAGTTAAGGAAATCATTGAACCGGAGGTCGACCTCCATAAGTTTCCAATCCCTCTACACCATGAAAAAGACGGCGGGCACTACATAACCGCCGGCGTGCTTGTTTCAAAAGATCCATCCACCGGCATCAGGAATTTGTCCATCCATCGCATGCAGGTATTCGACAAAAACAGGCTTGGAATCCTGATCCTCCCAAGACACCTCGCGCATTTCGTGCGCATGGCCGAGGCCGCGAAGAAGCCTTTGGAAGTGGCGATTGCAATCGGTCTCGATCCGATCCTCATGCTTTCCTCGCAGGCCCTCACTCCTCTGGGTGTCGACGAATGCATGATTGCCGCCGCCCTTTACGGAAAGCCTCTCGAACTGGTCAAGTGCGAAACGGTCGACCTTGAAGTCCCGGCTCACGCGGAGATTGTCCTGGAGGGAACCATTCTTCCGGAGGTCAGGGAAGTTGAAGGGCCTTTCGGTGAATATCCGAAGTACTATGGGCCGGCTTCGCCAAAGCCCGTGCTCATCGTAAACGCGATAACGAGGAGGAAGAACCCCGTCTACCAGACAATTGTCCCTGCCACCATGGAGCATATGCTGCTCGGGGCGATCCCCCGCGAGGGAGGCATGCTGCGTGTGATCAGGAGCGCCGTGCCCAATACCGTGGGCGTCCATCTCACACCGGGGGGAGCATGCCGCTATCACGTTGTCGTATCGATAGACAAACGAAACGAGGGTGAGCCCAAAAACGCCATGTTTGCGGCATTCGCCAGCAGCCAGGAAATAAAGCGCGTCGTAGTCGTGGATAAGGATGTGGATATCTTCGATCCGGTAGAGGTCGAGTGGGCATTGGCCACAAGGTTCCAGGCGGGAAGCGATACCATGATAGTCCAACGTGCGCTGGGCAACAAACTCGATCCCTCGAGCGATGACGGCATCAGCGACAAGATGGGGATGGATGCAACCATCCCTTTGGGGGGCGATCCATTCCGATTTGAAAGAATCCGCATACCGGGCGAAGATTATGTGAAGCTTGAAGATTACACCGGCTAACCCGCGAAGGAGAATTGGTCCGCACTCCCCTTCGCAGCTCACGTTGGCGCGGCCTCACGCGCTTGCGCGTGTGCGCTTGGCGGAGCCTGGAGATTGGTGGGGGGAAACATTTTCCCGCTCTTTCCATTACGTCAATTTTGAACGCAAATTGGTTAAGAATGGCTCCTCTTCTTCGCGTCAGGGTTGCTCTTCTGCCTCTTCGTGGAACAGCGGCCCTGGGGCCATTCTGGCGCTTCGGTTTGGAACCAGGACCAAGGATAGAACCTTCATGGGCGCCCAGGGCGCCATCTTACTTTGTAGGACCCAACAAGGGCCAATGAAAACATCCTATACGAATATACTGGTTTATACATCCTTTGATCCGAGACGATAAATAGTTGCCGGGTGGACATTGAAGGTTTTGGCAATCTGAGGAAGCGGATATGGGAAGTATGGAAGAACCGGCGGTGTATAAATTATACCTGCCGCCTGGCCTGAAGCTGGCGCTGGGATTCATGTTTTTGGCATTGGCGGGGGCCGGCTTCGCAATAATAGCGTTGCGGGTACTGGTTCACGCGCCCAAGGCCCCTCCGCCCCTGCTCGCGGTCTATTTTCCGGCCCTTATCTGCCTGGCCCTGTTTACTATCCTGCGCCTGCCGCACCAGATATCCCTGGCCCCGGATGGCGCCGTAGAGTTTCGCAGTATCTTGCGGATATGGGTGGTGCGGGCCGGGGACATCAGGGCCAGCAAACACTCATCCCACCTTGGATTTTTCCTGGTGAGAACCGATGGCGCCCGGATCCGGATTCTGGCCCAATTCGACAATTTCCACGACTTCCTGACCAGGCTCCAGGCCCTCAATCCGAGGGTGGAACTGCGGGGCTGTTAGACCGGCAGCCGGGCGGGACGGCGGCGCTGCCGGGGTTCTTCTAGTGGCGCGGTTATGGTGCGCCGGGCGTACCTTACACTACTCGGAACCCAGCACCACTGCCGGGGCAACTCCCATTCTCCCCTGCCTCTCAAGGCTCTGCCGCTTCCTCGGCCAGCACCAGGTTGACGTGGCGCCGCCGCAGGTCCACGTGGGCCACCCGAACCCGGACCCGATCTCCCAGGGCGAAGCTGGCCCCGGTTTTCCGGCCGGTCAGGCGCATCCGCACTTCATCGTAGCGGTAGTAGTCGTTGGGCAGGTCCACCAGGCGCACCAACCCTTCGGCAAAGACCTCGTCCAGGGAGACGAAAAACCCGAAGGCGTTAACTCCGGCGACCATCCCGGAGAAGGTCTCTCCCACCAGCTGCGCCAGGCAACGCACCTGCATGCGGGCCAGCATCTCCCGCTCCGCCTCTATCCCCTTGCGCTCCCGCTTATTCAGGTGGCTGGCGGCCGCCTCCAGTTCCTCCAGATCCGGGGAGGGTTTTTTAACCTTGGCGCCGGCGAGCCTGGCCAGCAACAGCCGGTGCACCAAGAGGTCGGGATACCGCCGGATGGGTGAGGTGAAATGGGTGTACCAATCGGTAGCCAGGCCGTAGTGACCCAGGGCCTCCCCGGCGTAGCGGGCCTGTTTCAGGGAGCGCAGCAGCATGAGCTGGACCATGGGGGCCAGGGGGGTGCGGCGCGCCTCTTCCAGGAAACCCCGCAACACCCGGGGGTCCCTCTGGGCCCCCTTGGGCAGAATGAAACCCAGACTTTTGAGAAAGCCGCCAAAGGCGGTCATCTTGTCGGCATCGGGCCGTTCATGCACCCGGAATAGGGAAGGCTCCCCCAGGAAGACCGCCACCGCCTCGTTGGCCGCGATCATGAATTCTTCGATAATCTGATGCGAGGTGAGCTGGTCCACCCGGCGCACGTCCACCGGCCAGCCGCGCTCATCCAGGACCACCTCCGCCTCCGGGAGGCTCAGCAGCAGGCTGCCCCGCTCATCCCGCCGCTCCCGCAGCAGGGCGCAGAGTTCCGCCATCCATCCCAGCATCTTGAGAAAATCCCGGTATGACCGCCGCAGGTCGCGGTCTTTTTCCGTCAGCAGTTGCTGCACCAGGCGGTAGGTGAGGCGGGCGTGGTTGCGCACCACGGCCCGGTCGAACTGGAAGCGCTGCAGCCGGCCGCGGCGGTCGTAATCCAGGATGACGACTACCGCCAGGCGGTCAACATCGGGCTTAAGGCTGCAAAGGTCGGTGGCCAGCCGCTCCGGCAGCATGTGTACGGCCCGCTGGGGGAAGTAGACGCTGTTGCCCCGTTCCCAGGCCTCCCGGTCCAGGGCCGAGCCCGGGGTCACGTAGTGGCTGACGTCGGCGATGGCCACGTGCAGGGTGAAAGCGCCCCCGGGTTTCTTCTCGACGCAGATACCGTCATCGAAGTCCCGGGCGCTTTCGCCGTCGATGGTCACCAGGGGCAGGCGCCGCAAGTCCAGACGGTCCTTGAGAACCCGGGCGGACAGACCGGCGGGGATGCCTGCCGCCTCGGATTCCACCTGCGGTGGAAATTCATCCGGGAGCCCATATTTCAGGAGAACCAAGCGGGTCTGGACTTCAGCGTCCTCCACCGCGCCCAGGACCTCGAGGATGGCGCCCTGGGGGTTGAGATGGGCGGTGGGATAGTGGGTCACCGCGGCCCGCACCATTTGCCCGGGCTCGGCGCCTGCCAACTGCTCTGGGGGGATTATCAGGTTAAAGATGTGGTGCTCGTCTTCCGGTTCCACGTAGTAGACCTGGTCCGCCAGGCACAGGCGGCCCAGGACCTCCTGGAGGCGGCGCTCCAGGACGCGGATCACCCTGCCCTCGCGGCGCTGGCCCCGGTGGCCCTCAATCCGCACCACCACCCGGTCGCCGTGCCAGGCCTCCTTCAGGTTCACCGCGGTAAGATAGATGTCTCGTCCACCGCCGCTCTCCGGGGTGACGAAGCCGAAGCCGTCGGGGTGCACCGAGAGCTCCCCGGCCATCAGATTCATCTTTTCCGGCAGGCCATAGCGGCCGCCCTTCAGGGAAACCAGCCGGGCCTGGGCCACCAGGAGTTCCAGTGTGGTGTTGACCGCCTCCGCCTGGGTCGCGGGCGCCTTCATGACCTGAAGCAACTCCGCGGGCAGCAAGGGTCGCGCCGCCTCCTGAAAGGCGCGCATTACCTGCTCTTCCCGTGAGAGCCGCCGCTTTTGCCGTCTTCTCGGACTCATTTCTTAACCTCTGCCGTTCCTCCGGGGCTAACCGTCCCGGTCCTGGTCACGGGACCGCTCTGGCCCCAAAATGGACCTGGTAATCAGAAACAGTGTTACCCGGTTCCGTTCCGATCATTCTCGCTGCTGCCACCAGTTCTGGACAGGGAAGTCAATTGCTGGGCAACATAAAAAAGACCGGAAGATAATAAAATGGTGGTACAGGCTATTATGAAGGCGAGCGATTTCCCCTGCCATAACCCGGTAAACCAGCGGGTTAAATCATCCAGGAGGACATTTTCCTTGCCGCCATAGAGTTCCATATCCAGTGAATACTGCTTATAGTCTTCAGGATTCATCGGATAAACCGATCCATTCCCTTGTTCGTAACCCAAGACCGGGCCGGTGGCGTTACCAGCTCTCGCATAAATCACCAGGGCGCTAACCAAGCCAACCAGCAGGACAATGACGCCGATCAGCTTAAGGCGAGGAGGCAGGTTTTCATCTTGCCATTTCATATAATACCTATTCATATCATATGCTTCTCTAAAGGTCGATTCATTCCAACCAGATTCAGCCGCTGGGTTGCCTCTGGCGCCAACCCGGGCTTACCTGCCCGGGGCCCCTCCCGGTGCGTAAAAATTTGTGATTTCAGCAACAATTCTATATAATTTTTCTGCCAGGAACTTATTGCCCGGAAAGGTGGCGCCTCGGCATGGCAGGTTTGCAAATCGAATACTTGCAGAGGCTTTCCCCGGCCCGGCGCCAGGCCATCCTGGTACGTTCCCGGGGAGACGTGAGCGAGGTTTTGACCCAGGTGGCTCCCATCCTGGCCGCCCTGCGCCGGGAGGGGGACGCCGAATCCTTGCGGCAGCACCGGCAGTTCAAGGCCGACCTCACCCTGGCCGACCTGGAGGCCACCCCGGAGGAGATCGCCGCCGCTTACCGGGCCGTGGACCCGGAGGTGCTGGCGGCCCTGAAGGCGGCCGCGGCCAACATCGACAAGTTTCACCGGGCCCAGCTAGGGCGCGAGATGTGGGCCATGGAAGTGCAGCCCGGCATCCTGGCCGGACGCCTGAACCGGCCCCTGGAGCGGGTGGGCTGCTATATCCCCGGAGGGCTGGCCTCTTACCCCTCCAGCGCCCTGATGACCATCATCCCCGCCAAGGTGGCTGGGGTGCGGGAAATCATCGCCGCCACCCCGCCGGGGCCTGGAATGGCGGTGAATCCCGCCACCCTGGTGGCGGCCCACCTGGCCGGCGCCGGCCGCCTCTTCAAGATCGGCGGGCCCTGGGCCATCGGCTCCCTGGCCTACGGCACGGAGCTGGTGCCCCGGGTGGACAAGATCGTGGGGCCGGGCAACAAGTACGTCACCGCCGCCAAACTACTGGTCTTCGGCACCGTGGACATCGACTCCCCCGCCGGCCCCAGCGAGGTCCTGATCCTGGCGGATGAGACCGCCGAGCCCCGTTGGCTGGCCATGGACCTCCTGTCCCAGGTGGAGCACGACCCCGAGGCCGCCGCGGTCCTGGTCACCCCCGAGCTGGACCTGGCCCGCAAGGTAGTGGAGATCGTCAACTCGGAGCTCCCCCGCCTGCCCCGGCGGGAGATCATCGAGGCGGCCCTTACCCGGACAAAATATTCCGCGGCGCTGGTGGCGGAGACCCTGGAGGCGGCGGTGGAGTTCGCCAACCTTTACGCCCCCGAGCATTTACAGATCGTCACCCGGGAGCCCTTCGCCCTCTTGCCGCGCATCCGCCATGCCGGCTCCATCTTCCTGGGGCCTTACGCCCCGGTGCCGGTCGGCGACTATGCCTCCGGGACTAACCACGTGCTGCCCACCGGGGGCTGCGCCCGGATGTTTTCCGGTCTGTCGGTGGACGATTTCATCAAAAAGCCCACCTTTCAGCATCTCTCCCGGGAGGCCCTGGCCAGCCTTAAGGATACGGTGATCACCCTGGCGGAGAGCGAGGGGCTGGCGCTCCACGCCCGGGCGGTGGCCGAGCGCTTCCGGGACACCTGATCTGAGGATATTTGGTTGGCCCCTAACCGGGCCGCCAGGATGAAAGCCATGTTGACCGATAAATCTACCGCCCCGATCATCACCGCCACGGACTTGACCGACGTCCAGAACCACATGAGCCCTCACACCATCGATATCGACAAGGTGGGGGTGAAAAACATCTCATACCCCATAGAGGTGCTGGATAAATTCAAGGGCACCCAACACACCGTGGCCCGGATCAATATGTACGTCAACCTGCCCCATCGCCACAAGGGCACCCATATGAGCCGCTTCATCGAGATCCTCAGCGAATTCCGCGGGGATATCAGCCTCAAGAAGATCGGCCCCATCCTGGAAGAGACCCGCCGGCGCCTGCACGCCCAATCGGCCCACATCGAGATGACCTTCCCCTATTTTATCGACAAGGAGGCGCCGGTTACCGGGGCCCGGGGTTTGATGGAATATATCTGCACCTTCACCGGGGCGCTTTACCAGGATGGCCGCCTGGACCCGGTGGTGGGGATCACCGTGCCCATCACCACCTTGTGCCCCTGCTCCAAGGAAATCAGCAAGGTGGGCGCCCACAACCAACGGGGAGAGGTGCGGGTGCAGGTGCGCTACTACAAATTCTTCTGGATAGAAGACCTGATCCGCCTGGTGGAAGAGTCGGCTTCCTGTGAGGTCTATGCCCTGCTGAAGCGGCGGGATGAGAAGTTCGTCACCGAAAAGGCCTATTCCAACCCCATGTTCGTGGAAGACGTGGTCCGGGAGATCGCCCACCGCCTCGGCCAAAACGACAACTTTAGCTGGTTCGCGGTAGAGTCGGAAAATTTCGAGTCGATCCACAACCATTCCGCCTACGCCTATGTCGAATCCCCAGCATAGCGAGACTCCTCCTCTCCCCTCCTGACCATTCTTAGGTAGTTTTACCTAGTTCGGAATAGGTACTTCTGCCTATTGGCTTTACTCCCGGGGATTACTACCTTCTCGGGTAGAAATAATAATAATGGTGTTAAATTAGTTGGTTAGCCATGTCGGACGCCATGGCTAACCGGGCTGTGCCGGCGTCTGCAACGCCAATTTTCATCCGAAGAAATTAACAAATTAATTTAAGGAGAATAATATGGGTTGCTTCGAAAAGGTGCACGGCGGTTACAAGGTGGACGGTATGGAGCTGAAGGCCGCCAACTGCGGGTGCGGGGGCTTGACCGGTCCCGGTGGCTCCGGCATGGGTGACTGTTGTTTCACCTATTCCCGGGTTAAGGTCGCAGGCAATACCCTCAAGTATTTCGGCAAAAATACCACGCCCTCCACCAGCAACAACTACGAATGGGGCTACAAGGTTAAGAAGGACGGCCACGAGGTGGAGGTGCAGATGCTGGACACCCGCGGGCCCAAGAACTTCAAGTTCGGGGGTTCCCCGCCGCCGCCCCTGTCCGCCTGGACCAGCAAGGGTTGGCAGGTGGTGGCCCAATACGAGCGCCCCGTGGAGGGTACCGGCGAACCTCTGCCGGATTGGTGCGCCAGCTCGGAGTCGGCCTGCGAACGGCCGCCGCTGGAGATCCAGGAGGGTAAGGGAGATAAGGGCGGTAAAGGATGTAAGTGCTGCTGAGCGGCTCTTTAAGAAGGGGGGGCTCAGGAATCGCCCTGAAGGCGTAGCGGGTGCGCCATTATGGAATTGCCGGCTGCCGCCGCCCTCATGGCCTCAGGGGTGGGGCGGCCTGAGGAATTCACCTGGGAGTGGCCGCCAGGGGGAGGTTCGGATTCAGTTCCGGGCCTCCCCCGCTTTATGCCGCAAGCAGCCAAATGCGGGCGACCCCGCGGGTCGCCCCTACAGGTTCCTGTAGGATGCGCCCTGCGCACCGTCAGCTTACGGGAAGCAGTAACCACCCGGTGCGTAATGCGCACCATAGGCTCCGGCCAGTCTTAGCTTATTCTTCCGGGTTGGGCCGTATTTTTCCCTCCCCGGCCCGGGTCTTGGAGCCCCTGCCGCCCAGCAGTTTCTCCTGGTCGGGGTGCTGCCCCAGCCACTGCACCCGGCCGGTGTCCAACTCATAGAAGGCCCCCACCAGTCTGATGCTGCCGGCCTTCACCCCGCTCCTGATCAGGGGGCTCTTTTGCAGCATGTCTTCCATGGCCTGCCAGACGTTATCCTTGATGGCGGCTTCCAACAGGGGTTCCCCGGTGGCCTCGGGGTGCTCCTCCCTGGCCCTGGCCACCGCCGCCTTAATGGGAGCGAGCAGGGCCGGGATGCTGCCCGGGAGTTTGGCGTTTTCCAGCACCGCGGTCACCGCCCCGCACTGGCTATGACCCAGGACCACGACCAGCGGGGTGTTGAGATGGTCCACGGCGTATTCCAGGGAGCCGATTTCATCAGTGGCGGCGGTATTACCGGCCACCCGCACCACGAACAGGTCACCGAGTCCCTGGTCGAAAATCAGCTCCACCGGCACCCGGGAATCGGAGCAGGAGAGCACCGCGGCCAGGGGATGTTGGCCTTGCCCGGCAGTCAAGGCCCGGCGCTCCCGCCCCTGATGGGGGTACCGGGGCTTTCCCTCCAGGTAGCGTCCATTCCCGTCCTGGAGGATCTTGAGGGACTCAGCGGCGGATATCGCCGGCCCGATGCCGGAGTCCAGGGCCCAAACCCCCTCCGGCAGTCCCAGGCGGCCTCCGACCCCGGCCGCCAAGCCCAACGCAGCCATATACTTGAGAAAATCGCGGCGATGCATCTTATCCTCCGGCTCGCCTTTAGATATTTGCCAGGGAGTCTGTCATTATTAGCTGGAGATAAATATCCGGCCCGGAACGCCGGACCGGGCTCATCATTTGCCGCAGGCCGGGGCCGGGGCTCCGGTCTCGGTTTTTTTCGCGGGCTCTTCTTCCCCCCGCATCAGCTCCCGGGCCAGTTCCATCATCTGGCGCAGTTTCTGGTCCACCCGGGCATTGAGGGTGCCGGCCTCGAAAGAGCCGTCGGGCTGACGCTGGCCTGCGGCCAAGCCGGTTAACACCTCCATGGCCTCGTCCACGTGACCCACGGCCCAGACGTGGAACTTGCCCGCGGCCACCGCCTCCACCACCTCGGTTTTCACCATCAGGTCCTGGACGTTGGCCTTGGGGATGATGACCCCCTGAGACCCATCCAGACCCCGGGCCTGGCAAACCTTATAAAACCCTTCGACCTTCCAGTTGACCCCGCCGATGGGCTGGGCCTCACCCCGCTGGCTCACCGAACCGGTCATGGCGATATTCTGGGCCAGGGGCGCATCCGCCAGGGCGGAGAGCAGGGTGGCCAGCTCCGCCATGGAGGCGGAATCGCCCTCCACCATGCCATAACTCTGCTCGAAGGCGAGGCTGGCGCTCAAGGTCAGGGGCTTATCCTGGGCGAAGCGGCTCTTCAGGAAGCCCGCCAGGATCAGCACCCCCTTGTTGTGGATGCTTCCAGAGAGTTGGGACTCCCGGTCGATGGCCACCACCCCTTCCCGGCCCAGGGCGATGGTGCCGGTGATGCGGCTGGGCCGCCCAAAGGCGTGGTCCCCAAGGGCGTAGACCGAGAGGCCGTTTATCTGGCCCACTACCTGGCCCGAAGTCTCAATGAAGAGCATGCCTTCGTCGATGAATTCCTGCAGCTTCTCTTCCGGCAGGTCGGCCCGGTAGGTCTTCTCCTGGATGGCCTTTTCCACGTCGGTGCCGAGGATCTCCTGGTGGGAATTGTTCCGGGCCCAGTAGTTTGCCTCTCTCAAGGTATCCAGGACCTCCATGAGCTGCAAGGTGAGCTTGGCCCGGTGGCCGGCCAACTCACCGGCATACTCGATGAGGCGGGCCATACCCGTCTTGTCCAGGGGCAGAAGCTCCTTTCCCTGGCAATACCCGGCCACCAGGGCGCAGAACTTCTTAACGTGATCCTCGGTCTTGTGCATGCGCCAGTCGAACTGGGCCTTGATTTTGAAAAATTTCTGAAAGTCTTCATCGTAGGTATAGAGAATCTGGTAGACGTAAGGGTCGCCGATGAGGATGATCTTGATGTTCAGAGGAATGGGCTGGGGCTGCAGGGTGCGGGTAGTGATCAGGCCGTACATCTCCAGCGGGTCCTCAATGCCGATTTTCCCGTTTTTCAGGCAGCGTTTCAAGGCCTCGTAGGAAACGAACCAGCGCAGCAGGTCCAGGGCCTTCAGGACCAGGTAACCGCCGTTGGCCCGGTGCAGCGAACCGTTGCGGACCAGGGTGAAATCCGTCACCAGGGCGCCGAATTGGGCCCGGCGTTCCATGGCGCCGAAGAGGTTGGGATAGGTGGGATTGTTTTCGAAGACCACCGGAGCACCCGTGGTTTCGCTGTGGTCCACGAAGACGTTCACCTGGTACTGGGTAAAGCTGGCCTCCGGCATGGGGAAGGGAAAGGGGCTCTGGGTTCCCGGCCGCCGCTTCAGGTCTTCGATGTTCTTCAGGACATCTTCCTGGACATCGTTGAGATAGACCACCACCTGGGGAAGATCCTTATACTTCTCCCGCAGCTCCTCCATGAGGTGCCCTACCACATAGAGGGCCACGTCCTGATCCAGCTTCTTCTCCTTCTCCTGGTATTCCTTCTCCATCTTACGAATCTTGCGGATAGCATCGTTCATCACCGTATGGAGCGTGGTCGACTTCTGCCGCAGATTTTCCCGATCTTCGTCACTCAGGGCCTTGAGTTCTTCTTCGCTCAAGGGCTTGCCATCTTTGCCCGGAAAGATCATCAGCCCGGTGGGCGAGATATTGAGGATGAAGCCCTCCTCTCCCGCCTTGCCGTCCAATTCCTGGAGAATGGCGTTGCGTTCCTGGGTGATGGTGTGCATCAGGGCTTCCCGGCGGGTGGAGTAATCCTCGCTTTCGAAGACTTCGGGGACCTGCACCCTGAGGGTAGAGATGAGTTCCTCCATGTCGGTCTTGAGGACCCGGCCCAGGCCCTTTGGCAGACTGAGGCACTGGGGCTTCTCCGGATCGCGGAAATTATAGATATAGATATAATCGGGAGGCGAAGGTTCCTTGGCCGCCAGCTCCGCCAGGTAGCCCATGATGGTCTCGGTTTTCCCGGCACGGGGGGGCCCCGCCACAAAGATGTTGTATTCCAGGTCTTTCACTCCCAGGCCGAACTCCAGGGCATGCACCGCCCGGTCCTGGGCCACCACCTTTTCCTTCAAGGGGGTGAGCTCCAGGGTGGTTTTAAAACCCAGGCTGTCGGGGTTACAAACGGCTCGCAGATTTTCCGGCTTCAGTTCCCAGCGGCTAGCTTTTACTGCCATGAGTCCTCCTTAAATATATCTGATCAGGAATTTCTTTACGGGGCCGCCGGCGACCAGGGCGGCGGCTTAGCCGGTCAATTCTTTCAAGCGGGTCAACGGGCACACCTGGGGATCTTGAAAACCGGGGCCTTCCAACTGGATGGTGTTGTGCTCCAGGCCGAAGCGGCGTCGCAGGATCTCTTCCAGTTCCCAGGTGAGGCAGTCCCGGTCCGGGGATCGGTCCACCGTCACATGGACGCTGGCGGCAAAAATCCCCGAGGCAATGGTCCAGACGTGTAGATCGTGAACCAGCTTCACCTCCGGGTGCCTCTCCAGGGTCATCTGTACTTGAGCCAGATCGATGTGCCTGGGGGTGGCTTCCATCAAAATCTCGGTGGCCTCCCAGACCAACTGCCAACTGCTGGCCACGATCATCACCCCCACCACTATCCCGGCCAGGGGGTCGAACCACTGCCAGCCGCGCCAGAGGATAGCCAGGCCCGCCAGCACTGCGGCGCCGGAGGCGAAGGAATCGGACAGCAGATGGATAAAGGCGGACCTCAGGTTGAGGCCGAGCCCCCGGGTGGGCCTGAGGACGTACATCCCCAGAAGGTTGACCAAGAGGCCCAGGCTGGCGACGATCAACAGGGGTGTGCCGCTAATCTCCCGGGGCCGGAAAAGCCGGCCCAAGGCGGCGTAGAAGATATAGCCGGCCATGGCCCACAGGACCAGGCCGTTGATCAGGGCCACCAAAATCTCCAGGCGGCGGTAACCGAAGGTCTTTTGGGCCGTGGGCCGCCGCCCGGCCCAGCTCAGGGCCAGGAGGCTGAGCCCCAGGGCCGCCACGTCGCTTAGCATATGACCGGCGTCTGCCAGCAGGGCCAGGCTGCCGCTCAGTATCCCGGCCAGCAGTTCCACCCCGAAAAAGGCCGACTGGGTCCAGAAGGCCAGGCCCAGACGGGCCTGGCTGCTGTGGAAGCGCTGCTGGTGGGCGGGGTGCTGGCCGGTATTCATCCTTTATCCAGGCGAATTTCGAGAATTTGGTAGCGCTTCAGACCGGAGGGCGCAATCACCTCCAGCCGCTCTCCCGGGCGCCGCCCCAGCAGGGCCCGGCCCAGGGGCGACGAAGTGGAGAGATGCCCCAGGGCGGCGTTGGCCTCTATGGTGGACACCAATTTAAATTCCTGTTCCCGGCCGTTGCTCAGGTTGCGAACCCTGACCAGGGAATTGAATCTCACCCGGTTGGGGGGCAGGTTGCTCCCCACCAGGACCTCGGCGTTGGCCAGGGTCTGCTGCAACTGCTGGATCCGCCGGTCCAGACGCTGCCGCTGCCCCAGGGCGGAGAGGAAATCCGGGTTCTTCTCCCCCCCCTCCTGGGCGGCCTCCAGGAGTTCCTGGACCAGCTGCGGCCGTTCCACCCGGCTCAGGAGGTCCAACTCCCGCACCAGTTTCTCGTAGCCCAACCGGGTCAACAAGATCTTTTCCATGATTCCGAAATCTTTAAATTTCTGCGCCGGCCCCAACCGGGGAGCCCGCCACTCTTTTTATCTAATAAGTTAGGGAGGGTCAACCACAGAGACAATGCCGGCGCGTCGATTTTCTCGGCCTCTAGACCTCTTGAGACCGCTAATCTCTTCACCTTTTCGGCACGCCGAAAAAACCTACCCTCGCTGGCGCAAGATGAGGTCCGAGCGGAGCGAGCCCACCGGCTCCGAGGCACAACCGGGGCGACAATATCAAAATAGGCTGTGCAACTGATAGGAAATTGGCAACGGGCGCTGAATTTGATAAGTCGCCAGGCCCTTGGGCTACCAATTGAAATTCATCATCCCCCGGCCGCCGGAACTCCCCCCGCCAGAGCCCATTCCTCCCCGGCCCCTGCCTCCGGACCCTCGCCCGCCATGATCCTCCTCCTGCCAAAGCGGCACCCCCTGCTCATCCCGCACTTTCAAGGTCCGCCCATCTTTTTTGACCTGGGCCGCGAGAAGCTGGGGCTGGCCGTCCCTGGTAACCTGGGAACCGGTCACCTCCAGGGAGTCCCCCGGTTTTAAATCAAAGCCTTGCTTCCTGACATAGGGAGGCGGCCCCAGGTGGACGGTAATATTGCCCTTATCGGTCTTTAGGAGCAATCCATGCACCTGCATGCCTGACATGGACTGCCAGCCCGCCATGCCATAACTTCCCAGGCTCTCTATCTGACCCTTCACCGTCGTCACTGTCTGGAGATTGTAATCCTGGCGGCCATGAGCCCCTGAGTCTCCGCCGTGTCCGCCCCGGCCAAGGCCACCCATTTGCGCTGCGGCTGGACCAACTAGTTCCAGTAGTATGGCCAGGGCAATCAAAGAGGTGAGCCACAGCCATCTGGCCGTCAAGCGACTTTCGTGCATGCGCCATTCCTCCAAACTGTGAGTTGGGCTTAATCGCAAGGGCCTGAGCCGGGAATAGGCGCCAGTCCTGGCCGCCATAATTTAACATCGATTTGGGGACCTCCGGGTCCGGGGAAATCCCCGGAGGTTGCAGTTCTTGGAGCCGAATCCCCCCCTCAGCCCCATGATAGCACGGCTCTCGCTAAAAAAACAATTTTCCCGGATTTTGGGTAGTGTCCTAATTTGAATCTAATTACCAAACCCTTGGCAGAACTTTTATAATGAGCGGGATTTTTTTGAATTATAGTTGACATTTGTGATAAAAGGTGCTTATGCTGGAATCCCAGATAAAGCCAAACCCGCCGTAAGGGGGGGGCGGAAAGCCACGGGTCTTTTAGTCCGCGAGAGACAGCCGGGTTGCCTGGAAGAAGGCAGTCTGGTTTTTTTATTGGGTTTTTTTATTGGGTTTTTCAAAAGGTTAGGTACATTTATCATTCTCCATTTGCTACTTGGTGACGTAAGCCACACCTAGGAGATTGTCATGGCCAGATTATTTCCGTCCTTGGTTTCCCGGCTGATCTTGTTATCCTTCTTAGCCGTCCTTGCCTGCACCGCCCCTGCGCTGGCGGACACTTATGCGAACTGGGCTGTCAATGTCACCTTAGCGGGCGGCGGCTCCGTGACCGGAGAATTCACGATCGATAGAGAGGTCCTCGAGACGGCGATCCTCCAGGGAGGGGGCGATTATGCGATTACTAATTTCGACATCACAGCCACGGTCCCTTCTGGCCTACCCGGTGGGGCCGTGAACCCGTTCACCTTCTTGCCAATGGTGGTCGAAGGAAGTTATGCTGGTTTTAGTGCGACTCTGCAGGGCGAGCCGACGACCCCGGTGACAACGGAGGTGGGGTTTATAGTTCTTTTGGGCCCGTCGTCGGCTTGGACCTGGGAGTATGCGGTGCAGTTGACGTATGACGGTCTACCGGGCGACTTGTTGACTGCCACCGAGATCCCGTTGGTGACTGGAAGCGCTACCTACTACGACGTGATCAGCCTGACGGGAGGGGATCCGACGTTTTACGCGGCGGGGGGTACGATAGACCCAGTGCCGCTGCCACCATCCGCATTCCTGCTGGGATCTGGCCTCATTGCGCTGGCGTGGGCACGTCGCAAGCAACGATTGCGGAAATAATCGCCGTCACTTTGATTCCCTGTGGGCATAGACGATGGAAGCCCTCACCGCTTTCTCCGGTGAATCTACGGGCGGTATATGGAGCACAGCGTAATACCGGCGTTTTGTGCTTCCCTCTATCGGCGATGACCAGGCATAGCATTTAGTGGCTTTGGGATGGCCCACGATCTCGAAAACCGACACAATCCCGCTCCAGACAGTATTCTCCCCGAACTTCTCAATAATCGCTATATCTTCAATATGAGAAGCCTTGCAGTTATGAAGCCGCTCAACGGCCCGTCTTAGCTCATCAGTGCTATTCATCACCTGGTTTTTCTATATCATCTTCGGGCAAATCCTCCTTGTCAAGTTCTAAGTGCCTAATTAATTTGTCAATTGTCTTTTGGGTGAATTTGGTAATCGGTGCGGAGGCCACTATCCGCACGCTGATATCCTTTCCAAGAAAGAATTTGGAGATTTCAAATTCCCCCTCAGAAATGGGGCGAGCAGTGGGCGCAGCGGGTGGAATAGGGGCACGTAATCGCGCCACTTCGGGTTGTATCATCGGCTTATCTCCTTGGAGTTCCTGAATTGGTGCTTCAGGAGGAGTATATTTATCACCGATTATACCCGATTCGTAGACCTTTGCAAAGGCCAAAGTTTCCCTAAAGGCATTGATAAAATCCCGAACGCTCTCCGTATTAAATTTATAAGTGGACACCAATTCCCATTCAAGAGCATCATTAGCAGGCAGGCCATTGGGATAATGTTCAATTATCTTTTGGTAAATCGGAGGGTTAAGGGCTGCCTCGTATATTGCCATCTCCCGTTCTGGAGATACTTCCCTCTTGTCCGCAAGGATTTTAAAGGCAAGATCAGAAATGGCAATTTTTTTCCCTTCCCCCGACCCTTCAACCTTAATGAGTCCATAGTAACCAAGGGAAGCTATGGCTTGTTTACCCCCGCTCCCCCTATCGGTAAACCCTAGGGTTTTCCTCCCAACCTGCCAAGCGATCTGATTGCGAGAATACTTATCAAGCAGGGCCTGTGCTTGTTGAAGGCTTTTTTCCAATGTCACGGCTGGAAAATTAGGGCTCCTCATCCTTTTGATTTTCGGTTCTGCGCTCATTTCCAAACCCTCCCTCAGAATTTCTTATCAATCAGTTTAGCGATTGGAACCGATAAGTCAATATAAAAATGCATATTATTTATCGTGAATAGCCGAATAGATATTGACAAGAAGATTTTATGTGATAAATTAAGGCTAACCTGAACGATTGGAGGACAGCAATGAGAAGAGATGCAGCCCCCGCAGGTCATCGAATCGCCGCCAGTGGGGGCTATGACAAGCAAGGCCCCGAGTCCTCCTGTTCGTTGGCGCGAGCAAGGACACGGGGCCGTGGCGATTCTTTGGGCGGGGCGCGATTGGTTCCCAGGAGGCCCTTACAACCGTTCCGGGCGGGGTTCGATTCCCCGGCGCTCCACTTTCGCTCAAGATAGCAGGTATTTAACCCTAAGTCAATAGGAATCCGCACAATGAACATTCTAAGGCGAGAAAAGCAGGAAGCGGCGATAGCGGCCCTGGTGGAAGGTGTTTCAATCCGGTCGGTTGAACGCATGACCGGGATTCACCGCGATACCATCATGCGCCTCGGCTACCGAGTGGGCCAAGGCTGCGCTAACCTGATGGACTCCTATATGCGAAACCTGAAATGCCAGAGTGTCCAGGTTGACGAAATCTGGTGCTATGTCGGCAAAAAGCAAGGCCACCTTAAGGAAACCGATAGCTTTGAAGAACTTGGCGATCAATGGGTGTTTGTGGCCCTGGACGCCGACAGCAAATTAATACCGGCGTATTTAGTGGGAAAAAGGACAGCCGGGAATACCCAGGCTTTCATAAAGAATTTGTCTAATCGGCTTGATAGTCGGGTGCAATTAACCAGCGATTCGCTTACCCTGTATGTGGATGCAGTTGAAGCAGCTTTTGGCGCAGATGTGGATTATGGGCAGTTGGTAAAATCATACGAAGCGGAGCCGACGGGCGTTGGTAGGTATTCGCCTCCGCATGTGGTGAGTGCGGAGCGTAAGGCGATGGTTGGCAACCCCAAGTTTTCACAGATTTCAACCTCATATGTTGAACGGCAAAACCTAACTATGCGGATGCAGATGCGCCGCTTCACCCGGCTAACCAATGCCTTTAGCAAGAAGCTGGACAATCTCAAGGCCGCCGTGGCCTTGCATTTTGCCCATTATAATTTTGTGAGGATTCATAGTTCGCTTCGGATTACTCCGGCTATGGCGGCAGGCGTCACAGATCACCTTTGGACAATCTCTGAGCTTATGCGAGAGGCAAATTAGGACACTACCGGATTTTGGCATTTCCGGCCCCTTTTGAGCAGAACCTTCCAGAGCAGGCCAGGGCACCCGGGGTGCGGCCGGCTCTCTTTTTTGCCGCCGCGACCGTTGAAAAATCTCCCTCCAGGTCTTACCCTACACTTGGAATCACCGATTCTCACCAGGAAGCGTCAGCCAACCTGAGAAAGCTTGAGGGACCCGGCGGCCGGCGCTTTCCCCGGGGTTGTCCAGAGTCAAGCCCGAGGCCGAACCGGATTAGAGTCTGAGGTGAAGATAATGCGCAGCCGCTTTTGGCTTTTCTTGGGTCTCGTGGTCATCCTGGCCGCCTGTGCGCCTTATGAGGGATATGATGCAGGCTACTATGGGGGCTATGGTTACTATGGCGACTATTGGGGCTATTGTCCCTACGGCTATTGCTACCCCAACTATTACTATCCTTATACCTATTATCCGCATGCCTACTACTACTATCCCTATGGCTACCGGTACCGCGGGCACTTTGGGGGCAGAGGAGGAGGCTGGCGTCCCCAAGGCGGCGGGCACGCCGGCGGCTTTGGCGGTGGGCATGGCGGCGGCGGGCACGAGGGACATCATTGACCCGGCCTTGGCTTCAGAGGAGTGGTGTGCCCGATGAAGATCGGCGCAGACGCAGCTAAATGCCGCAAAATCCCGGACTGAATCCTGGACTGAACGTAAGACTTCTAACGACTCGGGCAGGGCGTAAAAGAATTTTTGGAAGGAGGGAAAGATGAAAAGGAATATGGACTTCCGCCTGGTGGGGTTAGGGCTCCTTCTGGTGGCCGCGCTCCTGGCGCCCAGGCCGGGGCAGGCGCAGGAGAAACGCGAGGGCAGCTACCCTCAGTTGGAGCAAAGGTTGATAAAGGAGTTGAACCTGTCCCCTGAGAAAGCCAAGGAATTTCAGGCGGTGGGTGAAAAATACGACCGCAACCGGGTTGAAATCATCGGCAGAATTGAAAAAAATGAAGGCGACCTGGAAAAGGCCCTGGCCGCCCCCCAGCCTGATACAGCCAAAATCAATGAACTGGTGGCCGCGGCCGTCGCCGGGCAAGACCAACTCTTCGCCACCTTCAAGACTCAGCGCCAGGAGGAGATGGCCCTTTTGACTCCCGTGCAGAAAGGACAGTTTCTCATGGCTTTACGAAAGTGGCACCAGGAAGAGAGAAATATCTATGAAAAGGCAGAGAAGAAATAACCGCAAAGGCGCGTCCCTTAAGGCGCGCCGGAGTCGGTTCGCCGGCTCCCATTGACTCCTGCCGCCGCTCCCTTCCCGGTTTTTGCCGCGCTAACGCCGCCAGGCCCCTGCCAGGCCAGCCACGTACCCGCGTCATTTAAAGCTGGGTCCCGCCTCCGGTCCGGGAATGGTAATAACTGATAATAGCTCGTTTGGAAATCATGGCGATGATCTCGTCCGGTCCATCTTCCTTCACGACCGGCAATTCGTCCACGTTCAAAAGAACCATCTTATCCAGGGCCTTCTGCAATGAATCTTGCCCAAATACCCGCACCACATTGGCAGTGGCCACGTCCTTGGCGACGATCAGGCCTTGAACGCTCTCCTCGAACATCACTTCCCTGATGTCGTTGATGGAGAGGATGCCCGTCACTCTGCCCCCCAAATCGACCACCGGGAAGTAAATTTGCTGGGAATTCGCCATCACCTCGACGAGTTGGTCGAGAGGCATCTTCTCCCCAACTACCACAATCGGCTGCGGTTTTACCACGTCCGCCACGTACATCCCTTCCAACAGGCCCCGGGTGAATTCGGTCATATGGGCCGGAGAGGCCAGCCTGGAAAATACCTGCTTTTCATACAGGCTGACCTTTTTCAGGAGCAGAAAATTGATGGTGGACACCAGCATCAAGGGCACTAAGAGGATATAGCTGGCGCACATTTCGCACGCCATGATGATAGAAGCTATCGGCACCTTGGCAACCCCGGCAAAGAAGCCGCCGATGCCCACCAATACAAATGAGTTAGGGTGGATGACCCACCCCGGCGCCAGTTGATGGCCCAGATAACCGAAGGCCCCTCCCAACATGGCCCCCATGAATACCGACGGGCCGAAGACGCCGCCGCTGCCTCCGGAACTGATGGTGCAGCAGGTGGCGATAATCTTCATCAAGGCCAGGAGAAACATGGTGCCCCAAAAGATTTTGCCATCCAGGGCCGCCTGGATCCAGCCGTAACCCCCATCCATCACCTGCGGCACCATTAGGGCGATGACCCCCAGCATCAGTCCCCCCAAAGCTGGTTTCAAGGCCTTGGGGATTCGAATCCTTCTAAAGATTCGGTCCCGGGCGACGTCGTAAAACAGCTTCACATAGACATAGCCCACCAGGGCGCAGACTACGGCAAAAATGGCATAAGGCAACAGTTCCACCGGCTCGAAATCGACCGGTCCCGGAAAAAATAAGGCAGTCCGGCCGAAGTATTTGTCAAAGATGGACGAGGCCACGATTGCCGAGACGATGCAGGGGAGAATGGCTTCAAATTCGAATTCCGTTTCCCGGTAGAGGACCTCCGGAGCGAAAAGCGCCGCCCCCAAGGGGGCGTGAAAGATGGCGCCGATGCCGCCGGCGGCTCCTGCCAACACCAGGATGCGCCGGTCGCGAGGCTTGAGCTTCAGGACTGTGGCCAGGAAGGACCCGAAACCGGCGCCGATTTGGGCAATGGGTCCCTCTTTGCCGGCAGAACCGCCGCTGCCGATGGTAATCGCGGACGCCAGAATTTTGACCAGGGGCACCCTCTTGCGAATATAACCGCCGCCGCGATGGAAGGCCTCGATCATGGCATCGGTCCCGTGACCCTCCGCCTCGGGGGCGATGAAAAAGACTAGTACCCCGGAGACCAATCCCCCCAGGGCCGGAATCAGAAGGAAGAGCCAGGAGTGGTTCGCAGCCAGGGCAGCCACGGTTGAGGCTGGCGACCATCTCCAGGGCTCCATGTAACCCGTGGGCAGGTAGAGAAAGAAATGGAGGGCCCGGCGCAACAACTCTTCAAAAAGAATTGCTCCCAATCCTGACACTATTCCCACCAAGAGGCTCATCAGCGGCCAACGAAAATGGCCGGCCCCCCCATACCGTTCCGGGGCGATGCGACTCTTGATTAATCGGAGGAGCCTGCTGTTCATACCTGGGTCCTAAGACTTTAATTTTTTAACCAGAAATAACATACCGGGCCGTAGGGATGAGGTTTTGTCCCTTATCAAAATAAGACATTTCTTCGGAAATTTACATCAATTAAAAGGAGCAGGTTTAAAACCCGCTCCTGGTGGGGGCCTCTCTTACCTCGGTTCACAAACGCAAAATTCGAAACGGGGCGCCCTCACCACAGGCTGGAGGCCTGTGCCACTGTCGCCCCGACAACTCGAAACTCAATAGCCTCCTGCCCCGGCCAGGTCCTCCTCTTTGGCTTTCTCCTTAAAGAGAAAATGCACCCAGACCTGGTAGGCAATGACGATGGGCACAAAGGTCAGGGCCACCGCCAGCATGATCTCTAAGGTCAGGGGGCTGGAGGCGGAATTGGCGATGGTCAGGCTGTAAGCCGGATCGATACTGGAGGGCAGCAGCCTGGGATAGAGTCCCGCCACCCCGAACAGGGTAACTGAGACGATGGCGGCGCAGGAGGCGAACCAGGCCCGCCACCACGCGCCCCGGCGCATAAAGAGATAGACCAGGATCAGAGCGACCACCGCCAGGGCGGGGATCAGGAAGAGGACGTGGCGGTCCCGGTAGTTGTCGAACAGGGTGGTGGCCCGCAGGCTGGCGAACAAGAACAGGGCCGCCACCAGCAACAGCGGCCACCACAGGCGGGCCGCCATGGCCGCCGCCCGCCTTTTTAGCGGCCCTTCGCTTTTAACCGCCAGCCACAGGGAGCCGTGCACCAGGAAGAGCAGGAGGAAGAGCACGCCCCCGGCCAGGCCGTAAGGATTGATCAGGGTGAGCAGTCCCCCCTGGTAAACCCCGGCCGCATCGATGGGCAGGCCGCGGAAGATATTGGCGAAGGCCACTCCCAACAACAAAGCCGGCAGGAAGCTGCCGATGCTGAGGCATAAATCCCAGATGGTCTTCCAGCCGGGGTGGTCCACTTCATTCCGGAAGGCGAAGGAGACACCCCGCAGGATCAGGGCAAACAGGATGAGCATCAAGGCTGAGTAAAGGCCGCTGAACATCACCGCGTAGGTGGTGGGGAAGGCGGCGAAGGTCACCCCGCCGGCGGTGATCAGCCAGACCTCATTCCCGTCCCAAAACGGCCCGATGGCCCGGTAGACCAGTTTACGCTCAGTGTCGTTCTTGGCCAGGAAGGGCAGCAAGGCCCCCGACCCCAGGTCGAAGCCGTCCAGCATGAAATAGACGGCCCACAGGATTCCCCACAGGAAAAACCAGACGGCTCCCAGCATCTCTTAACCCTCCCCCGCGGCAGCGGCGGCGGCCGGGGCCGGCTCCGGCCCCCGCCGGACATGTTTGGCCATCAGATAGAAGGCCACGCCTCCCAGCAGGCCGTAGACCGCGATGAAGGCCGGAAGAGAGACGGCCACCTGGGAAGCGGCGATGGGAGAGACCGCCGCCGCGGTCTTCATCAGTCCGTAAACGATCCAGGGCTGGCGGCCCACCTCGGTGACTATCCAGCCCGCCTGCAAGGCCACATAGGGGAGCGGCATGGCATAGAGCATCACCTTTAAATAGCCGGGGCTCGATTCCAGCTTATTACGCTTGAACCAACCCACGACCGTGAGCAGCGCCATGAGAAGGCCCAGGGCGACCATCAGCCGGAAGGCCACAAAGGTCAGGGTCACCGGGGGCCGCTCGTCCGGCGGGAAATCCTTGAGCCCCTTGACCGTGGCCCGGGTAGAATCGAAGGCCATCAGGCTCAAAACCCCGGGCAGCCGCCCGAACTCCACCAGGTTGCGCTGGTTCTTCTCGTCCGGGATGAGAAACAAGATCTCGGGGGCCCCGGCCCTGGTCTCCCAAAGGGATTCCATGGCCGCCAGCTTGGCGGGTTCGAGCTTGGCCACCTCCTCCCCATGGATATGCCCCTGGAACAGCTCTGCCAGGGAGAAGACCAGGGCCAGGCTCAATGCCAGGCGGAAGGATTTGCTGAAGAAGGCAGTGTGCTGCCGGCGCAGCAGATGGTAGGCGCTGGCTCCCATGACGAAGAAGCCTGCCAGCATATAAGCCCCGAAAATGGTATGCAAAAATATCTGGAAACCGAAGGGCTGGGTGACCACCGCCAGAAAATCCTGGAGTTCGGCCCGGCCATTCTTGAGGACGTAGCCCACCGGGTGCTGCATCCAGGCATTGGCGATCAAGATCCACAGGGCCGAGAGGTTGGCAGCCAGGGCCACCAGCCAGATGCACAGGGCGTGGAGCCGGGGAGAGAGGCGCTCCCAGCCGAAGACCCACACGGCCAGGAAGGTCGATTCCAGAAAGAAGGCCAAAGTGGCCTCGATGGCCAGCAGGGAGCCGAAGATGTCACCCACGTAGCGGGAATATTGGGACCAGTTGGTGCCGAACTGGAACTCCAGGGTGATGCCGGTCACCACCCCCACCGCGAAATTGATGATAAAGATCTTCCCCCAGAACCTGGCCATCCGCCGGTACTCCTCATCTCCGGTCCTGACATACACCGTCTCCATGATGGCGATCAGGACGGAGAGCCCCAGGGTGAGCGGGACAAAGAGGAAATGGAACATGGTGGCCACCGCGAACTGCAGGCGGGAGAGCATCAAAACGTCCATGGCGAGCTGTCCTCCGTTTCCGCATTATCTGAGATTTCTTTTAGGCACGGCCAAGGCCCATGGCAAGAGGCGGCAGGATTTTGCTGAATAATTGTTGCTGCCCGGCGTCCCGGCGCCAAACAGAATAGCCGCGGCGGCAAGGTCCCTCTTGAGCAGATCGGCCCCGGCTTACCGCCAGCCTGATTATGGTTGACATACCGGGCGGCACTGGATATGATTTGTTATCCGAGGCACCCTTCGGGGTTTAATAGGGAAGACGGAGAGTTAGCCGTCGCGGTCCCGCCGCTGTGACCGGGGACGAACCCTGCACAAGCCACTGTTCCACCGGAGTGGGATGGGAAGGCGCAGGCATTAGGTCGATCCGGGAGCCAGAAGACCTGCCCGGAGGCCTGGAGCTTGGAAAGAGCCCCAGACCCTGGAGACGCACTGGACAAGCGCCTCCTTTCCTTAAGGATTAAGAAACTGGGTGCATCCTTAAGTCCATATGGACTTAAGGATTTTTTTTTTGAGGGGGAAGCCTGCGCAGGCGGTCAGCGCGGCGCTGGCTGCCGGTTTCCCTGGCTTCTGCCCGGCCACCCCCGGGTGAGCGGGCCGCGGCCGGAGACCCTGAGGAGTTTGCCGGATTGAAGGATTCTTCCAAGTCAGCGCCGGATTCCCTGGACTTGATGGCGGTTGGCAGCCGGCGGCGGGCTGGCCGGCGCCGTTTTGCCGCGGCTCTGCTGGCCCTGGGTCTGGGGCTGGCGATCTCCGTGGCCCTGGCCACCGGCATCGGCCGCATGGACATCGGCTGGAAGACCGTGGACGCAGTCATCCTTGGAAAACTGGGCTTCGCGGCGCCGGCCCCGGACCACACCGTCGAGGTGGTCATTTGGGACATCCGCTTGTCCCGGGTGGTGCTGGCCGGCTTGGTAGGCGCCTCTCTGGCCGCCGCCGGGGTGGTCTTCCAGGGATTGCTGTTGAACCCCCTGGCCGACCCCTTCACCCTGGGGGTATCCACCGGCGCCGCCTTCGGGGTGGCCCTGCTGGTGGTGCTGGGGGTGGGCGGCTCTTATCTGGGTCTGAGCCCCCTGCCCCTGGGGGCCCTGGTGGGGGCCCTGGGCACCATGGCGGCGGTCGTGGTCCTGTCCCGGGAATCGGGGCGCATCCGCAAGGAATCCCTGATCCTGGCCGGGATCGTGGTGAGCACCTTCCTGGCGGCTCTTATCAGCCTGGTCAAGAGTCTGGACGAGGAGTCGTTGTCCGCCATCGTCTTCTGGATCATGGGTAGCTTCTCCGGACGAGGCTGGATCCACGTCGGTTTTCTGTTGCCCTACGCCGCCGCCGGCCTGGCCTTGACCGCCTGCCACCACCGGGAGCTGGACCTCCTGGCCCTGGGGGAGGAGCAGTCCGAGCACCTGGGGGTGGCCGTCTCCAAGGTGCGGCTCCGCCTGCTGCTGGGCGCCTCCCTGCTCACTGGCGGCGCCGTGGCGGTCTCCGGGGTCATCGGCTTCGTGGGCCTGGTGGTGCCGCACCTGGTGCGGGTCCTGGCCGGCCCCAGCCACGGCCGCCTCCTGGTTCTAGCGGCCCTGACCGGGGCTCTGCTCCTGATTTGGGCCGACGTGCTCTCCCGTATCCTGTTGCCCGGGGGCCAGGAATTGCCGGTGGGGGTGGTCACCGCCCTGTTGGGTGGACCGTTTTTCTTTTACCTGCTGAAATCCCGGCGCGCCAGGGGGATGTGGTGATTCAGGTAGAACAACTCAGCGTGGGTTATGGCGAGCGCGTGGTCCTGAGCGGCCTCAATTTCCAGGTGCGCCCCGGAGAATTCGTGGGCCTCCTGGGCCCCAACGGCAGCGGCAAATCGACTCTGGTTAACACCCTCTCCGGCCTGCTGCCCCCCCAGGGCGGTCGCCTCCTGATGGGGGGCCACCCGCTTAAGAGCCTGAGCAGCCGCCGCCGGGCCCAGATGCGGGCGGTGGTGCTTCAGTCCAGCGAGGTGCGCTTTCCCTTCACCTGCCTGGAGATCGTCCTCATGGGGCGCTATCCCCACCGCAAGAGGCTGGAATCACTGGCGAACGACGACCTGCTGCGGGCCCTGAAAGCGATGCGCCACACCACCACCGGCCACCTCCAGCAACGCCTGGTCACCGAGGTCTCCGGCGGCGAACGCCAGAGGGTGGTGATCGCCCGGGCCTTGGCCCAGGACCCCCGGTTGATGCTGCTGGATGAGGCCACTTCGTGCCTGGATGTCCGCAAGAAGCTGGAGATCTTTGAGCTCCTCCAGCTGCTCAATCAGACCCGGGGCCTCACGGTGATTTGCGCCATGCACGACCTGAATCTGGCCGCCCTTTACTGCGGGCGCCTGATGTTCCTCAAGGACGGCGCCATCTTCCGGGATGGCCCCACGGAAGCGGTCTTCACCCCCGCAGTCCTGGCCCAGGTCTTTGATACCCCCATGGAGGTCAGCCGCCACCCGGCGCATCAGCGGCCCTACGCGGTGCTGCTGCCCTTGCCCGGCAAGATTCAGGAAACAGAAGAAACCTTGGAGGTGGCCCAAATATGAAAACCCGGCAGGCGCAATCTCGCCCCTTAACCCTCCCCCGCCACGGTGGCCGAAGAGTTTGGGGCGTTCCCGGCTGGCTCTGCCTCTGTTTAATTATTTCCCTGACGCCCCTGGTGGTTAAGAACCTCGAAGCCGCCCAGATCCGGGATGACCTGGGCCAGGAGGTCGCCCTGGCGGCCCCGCCGCAGCGCATCGTTTCCCTGTATGGGGGGCTGACGGAGGTCCTGGCGGCCCTGGGGCTGGCCGACAAGCTGGTGGCTGGGGTCCAGGGTGACAGCTGCCTGGGCAACCTCCCCAGGGTGGGCACCCATCTCCAGCCCAACGTGGAGATGATTCTCGCCTTGAAACCCGACCTGGTGGTTCAGGGCGGCGTTGCCAAGGGCCTGCCGGCCTTGCGAAAGCTGGAGACGGAAGGGGTGCCGGTTGCCATGTTCGCGCCTCACGACTTCCCGGGGCTGTTCAGCATGATCCAGCGCCTGGGGGCCCTTACCGGCAAGTCCGAGGCTGCGGCCTCCCTGGTCCGGGAGATGGAAGACCGATTGGCGCAAATCGCCCGGCGCCTTCAGGGCGCAAAGCCCGTGCGGGTCTTCTACGAAGTGCGCTCTCTAAATCTCCTGGCCGCGGGCCGCGGCTCCATGGTGAACGACATCATTACCCGGGCCGGCGGGGTCAATGTGGTAGAGAGCCCCCAAGAGCTGACCCGCTTCGACCTGGAGGCCCTGCTGCACGCCGACCCGGAAGTCTATGTCATCCAGCAGGGGCCCATGAACAAGAGTCCGGAGGATATCAATTCCCGGCCATACTTTAAGGAGCTGCGAGCCGTAAAGACGGGCCGGGTGCTGCTGGTGGACGAAGGCCTCTTTTCCCACCCCGGCCCCCGCTCCGTACAGGCAGTAGAGCAACTGGCCCGCTTTCTCCACCCCGAGGCCTGGGAGGACCATAATAAATGAAGGGCTGCCGCGGCCTGGTGATCGCCGGCACTCAGAGCGGCGTGGGCAAGACCACCGTCACCCTGGGGCTGCTCTCCGCCCTGCGGCGCCGCGGCCTGGCGGTGCAGCCCTTTAAGGTGGGTCCCGACTTCATTGACCCGGGACACCATGGCCGGGCCGCCGGCCGCTGCTGCCGCTCGCTGGACGGCTGGATGCTGAGCCGGGAGGCCAACCTGTCCCTGTTCCGGCGCCACGCCGGCCAGGCCCAGGTGGCCGTGGTGGAGGGAGTTATGGGTCTGTTCGACGGCTATGACGGCGCCAGCGAAGCCGGTTCCACGGCCCAAATGGCCAAGTGGCTGGGGCTGCCGACCCTCCTGGTGGTGGACGCCCGGGCCATGGCCCGGAGCGCCGCGGCCCTGGTCCATGGCTTCGCGACCTTCGACCCGGACCTCACCCTGGCCGGAGTGGTCTTCAACCGCGTCGGCGGTGCGGCCCATTGGCAATATCTTCAGGAGGCCATGGCCGCGCTGCCGCACGTGAAATGCCTCGGCGGCCTGCCCCGGGAACCGGACCTAACCATCCCCGAAAGGCATTTGGGTCTGGTCACCTCCGAGGATCATCCTTTGGGAGAAGAATATCTGGAGCGCCTGGCCGTCTGGCTGGAAGGCCATCTGGACCTGGACCGGCTGCTGGCGTCAATGGCGCTGCTGCCGCGGCCGCCGGCAGCTCCGCCGGCAGCCTCTCCCCAGCCTCCCCTGGTGCGCCTGGGGGTTGCCCGGGACCGGGCCTTCTGTTTCTATTACCCGGAAAATCTGGAATGGCTGGCGCATTTCGGGGCCGAACTGGTGCCGTTTTCACCCCTGACGGACCGGCAACTGCCCGCCGGCCTGCACGGCCTCTACCTGGGGGGCGGCTACCCCGAGCTCTTTGCCGGGCAGTTGGCGGCCAATGCGGGAATCAAGCGCCAGTTGGCCGAGGCGGCCGCAGCCGGCCTGCCCATTTATGCCGAATGCGGGGGGCTGATGTACCTGTCC
>JBKQLU010000018.1:0-14127 GCA_052326585.1 Desulfobaccales bacterium | reverse complement strand
TCCTTAAGGGCGGCGGCGGCGCCCAGGGTATGGTGGCGGCGGGCGTCTTAGAGGCCGAGCCGCCCTTGACGGCCATCATCGCCCTGCACGTGGCCCCCAGCCTGGAGGCCGGCCTGATCCGCTACGGCGCAGGGCCCGTGAATGCCGGAGCCGACCATCTGCTCCTCACCATCACCGGCAAGTCGGCCCACGGCGCCACCCCCCACCGGGGGGTGGACCCGATTCTCACCAGCGCGCTGCTGCTGAATCATCTGCAGGCCTTCCTGGCCCAGCAGGTGGATGCCCGGAGCCCCAAAACCCTCACCTTCGGACGCATTGCCGGGGGCAATCGTTTCAACATCCTGGCCGAAAAAGTGACCCTGGAAGGGAGCCTGCGCTACCTGCAGGAGGCCACCCGCACCGAAATGCTGACCGGCCTGCGGCATCTCCTGGAGGGGTTGGCCCGGACCACCGGGGCTGAGATCGATCTGGAGGCCACCCCCATTTACCCGCTGTTAAATAATGACCCGGAACTGAGTCAAAAGGCGGTTAAGGTGCTGGCCGCCATCATGGGTTCCCAACGCCTCAAGGTTCTTGCTCCTGCCATGGGCAGCGAAGATTTTTCGTATTTCGCCGCCCAGGCCCCGGCCTTTTACTTCTTCCTGGGGGTGCGTCCCCCCGGAGGCCGGAGCCAGGTCCTGCACTCCCCGGAGTTCAACCCCGATGAGTCCGCCCTCCCCTGGGGCCTTAGCGCCGCCGCCGGCCTGCTGGCCGCCCTCAGTGAGCCGGATGATTAGGAGTTGGAGAATAAGGTAAAAAGAGATGCGGGGCGCAGTGCCCACCCCACATTAACGGTTTTCTGTGATAGGCAAAATCGAGTCAAAGTCCCTTTGGGAGAAACAGAAAACTAATCTTTTCCAGATGGCCGCGGCCGCTGCACCCACTCCGGGGTAGCCGCGGCCGGAATTGAGTCCCCTTCGGGTATATAAGGCTTCAAGTCAAGGATGGGGCTGCCGTCCCGGGCATCCAGGCCGGCCACTTCCAGGAGATGGCCGCTGACCTTGAGGATGCGGCAGGCGGTGAGGCCGATGGGATTGGGACGCTCCGGGGCCCGGCAGGCGAAGACCCCGGTGACCGGATTGGCCGGGTCCCGGCGGGGATGCACCTGGAGGACGGCCCGGGCTGCCGGCCGGTCGTTGGCATGGAACCAGTAAAGCACCCAGAGGTGCGTGAAGCCCTCCAGGCCCAGAAGGGCCGGGGCGAACTGCGGCAGGATCTCCAGGTAATCCTTGTCCTGCTCCTTCTTGCTATAGCCGATGGGCGTTAACCGGAAGGATTCAAATGGCGTCATCCCCAAGGCCCTCGCCGCTCCCCAAGATTTGATCCAAAACCTCGGCTACCAACGGCATGGGCACTTCTGCCGCGACCACCGCCTCCCCCAGGCGGCGCAGCAGCACGAAGGGCACCCCGCTCTCCAGGCGTTTCTTATCCCGGCCCAGGGCGGCCAGGATGGCTCCCGGGTCCATAGGCGGCAGGGGCCGGCGGGTGAGCCCCAGGTGCCGGAGAAGCCGGCGGCCGCGGCTGGCCTCCTCTGCCGGCAAGCCCGCCAGTCTTTCGGAAAGCTTAAGCGCCGCCAGCATCCCCCAGGCCACCGCCCGGCCGTGAGCCAGCCGGAAGGACGAGGCCTGCTCCAGCCCGTGGCCCAGGGTGTGGCCGAAGTTGAGGAGGCGGCGCAGACCACCCTCCCGCTCATCCTGGGCCACTACCTCAGCCTTGATGGCCGCGGCCCGATAAATCACCCCGAGCAATTCCTCCGGATTTCCGAGCAGCCCGGCCGGCCCCTTGACCAATAAAACTTCCAGTCGCGCCAGCAACTCGCGGTCAGAAATCAAGGCGGCCTTGACCACTTCCGCCAAGCCGTTACGGAATTCGGTCCGGGGCAGGGTCTGCAGGAACTCCGGGTCGATGGCCACCAGGCGGGGCTGGTGGAAGGTGCCCAGGAGGTTTTTGCCCTCGGCAAGATTGACGGCGGTCTTGCCGCCGATGGAGGCGTCCACCATGGCCAGCAAGGTGGTGGGCACCTGGATGAAAGGCAAACCCCGCATGAAGATGGAGGCCAGGAAGCCGGTAAGGTCCCCCACCACCCCGCCCCCCAGGGCCAGCAACAGGGAGCCGCGGTGGGCGCCGCCCTCCAGGAGCTGCCGGGCCAGACGCCGGACCACCGGCCAGTTTTTCGCCCGTTCCCCACTGGGCACGGTGAGCCGCACCGGCTCCAGGCCGGCCTCCTCAAGGGCCGCGGCCACCTGCGCCCCATAGAGACGGGCCACCCGGCGGTCGGAGATCAGGAAGAGCCTCCTGGCCTGGTTAAGAGAGGTCAACAAGGAGCCCAGGCGGGAGCGCAGCCCCGGTTCCAGGATAATCCGATAGCTCTGATCCCGGCCCGGCAACCGCAGGAGGATCTCCCTCAATTCCAGCCCCCGGGGCGCAAGCTCTGGATCTCCTGCATCAGGGCGGCGAACTGCTCCGGGTAGAGGGACTGGGCGCCGTCGGAGATGGCCTTATCCGGATCATGGTGCACCTCGATGAGGAGGCCATCGCAGCCCGCGGCCACCGCGGCCCGGGCCAGGGGAGGCACCAGGTCCCGCCGGCCGGCGGCATGGCTGGGGTCCACCACGATGGGGAGATGGGTCTCCCGGCGGACCACCGGCACCGCCGCCAGATCGAGGAGATTGCGGACATGCTCGCCGATGCCCCGGACCCCTCGTTCACAGAGGATAATCTGGGAATTGCCCTCGGCCATGATATACTCGGCGGCCATCAGCCATTCTTCCAGGATGGCGTTCATGCCCCGCTTCAGGAGGACCGGCTTGCCGCAGCGTCCGGCCTGGCGCAGCAGGGAAAAATTCTGCATGTTGCGGGTCCCGATCTGGACGATGTCGGCATATTCACTTACCAGTTTCAAAGAAGCCTCGTCCATGGCCTCGGTGATGATGAGCAGTCCGGTCTCGTCCCGCACTTTTTTCAGGATCTTCAGGCCGGGCTTGCCCAGCCCCTGGTGGCTGTAAGGTGAGGTGCGGGGCTTAAAGGCGCCGCCGCGGAAGATCCGGGCTCCGGCCGCCTTCACCCCGGCGGCGATCGTCAAGGCCTGGCGCTCGCTCTCCACCGCACACGGACCAGCCATCACCACAAAGTGGCCCCTTCCCAGCGTCAGGCCCGGCAGCGAGATGAGGGTGTCTTGCCGCTGCACTTCCCGGCTCACCAGCTTGTAGGCCCGGGTAACCGGAATGGCCTGTTTCACCCCAGGCAGGTCCAGGAACAGGGCTGGGTCCACCGGTCCGGGGTTGCGCAGCACTGCGATGGCCACCCGCTCGCCCCCGGGCATCGGTTGAGCCAGGAAGCCCAGGGCTTCGATCTTGCGCACTACCACCCCGATCTGTGCCGGGGTGGCCTCCTTGTCCATGACAATGAGCATTTTTCATCTCCAACTTTAGGCTGAAGAGATTTTTTTAAGGCGGCCTGGAAAATGGACCGGGAGCGCCGGGGGGCAGCCCGGCGCATCTTTTCCCCAGACATGTTTATCAGGGATCATAGACAAAATCAACCATAGCGGCAGGTTGCCAGGAGTTATGCTTCGGGTGGCATGAAACTTTTCCCCCCATCATATTTATTGCTTCGGTAGCTCTGCCAAATCCGAGGCAAGGAATGCCACCAAGCCCGGACCCGCCCTAATCGAGATCCTCCTCAACAACCGCGTCCGGGCTGGCTCGCCCGCCCGCAGAGCCCGGAAAGCTTGAGCCTGGCCCTGACCTGCTGGGCCGGTCCAAAGGCGAGGGCGCGGACTCATCCGCTTCCAGGATTATTGCCCCTTCTTTGGGCTTACTATTTAAAATACCATACTATTTCTTGACATTGAAAAATTAAGCCTTAAACTAAGATGCCATAGCAACGGGGCGGATTTCACTTTCAACTCAAACTAAGGAGAATGATGATGCGACATACCCGTAAATTCATGATAATCGCGCTGATCCTGGCGCTTTCTTTGGCCTGCGCCTTCCCTGGCTTCGCTCAGATGGCCCCGGCCACCGGCGCCAACCAGACGCCGATGAACCAGTCGCAGCCGGCGCCGATGGCCCCGGCCACCGGCACGCCAGGCGTGGGATATAAGACAGCCCCGGGCGGCACCATCAGGGGCGGCTCCTTGATGCCGGTAGACGTCTACACCCCCATAAGAAGGGGTTATACCTTTGTCCGGGAAGGCAACTATGAGGCCGCCAGACATGAATTCCAGATCGCGGCCCACCTCGATGAATTAAACCCCTTTGCCCTGAACAACCTGGCGGTCTTGGATGAACGGGACGGCAAGCTGAATGACGCCTTGGCCCAATTTAAGGATGCCGCCATTCATGCCGCCCAATATAAAGACAAGGTTCAACAGACTTGCTTCGTGGGCGGCACCTGTATGGCGGTTGAACCCGAACGGAAAATGGCGGCCACCAGTGAAATCCTCCCCATCATTCAGGAAAATATCGCCAAGTTAGAGGCTAAGATTGCCGCCACCCATACGCCTCCGCCGGGCGTGAATCCGCCCCTGATGAAATAGTGCCGGCGCCTAAAGAAAGGTAATTCCCCGGGGCCTTCGGGCCCCCGCCCCGTTCTTATCTTTAGGTCAGGCCAGGGGTTGCGAGGCATGGTAACGAGTCACTCCCGCTCCAGACATCTCGTTTGGGGGCCAGAGGGGTTTATCCCGCTGGCCCTTTTTTTTCAAGTCTAACCGGGGCTAAGGACGGGAGAGCAGGAACTGCAGATCCTGGAGCCCTTGTTGGGCGAAGCGCAGGGACATCCGTATCTGTTGCGGTTGGGGGATGTAAGGGGGCAGCAAGCCCCGCGGCGGCACCGCCGTCTGGGGCCCGGCCTCCAATTGGTTCAACAAAAAGCTCAGTTCCCGGATCAAGTGGATATAGACTGCGCCCAGGGGTTCAGCGGTCTCCCGGGCCGCGGCCGCCGCCGCGGCACCCACGCCAGACGCCTCCGACTGCTCCACCAGAGCCTGAGTTAAGCGGAGCCTGGCAAGCTTGGTCGTCTTGCCGGCAAACTGTCTCTTTTTTTCCATATCTCTAAGAATTCAAGGGTGAGCCTTAGATAGTCCTGGGCCCCGGAACTCCTGGGCTCATAATCGAAGATGGCCTTCTGGGCAATCTGGGCCTGGTTCAAGGCCTCGTTTTTCATGATCACGGCCTTGAAGGTCTTCTCCCGGAAGGGCGCCAGTTGTTCCATGATATAATCATTGGTGACGCGATTTCGTTTATCATACATGGTGAGGAGGATACGGAAGAAGTCCCCCTCAAACAACTCCTCCATGGTGAGGTTCTTGACCGTCTCCACGGTGGTGAGCAAATCGGCCAGGCCGTCCAGAGAATAGCGGGAAATCTGGCAAGGGATGATGATGAAGTCGCAGGCGAACAGGGAATTGGTGGTGAGCACCCCCAGGGACGGCGGGCAGTCGATGAGCACGAATTCGTAGTCCGCGTCTTTCAAGGCCTGGTCCAGGATGGCCTCCCGAAAAACCCGGCTGTAAACCTGCTCCGCCGCCCGGGCCAGATGAATCTGGGCCGGCGCCACCTCCAGGCCCAGGATGTAGCTGGGCACGGCCACCTCGCCGATGCTGGTGCGGGGGACGGTCATCACCTCCGCCATGGAGGCGGTAATGGTGTCCGGGTCCACCCCGATGCCGATGGTGGTATGGCCCTGGGGGTCCAGGTCAACGATCAGGGTGCGGTAACCCTGGTAAGCCAGGCCGGCCCCCAGGTTCAGGGCGGTGGTGGTCTTGCCGGTGCCGCCTTTCTGATTGATAACCGCTACTACATAGGACATGACGGGGATTTCTCACTTGGACCATTGGTAGGCATGGGCCTGGGCCAATGATAAAGGAAGGGGAAAGTTGCGTCAAGGAATATCTGGATCAGGAAAGTGGCGCCGCTGATGGCGCCGCCTCTGTCAAAGATCGATTAATACCGGTTTATGGGGGCGGATACCAGATGGTCTCCTCCCCGTTGGCGCTCCGGCCGTGGTCTCATCCCGGAGACCTCTGCTTTGCAGCCTCTTGACCTTTCTGTTATCTTAATCAACTGGAACAAGCAAGTTGGTTACGGGAATCCAATGTCAATGGCGGCGGTCATTCTTTATGGCATGAAAATATTGCCGCCATCCGAGTCGTTACCCATACAGGCATCGCCACTGAGAAAGCCGTATGCCCAAGCCTGACCACCGGGTAGCCATAGCTTTGAGCGGCGGGGTGGACAGCGCCGTGGCCGCGGCCTTGCTCAGCCAACAAGGACAGCGGCCGCGGGCGTTCCACCTGCTCCTGAGCGACGGCGGCCCTCCGGCCGCACATCTGACGGCCCTGGCGCTGAAGTTGAATCTGGCCCTCACCAGGGTGGACCTCCGGCAGGAGTTTGACCGGCAGGTGGTGGACTATTTCCTCAGCGAATACTCCCGAGGCCGCACTCCCAATCCCTGCGTACAGTGTAACGCGGCCATCAAGTTCGGCCGCCTGTGGCAGTTGCTCCAGGCCCAGGGGCTGACCCGCCTGGCCACCGGCCACTATGCCCGGCTGCTTCCCGGGGCTGACGGGACCCTGGGACTGTTCCGGGCCGCGGACCGCGGCAAGGACCAATCCTATTTCCTCAGCCGCCTGCCCAGGGAACTGCTGGCCCATCTCCTCTTTCCCCTGGGGGACCTGACCAAGGCGGAGGTGCGCCGCCGTTACCGGGAGTTGGGCTTACCGGTCGAGGCGCAGTGCCCCGAGAGCATGGAACTCTGCTTTATCCCCCGAGGCCGTTACCAGGACTTCATCCGGGCCCGCCGCGGCCCGGGAAGCCCTGGGGAAGTGGTGGACCTCGGGGGGCGGCTCTTGGGAAGGCACCGCGGTTTGGAGCATTACACCGTGGGCCAGCGCCGGGGCTTGGGGATTCCGGCCGGGGAACCCTACTATGTGGCGGAGATCCACCCCGAGAGCAACCGGGTGGTATTGGGCCGGCGCCAGGAGATCCTCTGCCGCGGCCTAAGGGCCGGCCGGATCAGCTGGCTTATCCAGCCACCCAGCGGCGACCTGGAGGCCCAGGCGGTCATCCGCCACCGCCACCCGGGAGTGGCGGCCCACATCCGCCCCCTGGGCGCCGCGGCGGTAGAGGTGGTCTTTGCCCTGCCCCAATCTGCCGTAGCACCCGGCCAGGCCGTGGCCTTCTATGCAGAAGACCGGGTCCTGGGCGGCGCCTGGATTGAGGCGGCAATCAAGTGAGAATCTAGTTATCAGTTATCAGTTGCCAGTTGAAACTTCTGCGAAGGTCCCTATTTTTGTCATTCTGAGGGAGCGAAGCGACCGAAGAATCTCATAAATACTAAGGAATATCAGATCCTTCGCTTCGCTCAGGATGACAAAGTTGTTTTTCGCAGAAGTCTCCAGTTGCCAATTGCCAGTAAAGGCATGGGCGAAAAAGATAACTGGCAACTGAGGGCGCCTGCCGCATTTCCCGGGCCAGGGTGAAATAACCGCGCAGACCTGTTAAAATCGGTTGCATGCCCGCCGCAAACCGCCCACCGCCAAGCGCCCGCCGCTTTATCCGCATCCTCACCTTCGGCTGCAAGGTGAATCAGTGTGATACCGCCGGGATGAGCCAGGAGCTGGCCGGCCGGGGCTGGCGCAGCGCCGCACCGGGGGGGAAGGCGGATCTGCACCTGGTGAACACCTGCACGGTCACCGGCCGCGCCGACCAGCAGGCCCGCCAGGCTATCCGCCGGCTCTTCCGGGAATATCCGGCAACTCCCATCTGGGTCACCGGCTGTTACGCCCAGCGGGCTCCGGCGGAGTTGGCGGCCCTGCCCGGGGTCCAGGCGGTGCTGGGCAACCGGGAAAAGGGCGAGCTGGCGGGATTATGGGAGAAGTTTGCTTTCGGCGCCCACCCGAAACTTTGGGTCGATAGCGGCCCGGACCGCCAACCCTTCCAGCCCTGGGGGTTGCGGGGCCTTCCCGGGCACACCCGGGCCTGGCTCAAGATCCAGGAGGGCTGCAGCCACGCTTGCAGCTACTGCATCGTCCCTCAGGTGCGGGGGCCCCGGCGCAGCTGGCCGCTGGCCGGGGTTAGCGCGGCCCTGGGAGAACTGGCCGCCGCGGGTTACCAGGAGGTGGTTCTCACCGGCATCGACCTCGGTCAATACGGCCTGGACCTGGACCCTCCAGTAAACCTGGCCGGACTGGTGAGGCGCCTGAAGGCAGACGGAGCGCCCTTGCGGGTGCGTCTCAGCTCCCTCGAACCCCAGGGGATAACCGGGGAGCTTCTCACCGAGCTGGCTTCCTGGCGGAATTTCTGCCCGCATTTCCACCTCCCCCTCCAAAGCGGCTCGGCCCCCATCCTCAGGGCCATGAACCGCCCTTACCGCCCGGAAGAATTCCGGGAACTGGTCCTTAAAATCGCCCGCCTTTTTCCGGAGGCGGCCCTGGGGCTGGACATGTTGGTGGGCTTTCCCGGGGAAAGCGCCGCCGACTTCGAGGCCAGCCAAAACCTGGTGGCCTCTCTGCCGGTGACCTACCTGCACGTCTTTCCTTTCTCCGCCCGTCCCGGGACTCCGGCGGCGCTCTGGAAGGCGGTGCCCGGCCTGGAGCTCTCGCGCCGCGCCGGCATTATCCGGGAGCTGGGAAGGCAGAAAAAGCTGGCATTTATGCAGGGACAAACCGAGAGACTGCGTGAGGTCCTGGTGGAAGGGCCCGCCCCTGAACCGGGCTGGCTTCAGGGTTTGAGCGACAATTACCTGCGAGTGGTCTTTCCGGGCCCGGCCACCTGGCGCAATCGCCGCCTCCTGGTGCGCCTGCTCGGGCTTCAAGAGGAACGGCTTCTGGGCGAGGTGCTGGCGGGACCCGGTGAATCCGGCAGAAATCACCCCCGGTGATTCCGGTCTTACTCTTCGGCTCGCAAAGGATTCCCGCGGTTAATTTTTCTGAGATGCCGCCTGGATAGATTCCAGCCTGCCGCGCTAGGTTAAATCCCTGAAGATTCCCTGGATGATGGTTCTATCGCCATATTCCACTTTACTGGCGACAAAATCGACCGGCACCCAGCGGTCGTCTTTTCTGATTATCCAGCCAGTGGCCAGATTGCTTTCGCCTGTCTGCACCACTTTTTCCAGGGCGGACCGGCTCCTTTCGAGCTCTTCCTTGGGGAAAACCTGGCTAAGATTCATAGTTAAAAGTTCCGCTTCGGAAAAGCCAAGCAGTCCCTCCATCTTCTTGTTGGCTTCCAAGAAATTCCCTTCGGTATCCAAGAGCAGAATTCCTTCACTGACATTCTCCACCAGACTGCGATATTTCTCTTCCGCGGCCCGCGAGACATCGGCATAATGCCGGCTATCCTCTCTTTCCAGCTTAAACTGCTCGATGACATTGTTGAGATTATCCGCTTTGATTCCGATGCGGTACTCTAAATATTTCAGGATCATTTGATATTTATATAATATTAATGATGCCGCCAAGTTAACCGCCAAACAAGCTGAAAGCATGGTGGCCATTTCATAATACCCGGGCGATAAGCTTGGAAATAAGAGCATTATCAATAATTTAACCGACAAGATAAGGCTTAAGGTAAACAAGGATATCGAAATTAACTGCAGGACCCTATTGCGCTTAATTTCGCTGCAGTTGTCTCCGAATATATCTAAATGGGTAAGATTCGTTTCCATCCGGCACTTCTCCTTGAAGAACTTTCCGTACTTTCCCATGTCCTCTCCATTTTGGCCCTTCCTGCGCAGGTTAGCCTGGTGAATCGCAATTCCGGTTCCAGTCCCGGCTGCCATTAGCGGCTGGTGCAAAGACCCTCTTTATGATTGGTTCGCCGAAGCCCCTTTGGCTTTGAGGATAATATGGGGCATGAGGGGAGAAAGGTAAATCCGGGTTTCCCTGATATTCCCCTTCGATAATTATGAATTTGTCATGGGGGAATGCTCTATTTTATCCCGCGAGGTTAGGCGGCGACCGGGAGCGCCGCCTCTCCAAGCCGGTTCTAGCGGCCTCTCGCCGCGCATTTAATCCCGGGAACCTGCCATTATCTTGGCAATGGAGTCTGAATCCAAACGCCTTCCCACACCTTTAATCCCATGGCAGATCTTCTCGGCCATAGCTTCAGCACCTGCGTGTCCGGGGTCTCGGGGATCGGGGTGATGGGGCTTCTGTGGATCACTGACCTTATTTGAGCCCGGGGATGGCTTGATTTGGCGGATAGGTTCCGGCCTGGGGAAGATATCGCCTGGTCGCACCTAAGTAGGGGAATTCACCCTGTAGAAACAGGGATTCCCCGATTTACAAGGCCCTACGAATCGGCCAATCTATGGTCAACATCTTTTTTCGACTGCGGCGCCAGGCGGCCGCAGAATTTCAGCGTAGGTAGGGCAGATTCTCTCAGAGAGGGGAGGCGCATTATGAGGCGGATTCGACCCGCCAGACGGCATCGCCAGCCGGACTCCGAGAGCGGGAACGCCGCGGTGGAATTTGCCCTGGTTATTCCGCTCTTACTCCTGATCCTCTGCGGGATCTTCGACTTTGGCAATCTATATTTCCAAATGGATGTCGTCAACGAGGCGGCGCGGCAGGGGGCGCGGTTATTTGCGGTCAATGTTTCCACTTCCACCTCTCCATGTACCCTGACGCAAATTACCACAAACCTTCAGAGCAGCTATGGCAACCAGTTGACTGTGAAGGCGAACCCATCAGCTCCAGCCTCCGGAAGTAGTGTTACGGTCACAGTCACCGAAAACGTAACCATTATGACTCCGGTCATCAGCGCCTTCTTCACGAGTAATCCCACCCCGGTGAGCGGGGCGTGCACTATGTACGTGGAATAGGTTCTCCTCTAAAGACCAAGGGGCCGGTTATGATAAAAAAATTTCTCAAAGCCCGGGACGGCAGCAGCGCGATTATAGTAGGGGTAATGCTGCCGGTCCTGGTTGGATTTCTCGGCCTGGCCCTGGACGTGGCCAATCTGGTAATCGTCCGGACCCAAATGCAAAACGCCGTGGACGCCGCGGTCTGCGCCGGCTGCATACAATTATCGACGCCCATACCGGCAGGCCAGGCCGCGGCGACAACTGAGGCCAACTCTATCCTCGCCACTAATGGCTTCGCCGCCGCCAACGCCACGATGACTTTTACTCAAGATGCCCAAAAAAATGCCTCTAATGCCCCGGAAATTAACTGCACCCTGACCAATAGCGTGCCCACCTATTTCATCAAGGTGCTGGGCATTACCACGGTCAATATGACGGCATACGCGGAAGCCATAAGGCTGAGCGGACCGGACAAATATCCCGGCGGGCCTTTTAATTATGCCGTCTTCTCCAATACCAATTTAATCATCAACGGATCTGACCAGATTCAGGGGTCGGTACACTCCAATGGCCAACTAACTGTTAATGGAAGCCTTAATATTAGCCAAGCGGCCGAAGGTTGGCAGGGGGTAACTGCAAATGGCTCCCTTACTATAGGTTCGCTTAACGCTGGCCCGGGTCAGACTATCAGCGAAAATGGCTGTAATATACCAAAATATTATACTGCAGCAGATATTGCCATGCCTGACTATACTCAGCAGATATTGGCCACTCCAGGAATTACGAAGTACACTACGAGCCAAACATTTAACGGCGACTTAAATGTAGCCGGTAATATATATGTAGCGGGTAACGTAACCATAAACGGAACGATTAATGAGACTGGGGCAATTTTGGCGACCGGCAATATAACTGTTAACGGCACGTCAACTATCAGCGGTACCAACCAGGTCTTTCTCTATTCGTCAGGCGGCCAAATTACCCTTAATGGCAATAATGGCTTTGGGAGTGGTACTTCAAGTGTAATCTGTTATGCCCCTTCTTCCAGTGGCCAGATTACCGTTAATGGGACCAATACTATAAATGGAAGTGTAATAGGAAACTCGGTGACAATTAATGGGGGGGAAGACATTGATGATATGCAGGGTAACAATAAGGTTCCGATAACGTCTATCGACACAGGTGCTCGTTCGCAATTAATAAGTTAGGCTCTTTATTGCCTGCCGCCATCTTCGCGGCAAATCTTCTGCACCGGCCTGAAACGGCGCGGGCACTGGTGCGGGCCCCGGCTAACCTGGCGGGCCGCGGCCCATCCTACAACCTCAGCTCCTGAAGTTGACATTCTGGCGGGCAGTTCCCACCGGGAATAGGTGATTTAATTTTTCGGGTCAAACTTCTGCTTGAATATGGATCGAGCAATCATATTAAGTTGTGCTTGGGTCGTGCCGCCCCCGATCTGGAACATCCGCACATCCCTCAACATTCTTTCAAGAGGTAGATCTCGAGAGTAGCCATAGCCTCCGAACATCTGCAGGCTGTCGCTGACCACATGCATCCCCACCTTCCCTGAATATACCTTTGCCATTGACGCTTCATCCATGTGAGGCATCTTGACATTATTAGGCAGGTCCCTGGCGTTGCAAGCCGCTTTGTAAATGAGCAACCGAGCTGCATTCAGCTCTATCTCAGCCTCTGCCATCATCCACTGCAGCCCTTGGAACTCCGAGAGGGTCTTGCCGAACTGCTTCCTTTTCTTCATCCATCCTACCGCAAGATCGTGAGATCCCTGGGCTATCCCTATAGCCACAGCACTTGCCCCTATCCGTTGCGCATTATACCCGTACATCAACTTCTTAAAGCCTTCATTGCCATCTCCCATCACCACCACATTTTCAGAAGGAACTTCGCAGTCTTGGAAAATGAGCTCAGCCTCCGGAATCCCTCTCAGACCCATAGCATCCTCAACTTTACCGAAAGTGAACCCTGGAATCCCTTTGTCCACTAAGATACCGCCAATTCCCAGCTCTTTGCCGTTGTCAAAGAACCGAACGAAAATCAGGTTGGTAATGGAAATTGTACCTCCGGTAATCCAATGCTTGGTTCCATTGATAACGTACTTGCCACCCTTCTTATCAGCCCTGGTTTTGAGTTCATTAAGAGCCGTCCCTGCTTCGGGCTCCGTCATTCCAATAGCAGGTTTATCCCCTTCTTCAAGGACCCTGGAAGCCACCAGCTCTCTTTGCTCATCCGTTCCATACGCCATTACGCAACCCAGGGCGCCCATGTTGGTTTCAACGATAATGCGCGCCGTTACCCCACAATACTTGCCTACGGTGAGGATAGCTAGAATCGGATCGATCAGCGGCCGCTCCGGTCCGCCGTACTTCTTAGGAATAGTCATTCCGAGAAACCCTGCTTCAAGCAAAACTTTCACATTTTCCCAGGGATACTCATGGTCACGGTCCCATCGTGCCGCTTTGGGTTCGAATTCTTTTTTCCCAAGTTTATCTGCCAGTTCCACAATCCGCCTCTGTTCATCGCTCAGTCTGAAATCCATTTGTTTCTCCTTTTTAGCAGCAATTGGAATGTTTTTACCAGACGCCCAGTGTGACTCCCACCTCGATCCGCTCGTATCACTCTGCATCATCACGCCACCATGATCGATGTCACAACCCAACTTCCTCCATCCCTTTCAGTCTACTATCAGCTTTAATCCTCTCAGTGAGCCTTGCCCCCCGGCCAGCCGCGGAAATTTTTTCAGAATCCTGTCAACCAAATTTCTCTTCAGGCGTTGTACGGAGATATAAACGCAAATTATACCGCAGATGAGAAGGCCGTTCGCTGAATTCGGGCTGCGGGGGAGCTCAAAGCGGAACAGTTTCGGGTGGGTTATCCGCAACACATTTGCAGCAAACAAATTCAAATGGAGGAGAGACACATGAAGAGATCAATTTTTGGAACAATTCTGCTGACCGCCGTACTCGTTTCGGGAGTTTCCGGAGCGGCTATGGCTCAAACCGTTCCGGGACATCCCCGCATTAACGAGGTCGACCAGCGACTTGAAAATCAGCAAGATCGAATTGACGCCGGCGTCAATAAGGGACAGGTTAATGCCAAACAGGAAGCCCGTGACGATGGGCGGGATACCAGAGTGGCCCGGCAGTTAAGCCGCGACGAAGCCAAAAACGGCGGCAAAATTACCAAAGGCGAACAGCGGCGAATGAACCGGGAACTGAACGAGTTCGCTCTGCAGCAGCGAGAAGCGTCCGACATTCCAAT
>JBKQLU010000017.1:0-15518 GCA_052326585.1 Desulfobaccales bacterium | reverse complement strand
CCTTGACGCCCGCGGCGATGAGCCGCAGGGCCGCCAGTTGCGCCTTGGCCGCGGGGGTGGCCAGCACCCCGATCTCCACTCCTTTTTCCTGGAGTACCTTCTCCAGGTCGTCCATGTGATGGATGATCTGGCCGCTGGGTACCCGGCGGTTCACCTTGGCCGGATCCACGTCAAAGACCGCCACGAATTCGTACCCCTGGCGAATGAAGTTTTGATGGGCCAACAGAGCGGAGCCCAGGTTGCCGATGCCCAACAGGGCCATCTTCCAGGTCTTATTCAGGCCCAGGATGCGCTTGATTTCGAAGAGCAGCTCCCTGACAAAATAACCGACGCCGCGGATGCCAAACTCGCCGAAGTATGCCAGGTCTTTGCGGATCTGCGCCGGATTGATGCCGCATTTTTCGGCCAGTTTGTCCGAGGCGATAATCTTCACCCCCTCCTGGGACAAGGCCTCAAGATACCGGGAATAGATAGAGAGGCGGGTGATGGTCGCCGTGGGAATCTTGGAAAATTTCATGGTCGCGGGCATTATCCTTGGTGGTTCGGTCTACCGCACCTAAAGCTATAAACGGACACCGGTCGCGTAAATAAAGGGGGCCCGCAGGCCCCCTGACGGCAATTAAAGGCTAGACATGCATTCCCAAGGCCGCGGCGATGGGTTTGGCCATGGGGTAGGCGAACAGAATGATCAGGGCCACCACCAGGGCATAGATACAAAGGGATTCGATCATGGCCAGACCGATGAGCATGGTCACGGTGATTTTCCCGGAAGCCTCGGGGTTGCGGGCAATGCCTTCCACCGAGCTCTTCACTGCCAGGCCCTGGCCGATGCCGGTACCGAAGGCGGCGATGCCGATGCCGAAGCCCGCGGCTATCACCGCATAGCTGAAAAAGGTGCCCAAACCGGGGGCCGTGGCGCCGCCGGCCTCAGCCGCCATGGCCAGGGAGGCCCACAGCAGGGTGACCAGCAAGCTCAAGCCAACTACCAGGGATTTTCTCATGAGACTAAAACCTCCTCAAAGATGTTGGATATATGAAGATTGGCCTTCTTCCAGGATTTAGGGGTGCGCCAACCGCCTCAATGGGCGTGCTCCATGGCTCCGGCGAAGTACATCATGGACAGCAGGGTGAAGACAAAGGCCTGCACCACGCTGGTAAAGACCGCCAGGAACATCATGGGCAAAGGGGCCAGGAACATGCCGGCCAGCAACAAGAGGATGGTCAGCACTATGTCTTCTCCCATGATATTGCCGAAGAGACGCAAAGTCAGGGAGAGCACCCGGGCAAAATGGCCGACGAGCTCAATGATGAAGAACAACGGCGCCAGGGCCGGAATAGGCCCTAAAAAGTGCTTGATATATTTAACCCCGTGATACTTGATCCCCAGGTAATGGGTATAGAAGAAGGTGCATAGGGCCAGGGCCAGGGTGGTATTGATGTTGGACGTGGGAGACAGAAAACCCGGCAACAGGCCGATCAAGTTGCAGCCCAGGATGAACAGGAAGACCGAGGCGATAAACGGGAAGAAAGCCCGGCCCTCTTCACCGGTGACGTCCACCATGAACTCTTCCAGGCCGCCCACCACCAGCTCAAAGACGTTCTGGGCGCCCTTGGGCACCAGGCTTATCCGGCGGCCGGCCAGGCAGCCCAATCCCAGCAGGATAAGCGCCACCAACACGGCATAACTGACGTGCGGGGGAACAGGTAAGCCGAACTTCTCAAAGATTAGATCAAGAAAGAGAATCGGATGTTCCATGGGACTTGTTTGCCTCCTTCTTAAGCTTGCATACCTCGATGATGGCGGCCAGGATCAGGGTCAGGACCACGGTGGACAGGCCCAGCACCAGACCGATGATGTTCACCCAGCCGCGACTGACCAACAAAAAGATAACCAGCAGCAGGGCGAAGAAGCGCAACAACTGCCGGGCCGCAAAATAGGCCCGGGCCCGCCCCTTGGCCTCCTCGGGGCTGCCGGCCGCCGCCCTGGCCAACATGCCATGCAGGGCTTGGTGCAGCAGGTGGAAGTTGATGATCACCACCAGGCCGCCCACCAGGATCCCCAGGGCGAACTCCTGGCCCGCAAAAACGAAGCCGGCCACTACCAGCACGGCCAAGACCAGCCAGTTGGCGATCTTCAGCCGCTGCGGAGTCAGGATCTCCATGGGAACTTATTTATATTTTTGCCCCAGGAGGTAGACTTGCCGGAACCCGGCGATAATCCCCACGATGAGCCCGAGGATGAAAAAAATGCTGCTGTCAAAGACCGTGGACAGCCAGTAACCGACGCCACCGCCGATAAGGATGGAGATGACCAGGACCAGGCCGATGGTGCTGGCCGTGTAACCCCCTTGAAACAGGTCCTTCAAAAACTTTTTGGTATCTTCCTTCAAAGGCGCCCTTAGAGAAACCCCCCGGAGTCGAGCCGGGAGAAAATGATTCTTTTCACATGTGCCTACCTATCATACCACTCAAAGTTAGTCAAATGATTTTTGAGGCCGGGCGGGGAGAAAAAACCCTAGAATAAAGAATATATATATTAGATAGTTATCCTTGTGGTTGATTATTGCAGGGGCTTTCGGGACCAGAGCCGGGCCGGAAACTTGTGCATTTATTCCTTAAGTCTGGCGTCCGTTTTCCGGCTGCCCTGGGAGACCGGCAGTTCGATGACGAAGGTGGTGCCCGCCGGGCCGGTGCTTTCCACGGAAATCCGCCCCAGGTGCTTTTGAATGATGCCGTAGCTGATGGACAGCCCCAGGCCCACTCCCTGGCCCACCTCCTTGGTGGTGAAGAAGGGATCGAAGAGCCGGCTGAGATGGCTGGCCGGGATGCCGGGGCCGTTATCCGCAAAGCTGAGGCGCACCATCCCCTCTTCCCGGGTCAGCGCCGTGGTGACCAGCAGGCGCCCCTCTCCCTTCATGGACTCGCCGCTGTTCATCAGGAGATTGATGAAAACCTGTTCCAGCTTGTTCTTGTCTCCCAGGACCAGCGGCAGTTGCGGGTCGAATCTCTGCACCAGGTTGATGTTTTGGAAGAGCAGATGGTCGGTTACCAGGGAAAAGACCTCCTCCAAAACGGTGTTGAGGTTCAGTGGGGTCATCTTGGAGGGCGTGTGCCGGGAGAACTCCAGCAGCCCCTGGATGATCTCCTTGCAGCGGGTGGCCTCCCGGACGATCTTTTCCACCTGGTCCCGCTCCGGCTTCCCCGGTTCCAGGTCCTCCAGCAAGAGGTAGGCGTAGACCAGGATGCCGCCCAAGGGATTATTGATTTCGTGGGCCACCCCGGCGGCCAGTTGGCCCAGGGCCGCCAGCTTCTCAGTGCGGCTGAGATGCTCCTCCAGTTGCTTTTTGTGGGTAATATCCCGGATATGGGTCTGGATGGCAGGCAGGCCTTCATAAGTGGTGAGAAAAGATACCCCCTCCAAATCGAAATTGCGGCCGTCGCCCTTCAAGGCCTTCATCTCAAAGATGCGGGGCCGCGGGGTGCCCCGCTCCATCTGCCCCAGCCAGCGGGACACCGCCTGGCGGTAGCTGAGATCCACAAACTCCAGCAGGGAGCGCCCCAACATCTGGGAGGGCTCCTGGTAGTCGAACATCTCCAGGCAGGCCAGGTTGACATAGACCAGTTTCATGTCCCGGTGCAGGACGATGCCGTCCAGGGAAGTCTCCACCAGGCGCCGGAATTTTTCCTCCGAATCCTTCAACTCCCGGGACAATTGCTCCCGTTCGGTCATGTCCAGGATGGCCTGCACCGCCCCCTGGATGCGGCCTTCCTCGTCATAGATGGGCGAGGCGGTGTGGTACAGGTAACGCTCCCGGCCCCGGAAATTGGGGAAATACTCATAAGCCTCATAGGCCCCCGGCAGGTTGGGGGACGGTTTCAGGTTCTTGTCCCCGAAGTACTTCTCCAGGGCCTTGATGTTTTGCTCCACCACCAGGGAGGCCATGCTGGGACGTTCATGGGTGTAAAAGGGCAGCCAGTAGCGGTCCCGGCCCACCATCTCGTGGCGGGAAAAGCCGGTCAGCTCTTCGCAGGCCCGGTTCCAGTAAATGATGCGGTGGCTCCGGTCAATGACGAAGGTGGGCACCGGCATGCCCTCCAGGATGCCTTCGGTGGTCTTCTTCTCCCTGAGGATCTCCCATTCTCCCCGCTTGCGTTCGGTGATATCCTTAAAAATTCCCTCATAGCCGGTGATCCGCCCATCCTGATTACGGCGCACGATGCCGGTCAGCAGGGTGTACACCACCCGGCCGCCTTGGGTGCGCAGGGTCAACTCCATATCCCGGATGAAGCCCTGCACTTCCACCTGGAGCTGAAAGCGTTCCCAATCCCGGGGGTCGTCAAAGATCTCCCGGACGTGGGCCAGGTCCAGGGCCTCGCCCTTGGTGGGGAATTTCAGGAGTTCCACCCCGGCGGGATTGAGGTCCAAGAGGCGGCCTTCCCGGTCGGTGACGAAGATCATGTCCTTGGAGCCTTCGAAGATGCGCCGGTAACGGTGCTCGGAGCGCCGCAGCTCATGGTACAGGCGGGCGTTTTCGATGGCCAGGCCGATCTGGTTGCCCAGGGTGCTGAGGAAGTAGCGTTTACGCCCGGAACTGCGGAAGGGCCTGCTGGACTCCGCGGCCAGGTTGAGGAAGCCGGTGACCTCCTCGCGATACTTCAGGGGGATGCTCGCCAGGGACCGGAAACGGGGATCCTGCCGGATCAGTTCGGTAAAGGAGGAGGTGTGCAGCCGCTGGTCCTGGCGCACGTCGGCGATGATCAGGGGCTGGCCGGCCCGGGAGATATTGGCGCCCACCACCGCCTCCAGACCGCTCTGGGCGATGTTCACCAGGTATTCGCCGGGAAAACCCTTGGAGGCCGCATAGCTGAGGCGTTGCCGCTTACGGTTCCACAGAAGCAGGAGCCCGGCGTCGATCTGAAAGAAATCGAGGACCGCGGCCAGGACCTCGTCCATGATCTCCTGCAAGTCCAGGCTATGGGCGCTGATGGTGGCTATCTTGTTGATCAGGTTGAATTCGCGCCGGTGTTCAGTCTCCCCGGACTTCTGCCGGTCCTGGGCCGCCGCCTCCACCGTCGCGTGCTCTGCCATGATCCTGACTCCCGAAAATAGTTTTTCAGGGAGGCTGCCGGAGCCGCCGCCCGCGGCTGGCCAAACCCCCGGAAAACCCAACCCCAACCCGCCTACAATATACCAGAATTAGGGCGGGCAAAAAACCGGGGAGGGTCAAACGCAGCCCGGCGCCGGGCTGCGGGCAGGCGCCGGGCTGCGCCTATCCCAATCTTGCCCTGCATTCCCTTTTAAACTGTTCCCTTTCAGGTCAGGTGGGGAGAAACCGCGGGGCCAGGCGGGGCCACAAACGGGCGGTGCGGCAACGGCTGGCGGTGAAGATGGCCTTGAGCTGCTTCAAACTATGAGCGCGATATCGGTAAAATGAACCGCGGCAAAAGCGGCTGACAGTGACGATGGCCTTGAGCTGCGCCAGGGCGGTTTCCAGATTATCGTTGACTACCAGGTAATCGTACCAGGAGACTTCCTTGACCTCAGTGCGGCCCCGTTCCAGGCGCCGGGCTATCTCCGCCGGCTCCACCTGGCCCCGCACCTTAAGCCGCCGCTCCAACTCTTCCCAACTGGGGGGCAGGATAAAGATGAAAGTCCCCTGGGGGAATTCCCGCTTCAGGGCCCGGGCCCCCCGGGGCTCGATGTCGAAGATCACATCGGCTCCGGAGTCCAGGGTCTCCTGCACCTGCGGGCGGGAGGTGCCGTAGGCGTAGCCGTACTGTTCCACCCATTCGGCCAGATCGCCCCGGTCCCGCAGGCGGGCAAACTCCTCCGGGCTGACGAAGAAATAGTCCTTTCCTGCCTGCTCCCCGGGGCGCGGCGGGCGGGTGGTGAAGGAAATGGAGAAATGCAACCGGGGATCGCCGGCCAGCAGCTCCTTCAGCAGGGTAGTCTTCCCCGTGCCGGAGGGGGCGGTGACGATGAAGACTTCTCCGGGCACTCAGTCGGCCTTTTCCAGGTCCTGGCGCGCCGCGATGCTGTTACCGTTCAGGCGAACGGAAAGGGTATCAGCGTGGACCGCCGAAAGGATGACGTGATTGCTGTCGGTGATGATAATGGAGCGGGTCTTGCGGCCCTGGGTGGCGTCGATGAGGCGATCGGCCCGGGTGGCCTTTTCCCGCAGGCGTTTCATGGGGGCCGAACCCGGCATCACCACCGCCACTACCCGGTGGGAGACTACGGTGTTGCCAAAACCGATGTTGATTAACCTGCCTTCCATAATAGATTCTCCCCCTGCGCTGAACTCACTCGATATTCTGCACCTGCTCCCGGAGGCGCTCCAGGTAGCCTTTGATCTCCAGCACCGCTTGCGTAATCAGGAGGTCGCCGGCCTTGGAGCCGATGGTATTGGCCTCCCGCAGCATCTCCTGCACCAGGAATTCCTGTTTCCGGCCCACCGGCCCCGGTCCCGCCAGGGTTTCCGCAAATTGGGCCAGATGGCTTTCCAGGCGGGCCATCTCCTCGGACAGGTCCCGGCGGTCGGCCAGCAGAACCACCTCCTGGGCCAGGCGGGCTTCGTCCACCCCGGTTTCGCCCCCCAGTTCCGCCAGGCGGGCTAAAAGCTTCTCCCGCCAGAGCTGGGGCAGAAGTGGGGCCTGCCCCCGGACGCGTTGCAGCTCTGCGCTAATGGCTCCCAGGCTCTTAGCCAGGTCGGCGGCCAGGGCTTGGCCTTCGGTGGCGCGCATCTGGTCCAGGGTCTCCAGGGCCTCGCCCACCGCCCGGGCGACTGTCTCCCAGGTCTCCTCCAGGTCCAGTTCCCGGGCCTCCTTGATCAGGAATAGGTCCGAGAAGCGCAGGAGATCCTCCAGATGCAGAGGCTCCTTAAGTTCGCCCGCCGCCCGGACCTCCTCCAGCATGGCCGCGGTCTGCCGGGCCAGGGCCTGGTCCGCCTTCAGGGTCAGCCCATTTTCTCCGGTGCTCTCCCAGGTGAGCTGCATCTCCACCCGGCCCCGGAAAATGCGGCCCTTGATAAGCTTCCGGAGCCGGTCCTCCAGGCCCCAGAGACGCTTGGGGAGATTCAAGGAGAGTTCCAGGAAGCGGTGGTTGAGGCTTCTAAACTCCACCCCCCACTTCTGGCTGGGACCTTCGGCCTCCCCCCGGCCATATGCGGTCATACTCCTGATCATCAGTCACCCGGCAACTTGAGTTGCCACAGATATTTTTTCCGCACCTGGAGTAACAATTCCGGCAGCGGACCCCGGGCGTAATCGGGATAGGTCCAGGCCAGGGGTTGAAAGGTTCCAGTTCCCTGAGTGTAGATCAGGGTGAGGTCGCCGTAAATGCCGCAATCGAGATAGAGCCGGTGGGAGAAGTTTTTTCCGGTGGCCAGGACCAGCCGTTCCCTGGTCAGGTACCCCGGGTCCAGGTTGACCAGCCGGCGGCCACCCAGGCTGAGCCTCTCTTCGATACCGTTGGTAAAGACCTTCCAGCGCGGCAGTTGGGCCGGATCGGACAGATGGAGGAAGGCGACCAGGAGCCGCCCCAGACCGGGGCCCATCTCCGGAGTATAATAGTTAGTGGCAGTGAAGGGCCACCAGGGGCCCACCAGGTCCGGCGGTCCCCAATAGCGGCTCAGGCGCTCCACCATGGCCGGGCCCAAATCTTGCCGGGCCAGAATGAGGCTGACCACCGGTTTCACCGGCAGCGGCGGCCCCGGTTGGCTCATTCCCCCTCCTCCGAACCGGTGTTAATTCTAAGCCAGGGCGGCGCGGAAGGCAAGGGAATTTTATGTGAATTTACGCACAATTACTGTCCTGCCAGGGGGTAGAAGAGAAAAAATCTAAGATCAGCCCCGGCGACCCTCAAAGGCGGGCGCGCCCAGCCGGCCCTAAGAGCTGGTAGGTCGCCGAGAATTATCGGGCGGCCTGTGGCCGCCGCTTGGCAACCGTCTTTTTTACAAAGGTCTCTATTGCTTAAACAAGGTCCAGGGCGGATAATTTAAGAAAAAATGGCCGGCGCCATCCGGCCGTTAGAATGGGCTTAGCTTATGGCGCTGCAAGTCTGCGAAACCTTTTTCAGTCTCATGGGCGAGTCCAGCCGGGCCGGCCTGCCGGCCTTCTTCATCCGCCTCAGCGGCTGCAATCTGCGTTGCCGCTACTGCGACACCACCTATGCCTATGAAGGGGGGCGGGAGCTGGAGGCGGCGGACCTGGTGAAGGCCGCCGCGGCAAGCCCCACGCGGCTGGTGCTGGTGACCGGCGGCGAACCCTTGTTGCAGGAAGAGACCTTGCCGCTGCTGGCGGCCCTGGCGGATGCCGGCTTTGAAGTCTGTCTCGAGACCAACGGTTCCCGCCCCATCGGCGCGGTGGATGTCCGGACCCATCGCATCCTGGACCTGAAGTGTCCGGGCAGCGGCATGGCCGGGGAGAATTACTGGCCGAATCTCGAATCCCTGACCCCCCGGGACGAAGTCAAGTTTGTCGTGAGCGATCACCGCGATTTTCTTTGGGCGCTGGAGGTGATTCGGGACTACAACTTATGCGGCCGCCTGCCCCTACTGATTTCCCCGGTCTCCGGCCAGGTGCCGGCTCCTGAGGCCGCGGCCTGGATCCTGGAGAGCCGGCTGCCCCTGCGCCTCAACCTGCAACTGCACAAATGCCTCTGGGGGCCGGAGGCCCGGGGCCGGTAAAAGGCGGCATCGAGGCGGTTGTTGGACCCAGCGGCTCCTCTGCTATCACAGCCAGGCAGGAGCTTGGCAAAACCAAGGGCGTTCCCAAGCAGGAGCTTGGGAACGAGGGAAAAAATCTAGTCTATCCAGTCTCAGCTTTTAATCCCCCTCCCCCCTCAAGGGGGAGGGAAATATGCCAGCAGCTTCGATTTCTTGGTTACTCAATTTTTACAAGAGGCCCACATGGCACCCGGTAAAAATTTTTCAGGGCGGAGCGCTTCCGTTAAGTTGGCGAAAGCCGGAAACGGGAACCCGAAAACCGCCCCCCTGGCCGTGGTTCTGCTGAGCGGCGGGCTGGACAGTTGCGTGGCCGCGGCCATGGCCCGGCGGAACTTCGAGCTGGCCCTGTTCCACGCCAACTACGGCCAGCGCAGCGTGGCCCGGGAGCTGGCGGCCTTCCGGGCCCAGGCTGCCTTTTTCCGGGCCTCCCGGGTATTGGAGGCCGACCTGCTCTACCTGGGCGTTATGGGCGGCTCCAGCCTTACGGATGCCGGCCGGCCCATCCCCCTGGGCGAAGAGCCCCCGGGGATTCCCTCCACCTATGTCCCCTTCCGCAACACCAACCTGCTGGCGGCGGCGGTGGCCTGGGCCGAGGTCCTGGGGGCCGAGGCGGTCTTCATCGGCGCCAACATCCTGGATAATCCCGGCTACCCCGACTGCCGGCCGGAGTATTATGAGGCCTTCAACCGCCTGGTCGAATTGGGCACCCGCCCGGAAACCCACATCCGCATTCATACCCCCCTGATCCGGCTGGACAAGGCCGGCATCATCCGCCAGGGTTTTAAGCTGGGGGCGCCGCTGGGGCTGACCTGGTCCTGTTACCAGGCCGGGGAGGCGGCCTGCGGCCAATGCTCCTCCTGCCGGCTGCGCCTGCAGGGATTTGCCGCGGCGGGCCTGGCCGACCCCGTCCCTTATAAAAAATAGTTTCCGGTTTCCGGTTTTCGGTAAAAAACCCCGCGGCTATGCGGTCTTCTCTCCCGCATATCTGAAACCCGGAGTCTGCCGCCCGGGGATAGGACCGGAACCGAAATTCTGTCAGCCAGCCCGTTGCCAACCTAAAAAGAAAACCGCCCGACTCCCTTGCATCGCGGATAAATGCAATTAGCTTTTAACTAGCCGGACCTCTCGGCAGTCGGAAGAGGTTCGGGCCGGCGGCAGAGGCCGGACCAAATCTAATGGAGGCATACCTATGTCCGAAACTACCAAGGTCGCCAGGGTAACCCACATCATCGCGGAATCCCCCAAAAGTTTTGCCGACGCGGTGCAAGCCGGCTTCGATCGGGCCGCCAAGACCTTGCGGGGCATTACCGGCCTGAGGATCGTGGAGCAGCGGGTCTCGGTCAAAGACAATAAGGTTAATACCTATCGGGTGAAGATGGAGGTGATCTTCATCCTGGAGTAGGGTACTTGGCCCACCTAGAGGCTGGCACCCAATCCATGCAGGAGGAAAATTTATGACCCATGTCGCCAGAGTTACCCAGGCCATCGGCGAGTCTCCGGTCAGCTTCGAGGATGCTCTCCAGGTTGGCTTTAAGCGGGCCAGCGAAACCTTAAGAGGAATAACCGGTCTGCGGCTGCTGGAAAAGCGGATTTCGGTCAAGGATAATAAAATCGCCGCCTATCGAGTCAGATTTGAGGTGATCTTTATCCTCGATTGATGCTGCGGCTGGATGGTTCTTACGGGGAAGGGGGTGGGCAGATTCTGCGCACCTCCCTCTCCTTGTCGGCCATGCTGGGGGCGCCGTTGCGCCTTGAGCAGATCCGGGCCGGCCGCCCCCGGCCCGGGTTGCGGCCCCAGCACCTCGCCGCGGTGCGGGCCCTGGCCCGGATCACCCGGGCCGAGGTGACCGGCGCGGAGTTGCACAGCCGGGAGTTGACCTTCAAGCCCCGGTCCCCCCAACCGGGTCATTATCTGGTCGACGTGGCGGAGAAGTCCGGCAGCGCCGGTTCCGTCACCCTCATCGCCCAGACCCTCCTGCCGCCACTGCTCATCAATGCGCCTTCCACCCTGATCCTCCGGGGCGGCACCCACGTGCCCTGGAGCCCCACGGCCCATTATCTGATCCAGGTCTTTCTCCCGGCCCTGGCGCGGTTGGGGCGCAGGTGAGCATGACCCTGGCAGGCTGGGGTTGGTATCCCCGGGGCGGTGGCGAGGTGCGCCTGGCTATTGAATCGGGCCCGGGGCTCACCGGGGTGGATTGGCGCAACCCGCCGGACCCCTCCGCCTTCCGGGCCATCTCCGCCGCGTGCCGCCTGCCGGAGCACGTCTCCAGGCGCCAGGCGGCCCGCCTCCGGGAGCGCCTGGGGCAGGAGTTGCCGGTGGAGCAGGTGGCTGCCGGTGGTCTCGACCCCGGCAGCCTGGTATTTCTCTGGGGGCCCCGGGCCGGTTTCGACGCACTGGGGGCCCGGGGGAAACCCGCCGAGCAGGTGGCGGATGAAGCGGCCGGCGCCTACCTCGCCTTTCGGCAGCGCCGCGGGGCGGTGGACCCGCACCTGGCGGACCAGATCGTCTTATACCTGGCCCGGGCCCAGGGGCCTTCCACCCTGATCACTTCGGAGATCACCTCCCACCTGCTCACCAACCTCTGGGTCATCGAGCAATTTCTGGGACCAATCTTTCAGATGAAGGGCAACCTGGGGGAACGGGGTAAGATTTTCTGTCAGGGGAAAGGTTAGCGCCGCAGGATTGAAAATGGCGTTCAGATCTGGTGTTACCCCACTCCCCGCTATTCCGCAGGCCACAGTTGCTGCAGTCCCAGGCCCAGCAGCAAGGCGGCGCTGGGGGTGAGGTGCAGCAGCAGCCGGTCCAGGGAGGCTCTGACGTAGATGGGAAACTCCGCCGCCGAAGTGGGGACCACGGCGTAGGCCAGGAGGATGGCCAGGAGGTTGCCCCCGAGGAAAAGGAGCAGAAAGAGGGCAGGGGAGGTCCAGAGGCGCCGGCCCAAGGTGATGACCGCCAGGAGCACCGCGGGCCAGAGGAGGCCGAAGAGGTAAGGTTGGATCAGGGCCGCCGCCAGGTAAACGCAGGCCTGGGCCATCTGCTGCGGATAAAAATTATGGATATGGTCGGCGCCGACTTTAAAGTGTTGCGCGTTGATAAAGAGGCGCCAGGGTAGATAACCCAGGGCAAGCCCTGCCAGGGGGAGGCTCAGTCTGCCAAGGCGGCGCCAGGTCCCGGGGGGACGCAGCCAGGCCAGGGTCAAGGCCGCGGCCAGGATCACCGTGGCGGCCAGGGGCGGGCCTTCATATTTGCACCAGGCCATACCGGCCAGAAACAGGGCAGCCAGGGAGAGGCTCCCCTTCGGCGCCTGGCCGGTGAGCCACAGATAGATCAGGCCGGTGGCCCCCAGGGTGAAATAGGCCAGGGGCAGGTCGGCATAGGCGATGTAAAGGTGATCTACGAACACCGTGCCGTTCAGGGCTAGGAAGGCGGTGAGCCCCAGGGCCAGGCGCCGGCTCAAACCCAGGCGGCGGGCCAGGGAATAGAGCAGTCCCAGCAGCAGCGCCCCCCAGAGGGGGAACAGCCCCTGCCCCAGGTGGTCGTTGACCTGGCCCAAACAGTAATAGAGATAGCTCAACAGTAAAGGGACCAGGTTGGGATAGTAATTGTGGGCGTCGATACAGGTGAGGTCCAGGCCTCGGCTGAGATAAAAGATCTTGGCCTTGCAGCCCCAGGTGGCGATGGCGTCCCAGGCCCACATGGGGTAGAGGGTGGCCCTGAGGAAGGCATACAGAAACAGCGCCGCCAGCATTCCGGCGAAGAGCCAGTCCCATCCCTTAAGGCCGGGACGCCGGGGCCAGGCCAGCGCCCTTAGGTCCCCGGAGAGGGCCCGGCGGCCCCGGGGAGTGAGGAGCAGGGCCGCGGCCATTGCCAGGGGCGGTCCCAGGATCAACCCCAAACCGAAGGGCAGACCCCACCAGGTGAGGGCCAGCATCCACAGGGTCAGGATGACCGCGCCGCTCCCGAAAGCCAAGACCAACCGCTCCAGGGCCCGGAACTCCCGGGGCTGGGGGAGCAGCACCGCCAGCAGCCCATATCCCAGGGAGCAGAGGGCCGCCAGGCCTCCCAGCAGCCGCAGCAGAATGGCGGCCGCCTCAATCATAGAAGCCCCAGTGCAAGCGCGAGTAGTCCACCCGATAGGCCTGGCCGGGGCCCTGGATCTTCAGAGGCAGCACTGCCTGGGAGCGGAGGGCCGCCTGGACCCCCGGTCCGGGGGACCCTGGTTGCTCCCGCACGATTAAATAAGCCGCCTGCTCCTCGTACAAGGTATAAAAAAGAAAGGCCGCCGGCGCTTCCGGAGACATCAGGATATGGCGCCGGGGAGCCAGATAGTAACGGACCTGGCTCTCTTTGCCGGACTCATAACTATCCACAAAGACGTAAGTGGCGTTGGGAGGGATAACCGCGGCCAGGGATGCGGACCAGAGGTACAAGGGGTCTTCCTGGCGGACGGCGGCGCCCACCTGCCCTGAGGCGACCCTCCGGGCCAGGTCCCGGGCCTCCGGGGCGTAATGCCAGGCCAGCCAGATGACTTGGAGGCCCCAAAGCACATAGAGCGCCCTGGTCAGACAAAATTTCCAATTTCTTGACATGATTGGCGGAAACGGCTAATCCCAGAAGTGGAAGCGAATAATGTGACAGACCGCCGCGGCGCCGTCCCTCCAGGTGATCTTCTTCCCATGGGCGTAATCGCGGCCGTGGTACTGGATGGGAACTTCGTAGATGCGCCAATCCCCCTTGGCGATCTTGGCGGTGAGCTCCGGCTCCACCCCGAAACGGTCGCTCTTAATACGCAAGTCTTTGAGGACTTCCGCCCTGAAGACCTTGTAGCCCACCTCCATGTCGGAAAGATTCAGATTGGTGAACAGGTTGGACAGGGTGGTGATCATGCGGTTGCCCAGGTAATGCCAGAAAAAGAGCACCCGGTGGGCCTGGCCGCCCACCATGCGGGTACCGTAAACCACGTCCGCCAGGTCGCGCTGGATGGGATCCAACAGGGCCGGATAATCCGCCGGGCGGTATTCCAGGTCGGCGTCCTGGATGATGACCACGTCCCCGCTCACCTGGGCAAAGCCGGTGCGCAGGGCCGCGCCCTTCCCCTGGTTGAGCCGGTGGTGGAAAACCTTGACGTTTTCGTACTCCGCCGCCAGACGGTCCAGGATCTCCCCGGAGCCATCCACCGAGGCGTCGTCCACCGCGATGATCTCTTTATCGTAGGGGGCCAGCTGCACCAGCCGGAAGATCTCCTCCAGGGTGCTTTTTTCGTTGTATACCGGGATGACGATGCTCAGATTCATAGGCGCATCCTTTAAAAATAGTCGCGGGGAGATGCCACTTCGAGATCGACGCTAAACTCAGCGACTGCCTTCGTTATCTTATTGGGCTATTTTGCCTCTTCTGACAGGGATGCGCCGGAGGATTTTCACTTAGCCGCCAATGCTGACCATGGCCCGGCCGCGGAAGAGGTCGCCGCAGACTCCGGGTTTGGCCGCAAACTTTTTCATCGCCATGGCTTCCTGGAAGAGGCGGCCCAAGGCCTGGTCATCGGCCCCCTGGCGCAGGGGGCCCTTGACGTCGAGCTCCGGGGCCGCGAAGAGGCAAGGCCGGAGACGGCCGGCGGCGGTGAGGCGCAGGCGGTTGCAGGTGGAGCATTGGTGCTCGCTCACGGAGCTGATGAAGCCCAGTTCCCCCTGGAATCCGGCGATGCGGAAGGTCCGGGCCGGGCCGGCGGTGGCGGGCCGGTCCACCGGCGCCATGGGACCCAACCCCCGCAGGCGGCGGCGCACCTCGGCCATGGGCAGGAAATGGCTTTGCCAGCGCTCTTTGCTGACCGTCGGCATGAATTCGATAAACCTTACCTGAAAGGGATGGTCCCGGGTCAGCGAGGCGAACTCCAGCAACTCATCGTCATTGGCGCCCTTGAGCACCACGCAGTTGATCTTCAAGGGACTGAATCCCAGGGCCGCCGCGGCCTGGATGCCAGCCAGCACCTTGGGCAGGTGGTCGCCCCCGGTGAGGCGCCGGTAGCGCTCCGGGTGCAGGGTGTCCAGGCTCAGGTTGAGGTGGCGCAGCCCGGCGGCATACAACTCCGGGGCCAGCTCCGCAAGCAGCACTCCATTGGTGGTCAGGCAGACCTCTTCAAGCCCCGGGACCTGGCCCAGCTTCCGGATGAACTCCACCACTCCCCGGCGCACCAGGGGTTCGCCGCCGGTGACCCGAACCTTGCGGATGCCCACTTTCGCGGCCACTTCGGCCAGGCGCAGCAGTTCCTCGTAGCGCAGGATTTCCGGGGCCGGCAGCCTCTGCCACCCTCCCCAGGGGGTGCAGTAAAAACAGCGGAGATTGCAACGGTCAGTGATGGAAACCCGCAGGTAATTGATATCGCAAGGCAAAATTATTCCACCCTAGGACCCGGTATTGTCCGGCAAGGTTTTTGCTAATCTGCCGTTAATCTAGGCGCCAACATCTCCCAGTTACAAAAAAACCAAAAAATCCCCAAAATTTACTCCACTCGAAATTGCACCTCTTTCTGGTCCGAGGTGTAGCCGGTGCTGACCTTGGTCTTCAGGGTGTAGATCCCGGGCAGGGCATTGTCCGGCACGGTGAAGTCCACCTCCTGATTCCAGGTGCCGTTGAGGCGCCGGGAGACGATCTCCTTGGTTTCTCCCAGGGACTTGCCCTGAAAACTGATCTCTCGGGAGATGGTCACCGGGATGGCGACCTGCTCCGGGGTGAGGATGGTATAAGTGGTGGCCAGCACCACGGTCTGGCCGCGGCCGATCCTGGCCGGC
>JBKQLU010000016.1:0-44292 GCA_052326585.1 Desulfobaccales bacterium | reverse complement strand
TAACGAAGGGAAGATTCGTCTGGCCCTGCGAGGCGGCAACAATAAGAGCACCGTAGAAACCAGCGGGGTGGGCCTCTCGAATCTATTCGCCGGCATGATGAAAACGCCGGCGGGGTCGCCGACGCCTGCGCCTCAGAGGGAAGTGAAACCGGAGAAATGTGTAGAGGTGATCAAGGGGTGTGCGCGCAGCAATTTCACCCTCTAGTTTGGATCCCAGTTAAGACGCGGTATGTTGGGAATTAGAGGGCAATACCCAGCCTACAAGCCAAAGTGCGGCGTCCGACGCCGTGGGAGATACCGGTGCAGTCTGATAGCTTGACCATTTCAGTGCTCTTTGGGAGCGGAGTCCAGCATCCGGAAATCCAGGAAGTGGTGAACGGCCTTCCTCGACTGGCTTTGTTGGATGAGACTTGCGACCCGGAGCGGTATTGCCGCCAGCTCAACGGCGGCATCAGACCGGATGTAGTGCTGGTGGAGATGGACGGGCAGAATACCGTGCCGCCGTGGCTGGAGCGCCTGCCCCACGAGATGCCGCAGACTGCGGTGCTGCTCTGTTCCCATACCCTGGAACCGGAATTTCTGATTCGTATCATGCAGGTAGGGATCAGGGAGTTTCTGCCGCTGCCTCTGGCCCCCGACGTTCTGGAAGCCGCCATCGGCCGGGTGTGGCAAACCAAACGGCGGCAAGGCTCCGAGGATCGCCCCCTGGGGCAGGTGATCGTGGTCACCGGACACAAGGGCGGGGCGGGGACCACCATGGTGGCCGTCAACCTGGCGGTGGCCATGGCCGAACTGAGCCCGGAGCCCCTGGCCCTGGTGGACCTGGGCCGGCCCTTCCCGGACGTGGCGAATTTCCTGGACCTGGAGCCCTCCTATACCATTCTCGATTTGTGTCATAATCTGCATGAACTGGATCAGTCTTTCATCCAGCGGGCGATGCAGCCTTTTGGAGACAACCTGTTCGTGCTCCATGGCTGTCCGGATTTTCGCGAGCAGGAAAACATCGAGATTGAGTCCCTGGGGAAAATCTTCTCGGTCTTGCGCCATCTTTACCGATACACCATAGTCGATCTGAGCCACTGGCTGGATGAGTTCTTCCTCCAGGTGCTCGTGGAGGCCGACCTGGTGCTGATGCTTACCGGCCTCACCGTTCCGGATTTGCGCAACCTGAAGAGGTTGTGGCCGATGCTTCTGGAAGGCCAGCGGGAGCGGCGGAAAATCAAACTGGTGATAAACCGTTTTGACCGGGGCAGCGGCTTGGTGCTGCGGGATGTAGAACAGGTAGTGAAGCAGGAGGCCTTCGCCACCCTGAGCAGCGACTACCTGTTAATCATGGAGGCCTTGAACCGGGGAGCGCCCATAGGGATCCGCGGGCCGCGCTCCAAACTGTGGCGCGAGCTGAAGGCCCTGGCCCAAAAGGTGAAGCTGGAGATGCCAGCGGAGTTGGACCAGGACGCGGTGGGCGCCGTCGCTGAGCCCAAGCGCAAGTTCTGGTTGTTTTAGGGGGAGGGAATCTGCATGGGTTGGCTAGGTTACAAGAAGGAAAAAGGTCCGGGGCCGGTTAAGGCGAGAGGGCTGAGTGCAGTTTCGCCGCCGCCGGTCCAGGTAGACGCAGAACCACAGGCGGCGCCCTTCCCCAAAAAGGATGAGGCTCGGGAAATCCGGCTTTACCAGGTGAAGAAACGGATTCACAACCTGCTGTTGGAGCGTCTGGATCTGAGCGCCCTGGAGTCATTGGATGAAAGCGTTCGGGCCCGGGAGATCCGGGAAGCCCTGACGGCCCTTCTGGAGGAAGAGGAAGAGCCCATAAATCTGGCGGAAAGGACCCGCTTGAACCGGGAACTGGAGTTCGAGATCCTGGGTCTGGGGCCCCTGGAACCTCTGTTAGCCGACCCGACCATTTCGGATATCCTGGTAAACCGTCACAATCAGGTGTACGTCGAAAGGCGCGGCCGCCTGGAACTGGCGGATGTCCGGTTCCAGGATAATGATCACCTCTTGAAAATCATTAATAAGATCGTCAGCAACGTGGGGCGCCGCATCGATGAGTCCACCCCCATGGTGGATGCCCGGTTGCCCGACGGCTCCCGGGTCAACGCCATCATCCCGCCCCTGGCTCTGGACAGCCCCCTGCTTTGTATCCGGCGGTTTTCGGTGCAGCGCCCCTCCCTGGAGGACTTGATTGAGAAAGGCAGCCTCACCGCGCAAATCGGGGAGGTCCTGAAGGCTGTGGCGGTGGCCAAACTGAACGTCCTCATCTCCGGCGGCACCGGGGCCGGCAAGACCACCTTGTTGAACATCCTCTCCGGCTTCATCCCGTCCAATGAGCGCATTATCACCATTGAAGACTCTGCCGAACTCCAGTTGCAGCAGGAACACGTGTGCCGTTTGGAGACCCGTCCCTCTAACGTGGAGGGCAAAGGGGAGATCACGGCGCGCGACCTGGTGCGCAACTGCCTCAGGATGCGGCCGGATCGGGTGGTGGTCGGCGAGGTGCGGGGCGCCGAGGTTATCGACATGCTCCAGGCCATGAACACCGGCCACGAGGGCTCCATGACCACCGTTCACGCCAATACTGCCCGGGATGCGCTGATGCGGCTGGAGACCATGATTTCCCTCTCGGGCATCACCATCCAGGAAAGGGCCATGCGGCAGATGGTCTCTTCCTCCATCAACGTGGTCGTCCAGTTGGTGCGCCACAGCGACGGTTGCCGCCGCCTGGTCTCCTTCTCGGAAATCACCGGGATGGAGAGCGGAGTGATCAGTATGCAGGATATTTTCACCTTCGAACGCCACGGCATGAACCTGGATGGGATGATCACGGGGCGGTATATGGCCACCGGAGTGCGTCCCCGCTTCGCCGACCGCTGCAAACTTTTCGGGGCGCCGCTCATGGACGACATCTTCAACGCTCCCAGCCGGGGCCTGGATTAAAGAGATGACGACTGCAACAGGAGAAGAGTGATGGATCTATTGAGCCATTTGAACCTGGATGGTTTGAAGATGGGTGGCATGGATTTCAGTTACGCCCTGGGACTCATAGGGGTCTTTGTGGCGGGTTGTCTGCTGACCGTCGTCATCCGTCAGATGGTTCTGGAGCCCTACCTGAGGCGCAGTCAGCTCAAGAAGAGAATGATCAGGGAGAAGCGGGAAGAGGAGTTCCGGGCCAAGATCTTCAGGGCCTACCAGGATTCCCAGAACCGGAATAGTCCGCTGACTTCCTGGATGGGGCAGATGACGGGCTGGGGCCGGGTGGACAACCTGGAGCGCCAGCTCGTTCAGGCGGATATCTATATCCCCCCCGGGGTCTTTATCCTGCTGGTGGCCCTTATGGGGGCCCTGGGCTTTGTTTTGGGCAGCAGGGTTCTGTTTGGCCCTTGGGTCTGGCTCGTGGCCCTGGCCATGAGTTTCCTGCCCATCTTTATCTTGCGCTGGAAAAAGAAGCGCAAGACCGCCAAATTTGAAAAGCAGATGCCAGAGGCCATGGAACTACTGGCTCGATCCCTCCGGGCGGGCCACACCCTGCCGGCCACCATGGAATTGGTGGCCCAGGAGATTCCGCCGCCCCTGGGGAAGGAGATGCGCATCACCTATGAAGAGCAGCGCTTGGGACTGAGCGTCCCCCAGGCGCTGCGCCGCATGAGTGACCGGGTGGCCAGCCAGGACCTGCGCTACTTCGTCACCGCGGTCCTGGTCCAAAACGAGACCGGGGGCAATCTGGCTGAGATTTTAGAAAACATCGGCACCTTGATCCGGGACCGCATGCAATTGAAGGGCAAGATGCAAACCCTCACCGCTGAAGGCCGGTTTTCGGCGCTGGTTCTGATGGCCTTGCCCGTGGTCACCTTCCTGGGTCTCTACTTCATGAGCCGGGACTATATCATGCTCTTGTTTTCCGACCCCTTGGGCAAAAAGATGTTGGGCGCGGCGCTCATCAGTATGGCGATCGGGGCGTATGTCATGAAAAAGATGGTATCCATCAAGGTTTAGAGGAGAGGGTTCATGCAAGGGATGGATTGGCTCATCTGGGGCGCCTGTTTTACCACCGGGACCCTTTTCGTCTATGGCATCATGCATTACGTCGGGACCCGCCGGATGGTGCGGGACAGGTTCAAGACGAACCGGGCCACCGCCAGCATTTCCCTTCATCATGGGAGCGGCCTGAAAAAATCTTTTATGGATTGGGTCTCCTCCTTCGGCAAGTATGCCATGAAGGGCAAGGAGGATACCTCTAAGCTCCGGTTCGCCCTAATCCAGGCCGGTTATCGCCATCCCAAGAGTCCTACCGTCTTCTTAGGGATCCGGGTCCTGGCCCCATTCCTCCTGGTCTTCCCGTATCTCTTATTCAATGCCATGGGCGGCAAGATGGCTTCCGGCAATCTTATGTATTGCCTGCTGCTGGCCGGGACCGGTTTCTATGTACCGCCCTTTATCCTGAAGGCCATGATCGCCCGGCGCCAGGAGCGCCTCGATCGGGGGTTGCCGGACGTCCTGGATCTGCTCATTGTTTGCGTGGAGGCCGGACTGTCATTGCAGGTCGCGCTCAACCGGGTATCCGATGAGATCCGGGGCGTCTGCGTGGAGATGTACCACGAACTGCACCTCACTAACGCCGAACTGCGCACCGGAATTTCCCGGGAAACGGCGCTGAAGAACCTTGGGGAGCGCACCGGGGCCCCAACCGTCAGGTCCCTGGTGGGCATCATGATCCAATCGGATAAGATGGGGACCAGTATTGCCTCGGCGCTACGGGTCCATTCCGATTTTCTCCGGGTGCAGCGGGCCCAGAGAGCCGAGGAAAAGGCTGGCAAATTGCCGGTAAAGATCATGATCCCTTTGCTCCTGTTCATTTTTCCGGCGATCATGCTCGTAGTCATGGGACCGGCGATCATCAGCACTATTCATGCCTTTAGCCACGTCACCCTTTGAGCTCAGGTCCCCGAAAGGGCCGGGGGAAACTTGTTGATCTCTATGCTTCGATTGCTGATTGGCCGCGGGAAAAGGAAGATGCCAGGTCTCTACCGCGGGGACCTTTTCTTTTGGGATGATGCGGGTTACAATTGCCACCGGATAATTGCTTAAGGGGAACCATGACCATCAGAATTCTCCTCGCCGATGACCACCCAAGCGTCCGCCAGGAATTGCGGGCCCTTTTGGACCGGGAACCGGACTTCCAGGTAGCGGCGGAAGTCGGCACCGGGGAATCGGCGCTGGGTTTAGCGAGGGAGGTAAATCCAGACGTAGTTCTCCTGGACCTGTCCGGCGCCGATTTGCCTGGCCTGGAGACGGTGCGCCGGATGGCGGCCGCCGCCCCCCTGGCCAAGGTGATCGGCCTGTCGCTGCACGGCGACCGCAGATTCGTCGCGGAGGTTCTCAAGGCCGGGGCCTCCGGCTACATCCTCAAAGAGCGGGTCTTTGAAGAGTTGGGCGCAGCCATTCGGGGGGTCCAGGCCCGGAAGATTTTTCTCAGCCAGGGCATTCCCGACCTGGTCATGCAAGACTATGTATCCCTGATGCGGGATAGTGAAGCCCGTTTTCGCACTATTTTTGAGAAGTCTCCCCTGGGGATCGCCCTGTTGGACGAAGATTGGCGGATAGTGACGAGCAATGCTGCTTTGCAGGAACTGCTGGGGTATGATCAGGAGGAGCTGCACCATCAAGTCTTCAGCGAATTCGTCCTGAGCGGCGAGGCCAGCACCTGCCAGGAGCTGGTCAAAAGACTGGCTGACGGAGTTCGCCAGACCTGTCAAATAGAGGGTCACTATCGGCTGAAAAACGGCCAGGTGGCCTGGGGCCGCCTGTCGCTCTCGCTTTCTGCCGCCGGCGAGGTGCCGCTGGTCATTGCCATGCTGGAGGATATCAGCGAGCAGAAACAAGCCGAAGCCGAGATTCGCGACTACCGGGAGGAGCTCCGCTCCGTGGCCATGCAGTTATCCCTGGCGGAAGAGCAGGAACGGCGGCGGCTGGCCACCGAGATCCACGACCGGGTGGGACAGATTCTGGCCCTGGCGCAAATCAAGCTGGGCGCCTTGCGGGAAGCGGTTCCCGTCAGCCAGGGCCCGGCCATGGAAGAGATCCGGGAACTCCTCGATCAGACTATCCGGTACACCAGATCCCTGACCTTCGAACTCAGCCCGCCCATCCTTTACGACCTGGGTTTTGAGCCCGCAGTGGAGTGGCTGGGGGAGCTGATCCAGGAGCGCAGCGGCGTTCGCCTGCAGGTGACCACGGATCGAAGCCCCAAACCCCTGAGCGATGATAGCCGGGTTCTGCTCTTCCATATGGTGCGTGAACTGCTGCTGAAGGTGGTCGAGGAGGGCAAGGCCAAGAATATTTTGGTTCTCATCAGGCGCAGCCTCGCGGAGGTTGAGGTCAGCATCGAAAGTGACGGGGCCGGATGGGACCCGAGGGCCGGGGCGCCTCTGCTCTCTCCCAACGGCCTGGGGCTCTTCGGCATCCGGGAGCGTTTGCAGTATCTGGGTGGGCGTCTGGAGGTGGAATTTGAGCCGGGCCAGGGGAGCCGCTTAACCCTGGTGGCGCCGCTTAACTATTAGCCGCAAAGCTGGGGGGGATGGGGTCATGACTATCAGAGTTCTCATTGCCGACGATCACCAGATCGTCCGTCAGGGACTGCGCAACTTGCTGGAAAAGGAACATGACCTGGAGGTGGTGGCCGAAGCCGAGAATGGCCGGAACACGGTGCGGCTGGCCCGGGAGAGCAATCCCGAAGTGATCATTATGGATGTGGCCATGCCGGATCTGAACGGTATTGAAGCAACCCGGCAAATCATCTCCGAAATGCCCAAGGTGAAGGTGATCGCCCTTTCCATGTACGCCGACCGGCGTTTTGTGGCCAATATGCTCAAAGCCGGGGCCTCCGGCTATCTCCTGAAGGATTGCGCCAGCGAGGAGTTGGTGCGGGCTATTCGCGTGGTGCTGGCCCAAAAGACCTTCCTGAGCCCGGGAGTCACCGACATCGTGGTGAAGGATTATGTCCAGGGGTCAGGGGGCCTGGATGCTTCGGTCTTCTCCATTCTCAGCAACCGGGAGAGGGAGGTGCTGCAACTGATGTCCGAAGGCAGGTCCACCAATCAAATTGCCGAATGCCTCCACCTGAGCGTCAAGACCGTGGAGACCCACCGGCAGCAATTGATGCAGAAACTTAAGATGCGCAGCGTGGCGGAACTCACCAAGTACGCCATTCGGGAGGGCCTCACCACCCTGTAAACCTAAGGTGCTGATTTTTCAGTTTTCTTTCCAAGAGAATACTATTCAATGAACTGCAAGTGGCGCGTTTCCAGGCTCCGGTTTGGAAACGCTTTTTTTGGTGGGGGAGCCCCCAGGTTTTAATCTGGGGTCAGCCCGATTATGAAGCCTTGCCAATAACCGGGACGCTCCCGCCGCGCCCCCGGCCTGCTATTTCCTGGACAAGACGGCCCATCTCGGATAATATTCCAAAATCACCTGCTTCTGGGGGGAGCGGCGCTCGCCGCCAGGCTCGTCCCCTGATCTCAGAGCGCAGTTCTCAAGGATTAATCGATGAAACGCACCCTTTTGCTTAACCCGCCGTCATTCCAGGATTTTGACGGCGGCGCCGGTTCGCGTTACCAGGCCACCCGGGAGGTCACCTCCCTTTGGTATCCCACCTGGCTCTGTTATCCGGCCGGACTCATTCCCGAGAGCCGGGTAGTGGACGCCTCGCCGGAGAACCTGACGGTGGACCAGGTGGCGTCACTGGCCCGCGACTTCGAACTGGCGGTGCTCTTCACCTCCAGCCCCTCTTTCCGGCATGATCTGAAAACGGTGAGCCGCCTCAAAGAGGAGAATCCGCAATTGTTGGTAGGCCTGGTAGGGCCGCAGGTGAGCGTCCTGGCCCAGGAATCGTTGTCCGCCGGCCCCCAGGTCGATTTCGTGGCCCGCCGGGAATTCGACTATGCGCTGCTGGAGATCGCCCAGGGACGTCCCTGGGGGGAAATCCAGGGGGTCAGCTACCGGCAGGGTGATGCCATTCATCACAATCCGGACCGGCCCTACCTCGAGGACCTGGACGCCCTGCCCTTGGTCACCGAAATCTATCACCGCGATCTGAAGATGGAAGACTATCAGATTCCCTACCTGCGTTACCCCTACGTCTCCTTTTATACCGGCCGGGGCTGCCCGAGCCATTGCGTTTACTGCCTCTGGCCCCAGACCTTCACCGGCCGGCGCTACCGGGTCAGGAGCGTGCCCAACGTGGTGGCGGAAGTCCGCCGCACCCTGGAGTTGTTCCCCCAGGCCGCGGAGATCTTTTTTGACGATGATACCTTCACCGCCAACGGCGAACGGGCTCGCAGCCTGAGCCGGGAATTCCGCCGCCTCAACCAAAAATTTCTCTGGTCCACCACCGCCCGGGTCACCACTTCCTACGAGACCCTGAAGGCCATGAAGGAAGGGGGGCTGCGGCTGCTGGTGGTGGGTTTCGAGACCGGCGACCCCCAGGTCTTGAAAAACATTCGCAAGGGCGCCACCCTGGACCTGGGACGCCGCATGGTGAAGTGGTGCAAGGAATTGGGCATTCAGGTGCACGGCACCTTTATGGTGGGTCTGCCCGGGGAGACCCCGGCCAGCCTGGAGGCCTCCATGCGATTTGCCTGTGAGCTGGACCCGGATACCATCCAGGTTTCCCTGGCCACTCCCTATCCGGGCACCGAGTTTTACGATTTTTGCCGGGAGCGGGGTTACATGCAGGATGAGGCCCGGGTGCAGGGCCGGACCGGGTATCAACAGTGCGTGGTAGATTATCCGGGTCTATCGGCGGCGGAGATCTTCGCGGCGGTGCCCAAGTTTTACCGGCGCTTTTACTTCCGCCCCAGCTACATGGGCCGGGCGGCCCTGGTGATGCTGCGGGATTCCGGGGAACGGCGGCGGCTGCTCAAGGAAGGCCGGCAGTTTCTAACCTTCATGTTTCGGCGGCGCCAGGGCTCGGAGGTCAAGGCGGGGGCTGGGGATAGTTGCCGATAACGGCCAGGGAACCCTGAACCGCATGGGGGACGTGGCCGCCTTGCTGGAGGGCCGCCATTGGCTGCGGGGCTGAAGGCCGCGGGGGAGGGGAGGGCGGCAGCCAGGGCTGGCGGCAGCGAGTCCCTGGTTTCCTCCGCCCGCCAGGGCGGCACCGGGCGCACCGTCATCTTCAGCGCCGATGATTTTGGCTTATCCGAGGCGGTAAACGGCGCGGTGAGCCTGGCACACCGCCAGGGATTGCTCGGTTGCGCCAGCCTGATGGCGGCGGCGCCAGAGGTGGAGGCGGCCGTCCGCCTGGCCCGGGAGCTCCCCGGCCTCTGCCTGGGGGTGCATCTCACTCTCATCCAGGGCCGGGCCGTTTCGCCCCCCGCAAAGATTCCTCATCTGGTGGACTTCCAGGGACGTTTCGGCAACCAGCCGGTGGCGGTGGGCTGGCGCTATTTTTTCAAGGCGCGGCTGCTGCCGGAAATCCGCCGGGAATTAGCGGCCCAGATCGAGGCGGTGCTGCGTCTGGGCCTCCAGCCCTGGTACCTGAACAGCCACCTCAACCTGCACCTGCACCCGAGAATCTTTCCCCTGGTGGTGGACCTGGCCCGGGAATATGCTATCCCCGCGGTGCGTCTGGCCCGGGAGGACTGGCGCACCACTCTGGCCCTGGCCCCGGACCAGCCCTTTGCCAAGCTGGCGCATGGCCTCATCTTCGCCCTGCTCTGCCGCCGGGCGCGGCGCATCGCCCGGGCCGCGGGACTCTCTCATAACGACCAGCTCTTCGGTCTGTTAAACCATGGCCGCATGACCGAAAGCTATCTCCTGGACCTGATCCCCCGGCTTCAGGCGGGGGTCACCGAGATTTACAGCCATCCCGGGCTGGACGCCGACCCGGCCTTGCCGGCTTACCGCCGCCGGCAGGAGTTGGCCGCCCTTCTCAGCCCGCGGCTCAAGGAAGCCCTGGCCGCGGCGGCGGTTCAGGTGAGTGACTTCGCAAGATTGAGCCAGCGGATGAGCGACCTCTGTAAAAATCATAATGATTCAAGTAACTTCGCCGATTAGGTAGGCCGCGGGCGCAGCGGGCCCGCGCGGCTGGCCTGCGCGTGCGCTTCCTTGACGCCCCGGCTCCGGATAGTTAACTTAATAAGAAATTAGAGAGGAGGGCCTGATCCGTGGCCGAAGAGAGTAAGCCTCGCTGCGACGTGGATCCGGTGTGCAATCTTGACCTGACCGCGCTGCACGGCAAATTTGCCTACGACTTTGAAGACGAAACCTACTGGTTCTGCTCCGAGCTTTGCCGGGACCAGTTCGCGGCCCAGCCGCACAAATTCGCGCCGAAAAAGAAGGGGGCTGGCAAGGCCGCGACCTGAGGGCTCGATTATCGCGCCGGAAAAGGGGGGAGAAAGGTCCAGGCGGCCAGGAGTCTCCGCCCAGGGAAGAACGCCTAAGCGCTCCGAGAGGCCTCGTAAAAGGCCCGGTCAAAGTCCTTCCAGACCGGATCGTATCCGGCTCTGCGGATGGCCGCCGCCACCTCCGCCGGGCTCCGCCGGTCTTCGATCTCGAATTGCTCCAGGGTTTCCGCGCCATAGGTTGCATACCCGCCGGGGCGAGTGGACGACCCGGCGCTCATCATGGTCACCCCCAGGGGGATCAGGTGATCCCGCAGTTCAGCCCGTTCCCGGGTGGACAGGGTAAATCCCGCTTCCGGGAGAAAGATCCGCAGGGCCAGCATCAATTGGACAAACTCCCGGTCGCTCAAGGGGTAGTGCACCTTGTGCCGCGCCGGCACGTCCCTGAGGCGCGGAAAGGAAAGGGAGACCGCGCTTTGCCAGCACTCCTTCTGGAGATACCTGGCCTGCAGGGCCATCCAGAAGCCGTCCAGCCGCCAGTCGTAGAGCCCCAGCAGCGCCCCCAGGCCCAGCCGCCGCACCCCGGCATGGCCGGCCCGTTCCAGCGCCTCCAGGCGATAGTCGAAGTCCTGCTTTTTCCCGCCTAAATGGACCTGGGCGTAGGTCTGGCGGTGATAGGTCTCCATGAACAGGGTGACGCCTTCCAGACCCGCCGCCACCAGGTCCCGGTAGTTATCCTCGTCCATGGCATAGACCTCCACCGAAATGGAGGGGAAGTATTCCCGGGCGATCATTATAGCTTCAACGAGATACTTCACCGAGGAGACCCGGGGGGCCTCCCCGGTCAAGAGCAACAGGTTTTGGAAGCCTTGCCGGGCCAGAGTCTCGCATTCGGCGCGGATCTCCGCCGGCTTCAGGATGCGCCGCTCGCCTTTTTGGCCGGAGCCGGAGGCGTAGCCGCAGTAGGTGCAGTCGGACCGGCAGATGTTGGAGAGATAGAGGGGGACGAAGAGGCCGATGGTGTGCCCGAATTGCCGCCTGGTGAGACGCTGCGCCCGTTGCGCCATTTCCTCCAGGCGCAGGGCAGCTTCAGGCGAGAGCAGGGCCGCCAGGTCTTCGGGCTGACAGCCTTCCCGGGTCAGGGCCCGGGTGACGTCAGAGGCAGTCGCCCCCCTGATCAGCTCCAGGATATATTCCTCAGGCCAGGAGGCCAATGTGGTCGAAAAGCCCATTGCGCCGGATACCTCAACCAATCGCTTTCCCAAAATCCGGCCTGGAGATACGCTTCAAGATGAGCGCCCCCAAAGCCGCCAGCACGGCCAGGGTGGCGGCGCCGTGAACGGTGAGACTCCAGCCGACCCAAAGTATGCAGGAAGAACAGATCACCCCGCCGACGATACCGCCGATGCCCTTGGCACTGTAAACGAAGCCGTAGTTGGTCGCCAAATAGGCGGTGCCGAAGCGGTCCGCGGTGATGGGCGGGAAAAAGGCAAAGATTGGCCCGAAGCTGAACATCGCCACCGCGGTCAAGAGCACGAAGAAGCTGGGGTTGCGCCCCATGACCGGCAGCAAGGCCACCGCCACGGCGGCAATGAGAAAATCAACCGCCATGGCATTCTCGCGTCCCAGCTTGTCGGAGAGATAGCCCCATACTACCCGCCCCAGGCCATTGGCGATGCTGCCCAGGGTAATGGCCAGGATGACAATATTGGCGGTCAGGCCCAGATCTTTGGCGAAGGGCTTGGTCTGGGCCGTTACCATCAGATAACCGGAGGCCATGGCCACAAAGATTACGTATATCAAGTAAAATTGGGGGGTCTGCAACATCTCCATAGGGGTGAGGCCGCGCTCCTCCACCTTCGGGGCCGCGGCCGGTGAGGCGGATACGCCGGCGGTAAGAGCCTCGGAAGGAAAGCGGAGGACCTGCGCCACGATGAGGAGAATGACGCCGAAACCTATTCCCGTCCACAGAAAAGTAGGCCCATAACCGTGGGTTGCCAAGAGGTGCCCGAACAGGGGGATGAGGGGCGCCGCACCAGAACCGAAACCGGCCGCCATCACGCCGGAGGCCAAGCCTCTTCTTTGGGGGAACCATTTGAGCGAGGTGGCTATGCCGCCGGTATAAACAAAACTGGCTCCTACGCCAGCCAGGCCATAGAAGCAATAGAGCGCCGACAGCGAATGCACCAACCCCAGGGCCGACCAGCCGATGCCGACACAGAAGGCGGCCAGGGTGAAGAAGAGGCGGGTGCCGAACCGGTCCAACAGATAGCCGGTCAGCGGCGCCAGATAGGTCATAAAGATGATAAACAGGGTGAAGGCCAATTGCACTGCCGGTAGGGACCACTTAAAGGTTTCCGTAAATGAAGGGACAAACAGCGTCCACGCATATTGGAGGCTGGAGATCATCATCATGCCAACCACCCCAGCCACCAACTGGACCCATGGTTTGCCGATGTAAGACTGGTAATTCTCCTTAGATTCGGAATCAGCCTGGACATTCATGAGTTGAGCCTCCCTACCGGGATCCGCGGTGCAGGGCCTTTTGAGACCCTGCACCGGTTATGACAAGCCGATTCTCTCAGGTGGCCACCGGGGGAGCCGCCTCCACCGGTTTAGCCGTAACCTTGACCTCTCGGATCTTTTGATCCACAAAGGCTTGCATCTTGGCGATATGCTCCGCCTTCAGATGGGCAAACCGTCCTTGATGCTTCATGTACTCGCTTACCGGCTTATACTTTTTGGGGACATGGGTGTATCTGTATTCCCCTTCCTCCCACTCGTAGAGGGACCACATGCCGGTCTCCACCGCCAGTTTGCCCATCTCCATGGTGAGCTTCTCATCAAACTGCCAGCCCTTGGGGCAGGGAGTGAGCATATGCATGAAGGTCGGGCCTTCCTGGTTCAGGGCCTTCCTCACCTTGTTCATCAGGTCCAGGGGGTAGGCCACCGAAGTGGTCGAGACATATTTCACCGCCGGATGGCCGCCGATAACGAGCTGCGGCGGGTTTTTAGGGAAGAGCACATTGCCTTCCGGGATGGCCTTGCCGGGGGGGGTGAAGGTCGTCTGGGCGCCGTAAGGCGTGGTGGGCGAGATCTGGATTCCCGTATTGGCATAGGACTCATTATCGTAACAGATAAACAGGACCTTGTGGCCGCGGTACATCAAGGCGGACATGGCTTGCAGGCCGATGTCCACCGAGCCGCCGTCGCCGGCCATGACGATGACGTTAGGGAAGGGCCCTTTGTACTTACCCTTGCGGGCCATGATCTTGTACGCCGCCTCAACTCCCGAGGCCACGGCGCCGCCGTTGGTGATCTGGGCGTGGACCCAGGATACGGCGTAAGGCGTGCACAGGTAGCTGGAATTGGCCACATACATGCAGCCGGTGGGACCGACGAAGATGGTATCCTTCCCGGCGGCCTTGGCCACCAGCCGATAGTTCAGGGCCGGACCGCAGCCCGAACAGGTGCGGTGGCCCGGCACGTACATCTCTTCAACGGGGGCGCCGCGGAAGGATTTGATCGGCTCAAATTTCTGATACTTATAATCAAAAGGCTTCATGAATCGTCCTCCCTGTTTAGCGATTGAGTGGTTATACGGCTTCGAAGCCGATCCAGCGGACATACTTGTCGGCCCGCTTTTCCCTGGCCATATTGGCCAGCACCTTGGCCATGTAATAGAAGTCTTCAGACCAGATGGTTTCCCCGCCGAGACCGGCCATGAAAGAAGTGACCACAGGTCGCGGGTCGAGATCATAGAGGGAGGCCCGCAGTTCATGAATCAGGTTGCCGCCCCGCATGGCGCCGCCATAGGAGGTGTTGGTCTCTATCGTCCCCACCGCCTTGACATGACCCAAGGCTTCGGCAATCTCATGGGTCGGCCAGGGGCGTACCCAGCGTAGCCGGGCCATGCCCGCCTTCAGGCCGCTCTGCCGCAAGGCATCCACTGCCTTGCGGCAGGTATTGGCGTGGGCGCCCTGGATGAAGAAGGCGATTTCCGCATCCTCCAGCTTGTATTTCTCCAGGAAGGGGTCATAATTCCGCCCGAAGATCCGGTTGAAGTCCGCCACCGCCTCTCTAATGACCTGCGGGACTTCCAGGAAAGTCGCGGCCCGCTGGGCGTCCATGGGCGCCCCCTGGTCAGGCCGGATCTGGGGGCCGTGGGAGACCGGGCAGGTGGGGCTCAGCGGATGGGGAGCACTATAGGGCGGCAGGAATTCCTTCACCTGGCCCGGGTCAGCCACGATCACCTTGTCGGGAATGTGGGAGATAAAGTAGCCGTCCTGGCAAACCGCCTGGGGCAGCATCACCCGGGGGTCCTCACCGATCCGGAACCCCATCAGGGTGTTATCGAAGACCTCCTGGGGGCTGCAGGCCCAACCCATCAGCCATCCCTGGTCCCTGAAGGAGAGGGCGTCGGTATGCTCGGAGCCGAAATCGCCGGGAGGGTCCAGGGTCCGGTCGGCAATGGCCATTTGCACAGGATATCTGCCGCCGGCCACGGGGCTGTATAATTCAAAGGCATAGGTGACGCCGACCCCGGCGCTGCCGGTGAAGGCCCGCGCCCCGGCGGCGGAGGCCCCCAGCACCACGGAGAGCTGGGCATGCTCGCCCTCGCCGTGGACAATTTCCGCATCCAACTCGCCATTGGCGACCATCTTGGCAAGTTCCATCATGATGGCGGTATAGGGCCGGATGGGATAGGAACAGATCACTTCCACTTCTGCCAGCTTGGCCGCTTGCGCCGCGGCCGAACAGCCGGTTAAATTTTTTTCTTGAGGCATAATCTTTCTCCTCCCTAGAAGGGTTTTTCCAAACGGTGGACGCCGTCCTCAAAATCGAGTTCCGGCTCTGGTGATAAAGCCCCTACCGGGCACTGGTGAATGCAGACCTGGCAGCCCTTGCAGAACTTCCAGTTCCACTCCATCAGATCCTCTTTCTCATTGTAGGACCAGCAGGCATCCGGACAGGCGATGTAGCAGGTCAGGCAGCGGGTGCAGGTTTCATGGTCAATGATCGGCCGCACAATGCGCCAGTTCGACGTTATGAAGAGATCCTGCTGCCGCACCGGGGCAGGGGTGATGGCCCCAAAGGGCACTTCCCGGTCATGGGGAACGTTTATGGTCCCAAATTCTGGAAGTTTTTTAGACATAGCGCCATGCTCCTTTAAAATATGGGGTTCAAAGCCTTGGGTTTCTCATCCGCCCCAGAAATACTCGGCCCGGGCCTTGCGAAACTTGCGCAGCTTCACGGTCTCGTAGCCCTTCTCCATGCCGGAGACGTCCTTGACGATCTTGGCCAGGTCCTCTTTCTTGATGATGCCGCTGACTCTGGCCATGGCCCCGACAATGGGGGCGGCGATGCCGGCACCGAGGCCCGCCGCGTCCACGCCCCCCTCCGAACCGGAGAAGTCCACCGTTTTGACTCCGGAGATGCCGTCCGCATCTACCGTGGCGATGGCGCCCAGCAGGTCGTCGTTGGGAATAAACTTCAGCATGTAGTCGATGTCCCGGTTGGTATTGATGATCAGGAGACCGCCCTCAGGCATCCCTCTCAAGATATTGATCCCTTTGACGATGGTCGGCTCGGCCACTATGACCACGTCGGGATGGTCATTGGTATAGACATACTTGTGCTCGATCTCTTCATCGCTGATCCTGACGTACTTGCGGGTCGTCACCAACACCCGGTCCGGCAGATCCTCGTAATTGTCAAAGGCCATGACGTGCTTGCCTTCCATTTCGGCCGCTTTGCCGATGGCGCTGGCAATATCGCGGCCCTCCTTGTCCATGGTCACTCCACGGGTCCAAATGGTTATTTCGGTAATTTTGGCCATACATCCCTCCTGATTGTATCATCAGTCAGACTGATGTTTGAAGAACTCCGCCATCTGGTTTTGCAAGAACTACTGCCGGGACCTCTCACCTCCCTTCTTCCCTTTGAATAATAGTTTCTCGATCTCCTGCAAATGACGGCGCATGGCCTCCCGGGCCTTGGCAGCGTCACCCATTGTAACCGCGTCCAGGATGAGCTTGTGGCCCCGCAGGGATTCCACCGCCCGCCGCTCACTCTGGAGAATCTCCTTCCGGGACTCGGCCAACAGGTCGATCAGGGCCATCACCAGGCGGCTCATAACCCTATTCTTGGTCGACCGGGCCAGGGTCATATGGAAGGCCGTATCGAAGTCCACTGTGTTCGCCCCGGAGGCCAGGCTCTCTTCATGGGCCCTGACCATTGCCGCCATCTGCTCGAGCTCCTCCGGGGTGGCATACTCTGCCGCCAGTTGCGCAATGTAGGGTTCGATGATCTTGCGGATGTAAAAGATATCCTGGAGATCATCCTTCTCATGGAACAGGGCCGCGGATAAAGACTGGACCGAGATATCCTGGCCCGAGGCCATCACATAGGTGCCGTTGCCTTGCCGGCTCTCCACCAGCCGCATCGATTCCAGGCAGCGAATCGCTTCGCGCACCGTGGTGCGGGATACCTTGAAAGCTTCAGTCAAGCCTCTCTCGGAGGGCAACTGGTCTTCCTTCTTCAGCTTGCCCTTTTGAATGAGATTGATGATCTGACTGACCACATCCTGATAGGCCCGTTTCTTCTCCACGGCTTTTAACATCTCACGGTTCCCTCATCCTGCGGACCTCATGGCTGGCCGCCCGAAAATTACCCGCCGCCACCGCCAGCGCAGTGCTCCGGCTCTCCCCCGGCAAACTGATCACGTCCCCGATGGCCAGGATGGTCGCTCTCTGGCAGATATACGCCAGGTCGGCACCGGCCAGCCCCGCGGTCTCTCGGGACATCTCCTCCAGGTCCACCTCAGCACTCAAGGGCCTATCCCGGGTATGGATCTTAAGGATCTCCAGCCGGGCGGCTTCGTCCGGCATGGGAAAGGGCAGCACAAAATCGAGCCGGCCCGCCCGCATCAAAGCCGGGTCCAGCAGGTCCACGCGGTTGGTAGCCCCCAAAATGATGACCTCCGAGAGGTCGCTGAGCGTATCCAGTTCGTGGAAAAACTGGCTGGCCACCCGCTCCGGAGCGCCCACTTCGCTGCCCGCGCCCCGCCGGGCCACCAGGGCATCGATCTCATCGAAAAAGAGCAGGCACGGCGCCGATTGTTTGGCCCTTTTGAAGATTTCGTGCAGGGTCTTTTCCGATTCCCCCAACCATTTGGAGAACAGGATGGGGCCGCTGATGGAAATGAAATTCAGACCGGTCTTATGGGCCAGGGCCTTGGCCATGAGGGTCTTGCCAGTGCCGGAGGGTCCGGTGAACAAAATCCCCCGGGCAGGCGACAGGCGCCCGGCGTCGAAGAGCTCCGGATACCTGGAAGGCCAGTCCACCACGGAAATGAGGGCCGCCTTGATCTCCTGGAGTCCGCCCACGTCCTCCCACCGGACCGTCGGCCGCTCCGTAAAAAACTCCCGGGTAGCCGAGGGTTCGATTTCCCGCAGGGCCGTCAGGAAGTCTTCCAGGGTGATCTGCAGGTTTTCCGGCGTCTTCAGGAAGGCCTCGGGACTCCCGCCCCCGAGAACCTGAAGGTAGCGGCGGAAGGCTACCATGCCCGCTTCCTTGCAGAGGGCCTGCAGATCCGCGCCGACAAAACCGGGGGTGACCTGGGCCAGACGTTCCAGGTTGACCTCCGGGGCCAGCGGCATGCGCCGGCTGTGGATCTTCAAGATGGTCCGGCGTCCTTCGGCGTTGGGCACCGGGATGGTGATCTCCCGGTCAAAACGGCCGGGCCGCCGCAGGGCCGGATCCACCTTCTCCGGAATGTTGGTCGCCCCGATCACCACCACGTGGCCCCGGGGGACCATGCCGTCCATGAGGGCGAGCAGTTGGGCCACCACCCGTTTTTCCACGTCCCCCAGCACGTCAGCCCGTTTCGGGGCGATGGCGTCGATCTCATCGATAAAGATTACGCTGGGAGCCTGGCGGGCGGCCTCCTCAAAGATCTCCCGGAGCTTGGCCTCACTCTCTCCGTAGAACTTATGGATAATCTCGGGACCGTCAACCTTGATGAAATGGAGCTTGACCTCGCTGGCGATGGCCCTGGCAATCAGAGTCTTGCCGGTTCCGGGAGAGCCGTAGAGGAGCACGCCCTTGGGGACTTCGATCCCCAAGCGGTCAAAGACCTGGGCATAACGCAAAGGCAGTTCCACCATCTCCCGCACCAGCCGCAGCTCTTTGTCCAGGCCGCCGATGTCTTCATAGGAGACCCGGCCGGCTGCGTTCGCCAAATAATCGGGGTTCTGGAGGACAAAAGTGGTCTGCGGGTTGATGATCAGCGGGCCGGCCGGCGAGGTCGCCTCTACCCGGAAGAAGCGGTCCCGGCCGCCGAAGAGGGGGATGTTGAGCTGATCGCCCAGAAACACCGGGTATCCCTGGAGCACCTTGCCAAAATGTTCCAGTTCGGTTGCCTGGGGCACGGGGCAATTTGCCTCTAAGAAAGAGAGGATAACGGTGGCGGCGGTTTTGCGGGGCACCTTCCTGACCCGGACCGTGTCGCCGACATCGACCTGGGCGTTGGCCCGGATCAGCCCGTCGATCTGGATTTGTTCTTTTTGGCGGCCCTGGCCCAGGGTCCCGGTGACCCGGCCGGCGGTCTTTTTTTTGCCGGCGATTTCAATAAGATCTCCCAGGGCGGCGCCCAGCGCCTGGATATTTTCAGGGTCGAGACGAGCCCAACCCTTGCCGACATCATCGGTCAAAGCTTCGCTGACTTTCAATTCCAGAACCAAATCCCGTCTCAACCTGATCGTATGGAATAACGGACCTTAGCCGGTAGCGGCCGCAGACCCGGGCGAGGTTAAATGAAAAACCAGTCTGCCCGTCTAACCATCATATGGTCTGACCAATTTCTTAGCGCCGCCGCGCCCCTTTGTCAAGAAAATTTTCCTGGTTTGGATAATGCCAGCGCCCCATCCCGCCCTGGGCCCCCTGCCGCCCTGATATGATTTGCTTGAACTCAGGCAGGCCGCAAACCGGTAATCTCCTGACCTTTGCGAGCCTTTGCCGCTCTGCCTGGTTTCACTCTCATCCTGAACGAAGTGTCACTAAAAATACTAGATCCTTCGCTTCGCTCAGAATGACATCTTGGGGGAGACCAGCTTCCACTAAAAACCCGGCCCGGCTTTGGCTACCACGCCAGCGCCGTAGCCGGGAACGCCGGAGCCTTATTGCCTCTCGGGTCCGCCCCCGCCTCCAGCACCCCGTTATCGTTTCTGGCCACCGCGCAGATGTAGCCCGCCGACCAATCCGGCGCCCAGACGACCTTATGGCCGCGCCGGCTGAGCTCGGCGCCGGTTTCCCGAGCTACCCGCCCCTCCAGCCGCACCTGGCCGGGCGCGGCCGTATGCGGGTAAAAGCTGCCGGGGATGTGATCACAGGTAATCTTGGGGGCCTCGATGGCCGCCTGCAGGGACATGCCGAAGATCACCCGGTTCAAAAAAAATTGGCTGGTCCATTGGTCCTGCTGGTCCCCGCCCATGGTGCCGAAGGCCATCCAGGGCCGGTCCCGATAAAAGGCCAGGGAGGGACTCAAGGTGGTGCGAGGCCGCTTGCCCGGCGCCACCACGTTGGGGTGGCCCTCCATTAAATAGAAGGTTTGCAGGCGTGTCCCCAGCGCAAACCCCAACCCCGGCATCACTTCGTTGCCCGAAATCCAGCCGCCGCTGGGGGTGAAGGCCGCCAGATTGCCGTGCCGGTCCGCCACCGCCACGTGCACGGTCCCATGCCCCCAGTTCCTGGCTTTCCGGACCTCGCCCTCCGGTAGCAAGGCCCCGGGGCCCCGCGGGTCTCCGGGGCGCAGCTTGAGATCGGCCCTAAGCCCATCGATGAGCTGGCGGCGCAGGCTATTATAAGGTTCGCTTAAGAGCTCCTCCAGGGGCACCGAAATCTGCTCCGGGTCGCCGTAATACTGTTCCCGGTCGGCGTAGGCCAGCTTGGCGGCCTCCACCCACAGGTGCAGATAGTCCGGGGAATTGTGGCCGAGAGCCGCCAGGTCGAAGCCCTCCAGGAGCCGTAAAAGTTGCAAAAAGACCGGCCCTTGGGACCAGGGGCCGCACTTGCAGACGGTGTGTCCGCGGAAGTCCGCCCGGACGGGATCCTCAAAGCGGGTGCCAAAGGCGGCGAAGTCCGAAAGTTCCAGCAGGCCGTCCCGCTCTTTAACAAAGGCGGCCATGGCTGCTGCCGGCTCACCCCGATAGAACAGATCCAGGGCGGCAGCTAGCCCCGCCAGCCGTTGACCTTTGCCCCGGGCGGCTGCCTGCAACGCCTCCAGCACCCCGGCCAGGGGCGCGTTGGCCAATATCTGCCCCACCCGCGGCCCCGGGTGCTCTCCCGGTAAATAGATCGACGCCGACCCCGGCCACTCCCCGGCAAAGCGCCGCTGATTGTCCTTTAAGCCGAATCCCGGCTGGTTGACCAGGCCTTCGTGCAGCGGGAACCCATCCCGGGCCAGGAGATAGGCGGGCTCCACGATCTCCTCCAAAGGCAGGGAACCGTATCGTTTCAGGACTTCCAGGAGGGCGCTGACCGCGGCCGGGACCCCGGCGGCCAGGACCCCCCTGGGGGGGATGAGGTCCAGGCCCCGATCCCGATAGGCCTTCAGGGTCGCCTTGGCCGGGGCCTTGGTATTGCCGTTGACGGCCACGGTCCGGTCCTCTGCGGCCACGTAGAGGAGCATGGGACATTCGCCCCCCAGGGTGAACATGTGGGGATTAACCACCGCCTCCACCAGGGTGGCGGCTGCCGCGGCATCGAAGGCATTACCCCCGGCCTTCAGGAGGTCCATGCCCGCCTGGGCCGAAAGGTAGTGCTCGGAGGCGATGGCTCCCCTGGCGCCGAGAATCCTGCCCCCGAAGGAACAACTCTGCTGGGTATCTGCGCGATCAGGCATAGGCTTATTTATCCGGCGCCGGGTTTGGCTTCAGGGGCCGGCAGGCCCCAGGTTTGCGGCGATATAATCAAGGCCGCTCAGGGCCGCGGCGGCCGCCAGACCCTGAAGGCGAGCCCCTCACCCCAGGGCGGCGATGGCTTCGGCCCGGAGGCTGGCCCGCATGGCTTCGCTCTCCTGGGCCAGCCGCTCCAGGTCGGGGCCTTGGGTCTGATAGAGATTGAAGCGGCGGTCCTGGAGTCCCAGGGCGATGGGTTCGATCATCTCCTCCGGCAGCACCAGGGCCCGGGATTTCCCGCGGCGCTCCGGGGAGGCCACTTCCAGCACGCCATCTTTGCCCCAGAGGCGGAAAATGGCGGTCAGCAGCCCGATGGGCCAGGCGCTGTCCGACACTACCGCCACCTCGGCGGCTTTCAGGGCGTAGCGGTCGCCATTGAAGGAGATGGCCAGGCCGCCGCCGCCCCGCACTGCCTGGAAGACCTGCACGTCGGTGAGGTTGTCCCCCACGTAGATGGTGTCCGCCAGATTTAAGCCGGTTCCGGCCAGAGCCGCGGCCACGATCCCGGCCTTTTCGGCCCCGCCCGGCATGGCGACCTCCCGGTAAATGGCGCCGATCTCCATCCGGGGCAGGCGTTCCCGGAAGATTTCCTCCAGGCGGCCGATAGCCTCCTGGACCGGGGCGGGCAGCTCCTGGAGCGCCGCGGCCCCCGGGGGCAACTCGATGGCCGGGAACCCCAGGATCTCCTCTTCCAGACGGCTCAACTCCGCGGCTTCCCCCGGCCCCAGCGGGCAGCGGTCCAGGTCCAGTGCGGCGCCCAAGATATGGACCGGGTCAAACCCCAGTCTCTCCCCCACCGCCTCGGCAAACTGGCGGTAGCCGGTGCTGATCGCGAAGATGGGAAAGCCGAATCCGTGCAAGAAGCGGTAAGCCTCCTCGGCGCCGGGCATCAGCCTGAGGTTCTTGGCGGAGAACTCCCGGAGAGCGGCGTTCCCCAGGCCGCGAGCCTTGAGAAACGGCAGGATGAGCTTCAGGAGGTGCCCGGCCTGGTACTCCGGGGATTTGGCGATGTCCGCCAGGTAGTCGCCATAACCGCGCAACTGGTTAAAAAACCGGTCACCCCTAGGCGGGAGAAACTCCCGGCAGAGTTCGAAGCCATTATCATTGAGGGCCAGCGGTCCTTCGCAGCCCGCAACCAACTGAATCTGGAGCATAAATATTCCTTATAATTATTTCGGCATATATTGATAATTTTCTGGAAATCCTAATGTCCCCTCGCCCCAACCCACTGCCCCGTTGGGGGAGAGGGAGCAACTATTTCACTTAATCAGCATTTATTGATCACAGCCCACTGCTTACTGACTACTTTTTAAAATCTTTATCTCAACCGGGCGAGGATCCGTTCCATAACCACCCGGTCCGGGTAGGCCTGCCGTCCGGTTCCCCCCAGCTTGTAAGCCGCGGCCGCCGCCGCCAGGCGCACCGCCTGGGGCAGCGACAGGCCGATAAGGAGGCCGGCCAGGTAAGCGGCGGCGAAGACGTCCCCGGCCCCCAGGGCGTCCACCGCGCGCCCCTCGAATTGCCCCGGGATATCGAGATAGCGCACCGGGGTGAGGAGCCTGGCGCCCCGGGGGCCGCGTTTGATGAGAACCACGGGCGGGGCCCAAACGGGATGCTGCGTGAGCTCGCCCCCCAGTAAGGCCCACTCCGCCTCGGTCAGCAGCAGGGTCTCCACCCGATCCAGCAACTCCTCCAGGGCGGCCCGGCCCCGCTGGGCGTAAAGTTCACCCGGATCCAGGGTGAGGCGCGGACCGTCCTGAAGGCTCACGGCCAGGTGGCGCTGTAGCTGCAAGGGAGCGTCGCCCGCAAATGGGGTGAGATGGAGAAATCTGGCCTCCTTAAAGGCCTCCCGGGGTAGATCTTTCTCCTCCAACCGGTCATTGGTGTTGGGGGCCACCAGGATGGTGCGCCCGCCCTCCGGGTCCACCAGGATGTAAGCCCGGCCGCTGTAGCCCTGCTCTACCAGGTAGTCGAGATTGACGCCCGGCAGACTATCCCTCAGAAAAGAGCCGTCGGCATCGGCTCCCAGGCGACCCGCCAGGGCCACCGGAATTCCCAGGCGGGCCAGGGCAAAGGCGGTGTTGACCGCCCGTCCGCCGCCGTCGCGGCCGGCCGGCCGGGCCAATCGGGCCAGCAGTTCCCGGAGCCGGTGCTCCTCTGGACCGGACAGCGCTTCCGCCCCGCCGCGGGCCAGCCCGGTGCCCCAATCTTTAAGCAGGCCGGGCAGGTCGTCAACCCGGAAGGTGAGATCGAGATTGATGGCCCCCAGGCAAAATACCTCTGGCCGCATGTCTGGGAAACTATCAGGATTTCCCCCTCCGGTCAAGGCGGGCCGACGGCGCGGCAGCCGGGTTGGCCGCCGCAGGCAGGAGGGCCAGGTGCGGGAGGAAGAATTTTTCGGTCCCTGCCGAAAGAAGCCGGGAAGGCCTGGAATTTTCCAGAAGAGTTACTACAATGACTAGAACGACTTTTCCGAGGGAGAGCGATGCACCGCCTCATCAGGATCAGGATTATCCGCGACTTTGAGCAGATGGAGGAGCGCTGGCGTTGCCAACCGGAGGCCTGGTTGGGCTCCACGCGGCCGACCCTCCATTTCCGCCCGGCGGCGGATTTCTATGAAACCGCCCAAGGCTTGGTGCTGCGCCTGGAGGTGGCCGGAATTGAACCCGAAAGCCTCTGCCTCTCTTTGGGCGGCCAGGAATTGGTGGTCGAGGGACGGCGCCAAGCGCCGAGCCCGGAGGGCATCCGGCGCTTTATCCACCTGGAGATGGGCTTCGGCGCCTTCGAGCGCTGCTTCCTCCTGCCCATCGCCGTTGACCTTCAGGGGGTTCAGGCCCGCTATCGGGATGGCATCCTGGAGGTGGTCCTCCCCCGGAAGGCCCCACAGGTTCGCCAGATTCCGGTGAAGCAGGTTGACCCCAAATAATCGATACGGAGGCCCTCATGGCCAGCGAAGAACCAGAAATCCAAGCCCTGCTGCAGGGCGACCAGGAAATCCACCCCGGCCCCCGGGTGCTCTCCATTCTGCCGATGCCCGATATGGTGCTTTTTCCCAGGATGATCCTGCCCCTGGTCCTGTGGGACGAGCCGGGCCAAAAGCTGGTGCAGGAAGCCCTCTTTCAGGACAAGATCATCGGGATTGTGGCTGGCCTGGGAGAGAAGGCCGAGGGCTTCGGCCCTGAAGACCTCTCCCGGGTGGGAACCGCCGCCGCGATCTTGAAGATGCGGAAATCCGAGGATGACGCCCTCCGCCTGCTGGTCCAGGGACTCTACCGCTTCCGGGTGGAGGAATGGCTGGGTTTTGAACCTTACTTCAGCGCCCGGATAACCCCCATCCCGGATGAATACGAGCCCGACCTGGAGGTGGAGGCCCTGGTTTCCAACGTCAAGGGCCTCTTCTTGAAGATGATGGAGCTCTCCCCCTACCTGCCGGCGGAATTGGGCACCCTGGTGCGGGAGTTGGGCGACCCCCGGATGCTGGCGGACATCACCGCCGGCAGCCTCAATATCTCCAAGGCCGAAAAGCAGGGACTGCTGGAGACTCTTGAGGTCAAGGAACGCCTGCGCCGGGTGCTGACTCTGATCAACCGGGAAATGGAGATTCTGGAACTGGGCAAAAAGATCCAGTCCCAGGTGAAGGTGGAGATGGACAAGGCTCAAAAGGAGTACTATCTCCGGGAGCATATTAAGGCCCTGCAAAATGAGTTGGGGGAAGGGGAGGAAAAGGGCCGGGAGATCGAAGAGCTGCAAATGCGCCTGGAAGAGGCCGAACTCCCGCCTCATGCCCTGAAAGAGGCGGAACGGGAACTGACCCGGCTCAAAAGGACCCCGCCCACCTCCCCCGACCACCAGGTGATCCGCAATTATCTGGAGTGGATGATCGAGTTGCCCTGGAGCAAGTCCAGCGAAGACAATCTGGATCTGGCCCAGGCGAGAAAGATCCTGGATGAAGACCACTATGACCTGGAGAAGGTGAAGAAGCGCATCCTGGAATATCTGGCGGTGCGCCGCCTGAAGCCGGACATGAAGGGTCCCATCCTCTGTTTCGTGGGGCCGCCGGGGACCGGCAAGACCTCTCTGGGGCGCTCCATTGCCCGCTCCCTGGGGCGCAAGTTCATGCGTCTCTCCCTGGGGGGAGTGCGGGACGAAGCCGAGATCCGGGGCCACCGCCGCACCTATGTGGGGGCGCTCCCCGGCCGCATCATTCAAAGCATGCGCCGGGCCGGCTCCAACAACCCGGTCTTCATTCTGGATGAAGTGGACAAGATCGGCGCCGATTTTCGCGGTGACCCCTCCTCGGCCCTCCTGGAGGTGTTGGACCCGGAACAGAATAACTCCTTCTCCGACCATTACCTGGACGTGGGTTTCGATCTCTCCAAGGTGATGTTCATCACCACCGCCAACCTGCTGGACCCCATTCCGCCGGCTCTGCGGGACCGCATGGAGGTCCTGGAATTGGTGGGCTACACTGAGGAGGAGAAGTTGGGGATCGCCTTTTCCCACCTCATTCCCCGGCAGTTGGAGGCCCATGGCTTGACCACGGCGCTACTGGAGATCAGCCCGATGGCCATCCGTCTGCTCATCGCCTCCTATACCCGGGAGGCGGGGCTGCGCAACCTGGAGCGGGAGATCGCCGCCCTGTGCCGGGGTGCGGCCCGGGAGATCGCTGAGGGCGGCCGCGAGTCCGTGGCGATTGGCGCGGATGAGGTCCCCGCCTATCTGGGGCCGCCCAAGTTCTTCCGGGATGCGGCCCTGGACCACCCGGAGCCCGGAGTGGCCACCGGTCTGGCCTGGACCCCCACCGGCGGCGATATCCTGTTCATCGAGGTCTTGCGCATGCCGGGCAACGGCAACCTCAAACTCACCGGGCAGTTGGGAGACGTCATGAAGGAGTCGGCCACGGCGGCGCTCTCTTATATCCGGGCGCGGGCCCCTTTCCTGGGCATCGAGGAGGACTTCTTCGAGAAAGCCGACCTCCATATCCATGTGCCCGCCGGGGCCATCCCCAAGGATGGGCCCTCCGCCGGATTGGCCATGCTGTGCGCCCTGGTCTCGCTGCTCTCGGGGCGGGCCCTGAAGAAGGACCTGGCCATGACCGGGGAGATCACCCTGCGGGGTCACGTCCTGCCGGTGGGCGGCATCAAGAACAAGGTGCTGGCCGCCCATCGGGCCGGTATCCGGGAAATCATCCTGCCGGCCCAGAACCAGGTGGACCTGGAGGAGATCCCGGACGCGGTGCGCCAGGAACTGAGCTTCCACCCGGTGGGGCGCCTGGACCAGGCCCTGGAGATCGCCTTCCCGCCGGCGCCACGGGTTAAAGCTGCGGGGGCAAGGGGCAAAAAACGGCAAACCCGTTGAGAGCCTTACGGAACGCGAGGTAAGGCAATCCAATCCGGAGGTAAATCTCATGGCCGTCTTTACCTGTGAAAAATGCGGCAGCAAGGTGGAAACCCGCTGCCAACCCAAGAAGTGCACCTCTTGCGGGGAGACCGGCGCCATGTGCAAGGTCGAGGCCGCCGCCCCTCCCAAGAAGGGGAAGAAATAAAAGCTGGTGGCACAGGCGCCACCCTGGGCCGGCTCCCAGTTTCAAGGGCATTAAAGTCCCCCTTTGAAAAAGGGGGATTTAGGGGGATTTCAGGAGGTTTTTTAAATCCCCCCTGCCCCCTTTTTTCAAAGGGCGGGGTAAAAGACCCTGGTTTGAAATGTCATAGCATTTAGGAAGCATCACACTAGTAGCTATTACAAAACCTGTCATCCTGAACTAAGTGAAGGATCTCAAGTCCATAAAAATATGAGATTCTTCGCTTCGCTCAGAATGACATTTTTGGGTCAGAAAGTGGATTGGAGCAATGACTAAAGAAGAAGAACTTATGCGATTTCTTCACCAAAATGTATTTGACCCAATCTTAGAATCACCTGTTGCATCCAACAGCCTTAAGCAGGGAGTCAGGCAAACGATGATGCGATTAAATCAGAAGGATGCTGAAGGAATGAGGCAATTTTACTGGTCTGCAATTATAGGCACAGATAAGAGTATGAGATTTGCAGCACAAATGCGGGAAGAAGGTTTTACAAGATTCGAGGATGAGGAAATTCTTGAAGAATTCAGAAGGAGATTTAACGACAGGTGGTTAAGGTATTAAAAACCGCATTATGATTTATGGCATCGGAGTCGATCTGGTCAAGCTGGCCCGCCTTGCCGCGGCTATCCGCCGCTATGGCGAGCGCTTCCTGAACCGCGTCTTCACTCCCCAGGAAATCGACCATTGCCGGGGCAAGCGTCAGGGCGACGCCGCCTTTGCCCTGCGCTTTGCCGCCAAGGAGGCCTTCTCCAAGGCCCTGGGGGTGGGCCTGCGGCGGGGAGGCATCCACTGGCGGGAGGTGGAGGTGGTCCCCAACCCCATGGGCAAACCGGAGCTTAAGGTCAGCGGCCGGGCCGCCCAGCTCTGCCGGGAGGCCGGCGTTACCGGGATGCACCTCTCTTTAAGCGACGAAGACGGCCAGGGCGTGGCAGTGGTGATTTTGGAGAGGTGAGGGGGGGCGAAGAATTGTTCCTATTCAAGAAAGTCGTGGAGTCTCTGTTATTACCCGTGCCCTTGTGCCTGGGGCTGCTGTTCATCGGCCTGGGCCTCCTGTGGTTCACCCGGAGCCAGGGGAGCGGCAAGATTCTGGTGAGCACCGGGGCCGGATTACTCCTGATCTTGAGTTACACCGCCGTCCCGGATAAGGCGCTGCGGCCGCTGGAACTGAAGTATCCGCCGGTAGCCGATTTGCCTGCCGGCTCCGGGGGGGCGAAAGAAGGGGCGGGAGGTTATATCGTGGTGCTGGGCGGGGGCGTCAGCAATGATCCAACCCTCCCCCTCACTTCCCAAATCGGTGCAGATTCCCTGTGCCGCCTCCTGGAAGGGGTCCGGCTCTATAGGGCCGGGCCGGGCCGCAAGCTCATATTATCGGGGGGCACGGTGTTGAGCCCGGTCTCCGTGGCTCAGGTCATGAGCCGGGTGGCCGTGCTTATGGGGGTGAACCCCGGGGATATCCTTCAAGAATCCCTTTCCCGGGACACCGAGGAGGAGGCCCGCCTCATTAAACCCATGGTGGGCCGGGAAAGATTTTTTCTGGTGACCTCGGCTGCCCATATGGACCGGGCCATGGCGCTGTTCCGCGGCCAGGGCCTGGACCCGGTGGCCGCGCCCGTGGGCCGGCCGGCGCGGCGGACGGACCCATGGTCCCCTGATAGCCTCTTCCCCAACACCTACTCCCTGCACCTGACCGACATTGCCGTACACGAGTACCTGGGCCTGGCCTGGGCCAGGTTGCGGGGGGTCATTTAGGACGAGATGCGCTGAGGCGTCGAGGCATCCTTCGATTCATCCGCCTTCTTAACCCCCGGTTTCCGGTTTCCGGCAAGGTCAAAAACCAAGGAATAAAAACCTAAAGGAGGGGAGTCTTGCAAAAGTCATATTCGCTGACAAAATCAACTTATTAACTTATTCCCTCCCCCTTGATGGGGGAGGGTTGGGGTGGGGGTGGTGAAGGTAGTTACGCATTATCCAACTAGCCCCCAACTACTGACGCCCCCCTTCCCCTAACCCCCTCCCCTCGTGGGGAGGGGGAATAGTTTGGGCCTCAACACCCGGTTCTTAGCCGGCACCCCCTCTCCCCGTGGGGAGGAGAAATAGACGCCTACCCGGTTTAAACGGACTCTCTTTAAGGGTTTTTGCGATTTCGCCATTGCCTATGACTTCTACAAGGGGCTCGGAGGTGTTCGGTTTGATTTCGGCCTTTTGCTGCCCCCGAAAACCGGAAACCATGGCTTAAGAGAGCCGGCGGCGTGCTCCGGCGGCTCACCGCCTTATTTTTAGGAGGCGCGAGGTAGTGCCGATCCCCAAGCTGACGCTCCCGCTCCTGTTATGCTCCCTGGCGGCCTTGTGGTTTTCCGGCGCGGCCGGGGCTGCGGAACCCTTTGCCATTCCCCAGCCGGGCCGCATCTTTAAATTTCCCGCCGACCACGCGGCCCACCCGGATTTCAAGACCGAGTGGTGGTACTGGGTGGGGCACCTGACATCTCCGCAGGGCGAAGCCTTCGGCTACCAGCTCACCTTCTTCCGGGCCGCGGCTCGCCGGCCCGATCCCCGGGCCCGCTCCGCCTGGTCCTTCAACACCGTCTATTTCGCCCACCTGGCCGTCACCGACCTGGCCCGGGGGCTTTTCCGGTTCCGGGAAAAGGTGGGCCGGGGCGCCCTGGGGCTTTCCGGCGCCACCCCGGATCAACTCCATGTCTGGATCGACGCTTGGCAGGCGCGGCAGGCAGGGGAAGGCTTTCATCTTAAGGCCGGCGACCAGGGGTTGGGGCTGGACCTGGTCCTCACTCCCCGGAAGCCCCCGGCCCTGCACGGCGAAGGCGGCTACAGCCCCAAGTCGGCCCAGTATCAGGCTGCCAGCTACTACTATTCCATTCCTCGCCTGGACAGCCTGGGGCATCTGTCTGTTGACGGCCGCAACCTGGAAGTTAGCGGGGCCAGTTGGATGGACCACGAATTTTTCAGCAGTTCCATGGCGCCGGACCAGGTGGGCTGGGACTGGTTCGCCATCCAGTTGGCGGACGGCCGCGATGTGATGCTCTATCTGCTGCGCCGGCGGGACGGCTCGCTGGACCCGGCTTCCGCGGGCACCCTGATAGACCCCCGGGGAGAGACGCGGCACCTGAAGCTCAACGACTTCCAGGTTAAGGCCCGCGGCGTCTGGAAGTCTCCCCACTCCGGGGCAGAATATCCGGCCGGCTGGCAGGTGCTCATTCCCGGGGCCGGCCTGGAACTCACCCTGACTCCCACCCTGGCGGACCAGGAGATCCGGGCCGGGGTCCCGGCGCAGGTGAGCTATTGGGAGGGCCAGGTGCAGGTCCAGGGCAGGTCGGGAGCGCGGCCGCTCAGCGGCATGGGCTACGTGGAGCTCACCGGCTACGCCGGCGCCATGGAGGGGAGGTTTTAAATAGTTCAAGGTTCAAAGTTCAAAGGTCAAAGTGGATAATTTACTTTTCCTACAAAATTTATGCTATCATCCGTCCCTCAGATTATTTGATTACAAAAGACGAACTTCTCCGGGATTAAATCCGCAAACAGAGGCCGCCAAAACCATTTTTGCTAAATGTGACCATGGTTGCCTTTTGGATAATTTCGGATGTAATCTCCGATTACTTAGCTTGCTCTAAAAGCCAGCAAAATTGGGACATCATGAGGAAAAATATGAATTTGAAAGACATTCTTAGGAAATATTCCCCTGGCAATCCACGTTTGCTGCACGAACTTAAGTGGTTTCGTGAGCAGCCTGACCTGAAGGCAACGATTGAGTGCGCGGCCTTAGCAATTAACTGCAAAGGAGAAAGATGCCCACACCAAAGAAGACTCAAGAAGGTCGACCTCGAACATGCGAAAGATGCCCTACTGAAGCGTTTAGAAGAAATCAAAAAGGTTAAAAGCTTCGACGATTTGTTTTTATTGATTCAGGGATTACTTAAAGATATCAAAGGGATCGGTGAACTATATATTTACGACACCAGCCTGCGAATCGGGGCAAGGTTGGATTTGTTCCCGACAAAGGTTTATCTCCATGCAGGAACACGTGTCGGAGCACAGGCTCTTCTTGGCCTCGCTATCAAGAATGAATCAATAGAAGTATCTGAATTAACAAAAGAATTACAAAAATTAAAACCATATGAGATTGAGGATTTCCTTTGTATCTACAGAGAATGCTTGAATGCGACGGGTTTGAAACACGCGAAATGTTTGGTAACCAAACGGAGTCGGTGCGATTAGCAACGATGTCTGATCAAATTGTTGATAGCTAAAAGGAGCTTTTAAATTGAAATATACACTATCATTAATAATTATAATTATTTGTAGTTTCTTGCCAGAAGCATATGTTAATGCAGCCACTACACTATCGAACGCAGGTGAGCGATATCTTATAGATGGGACTATAGTAAATGTAACTCGCAGTAATGGGATGGGTGATTTTGGTTTTTTGCTAGTTGATACAGGTAAAAGGCATAAAGATTCGAGTATCATGGAAACAGATGAATATGACTTACCTATTTTTGCAGTAATAAGTAAGGTTAAGGAATTTAGCACCCTAGAACTTAAAAATGGCGATCATGTAAAATTAAATGCTGTCGCAGTAATGACTGTGGTAAGTAAAAATGATGTTGTTCCTCGAGTATCTTCTTCCCCGGAACTTCTTCATATTGGAAAGGACCAATTAGCAGAGTATAATTATTTAAAAGGTAATCCTGACAATTCACTGAGAAATAATGACAGGTTTGGATATTGGCGATTGCAATATGAATTTGAATCGTGGGATAAGGATTTTTGGAATAAAAAGTTAGCGGAAAAGAGAGCTAAAGAGAAAGCTAAGGTTCTGTCTGAGGAAAATGCCCTCAAAGAAAGAGCAGAAACTGAACGACAAGTTGCCCAGGAGAACCTGCGTCGATACGAAGAGCTAAGAAGGTTGCGTGCAGAAGATGAATTTCAAGCGGCTCAGACCAAAATGCGTATAGAAGAAGAAAGGGAAAAGATACGAGAACAGCGCATATCAGACCTTAAATCCGGGAAAATGAAAATCACCAATATAGAAGATGCGAAATTAGCATTTAATCCATCCAATGACGAGAAATATACATATGGGCTTCCAATTGATGGTCTTACCAAAACAGGCGAATATTATATTTGGAGTGGTACATTATCAATGAAATCTGGCGAAACCTACTTCTGTTTAGACAACTATGGTGACCGAACAAAAACTTTTGGGTTCTCTAATGTGATTGTCAGATTTAATGAAATGCGTGAAAATAGCCCGGTAACTGTGGTTGGTAAATTGACAGAAACGGATGAGGTTACCCTTGTCAATAAGTTATCAGGCTTTAAAGAGAATAAGACTGTTGCTGTCTTGACTGATTGTTATGTGTTTTGATAATTAATTTGTTGAAATGATGGCGGCTAACCCTTGCTCCACATCGCCTGGCGGCGGCCGCATAATCTCAGTTTAATAAAAGATATTAAAGAATGGGGCTACAATGGTTGGCATGTTGCAAATTATGACCTATATTTTGTGTGTTTATCTGATTTTCAAAGGAATTGAAATTCTTCAAATTGCCTTAATGAGTAACAGGGAAAATCGTACCTCAGGAATAATTATCGGAATAATCGTGATAGCGGTTAGTATTATTGCAGCTTTAATCTTTACCTATATGATTGATGTACAGGCAAATTCAGTTTCTCAAGGGATGAGGGGAAGATAGATTGGCATTTTGAACCTTGAGCCGGGGGCGGCTAGGGCTGGCTCCACGCCTGCCGGGCCGCGGCCGCGGCCATCTCCAGGTCCTGGGACCCGTGGGCCAGGGAAATAAACCAGGCCTCAAACGGGGAGGGCGGCAGGTAGATGCCGGCGGCCAGCATCCCCTGGAAGAACTGCCGGAATTTCTGCAGATCGGTTCTCTTGGCGTCCTCCAGATCGTGGACCGGCCCTTTGGTAAAGAACGGGGTGAGCAGCGAGCCCACCCGGTTGACCGTGAGGTCCTGGTTTAGGCTCGCCGCGGCCCGGGCCAGTTCCTGAGCCAGCCAGGCGCCCTTTTCTTCCAACTGCTCATAGGTCCCGGGCACTTGCAGGGCCTGCAGGGTGGCGAGCCCCGCGGCCACCGCCACCGGGTTGCCGGAGAGGGTCCCGGCCTGGTAGATGGGGCCGGCGGGGGCCATCTGGGACATGAGGTCCCGGCGGCCGCCGTAGGCCCCCACCGGCAAGCCGCCGCCGATGATCTTGCCCAGGCAGGTGAGGTCCGGGGTGACGCCATAGAGGGCCTGAGCCCCGCCCCAAGCCACCCGGAAGCCGGTGATCACCTCATCGAAAATCAAGATGATGTCTTCCTGGTGGCAAAGCTGCCGCAATCCCTCCAGGAACCCGGGCTTGGGGAGGACGACTCCCATGTTGCCGGCCACCGGCTCGACGATGACCGCGGCGATCTCCCGGGGATAACGCCGCACCGCCTCCTTAACCGCCTGCAGATCGTTATAAGGGAGGGACAGGGTCAGGGCGGCAATCTCGTCAGGCACGCCGGGGCTGCCGGGAATCCCCTGGGTGAGCACCCCGCTGCCCGCGGAGACTAAAAAGGAGTCGGCATGGCCGTGGTAGCAGCCGTCAAACTTGAGCAGCCGGGGGCGGCCGCTGGCGCCCCGGGCCAGGCGCAGGGCGCTCATGCAGGCTTCGGTGCCGGAGCTGACCAGGCGTACCATCTCCAGGGACGGGAGTGCTGCCACCAGAAGCCTGGCCAGTTCCACCTCTCCCGGAGTGGAGGCGCCAAAACCGAGGCCTCGCGCCGCCGCCGCCTGCACCGCGGCCACCACCTCCGGGGCGGCGTGTCCCAGGATCAGCGGCCCCCAGGAACCGATGAAGTCCAGGTAGGAATTGCCATCCAGGTCATAGACCCGGGCCCCCGCGCCCCGCACCAGCAAGGGCGGCGGGGTCAGGCCCACCGCGCCCCAGGCCCGCACCGGGCTGTTTACCCCGCCGGGCATCAGAGAAAGCGCGGTTTGGAAAAGACGCTCAGATTCCATCAGGTTGGCCACGACCCCACTCCTAAGAAAGACTCAGCCCCTCTGCCGGCGGCTCCCAGGCCAGGGCGCCGGGTTCAGGGCTCCCGGTCCGCGGCCGGGCCTTCCCCGACCTCTTCCCGGAAATAGCGCATGGTGGTCTTTTTGAGTTCGCTTTCGCTGAAGAGTACCTGGTAATCGCTGAGACCGGTTTCCCGGGCCAGGCGAGCCGCGATCTCCAGGCATTCCTCCCGGGTGCGGCCATGGACCATGGTGTAGAGATTATAAGGCCAGGCCGGGGCGGGCCGGCGGGCGTAACAATGGGTCACCGCCCGGTGGGCCGCCATTTTCCGGCCGATGGGCCTAAGATCGGCCTCGGCCACCGTCCAGGCCACCAGGGCATTGGCCTCATAGCCCGATTTTTGATGGCGCAGGGTGGCCCCGAAGCGGCGGATGTAACCCTTGTCCATCAGGCCGCGGATGGCGGCCAACACCTTTTCCTCTTCCAGGCCCAACCGGCCCGCCAGGTCCAAAAAGGGACGGGGTTCGATTTCCAGGTCCCGTTGCAGGGCCAGGATCAGCCGTTTTTCCAAAGCCGATAACATGATGGCAAAGATACAATAGTTTCCTGCCCCTGGCAAGTTGGGGGAGATGACGCTTCTCTATGGTTCCCGGGGTCTGGCCCCGGTTATGGCGGCGAGCAAATTCTCGGGGCCGCGGCGGCGGGAATGGATGCAAGTAAACAGGCAAGGGTAGGGTCGGGTTTAAAACCCGCCCTTAAGAGACCGCAAACCGCAAACCGCTCTTCTCACCCCCACCCCAACCCTCCCCCCTCTCAGGGGGAGGGAGTAAAAACCTTAACCTTGGGTTTAAGCTAATCTTTGGAAAGTTTTTTCTGGTTCCCAAGCTCCTGCTTGGGAACCTTCTTGGGTGCAAAGCTCTGCTTTGCAAAAAGCAACTGGCACCTTCATAAATGATTGCCCAAGCAGAGCTTGGGCCAAAATTGGCGTTCCCAAGCAGGAGCTTGGGAACGAGTGCCCAAAATAAAAAGGCAAAAGGCAGACCAAGGTCAGGGCCGCCGTTGAGTGACCGGACACCGGCCTCTACCAGGTGGCCGGATCTCCCACCCGAATGGCGTGCCGCGCACAGAAGCCGGCGGGCACTTCCAGCACGAAGGCCACCGCTTCCGGGGAGCGGTAACAGGCCTCTTGGTCCAGGGGCGAGACGTTTGGGGTGAGGCCCGCCACCCGGCCGGCCGCCAGCCAGATGAAATCGAGGCCAAAGCGCATGTCGCGCATACAAAAAGTCTGCACCTCCCGGCGGGGCATGATGAACAGCATGCCCTGGCCTTCGGCGAGCCCCGGGCGGCGCCCCAGCCCCAGGTAGAGTTTTTCCGGGGAGCCGACTACTTCCGCCCTTACCCGGACGTTGCCGAGGGTGACCCAGATAAGGGGATTGCCATACTCCGAGATCTCATCTCCGGCCCAGGTGTAAGATGGGGAAAAGAGGCCTGCCAGCATCAGACACAGGAGGCCCAAGCTACCAAGGAGATATCCAGTTTTCATGCCGGCGGTCTATCTGATCAATCCCAGGCCCAAGATACCGCTGACGATCAGATAAATGGCGACGATATAATTGAGCAGGCTCGGCATTACCAGGATGAGGATACCGGCTATCAAGGACACCGTGGGTTGGATATGAATCAGCCCCATCATCTTCTCCTTTTTTCGAGAAATGGTTATCCGTGCTTCGTTGCCGCTCGCACCCCAGAGACACCGTCCCGGACTCCATGGGCCTCCCTCAAGACTGCCCGGGGCGAGGGGGCGGGCAAGTCCTCTTCTAAAGCCAGGACTAAAAGTAAGAAGCCGGGCCGCGTTTGTAAAGCCGGTCCGGCCAGGAAATTAGCCCGGGGCCGCGCCTTGGGGACCGCCGCGTCTGCCCGGGCGGCGCACCCCCAAAAAAAATCGCCACCCGGCAGTGCCGGACGGCGATCATCTGGGATCCTTAAAGATGGACTTAACGGGTGAGCCAGCGGTCGTTGCGCACCGTCAGGAAGGCGTAGGCCTGGACCCAGTTGAGGAAGAAGAAGGCAAAGTAGGAGTAGATGATCCCGTAAATAAATTCCATGTCCCTCTCCTGGTGGATGTAATAGTACATATACACCAGGGTGAGAACCCCCAGCCCGGCGAAGAATTTCACCATGACGATGGGGTAGATGAAGAAGGAAAGCAGCAGGATCGCCATGAAGAGGTAGAGGAGCGGGAACTCGATCTGAGTAATGAAGAAGTCGACAATGGGCAGCAACCAGTGCCGTTTCCGGTAATTGCTAAAGATGAACTTGATCTGCACCCAGGTCTCCCGGAAGTTGGTGCGGTCCCAACGGAGGTACATGCGGCACAGGCCCCGGTAAGTTTCCGGGACCACGGTGTGGACCAGGGCGCTGCGCTGGTAAACGGTGAAGTATCCCTGGCGCAACACAAAATTGGTGAGGGCCCGATCTTCGCCAATCTTGGCGGGCATTCCCATGAAGGTCTGCTGCCGCCACTTTTCCAGGATGGGTCTTAAGACCCGGGCCCGGTAGGCGGATAAGGCCCCGGGGGTACAGGTGACGCAGCCGTACATGGACTGGGAGGCCCGCAAGAAGTCGAAGGCCAGGACGAAGCGCACTGCCAGCATCCGGGCCATGAGGCAGCGGGCCCGGTTGAAGACCTTGACGTTGCCCGCCACCGCCCCCACCTGGGGCTCCTGGAGCATGGGGGCGATTAATTGCCTCACCGTGTCGGTCCTGATGATGCTGTCGGAGTCGATGGTTACAAAGAATTCTCCCTGGCCCCGGGTGAAGCCGGCATAGAGCGCCTCTTTCTTGCCCCGGTTCTCAGGGAAGCGGATGGCCTGGATGAGCTCGGGGTGGCGCTGCTGGGCCCGATCGAGGTAAGTCCAGGTGTCGTCAGTGGAGCCGTCATCGATACAGATGATCTCCAGGAGGTCCGCCGGGTAGTCCGAGGCGGCGGCGGCGTAAATGGCCTTTTCCACCATGATTCCCTCATTATAAGCGGGAATGATGATGGTCACCCGGGGGAGCGGGCCGCTGGCCAGCGGGTAGGGTTTATAGCGCCACCAGAGGATGGTGCGCACTAATTGGAAGCCCAGATAGGCCAGGGTAAAACTGGTCTCCAGGGCCAGGAGGGGGGAACCGTAGCTCTTGCGGCTGAGGAGGTGCAGATAACCGTTGAAAGAGCCGACCCTAATGGCAACCACCAAACAGACCGACAAGATTAAAGGGATCAAGATCTTGAGAAGCAAATCCAGGGTCTGGATTCGCTGTTCTTCCTGGGACCGCCATTTTCCCTGAATCCAGGGGGCGGAGACGCTGACGTTGGACATACTGTTCTAGACCTCTTTTGGGCAATCGAAATTGTGAAGCGCTATGCTTATATGCAAGGGACTTGCCAAAAAAATAAGAAAATTCTGGCGGATAACTATTTGAATATCCTTATAAATTAAATAGGACAAATTGCCCCCGATTTTTGCGGCAGCCAAAATTTCTCTCCTTGAGATTTGGTCCCGGAGACATGATAAATTTTTCTCAAAGTGATAATTGAGCCCGGGGAGGTTCAAGAAATTTCCCCACCGGGTGAGATAAGAGAGCGCCGGAGCCGGGGGCCCGATGGCGTCCGGGTAAAATAATTTTTCCTGGCGGGGCGCAGGCCGTGAACCCCCGGCGGGACCTGCGGGTGGAGAGATTCTTGAGGCCGGGCTGATTCCGGAGTTCACTTCTTCCTGATGTTGTGATAAATAGGAATCGAGCCGGGGGGTCACCCGGATTTCCACCCCACAGGGGATGACTATATGGATGGCAAACAGGCGCCTCCCTCGGAGGAGGCAGGTGGGCTGAATCTGTGCGAACTGGGGAAGGTTTGCGTCGTCCCGCCCGGCACCCGCATCGTCAGCCAGGGTGAGACCCCGGAGTTCTTCTATATCATCCAGGCCGGCCGGTTGCAGGTCTTTCGGGAGACCGCGGACCACATCCGCACTCCCTTGACGGAATTGGGCCCCGGCGCCTATTTCGGCGAAGTAGCCCTGGTTACCGGCCAAGCACGCACCGCCTCGGTGGAAGCCCTGGAAGAATCCCAACTGGTCAAGGTCTCCAAAGAGGAGTTCGACCGCCTCCTGGACCACAACCCGCAGTTGGCGCGCCACATCATCCAGCAGTTGTCTTCCTGGCTATTGAGCGGGGACCGCCGCCTGGAGCAAGAGGTGGTGCACCAGGTGAAGCTGCGGCAGCTCTCCTGGTTCGACTATGCCCTGATGGTGGGCTTGAGCCTATTTTTTGCCCTGATATTCAATATTTACAATGACAGCGGGATTCCCTTGATTTACGGTTGGGGCGAAAAGGCCTCGGTTCCCGAAATCAGTCTGGACCAGGCCCTGGCGATGTACCAAAAAAACGAGGCCATCTTCGTAGACGCCCGGAAGAGCGCATTTTTTGACCAGCAACACATCAAGGGCGCCTTTAACCTGCCGGAGATCCTATTCCCCTTGATGAATCCCATGTTTCAGTACCAGGTGGCGCAGATCGAGGGGGCCAAGGACAAGCCCTTGATCGTCTATGGCGGCTCTCTCAGCCGGCGCTTCGACGTGGGACTGGCACGCCTGCTTAAAAAGAAGGGGCCTGAGCGGGTGCTGGTGCTGCAAGACTACCAGGGCTGGCGTAACGTCTTCCCCCTGGAGGGGAAACCGCCCCTGGAAGCCGCCAGCGCCCCGCTGGGTGTGCCGGGTTTTCTCGAATGGCTGCCGGTGAGCATCTTCCTGCTTATTTTGATTCCTCCCATCCGCCGCAGCCCCTACCTTTCCGTGGCCGGCCGCGTGCTCCTGGGGGTTATCTTTATGGCCTTCGCCCTGAGCAAGATTATGCGGCCGGCGGTCTTTGCCTTGAATGTGGTGGATTTCGGGTTGATGCCCTCCTGGGGGGTGGACCTGTGGGCCCTGGCGCTGCCGTGGGCGGAACTGGTGGTGGGACTATTTCTCATCCTGGGTATCCGCACCAGGGCTGCTGCCACCCTGATCGCGGCCATGAACCTGATCTTCATCGTGGGTCTGGTCCATGCCATCTATCTGCACTTGCCCATCAACTGCGGCTGTGTCGGGGAGGTGGGGGAACCGGTGACCTGGTTGAAGGTTCTCAAGAATACTGCGATGGTGGTCATGTGCCTTCAAATTTTCCTCTACGATCGCTTCCTGGTATTGGATCGGGGAGGCTTCATCTGGCGGGATACCTCGATATGAACAGAGATTTTTTGAAGTGGGCCGCGGTCCTTGGTCTGGTCCTGGTGGGACTGGCATTGTCAGGTTGCGGGGAGTCACGCTCCCGTTTCGCCGGCGCTTATCGCTCCGTGAACCCCGTCGGCGAAAAAAATTACAGCGATCTGGACCTCGAAGAGAGCGGCAAGGGAACCTGGACGCTGGCCGGCAAGAGCACGGAGTTCAACTGGGTGGTGAAAGACGGCAGGATCTGGATTTATCTAAAGACCGGCGCCATCATCCTCTTTACCCCCAGCGAAGGCGGCAAAGAATTGTCGGCGGACATGACCGGCGAATGGCACCCCGGTTGTCCCCCCAATGCCTGTGTGGTCTTTAAACGGGTCCCGGAAGGAGGCTGAGATTACTAGCGGAGAGCAGATTTCCCGCCAGGCAGCCGGCCCCAGGCCGTATAACCCGGCCCGGTGGCGCTGGGGGTGGCTTTGCCTGGTTTGCCTGGTTTGCGGGTTGCCCTCGACGGGCTGGGCCGACTCCGGGGTAGAGGTGCGGCGTTTGGGCTTGAGCAAGGTCGGCGAAACCACCTTGTTGACCATCATTTTGGACCGGCCCGCCGAGCCCCGCATCACTGCCGTCCAGAATCCGGGCAACCCACAACTGGTGGTGGAATTTCCCCAGGCCCGGATGGCACGCCTCCCGGCTCGCTTGGAGGGTGACGAGCTCATCGTCAAGCAGGTGCAAACCGAAGCCGGCCCCGGCGGAGTCCGCATCATCCTGGATTTGTATCCGGATCAGTCTTATAGTTACTGGCGCCGCAGCCAGGCTGGCGTCGGGGGCCAAACCCTCTACCTCCTGGGTCTTAAGCCCGAGGCCCCGGGTCCCGGCCTGACGCAGCTCCCGCCGCCGGCTCCGGGCCAACCGGAAAATCCACCGGTAACCGCCCGAGAGCCGGAATGGGGCCCCCCACCCCCGCAGCCGCCGCCGCCGGCAACCACCGGAGAGCCGGAATGGGTCCCGCCAGCGCCGCAGGCGCCGTCCACCGGGAACGCGGTTCCCGGCAGTTTGAATGAGCTGAAGGGCCTGCTGCCCAGGGCCGGGGCCTTGCTGCAAAGCCTGGAAGCCCACGGTTGGACCGTCTCCCAATCCCATAACTATGATCGCCCGGGCCAGCGCCTCAGCCGGGACTTCGTTCTGACCCACCCGATGTATCCGGAACTGGCGGTGAATATCCTCTACCTGCCCTCCGATGCGCCGGGCACCCCCAGTATCGGCATCATCGAATTAACCACCGATCATCTGCGGGACGAGACCGCTTCCAAGTACGAGGATTTGCGCCATTGGGATTTCGCCAGGATTAAGAAGAACTACGAGGATATCGGTGATTTCTTCGAAGATGCCTTGAAACCCCTGCGGGTGAAGCTCCGGGAAGAAACCAGGGCCGTGGCCCTTAAGGATGCCGTGGTGTTTCAGGACTTCCTGACGGCTGCCACCGGGAATCCCCAGGTGGCCAACCAAGTCATGGCCCACGTGCGGGAGAAAGTGAACCCCAGGTTCGAAGGGGTGCAATATACCATTTCCGAAAACCCCCTGATTATCCTCAATCAGGTGGATTTTCTTTATGTGAAGGTCTTCTACCTAAATCGCCAATAGGAGGTGGAGCGTGGCTAAGGAGATCATCATTTTCGGCAAACAGTCCTGACCCTTTACCATCAAGGCCCGGGAGGCCAAGAGCGGAGAGGGTTTCACCGTCGACTTCAGGGATGTCATCCAGGATGACCAGGCCATGGCGGAGATGTTGCGCCTCACCCAGGGAGACCGCCATGTGCCGGTGCTGGTGGAAGGCGGGCGGGTGAGCGTCGGTTTCGGCGGCACCTGAAAGGCTTGAGCCGCCCGCGGTCGCGGGTATTCCGACTTGTTCTCAATTACTCGTTGCCAGGCTGAGCTTGGGAACGAGTAATTTTTTGGTCCAGGCCTCGCCCGGCCCCCCTCCGGTTTAGCGCGGCAGCAGCCGCCGGCAAGGATAGGCCACCTGGATATCCCGGTCCAGGTAGGGTTCGGGTCCATGGAGCAGGCCCAAAAAAAGCAGCGCCGTTTCTCCGGCGGCCAGGGTCGCATTGATGCGGGAGGCGATGGAGCGGTCCCGCGCCTCCAGCAGGGTGGCGCCGGCGCCGGGCCGCCCTTGGGGTCCGGGGCGCCTTGAGGCCGCAGCCACGGCCTCTCTGGCCAGGTCATATTCTTGCAGCAGCAGCTCCGGAGATTCCGTGCCCATCAAGTGTGCCCCGCGCGCCATCAACTCCAGCAGCAGGCGGTGATTATGGCTGCCGCGGCTGGCCAGATCCCGGACGATCTCTTCCTCCCGGCCACAAACCGGCAAGCCGTCCTGATAGAGCCGGACCCGGGAGAAGTCCAGCCCCAGGCCCAGGATAGTGGCAGCGATCTCCTCCCAGAGCTTCCCCAGGGCCGCTTCCTTGCGCCTGGCCGCCAGGGCCCCGTATTTACTCAAAAAAGTTTTCCGCACCGCCTCCCCCAGGGAACCCAGGTCCGCCAGGGTGTGGAGGATGGGGATGAACATCAGGAAACGCTGGTCCCCCGGGGAAGCGGTGGCGTCCCGCCCCTGCCGCCGGCCTGCAGGTTGGTCTTTGAGATCCATGGTCGCCAAGTCCCTTGAGGCGCGGGGCCAGGAGCTATCCCCGCCGCCGCCCGGCCCCGTTTGGCAGGGTCTCGGCTCACCAACCCAGGCCTTAATGGGGCTGCGGGAATTATTTCCGAAAGACTATTTTCTAAGATTATTTTAAAAAAGCTAATCACTAGAATAGCCAAAATCTATAATTGGGAAAATACCTAAAAGGTTTGGCAGCCGCAGGCTTCAGCCGGCGCTAAAAAAAAGGCGGCACCGGCATCCTGCCTGTGCCACCCCAAAAGAACCAACTTGAACGTCGTGCACTTCCCGCGTGGATACCGTTTAAACCAGATTTTTAAAAGGCCTCCGGTAACTCCGCACCCCTAAATTCAGCCTGGCCGCCCGCTCAATAGCTGAGCTGCAAAAGCACCTCTAAGCGCTGGTCGGTTCCCAAATTCGAGCCATTCTTGGTGGGGCCGACTACCGCGCTAGAGCTGCCGTCGATGCCGGTGCCGCCCCGAATGGCGTAATCCCGGCCATACCAGGTTTTTTCAAAGGCCACGTAGACCATATTTTCTTTATAGAGATAGTAGCCAAAGCCGGTGATCAGCTTGGTGTACTTGGCGTCATCGGCAATCACATGGTTCTGGTCGGCATTGAACCAGTCCACCCGAGCCATGTAATGCAAAGGATACTGGTTATCCCAGGACCAGAGGGCAATGGGGATCTTCACGTCGCCGAAGGCCGAATAACCCAGGGTCCACAGGGAGTCGGCCCGCCGGCCGATGGGGGCCGGCCCGCTCGGCACGGTCGTCCAGTTGCCGGCCTGGTTGCCTTTGCCGGAAATAATTTGGGCGCTGACGCGGAACCAGGGATGCTGGTAGCTCAAGTGGCCCAGGTTAACAATCCAGTCCGGGAAGTATTGATAGAAAGGCGCTCCAAAGTTGGCGGCGCTGGAGGAATTGCCCTTCCCGTACAGGCCGAAGTAAGTGGCTTGAAATCCCGGCAAAATATCCGGCAGGGGCCGCACGCTGACGCGGTATTCCACCGGCTTGTTCGAGTTGTTCTCGACGGCATGGTAGCCGCTGCCGTTGTAAACGCCCACATGCCAACTGCCGTAGAGCCCATCATAGTTCGTACCACCCAGCACTTCTTTGGCATTGGGGAACTCACCGCCGAAATTACCCCGTATACTCGCGCCGATATCCGCGGAATTAAGGTCGCCCTCACGTTCGATGGGGATGGTGCCCTCAACCCGGTAAGGATAGAAGCTCTCTTCCCAATCATGCCAGGGGTTATGGCCCAGGCCGAATTCGCCTTTAACCTGGGTAAAGATCCAGGCGTTCCCCGGCCGGATTTCGCCATAAAGGTACTTCTGCCTGAGCTTCCAATCTCCGGCTTCGGCATCCCCGGCGGTGGAATACTCGGTGAGATCGGTGGTGGATCGGGCCGACAGCCAGGGGGTAATCTCCTTTTCGATGGTCACGTAGCCCCGCTCGAGGTAGAATTTGTTGACGCCGATGTGGCCGTCATTGTTACGTCCGACAACCTGACCGTGCAGAACCGTTTTCGGTCCCATAAATTGGGGTGTGTCCCCCACCTCATAACCGAGGTACCACAGCGCCCCCGCCTTCCAGCCCTTCAATACCGGATCCAAACCCTCGGGCCAGTTAGACGCGACCTTCTCCTCCACCTTCTTTTCCTGCGCCGCCAGTTTCTGATCTACCGCGGTGGTCACTTTTTGTTCGGAAGTCGCAACCTTGTTCTGTACCTGTTGCTCGACCTGTTTCTCGGTCTGTTTCTCGGCCTGTTTCTGTTTTTCCTTCTCGAGATCCTTGGCCTCTTTTTGAATCTGATCCGCTTCCGCAGGAGTGAGGACGCCTTTGCGGATCAGCACTTCCAGAAGCGGGTCTCGATCTACGGCCCAGGCGGGAGAGATGATGAAAGCCAGAGCAACTATCACGGCCCAGATCCAGATCCAGGTCCAGATAGGGCTCTTTAGCGTCTGCCGAGGGGCTTTAGCGGCAAATTCGGTTGATTTCGCAGAATTACTCTTAAACCTGTCTGATTTCATCAAATTTCTCCTCCTCACTCGGGTTTTCTCCTCAGCAAGGCATATTATTGGGCCCCTTTGTTTCCACTGGATGAATTCTGGCGAACCTATTGTGAAGTTTTGGTTAATTCATGGTTATTGCAGGAAGAAATTTCCGGGGGCGTGGGGATCGCCGCTCGACTTTGCAGATGCTGAACCGACTATTTCAATATTTATTTATTAAGGCCCTATTTCCCTTTGATAAAAATTTTGTTAATAAAATTGGCAAGGTGCAGTCTGGTTTTCACATCTCCCCAGATGGCAAGATAGGCGCAGGCCGGCATGGTCCCCACGGCAGCGGGGGCCAAGCGAGGGTCCCATGGGAGTCATCATTGCGGTGGTCAATAACAAGGGTGGCGTAGGCAAGACCACGGTTACCTGCAATCTGGCCCATGCCTTGGGGCTCCTGGGCCAGAGCGTCCTGGTGGTCGACCTGGACCCCCAATGTAAT
>JBKQLU010000015.1:0-19850 GCA_052326585.1 Desulfobaccales bacterium | reverse complement strand
ATCTGTTAACTATTTCAGGCCCGGCGCTGGGAGCGCCCAAAGGCATCGGAGCTTTGTATTTTCGCAACAAACTGCGCCTGGTGCCCCAGCTCAACGGTGGCATTCAGGAAAACGGCAGGCGGGGCGGCACCGAGAATATCCCCGGCATTGTCGGCCTGGGGAGGGCGGCGGAGCTGGCGGCGCCGGAGTTGGCTGAGACAGCCGGCTACCTGACAAAGCTGCGGGATCTTTTGGTCGCCGGAGTCCAGGAGAATGTCCCCAATGTCCTTTATACCGGGCATCCGTCCCTGAGACTGCCTGGACATGCCAGTTTCTGCTTTGAAGGCATAGAGGGCGAAGCCCTGGTCTTCAAGTTGAGCAGCCAGGGAATCTATGCCAACACCGGTTCGGCGTGCGCCTCCAAGGCACTCAAGACTTCGCCGGTTTTGGGCGCCATCGGCATCGATCCAGAAGTGGCCCAGGGCTCCCTGGTCTTTACCCTGAATCGCACTAACCTGGAGACAGAAGTGCACCATGTCCTGGAGCAGCTGCCCCCGGCGGTGGCAAACCTCCGGGCTCTCTCCCCGGTCTGGCGGAAGAAAATGGCCGCAAGGGCTGGGGCCTAAATATGAAGCTCTCCGCCAAAAGCCGCTATGGCACCCTCCTGATGCTGGATATGGCCCAACATTATCAGCAGGGGCCCATCCACCTGGCCCAGGTCGCCACGCGCCAGGGAATCTCGGTGAAATATCTGGAGCAGATCATCATTCCGTTAAAGAAGGCCGATTATATTCAGAGTGTGCGCGGCCCCAAAGGTGGTCATACCCTGGCCCTGGCCCCGGAAAAGATTACGGTGGGAGAGATCGTTGCCTTATTGGAAGAAGGCACGAGTTTAGCAGAGTGTTCAAATAATGATCAAGCTTGTGAGCGCTCCCAAACTTGCCTGACGCGTTGGCTTTGGAAGGAAGCAGGCCGGGCGCTGTTCGACAAGTTGTATTCCATCACCCTGGCCGATGTGATGAACGGGGCAGAATCATGCCCTGTGCAATAAGGAGTCTTATATGTACAGCAAAACTGTGATGGATCATTTCAACAATCCTCGTAATGCCGGGGTTATCGAAGATGCCGACGGCATTGGTGAGGTGGGTAATCCCACTTGTGGAGATATGATGACGTTCTATATCAAGGTCAAAGACGACCGCCTGGAAGACGTAAAGTTCCAGACCTTTGGCTGTGTAGCCGCCATCGCCGTTTCCAGCATGGTGAGCGAAATGGCTAAAGGCAAGAAACTGGACGAGGCCAAGAAGATTACCAACAAACTGGTAGCCGAAACCCTGGGAGGCCTGCCCCCCAATAAAATGCACTGCTCTAATCTGGGAGCCGAGGCCTTGACGCTGGCCATTGACAATTTTCAAAAAAAGGGCCAGCCGCCAGCCTGATAGCGCTATTGCCAGGGTATGTGAATGACTAACAAAAGGGGGCCCTTAAAGGGAGATACCTATATTCGGGGCCACATAGGGGCGGGATAATGCCCGGGCCAGAGCCCCCTGAATTTCTTGAACCCACCGTCGCCCGGCATTACAGCTGGGGATCAATATGGCCGGGACCGCCACAATCCGGCGTATAGCAGGTGATGTTTAGGAAATTGCATTTCTGGTGACAGCTGGGACACGCTTCCGGGGGCCTGGTCGCGCTGATCGTAAAGTTGCACTTGCTACATCGCCAATAAGTCAAGTTGCATTGAGGGCAGATATCCCCAATGAATTTGCCAGCAGCGGTATAGCCGCACAGGTCACATTCCTTTTTCTCTTCCTGGATCTCCATCACTCTCGCCTCCTTTTCTCTTTGTCACCTTGTAGATCGTCAGCGAACCGTCCGGGGTATACTTGAGGTTCTTGTTCTTCGCTTAAAAGGTAATCATCGCAAAAGGAGAAACAAGATTTAACCAGGATAATTGGTCCAACACAGCTCGGGCTCTATATCATTTGACAGCGTTTCCCGGGGGGCACAAGTGCATGGATGATATCTTGCCAGGATCGGCACCTATCGTGCGGCGGGAAAAATTGCGGATATGATCTGGATAACGAAATCCTTTCAAATCCTCGTGGAGAGCGCATTAATAGCAGAGATCAGCTATTCATGGGATATATAATATTTTCTGGTTCGCAGAGAGTGCTTACAGGAAAGTGCTTCCCCCGGCCATCCGGCCGAAACGATAAACTACCTCCGGTTCCCCCGGCCTTAAAGAACCAGCTCCTCATCTGCCAGCCCGGGATTGCCCGCCCCTGCTGAGCCGATACCGGCTCACCCTTTTTGACCCAGCACCATTGGCGCCGTCGCCTGCGACTTCCGGCAGCCCCCTACAGTCCGATCGGCGCGAAACACATCGCGATGGTAAGGAAAAAAGCATAAATAAAGAAAATCACCGCACAAAAGCCGGCTATCTCTCCGAACTTGGTATTGGTGATGCTAAGTATGGGAATGGCCCAGAAGGGCTGCAACAGATGGGTCAGCATGTCTCCCCAGCCATAAATCAGGGTGGCGGACGCCACGCTAACGCCCATTGACTTTGCCGCCGGGAGGATGTAGGGAGCTTCGATGGCCCATTTTGACCCACCGGACGGGACGAAGTAGCTGAGCACGCCGGAATACCAGTATATGATCGGCAGGAAGGTATTCCTGGTACACAGGCTGGTAAGAACGTCGGTGAGGAAATGTCCCAGGTAGGTAAAGCTAACCAGGCCGAAAATGCCTCCATAAAAGGGATATTGGACCAGTATCCCCCAGGCCCCGGTTACCCCTTTTTTGCAGCCATCCAGGAAGACTGCCGGCCGCCAAGTCAGGAAGAGCGCCAGGGTCAAGAATACCCAATTGTACATGTCGATGGTCCAGGCCTCGAGTCCGCCGATTCTGAAGGAATTGACTATAACGACCAGACAGGCCAAGCCACTGACAACATTCGTTATGGGAGAGTAATAAACCCATTGGGCGAAACTGGGCCGCGCCGGCCGTTCTGGCAAGGCCTCAATGGCGACCATTGCGTCAATCTGTTCCTTCTTGAGCAGGTAAGCCTTGTGGGGTTTTGGAGTCAGGAGAATCACCGCGATAGACACCACTATAACGGTGATGGCTATCAGCAGAAAATTGAACGGAGCAAACATGGTACGGCTCACCGGAATCAACTCTTTCAGGACGCCGGATTTCATCAGAAAGTTATCAGGCGTTGCGACGATCAGAGTTGCAGAGCCGGAGAGCCCCGAGTGCCATAAAGTGCCCAGGCCCACGTAAGCGGAGGCAACCAGCAATCTGAAGTCCGTCTTGGGATTCTGTCTTGCCACGAAAGGAACAAACATGGCGCTTAGGACCAGCGTGAAGGCCCAGTTGATATAGGCGGAAGCCAGGGATAATAAGGCCACAAAGAGGCAGGCTTGCCAGGGCTTGTCGGGATTCGGCCGCGAAGCGAGATAGTTGAGCCCCCGCGATACTACCGGGGAGGCGGCACAGGCATACGAGACAATGATGATGAAACTGAACTGGGCCATTAAAGTAAGCAGGCTCCAGAACCCTTTCCCCCAGGCGTTGAAAGCCCCTAACACGCCAGTTCTGCCCCAGACGAGGACCATGGCAAATACTATAATATTGAGGATGACCGCAATGATCCAGGCATCCGGCACGTAGCGGACGGTCCAGTTGGTAAGTGCGATTCCCAGGTCGCTGAAAGGATCCATCCAGGATTTGCCCGTGTTCCCCGCTGCGCTTTCGCCCCTCCGGCCTTGTGCTCCTGCCATCTGAATCCTCCTTTCGTCGGCTTCCGGTCTCCCATCGCAGCCCTGCGAAGTTGACCCGCCCGGATGATGTGGATAAAGGGATTACTCGCTCCAGTGCCTGAACTTTGCGCTAGACGATTTTGCGCTCGCGTCCCTCCCAGTATTTGGCCCGCAGTTCTCGCTTCACCACCTTGCCATAATTGTTTTTAGGTAGGGTGTCAATGAAGTCCACCGACTTCGGTTTCTTGTAGCCGGCCATGTTATCCTTGCAAAAAGCTATCAACTCCTCTTCAGTTGCCGAGGCTCCCGGATGGAGGGCCACCACTGCCTTGACAGCCTCCCCCCACCTCGCATCCGGAACGCCGATGACAGCCACCTCATGCACTGCGGCATGTCTCAGCATGACCTCTTCTATCTCCCGGGGATAGATATTCTCTCCACCGCTTATGATCATGTCCTTGGATCTATCCAGGAGGAACAGGTAGCCCTCTTCATCCATTTTGCCGATATCCCCGGTATGCAGCCAACCATGGCGCAGGGTCTCCGCAGTGGCCTCGGGATTTCTCCAGTAACCCTTCATAACGACGTCCGACCGGGTAACGACTTCCCCTACTTGCCCCGGTGGCAGCTCATTGTCCTGATCGTCGAAAACTTTCACTTCCACGTCGGTGCGCTCAATGCCGGCCGAGCTCAACCTCCCCATCTGTGCAGCGGTGCCCTTCAAGATATGGTCTCGTTTGGGCAAATAGGTAATGGTCATGGGCGACTCGCCCTGTCCATAAAGTTGGACCAGGCATGGCCCTAATTTAGTCAGGGCCAGCTTCATATCTTCAACGTACATGGGCGCGCCGCCATAGTTGAGACACTTCAGCGAGCTGTGGTCGTATTGATCAACGGCCTTGCTCTCAATTAAAAGTTTGACCATGGTGGGGGCCGCGAACATATTGGTGACCTGGTATTCCTGAATCGTTTTAAACGCCAGATCGGGATCGAAGCTCTTGGAGTCGGGAATGACGTTGGTGGCTCCCTTGCCGATATTGGGCAGCGAATACAAGCCGCTCCCGTGGGAGAGCGGCGCGGCATGGAGAATGGCATCTTCGGGGCCGAGCGGCGCCATGTCCCCATAGAAGTTCATAGTCATGGCGAGCAGGACGCGATGGGTCAGCATGGCCCCCTTGGGCTTACCGGTGGTCCCGGAAGTGTAGAAGAGCCAGGCGAGATCATCCGGAATGAGCTCCATATCCGTGAATTGATCGGACCCCTTCGCCAGGAGCTCTTCATAATCCAGAAAGACCCCTGGCGCACCCGCCAAGGCGATCATATGACGCATTTGGGGGAATGCATCGCGCACTTCCAGGATGGATTCATTGAATTCCGGGGAAAGGATGACGGCTTTGGCCTGGGAGTGATCGATGATGTAAGCGAACTCTTGGGGGTGGAGTCTGAAATTAATGGGGACGGCCCCCAGCCCCCCCTTAAAACAGGCAAACATGGCTTCCAACATTTCAGGATAGTTGTGTTGAAGCAGGGCGACGGTATCCCCCTTCCTTAGCCCGAGGTGATGGAGTGCATTGGCGAGCCGGTTGGCCCGGGCGTTGAACTGGGAGTAGGTCAGTTTCTTCTGGCCATGGACGATGGCCAGCTTATCGGGAAAGGTCCGCGCCACCTTGGTCAGCAGTCTACCGATATTCATGCTTTGCCCTTTGGGGAAGGCGCTCTTAAAACCTTGCGCTTCAGGTTGGAACTGGAAATATGCGGCCGCCTTGGCCAGCGCGGCCCATAAAGGGGGTTTACCGATTTCTAGGCCAGGAGAGGCTCCCCGAAGGTTTTTTTCTTGAAGCCGCCTTCCAGGCGGTGGCAGAATAGCACGATTTTTATAAATTTGTCAATTTATCAATAGGCCAAGTGACAGTATAGGGAATTCTTCCAGACCCTCTTACTACATGAAAGTATGGCACCTTTTTTTCTACCTCAGGTCACGGAAGAAAGCGCGGATGTCTGCCACCAGGAGCTCGGGCTCCTCGAGGGCCGCGAAGTGGCCTCCCCGGGGCATGGCGGTCCACCGCTTCAGATTGAACATGCGGGCGGCCCATTCTTTAGGGGGCCTCACGATTTCCATGGGAAAGGCCGTTACCGCCGTGGAGGCCTGGATCCGCTCGCCGGGCCCCAGCCGCCAGGGCCGGTGCTTCAATTGATGATACAGATAGAATGAACTGTTGATCGTTCCGGTCACCCAGTAGATCATGATATTGGTGAGCAGGTCATCCTTGCTGATGCGGCTTTCGAGATCTCCGTGACCATTGGACCAGGCATGGAATTTTTCCGCGATCCAGGCAGCGAGTCCGGCCGGCGAATCGTTGAGACTGTAGGCCAGAGTCTGGGGTTTGGTCCCCTGTATCCACTGGTACCCAGTCTCCTCCGCCAGGAAATACTTGGATTCCTCCAAAAACGCCTTCTCCCCGACGGTCAAGTCTGTGCGGTCACTGGGATGCGGGGCCAAAGGCACCATGTTGAGATGAATGCCAGCTAATTTTTCGGAATGAGCAAAGCCCAATCTTGCCGTAATGAACGCGCCCCAATCGCCGCCTTGTGCCGCGAAGCGCTGGAAACCCAATATGTCATGCATGAGTCGCGCGAAGAGGTCGGCAATTTCTTCGATTCCCAGACGGCGCTGGTTTGGCATATGGGAGAACCCATAGCCGGGAAGTGATGGCGCCACCACGGTGAAGGCGTCTTTGGGATTCCCGCCGTAACGGGCAGGGTCGGTGAGAGGACCGATGATCTTGGTGAACTCGAAAATGGATCCAGGCCACCCGTGGCTGAGGAGCAGGGGCAGAGGGGCGGGACCCACGCCCGGCTGGAGGATGTAATGAAGGAGGATGTCCTCCATCTGTACCCGATAATGGCTGAAACGATTCAGCAAGGTTTCCTGGGCTGACCAGTTGTAGTCCGTTTTCCAGTATTCGATCAGTTTCATGACATAAGAGAGTTCGGCGCCGTATTGCCAGCCCGCACCGGGTATCTCGTCCGGAAGGCGCGTGGCCGCCAGGCGACGGCGTAGATCGTCCAATACGGCCTCTCCAACGGCAATGACAAAAGACTCGGGTTTTGCAATGGAATTCATAGCAGCCCTCCTACGGTAAACCTAATCCGCCGAACCTACCGGCAAGTGTGCCCTATCGGCAGCGAGCGCCCTGCGGTACTCGAGCCGGTAGGCATAGCCGGTGTACAGCGAGAATAACCCCATCAATAAAGCAGCAGGGACAATACCGGCCAGGAACAGCTGCCCCAAGGACACCTCCATATTATCTCCAAAGCCAAAGAAGCATCCACAAATTCATTCAGATTCAAAATGGGGTGCCCCAGAACCTTAGTAAATTAATTATCTAAGGTAGTTATATTGGGGTGCCTAGTTCGAAATCTGGCTCGATTTTTACGCGCCGATTTAACATTCAGGCCTGGGTCAATATCAAAGAGTTTAAAGCCACAAAAAAACGGGAGGAAACGGTCTGGGCCAGAAAGGGCGATCCATCGTTTCTATCATGAGGATCAGGAGGGATTAAAAGGAGGATGTGGGACAAGGGAATGGTGGCAGCCGTGCTCATGGGCAGTCTCCTTTATGGCGGATTTCCCGCCCTGGCGCAATCAACGAGATATAAAAGTAAATTATACCGCAGATGAGAAGGCCGGTCGCTGGATCCGAACTGCGGGGGAGCTCGAAGCGGAATAGTTTCAGGTGGGTTATCCGCAACACATTTGGAGCAAACAAATTCAAACGGAGGAGAGACACATGAAGAGATCAATTCTTGGAGCAATTCTGATGACCGCCGTACTTATTTCGGGAGTTTCCGGAGCGGCTATGGCTCAAACCGTCCCCGGACATCCCCGCATTAACGAGGTCGACCAGCGACTTGAAAATCAGCAAGATCTAATTGACGCCGGCGTCAATAAGGGACAGATTAATGCCAAACAGGAAGCCCGCGACAGTGGGCGCGATACCAGAGTGGCCCGGCAGTTAAGCCACGATGAAGCCAAAAACGGCGGCAAAATTACCAAAGGCGAACAGCGGCGAATGAACCGGGAACTGAACGGAAACAGCAAGCACATTTACCACCAACGGCATTCCTAAGATAAATATACACAATAAAATCCATCCAAGGCCTCGCCGTGAAACCGGCGAGGCTTTCCATCGCCGGGGTCACACTCAGACTCTTATGGATTCTCCCGAAATTATAGAACATGAAATGCAGGAAAACGGCGTGAGCCAGGTTCTCCACCTTCTTTGAGAAACCATTGGTCAGCCTGGTAAACCGGCGCATGGACATTCTCGATACACTACCTCCACTTCTTCGCCCTGGCGGAGCGCCGCAGTATAAATGATACTGAAAGACCGTGAAATTGACCAGATTTTTGCCGTGAAATTTTGGGGTTGGTTCCATTAACCCAGGGGGGGCTTAGATTAGCCGAAATATTTCATTACTTCCACGAAAGGAAGGAATGAAAACTTCCTGCTGATAGTTCTTTCGGTTAAACTGGGAGGGAATTAGGGGGTCGGATTGGCTCAGGTGTGATCCGAGACTTATCACGAGGGCAGTTTTGACCCATGACCCCTTGCACCCGGTGGCTCTCCCATGCGGTTTTTCAGAGTTTTAGCCATGGCTCCAGGACTCAGGCGGTGCTTCTGGGCCGGGGCGTTTTGTCTCGGCTTGATCTGGATCTCGGGGTGCAGCTCGCTCAACACCGCCTGCTCGAGCACATTGTCGGTAATTGCCAATCCCGCTTCTCCGCACCACGCCGATTATCTGGAATATCAGCAGGGGCGCCTCTCGGAAGCCCAACTGATGGACCGCCTGCCCCATGTTGTGCTGGTCGGCGACAGTCTGAGCAGGGGTTTTTATGTGTCCTCCTTCGTCAGTGGCGTATGGCGTTCAAAGATGGTCCATGGTCACGATTGGTTTCTCGACACCGACTCCTCCGCCAACAGCGTATACAGCCTTAATAAGCGACTTGCCCAGGAAACGCCTTTGGTGGCCTGTGAATACTCGAGCGTGGGAGGAAAGGTTGATTCGGGCGGAGGCGGTAACGGCGGCATTTTCCGGTCCTGGTTTCCCCTCGATTTCTCCCAACAGACGGATTTGATTTTAAAAGAGAAACGGTTCCCGGACTTGGTGTTGCTCTGGATCGGGCACAACAACTTGAACTGGGTGGAAGCGGTGGATCCCACCCGGCCGGAAAAAGTCGCAACCGCTTTGCAGAATATTGCCGCCCGTTTTCACGAGGACTATGCGCGACAGCTTGGCCGCCTGGTGGAACGGGCCCGGGACCAAAAAGAGCGGCGGGCCATCATCGTATTCGGCCTCGTAAATTTCAAGAGTTTCTTCGAAGCCAGGGACGCTGCGGAACAACTCCGCAGAGAGAATCCGAACCTATACCCCTATTTTTATGTGGATTATAAGTACTACCAGGCCATGAAGCCGGAGTATCGGGCCAACATGGTGAAGCTCGCCCTGATGATCAACGAGGAGCTGCGCGCCATGGTTGGCGAGTTCAACAGGAAATTGGGCGCTGATTCACAGGTGCGCCTCGAGTACTCGGACGCGCTGGCAACCGTTGATATCAGCAACCCGGAATTGATTCACCCAATGGACGCCTGGCATCCTTCTCCCCAAGGACACAGCGTGCTGGCCGAGGCAGCCTTTGGCGCCCTGGGCCCCAGCCTGAATTTCCTGGGAATCGTGCCGCTCCCAAAAACTACTGATCTCAAGGTAAGACCCAGCAACCGGACGATTTCTATGGTCCTTCAATAACGAGGTGCCCTTTGCCTGCCATCGAGGAAAAGATTGCCCAGCTCCGTGTAGCCATCAGCGCCCAGGAGACGCTTCGGCCTACCCTTGGCGATGATGTGGTTGAGGTAACCCTCAAGGCTCTGCGCACACAGATTGACGCCCTGCTCGCCGAACAGAAGGACGAAGCTCAGCCGAAAACAGGGCCGTCACCAGAGGCCATGCTCGCACAGCTCCAGAGCTATGTCCCGAAACAATTGGCCGACAAGACGCGCGCCGCAGGGCAAATCGAGGGCGAGCGCAGGCAGGTCACGGTCGTTTTTGCGGACATTTCCGGCTTTACCGCTCTCTCCGAACGGCTCGACCCCGAAGACGTTGCCAGCCTCGTCAACGACTGCCTCAAGGAACTCGCCCAGGCGGTTTACCAATATGAAGGCATGGTCGACAAGTTCATCGGGGACTGCGTCATGGCCGTCTTCGGCGCTCCGATCGCACTGGAAGATGACGCGGAAAACGCCCTGCGCGCCACAATTGCCATGCGCGAAAATCTCCAGGGATTCAACCGTCGCTGGATCGAGAAACTGGGCCAACCCCTGGATGTGCATATTGGGGTCAACACGGGAATGGTGATTGCCGGGAACGTCGGAAACGACCTGCGGATGAGCTACACCGTGATGGGCGATACTGTCAATGTCGCGTCACGGCTGGAGGACGCCGCCAAAGGGGGCCAGATATTGGTGAGCCGCAACACCTACCGTCTGACCCGCGGCGCCTTTGCCTTCCAGGAAATGGACCCCATCAAGGTCAAAGGCAAACAAGAGCCCTTGACGGTCTATGAGCTCCTCCATGCGAAACTGCAGCCGGACAAGGCCCGCGGGGTCGAAGGATTGTCCTCCCCTCTCGTCGGCCGCGGTGCGGAGCGCCAGGCGCTGGTTGAATACCTTGAAAAGCTGCAAACCGGCAGGGGGCAGATTGCCGCGATTCTTGGCGAGGCCGGGATTGGCAAGAGCCGCCTGCTCGCTGAAATCCGCCGGCGTGAAGGGAAGGACCTGACCTGGCTTGAAGGCCGTTCTTTTGCCTTCAGCAGGTCTCTCGGTTACGGGGCGTTTTTGGACCTCTTGCGCCGTTATGCCGGTATCGCCGACGAAGACTCGGAAGCCGAGGCCGCCGCCAGCCTGAAAGCACGGCTGAACGCCATTTTGCCCGGCGATCTGGAGAGTTACGCCATACTGGGGCAACTGCTGTCAATGCGCCTTGACAGCACGGAGACGGCTGCCGTCGGCACCGTCACCGGGGAAGCCTTTCGCAATCGTTTATTTGCCGTATTGGAGCGGCTGCTGCTGGCGCTGGCGAAACAAAAGCCCGTTGTCGTTGTGATGGAAGACCTGCATTGGGCCGATCATAGTTCGCTGGAACTGCTCGACCATCTCTTCCGACTGATTACTCAAGCCCCCATTGCCTTCGTACTGCTCAGCCGTCCGAAACAGGAATCATCTGTAAGCTGGGAAAAACTTGGTCCCACACTGGAGAATTATCGACCGTATCTTCTGGAAATCCCACTCAAGCCATTATCCGGCGAAGCGAGCGGCGATCTGGTGCGCGGACTTCTCGATGGCAGCATGCTTCCAAAAAACCTGGCGGAGGTCATTTTGGACAGATCGGAGGGCAATCCTTTCTTTGTCGAGGAGGTCCTCAGGTCGCTGATTGAGCGCGGGGTTCTGGCGCGTGCAAATGGAGCCTGGAAAGTCACCGATCTGGTCGAGAACATCCAGGTGCCTGACTCCCTCCAGGGTGTGCTTCTTTCCCGGCTGGATCGCCTTCCCGAGGAAACGAAACGGGTGATCCAAAAGGCGTGTGTCATCGGGCGCGTCTTTCTTTTCCGGGTGCTCGAACACATGGCGCGCGAGGAAACCGAGTTGGAATCCCAAATGGCTTTCCTCGAAGACGCGGCCCTGGTCCGGGAGCGGGAGCGTATTCCTGAAATTGAATATGTCTTTGACCACGCCCTGACGCAGGAGGTCGCCTATCAAACGCTTCTGGGCCCATCGCGCAAACTTCTTCATCAAAAAGTCGGGGAAGCGATGGAAGCCATTTTTTCCGAGCGGATTGACCAGCACCGGGCTCTCCTGGCCTATCACTTCTTCAAAGGGGAAGATTGGGAGAAGGCATTGAAATATTCTGCCGGCGAAGCGGACGCAGCGGTCCAGCTCTATGCCTACGCCGAGGCTCGCGAACATTATCATCGCGCCTTGGACAGCCTCAAAAATCTGCCCGATAACGCCTCAAACCGTCAAAAGCAGGTGGACATCAGTGTCCGGCTGGTGAATGTCTCTCTCCAGTCTGAATCGCCTGAAAAAAACCTGGCGATTTTGACGGAGGCGGAAAACATGGCCTCCTCGCTGGCGGATGAAGCGCGCCTGGCGCGCGTCCAGCTTTGGATCGGGAGGGTGCATTATCTGGCGGGACGATTGCGGGAGGCCATTTCCTATTTCCAAAAGGTCCTCGCAGTGGCTCCAAAATTTGGCGATCCCGAGTTAATGGCCCTGCCGGGAGCCGTCATCGGGCGCGTTCTTTTCCTGCAAGGCCAGTTTGCGAAGGCCCACCACCTGTTGGACAGGACCGTCCCCCTTCTCGAAGCAACCAAGAACCGCCATGAGCTGTTGTTTGCCTGCTTGTACCGGGGGGCTTCCCGAGCCTGTCTTGGCGATTACGCCGCCGGATCCGCTGAACTCGACCAGGTTCTGAAAATGGCCCAGGCAAGCCTCAATCTAAACGCTGAAGCCATGGCGTACACGGGCCTCGCCATGATCCGGGTGGTCGCCGGCAAATACCATGAGGCCATGGAAGCCGCCCAGGCCGCGCTTGCAGTTGCGGAGAAGAGCGGCGACAAGATGTTTGGTTACTCGAGCAATTCGTTCCTGGCATGGGCGCTGACGGGACTGGGAGAGCATCAGCGCGCCCTTGAACATTGGTCCGCCGCTCATCTAGCCGCCCGGACTTTGGGCGGCCGCCTTTTGCTCAGTGAATGGCTGACTGCCATCGAAAGCGGCACCTTGCTTGGAGCAGGAGATATTCCTGCAGCCCTGGAAAAAGGAGAGGAAGCCCTGGCCATCGCCAAAGCAGCGGGCAGCCTCATTGCGGAGGCTTTATCCGAAAGCGCCATCGGCAATGCCCTGGCGGCGGGCCTCACGCCAGGCTATCAGAACAGCGAAACTCATCTGGCAAGAAGCCTGTCGTTGCTGGAAAGCATCGGCGCGAAATTCGATCTGGGGCGCGTTTCGCTGGCGCTGGGTCGGGTCCGCATGGGAAAGAAAGATTGGGAGGGGGCGTCAAAACTCCTGCGGCAGGCCTCCACCCTCGCCTCCCAATGCTCGCTGCCCATGGAGGAAGCAAAGGCACGGGGCCTGTTGCAAGAGATCGAGACAGCCCGGGTTCAGGATTCGACCAGGTGAACGAGGTTTTGAAGGGGTTCGCCTTGCGCTCAAAAATGAAACCAGGTTTATGAATCGCACCTTGATATTTTCCGCAGTTTTTGCCGACTCCTCCCAGTTAGGGGGGCGTTCCTAAGGGCCAGGGGCGGTGGCGAAAACGTGGGTTGATGGATGATGGCCAGGATGATTGCTGTGATTCACCAGTTTATCCGGAGATAAGAACTTCCAATATCCAGATCATACCTGCAACTTTTGAGGCTCTGGAGATAAGACTCTGATTTGGCAAGATATTAGCTCTTTCCCACATAAGTCCATTGATCCTTTAGGAAAAATTTCTTTACAAATTAAATTTGTGCTATCATGCCTCCCAGGGTCACAATACGGGAAGTTTGCCGGGTTTATACTTCGGTAAAGGTATCCCTATCACCATTTTTAAACTGCAGTGGCCAGGGCTGCCGCATAATCACGGTTGTCTAGTTGGCCGGCACGAGACCGGCACAGGGAGGAAACGATGCGGAAAATTCTGGGAGTGGCTGCACTGGCCGCGGCGTTGGGCCTGGCCTGCGGAGCGCAGGCGCAGATCATCATCACCGGCAATGACGAAAAGACAACCTACGACGACGCCGGGCAGATGGTCGTCAGTCCCCCCGGCAAGGACACGGTCTCGATCATAGACATCCGCAACCGGACCCAGCCGAGCATCGTCGCCACGCTGCCGCTGATCAACACCATCGTCGGTCCGCCGACCAACCTCGCCGTCACACCGGACGAGAAGCTGGCGATCGTCGTCAATTCGCTCAACGTGGTGTAGGATGGTGACAAGTGGAAAACCGTGCCGGATGACAGGGTGTTTGTCATCGATCTCACGGCGAAGCCGCCGGCGCTCATTGCCACGCTGCACGCCGGAAAACAGGCCTCGGGCATAGCGATCAACCGCGCCGGCACCTTGGCGCTGATCGCCAACCGCGCCGACAACACGATTAGTGTGCTGACGATATCCGGCAAGGACGTCAAGGTCGTGGGCTCGGTGGCGCTGGCGCCCGATGGCACTCCGAACCAGCAGGTTTCGGCGGTGGCGATCACGCCGGACGGCAAGCGCGCGCTGGTGGCCAAGGCGACGGCCAACAAGGTCGCGCTGCTCGACATCGACGGCACGACGGTCACTTACAAGGGCTACGACATGATCACCGGCGTCTTCCCCTACAACGTGCAGATCACGCCGGACGGCAAGCTCGGACTGGTCAACAACAACGGCAACGCCGGCGCGGCCGACGGCCAGGTCGACACGGTGGCGGTGATCGACATGGAGAAGAATCCGCCGCGCGTGGTGGATCAGGTCGTGGTGGGCGACGCTCTGGAGGGATTGGTGGTGAGTCCGGCGGGCGGCTACGCCGTCTCGCTGCTGACCAACGGCTCCGGCAACGTTCCCAAGAGCGCCTTCTTCCACCACGAGCATTCAATCGCCGCGCTGCTGAAGATCGAAGGCAAGAAGGTGCGCAAGGTGTCGGAAACCGAGGTGGGCGGGCTGGCCGAGGGCATCGCCTTCAGCCCGGACGGGAAGTATCTCTATGTCGCCAACTTCATAAATTCCGATATCACCATCCTGCGTCTCCGGGGCAACAGGCTGGTGCCTGTGGGTTCGCTCAAATTACCCGGTCATCCCGCCTCGATGCGGGGCAACACACCCTGAACGTCCAGCATAGAGCCGGCGCGGCGATGTCGCTTTCGAATTATTACTAGGAGCGTGGAATAGATTATTTTTCACCATTAAATTTTTCCATCCTGTCAAGGTGCTCCCAGGCGGGGGGAGGGGTAATTAGGAATTAAGAAAAAACGTCCAGAGCAGCCCTATTTCCCGCCCCACTAGCCCCGTAATTTTTAGGTTTAAATCGGTGGGTCTTACCCATTTTTCTACTGGGGGGCCAAGTCGGGCGCATAATCTCGGCTTATTCCAACGGCCGGCGTGAAACCCCGTCGCTGATTCAGTCGTCATCAGGATAGCTGCTATGACTGGGAACTTTTCAAGATCCAGAAAATTTCCCATATACAGATCATATCTTCAATTTCCCCCGCCCTACCGATACCTGCCGATCTTGGTAAGTAACTCGCTATAAGATAGAAACAAAAAAGGCAGAGCCGTGTTGACCCTGCCTTCCTTCGTGGTAAGAGGGAATAACTGATTAACCCTTCCTTGTCCTCCTCCAGCCTATCAGGCCCAGGAGTCCGCTGCCCAGCAAGAACGCCGTGGGCGGCAGCGGCAGAACCAAATGGGCGCCCGAGACAAAACTGAGGTTTTGAGAATCTCCTCCATAGATGGCCCCAGTGATATCAGAGTGGTTAACCTGGATATTCCCGGTGGGGTCCAGAAATATTCCTTCCGTGGCAAGGCCATTAGTGCTGATCGTCAGGGTGGGGCCGCCGGAGAGGTTCGTGTAGTCATTATTGTAGGTGGTCATATTGCCGGTATCCGGAGTATAGTTGATCAGGACGTGGTCGATGGTGATCCCGCCGGTGAGAACGATACTGCCGTTAAGTCCATTGTTGCCGACGCTGCCAGCGATGTTCAAGACCACATAATCGGAGCTTGAGCCGTTGATCGTAAAAGTCCCGTTGGCAAAGCTGATAGAGGTCACAGTGAAAACGCGGTTGCCGTTGCCGTCCAGCGTGCCGGAAGAAGCATTGATCGACCCGCCGCTGGTGATGGTCGTCGAGGTTCCGGACTCTATGCCTAAATTCTGGGAGAGCGTATTGACGGTGGATAGGGCTGACGTGACAGTCGGGACACTATAATTTTCAGTACCATTGATCGTGAGACCGCTGTTGCTGAACTGCCCAGAACTCGCTGCCGAGAATTCGATGTCGCCGGTGATGGTGCCGGGGCCGTTCCCTTGAAACGCTCCAGTCCCGCCAATCCCAATATTGCCCCATTCAGTCGAGTTGTTGAATTGCAAACTATGACCACCATTTCCCTCGTACAAGATGCCGAAATCCCCCAACTCTGCATCCCCGAGGCTAAACCCGGCCCTCGCCGGGGACGGACTCAGCAACACGGCCGCCAGCAATAAGCAGGCAGCACCAAATAAGAGCTTTTTGGTTCCGGGAATCTTCATGTTCTTACTCCTCTCTAGATCAGCCAGAAAAGCAGGCATCCGGAGAATTTCGTCTACCCCCGATTTTTAAAAAAAAGAGCCGGATTGCCTTTACCTGCGCAACCCGGCTATCTCTTCACGAGAGACCCGTGACTTTCCGTACTCAGTCACGCTGAGTTTGGTTTTTATCCAAACCTTTTTAGGAAATTAATTGATTCACAACTTAATGTCAAGGCGCTCCCTTAAAAATTAGGCTCATTATAAAAGCTGTGCCACAAGTTCGCAATTAACTGGCGAGGATCATTGACGATTAAAAATACCTAGGTGTTGCCCCTAAACTTTGGCCTGGGCGAGCCCCGGAACCCCTGCTGCTCACGGATGATGGGCCTGCCGGGCCGAAAAGCGGCCTAGGAGATGGTGGAGTGGACCTCCGTCAATAAAACTCAGGGGTTGTCCTCCTGAACCGCCGCAAGCCTGCCAGACCCACTAGGCCGGAGCCGAGCAGCAGCATGCTGGGCGCCAGAGGGACTTCCACCTCTGAGCCGCTGGCAACCGTGGAGTTCTGCGTACCTCCTCCAATGACCCAGCCATGGAGGATTTTCGAATTGTCAATCTGGAAATTCCCATTGGGGTCCAGAAATATTCCCGTTGTGACACCCCCATTAGTACTCAGACTAAGGCGCGCCGGTATGGCACTGGTTGCAGAGGAAATCGGGGGGAATTTCTCCTCCCGGGTGGTCGAATTTCACCCCCTGCAGGCTCACAGTCTCCGCTTTTCCCTGGCCGCCCTGGGCGATGATGGTATGACAGGAGTCGCAGTCATGGGAGATGGCCCGGCCTGACTTGTCGACATGGGAACCATCGTGGCAGCGGAAGCAACCCGGCCAGATATAATGCCCGATATTGTTCGGCCGCACTCTCCAGTCCGTCTTCATTTCCGGGAAGAAATTGTCTTGAAAGATCTTCTGAGTCTCCGCAATCGCCTCCCGGATCTTTGGCTGGTCCTGGTAATCAGCGTATTCTTTCGAGACTATTTGCGCAATCAGGGGGATCCCCTGGGCCTGCGAAACGGCTCCAGAAGCCGTGACCAGGGCCTTGGCCGCATTCACTTTTATAGAAGGAATGGCGGGATCGATGCGGCCCAGCCACATGGAAACATCCAGGGCGCTGTAGGGAGAATCGAAAATGTGGGTGGGACGATTGTGGCAGTCGATACAGTCGAGCCGCCGCGCGGGCAGGGCTTTTTGTTGGGGAGTCAAGGGATTATCTTTTGACTCATAGACGTCGACGGCCCCTGTCTTTAGATTCGTCACCCGCACCCAGGGTATGGTTTGCCGGCCCTCGTCCGTGGCGATGTACTCCACGCGGTTGGACAAAATCATATGCCAGTGGATGCCGCCCACCGGTCCCGTGGTCTCATTGGCCCCGCCCACATGCACCAGCATTCTGATGTTCCACGGAGTGTTCTGCTTGTCAGGCAGGAAGAATTGGTGACGCAGGTCCACCCATCCGTAAAATTTCTCCGGCCAATGGCACTGTTCGCAGGTTTCCTGCGCGGGCCGCAGGTTTTGGACCGGCACTGGAACGGGCCGGGGATATACGTTGAGAGTGGTGGCATAGACCTGATAAAGGCCGGAGATCTTGGAGCGGACAAACCAGGAGGCGCCCGGGCCGATATGGCATTCCACACAGCGCACCCTGGCGTGGGGAGAGGTTCTGTACGTGGAGAATTCCGGCTTCATCACCGTGTGGCACAAGGCGCCGCAAAACTGCGGCGATTCAGTCACCTCAAAGGCACGGTAGCTTCCCAAGGAGGTGAGCATAAAAAAAAGGAAGGCGCAGGAAAGCGCCACGACCAGTTGGCGCTGGCGCCTGCCTTCCCTTGCCTCATCGCGGACCTCAGCCCCCGGTTTTTTGCGCCGGCGGAGTTCCAGCCATGCTCCCACTCCCGCCAAGACGAGGCCCATCCAGATAAATGACGGGAGAATTACGAAGACCACGATGCCCATGTAGGGCTGTCTGAAACCGTGAAAAAGGTCGAAGGCTATCAGGCAAAGCGCGGCGAACAGGCTGAACGCCGCCAGCACCAGGCCGAAGACGCCAACCCAGTTGCCGAACAGGGCGGAGACGAATTTGTAGCGTGGGGCCTTAAGCCCATTCATAAAAGAATTCCAAATCGATGCTGAAAGAGCGGCTGCAGCCGCTCAGACCCTTTACTTTTTGACGGATTTCATATACGCGATAACGTCCGCCACTTCTGCATCGCTAAACTTGAAGGCCGGCATTTTTACTGTGGGCCCGAGGGTTTTCTTGGGGTCTAGGAGCGCCCCCTTGAGGTAAGCGTCGTCATGGCTCCCGACAACCTGGTCCATGGGCTTGCCCAGGTTGCCGCCCTCCTTGTGGCACAGGGCGCAGTGTTTGGCCTCTACAAGGGCCTGGCCCTTGGCCACGTCGCCCTGAGCCCATGCAGCCCCGGCAATTCCTAAAATCAACAGCAAAGAAAGGACCGCCACTAAAGTTTTCATGTTGACTCCTTTGGTGTGGGATCGGACAGCCGGCTCTAAGATTGGCGATAAGGACACGAGGCCTCTCCCAGGCGCCCGGCAGTGGTTCACCAGGCCGCGGCTGTCTCAGTTGTAGCGAACGTGATCGTGCGATTAAACTGCGAACCTTGGTTTTTGGGGCAGAGGCCGCATTTCCCTCAATATCTTTGGTCGCGGCAATCACGGACCCGGCCCCACCGCCATGCCCAACCCATCCCCGAGGCGCGCTGACAGCATTATTGAAAAAATAAGGACGCGGGTTATTCTTGTCAACCTGCTGGAAGGCTCAAACTAGAACTTATACTGTACAAATCCCTCAAATATGTTCGCCGTGGCGTTGCGGTAGAACCCGTCCAAGGTATTCAAACTCTGGTTGGACCCCGTAGTGCCAGTCTGGAAAAATTCCTGGTACGCTTTGGTCATGTTGAAGATCTCGAGCCGGTACAACGCTCGGCAACTCCAGTGCTCGTTGAACTTGTAGCTGAGAGCGGCGTCGATATCGGCGAAGGCTTCGTTCAGCTTGTCCATTTGCGGATTGTCGAAATGCGAGCTCGAAAAGGAGTAGCTGGCGCCGGCCGTGAACTTCAGCTTGTCCGGAATGAGCTTGATGTCCGCTTTGGCGGTGAAGGTGTCATATGCATCCAGGGTGCTCACCAGGGGGCCCCAATCATTATAGACCGGTGAGAAAGGTGCGTTTGTCGGAGCTATGCCGGGCAGGTTTTCGACGCGTTCTTTGGTGACGTCTTGCTGGTGGTCGTATCCAAGGCTCAAGGCTATCCGGTTAGTCGGGGTCCAGCTCACATCCGCTCCGCCCGACCAGCCTTGATCTTTGGTCAAGCCATATCCATTGGAGTCATTAAAAGTGTCATTGTAGAACGAGAAATTGGCGGAGAAGGTGACATTATTCACAGGGAATGCCTCTGCCACGAAATGGGCGGCGTTCCGTTTGTCGTCTCCCGAGTAGAATTTGTAGGTCAGCAAATTGGCCGGCGTGCTCGGCGTCAGCGACAGAAAATCATTCCCCAGCCGCTGTGAGTAGGTATAGTTGGCTATCAGGTTCAGCCAGGAAGTAGGAAACAGCCTGATGCCGAACTGGGGCGAGTTACTCGAGGTATTGCCCTGGTTTTCGGTGCGGTCGACTGTTGAATAAGCATAGGCGAGATCGAAGGCCACCAGGCTGTTCACTTTATAGTCGGCTCCGAGGTTCATAGTCTGCCGTAAATACGAATACTGCTCCTGATACAGAAGGGGCCGGTTC
>JBKQLU010000014.1:0-40703 GCA_052326585.1 Desulfobaccales bacterium | reverse complement strand
GTGCGGAACGGCCGCAACAGCAGGCGGGCGGTTTCCAGATTCGGCTGGCGCGGCATGACGGCGTCCACGACTCAACGAGGTCGCGCAGGCGCATAAAAAAGCCCGCTGCTTGCCTGTCAGGTGTCGGCCGGCAACGGGCTCCCACCGCGGGAATCTACCTGACGCCTCGTGCGGTGTCCCCGTCAGGGCGCCGGCTCCTCGGCGTCGTCCACCATCTGGCCCTCCTGGTCGGCAATGCGCTCCAGGAGGAGTTTGACCCGTACCCGCCGCTCTGCCATGGGCCGGATGGCTTCCAGCATCTTGCTCTGGTCCACGTCGGCCGGCTTTACCCCATACTGGCTCAGGCGGTTCCACTGCTCCCGGAAGAGATTCTCCTGTTCCTGCTCTATGAGGGAGGGCGGCGTTTCAAAGGCGGTCCGGGCCAGCAGCTGATCCTTGACCTGGTTTTCCAGATCGGCCTGCCGCATGTGCTCCTTCCTTCTAATGATATCCTCTCTCACCGCCTCACGCAAGTCGGCCACCCCTTGAAAATTGCCTCCCAGGCCCTTGGCAAAGTCATCGTCCAGGTCTGGGACCACCTTCTCTTTGATTTCATGGACCTTCACCTGGAACTCCACCGTCTTGCCAGCCAGCAGCGGATTGGCAAAGTCATCCGGCAGGCTCACCTGAAAGCGGCTCTCGTCCCCGTCCTTAAAACCCAAGAGGTGGTTTTCGAACTCGGCGTTGAACTTGCCGCTGCCCAACTCCAGGTGGGCGCCCTCCGCCTTGCCGCCCTCCGCCGCCTGGCCCTGGTAATAGGCCTGGTAATCGAGCCACACGAAATCGCCCGCTTGCGCCCCGCGGCTCTCCGCCGGGGAATTTAGCAGGGCATGGGACTGGCGGATCTCTTCGAGCCCGGCATCCACCTCGGCGTCGCTCACCTCCACCGGGGGGGCCGACACCTTAAGACCCCGGTAATCCTCTACCTTGAATTCCGGGGTCACTTCCAGCTCCACCTGGAAGCGGTAATTCTCACCCGCCACCACCGCCGGGGGCGGCTCCGGCCAACTCAGATGCACCGGCTCCAGGTTCTTCTCCTTTAAGGCCTCGGCCAGGGAACGGCGCACCAGGGTATCGGAGACCTCATGGTCGATCTCTTTATGATAATACATCTCCAGGACGCCCCGGGGCACCTTGCCGGGACGGAAGCCTTTGACCTTGGCGCGTTTGCCCAATTCCCGATAGGCCCGCTCCACTTCCGCGGTCACCTCAGAGAGGGGCACCTCGACCAGCAGCCTCCGTTTAACCTCGCTCAGGTTCTCCAACTCCACTTTTACCGCACTCTCGGTCATCGTCTCATCTCTCTGTATAGAAAAGTTCAAAGTTCAAGGTTCGAAGTTCAAAGTTGGGACCTCTGCGCCAGTTCCCACCATTCTGAGGGAGCGCCGCGGCCGCAGAATCCCAGAAATGCCAAAGTTGGTTATGGCGTGCGAGAGGGGGGACTCGAACCCCCACGGTTGCCCGCTGGAACCTAAATCCAGTGCGTCTGCCTGATTCCGCCACTCTCGCCGGTTTCTGCACCTAAATTTATTTGCTTTCCCGCGCCAAGTCAAGCCGATACTCCCTGGGCCGGGGATTTGCCCGCTCCCGTTGTTTCCCGGAAGATTTCGTGTTATGAATTAAACCACTATCTGTTAAGCTGGTATACTATTTCCCGGCAATAATATGACCCAAAGAAGCTTACACCATGTCGCATTTAGACCCTATGTCATGGTAATTTTAACAATATCAAGATATTATGTCGAACTTTTAGGAACCGCAACATATAGATACCTGTACTACCATAATAAAAACGGCATAAGGGGATAGGCACCATGGAAGTTCAGGAAAAAGACGAATTGCAGCAATTACGGGAGCGCCTGGCGTTAACCGCCAGGCTGGTATGGGACCGGGTGGACCAGGACGAACTGGCGGCCATCTTCCAATACGGCGACCGTTACAAGAACTTTCTAGACCAGGCCAAGACCGAGCGCGAGGCGGTCCAGGAGATCATGCGCCAGGCCCAGGCCCGGGGCTTCACGGACCTCAACTCTCGGACCCCGGGCCCCAAGGTTTTTTATAATCATAAGGGCAAAAACATCGCCCTGGTGGTCCGGGGCAAGAGACCCCTGAGCTCCGGGCTGCGGCTGGTGGCCTCGCACATCGACTCCCCCCGCCTGGATCTGAAGCCTTATCCCGTTTACGAGGACACCGACCTCACCTTGCTAAAGACCCACTACTACGGGGGCATCAAGAAATACCAGTGGCTGGCCCGGCCCCTGGCCATTCACGGGGTCATCCTCAAGTCCGACGGCGCCAGCGTCGACCTTAAGATAGGCGAAGACCCGGCGGACCCGGTGTTCACCGTGCTGGACCTGCTGCCGCATCTGGCCCGCAAGGCCCAGATGGAAAAGAAGGTGACCGACGCCTTCGAGGGCGAAAAGCTCAATGTCCTGGTCGGCACTCTGCCCTTGGGGAATACCGAGACCAAGGAGCGCTTTAAACTCCACTTTCTGAAACTCCTGGAAGAGCGCTATGGCATCAATGAGGAAGACTTCACCAGCGCCGAGGTGGAAGTGGTGCCCGCGGGCCCGGCCCGGGACCTGGGCTGGGACCGCAGCCTGGTGGGGGGCTACGGGCAGGATGACCGGGCCTGCGCCTATGCCGAACTGGCGGCCGCCCTGGACCTTGAGGAGCCAGAGCACACTTGCGTGGCCCTGTTCTATGACAAGGAGGAGACCGGCTCCGACGGTAATACTTCCGCCCGGAGCTGCCTCCTGCAAGAAATAGTGGAACTCCTCCTGGAGGGCCAGGGGGAAAGTCCCCAAGGCCGGCGCCGGGTGCTGATGGCCTCCCGGGCCATTTCCGCCGACGTCACCGGGGCCCTGGACCCCGACTGGCCCGAAGTCTCTGAAAAGCGCAACGCCGCCCGTCTGGGCTACGGCGTAGGGCTCAGCAAGTACGGCGGCAGCGGCGGCAAGTATTCCACCAGCGACGCCAACGCCGAGTATATCGCCTGGCTCCGCAAGATCTTCCAGGAACACGGCGTCATCTGGCAGGCGGGCCAGTTGGGCAAGGTGGATGAAGGGGGGGGCGGCACCATCGCCAAGTTCCTGGCCGTCCACGGCCTGGAGATCATCGACTGCGGCACCCCGGTGCTTTCCATGCATTCTCCCTTTGAGGTGGCCTCCAAGGCGGACCTCTACATGACCTTCAAGGCCTACCGGGCCTTTTTCGAGGCGGGTTAAGTGAGGCGCGGGACGGCGCTTCCCTTGCAACTCCGGGTAAAAGTGATTAAAATCTTTGCTAGTGGCAACTCGGCGCGATAAACGCAACCGGGCGACCCGAGCAGGGGCTGAAAGCCTGCTGCCCTGTCGCCCCTACAACTCGAAACTCAAAACCGGAACTCAAAATGGGTAAATTCTTTGCGCGCTTTAAGCCGGATGCCCCGGACGCCTCCATCTCCACCTGGGGAAATCTGGCCAACTTCTATAGCCTCCTGATCTTTCTCATTGCCATTCCCTTTGTTCTCATTGTCCTTTTGGTGTGGCTCACCAGCTTTCTGGGTTTGAGCTCCTGGCTCTTCGCCGGCTTTGCCGTCCTCTGCGCCTGCATCGGCTGGCGCCTTTACCGCTGGTGGCAGATGGTTAAGGGCAGAGTGACGGCTCAGGGGAGCGAATTTCAAGACCTGATGCGGGAGGCGGCCAGGAACGGCAAGAACGTGGAGATCTCCATGCTCAACGGCGCCTTGACCTTGCGGTATCACGACGCCGAGAATCTGGCCGCGGCCCTGCCGGGGAGGCCCCGGGCCCTGGCCCTGGCCGCTCCCCTGAGCCTGGAGGCCGAGGCCGGGGAAATGCGCCCCTGGCTGCCGCCGGAACGCTTTCGGGAGGAACTGGAGGGATTTGTGCGTCTGCGGAACGAAGGGGTGATCAGCGCCGAGGAATTCGACCGCCTCAAGGCCAGCCTGCTGCAACGCGTCTCTGCCTAGGGGGCCCGGATCAGAACCCCAAAGACACGGGCCGAGCTTTAAAATTAGGGAAATAGGGCGGGCTCTGCCCGCCTCTTTAGCTTTCCGGGGAGTTAATCAACTGAGAGTTTGCGGCGCAGTATCCCGGCCTCAAAAAATCGGCTGAAGCGGGGCTAATTCCAGGCTGGTTGCTGTTTATCCTTTTCGGTTTTAGCTTTCACTCAAAACTCAAAACTCAAAACTCGAAACTCGAAACTCAAAAGACCTCGGGCCCGGACTCCTCCGGCGGCATCTCTTTGCGGCCCATGGCGTACGCTGGCCCGGAGGCCAGCGCCCCCCCCTCCCAGAAGTCCCGGCGCTGCCGGTAGTAGCTGTGGAGACGGACCAGTCTGTGGGCCAGTTGCCGGAGGGCCTGGTCCCCCAGGTGGTCCAGGCAGGATTGCAGCAGGGCCAGAAAGCCGCCGGGCAGGTAATATCCCTCTTTCCCCAGGCTGCCTCGATATTCCAGGCGGTAAGCGCCCGCCGGAAGTTCATAGAACTCCAGCTCATAGGTGCGCAGGGCCGGCAGGGCCTGATCGTTGACCAGACGCAGTTGCCCCAAGGGCAGGCGGGGGCGTCGGGGAGGGCCTTCGTCGCTCAGCACCCGCTGGCACACCCGGTCCAAAAAGACCATCAATTCCCGGGCCACCCGGACTTCGTTCATCTCTGCTAATTCGAACAAGATGCGGGCGTAGACGTAAACCACCAGCGGGATGGTGTCGGACTCCGGGTCCTGGCCGCGGTGCCAAATGATGTGCGGCGTTACCTGGTCCTGCGGGTAAAAATCGATCCTGACCGTGGCCTTGTGCAAGCCCGGTTCCCGGCGAAGGCGCCCCAGTATCCTTTTAAACATGGTTGTCAGGGAGATGCAGGTCTTCCCTCAGAACCACTGTCTGGACTCCGCCTGGCCACTGGAATCCATCGCGGTTGCCTGTGGAGATAGGCGCCACGCCGGCGAAAGACCTGGGTGGCGCGGAAACCCGCCGGGTAGCGTCGAAAATGCAGATTTACCTTACCCAATGCGCCGCTAAAAGTCAAACCATTTCCAGGATTGACGGGGCCAGGGGCCTCTCCCCCGGCGAATTCGGTTTACAAGCCCGGGGAGATATTTTATAAATGAAGCGTAAACGGAGAGTGCCGGTGTCCAAATCGCCCCAGGCGGTCCGGGGACTGCCCCAGGGAGTCCCCGGCTGCATAAAGAAACGCCAGATCCTCAATGACCGGGAGCTGAAAGCGGAAACTTGCCGGGAGTACGGCGAAAAGTTTTTGGCCCTGGGCTGGTGGGAAGACGCCCTGGAATTTTTCCAAAAAGGCCGCGATGCCCAGGGACTGGAGAAGATTAAAGGCCACTGTCTGGAGACTGGAGACGCCTACTTGCTGACCCGGCTGGGGGTCTCCCAGGACCCGCCCACCTGGCGGCGATTAGCAGAGCGGGCCCTGGAGCTGGGAAAATTGCGCTTTGCCCGGCGAGCCTATAATCTGTCCGGTGACCCGGATAAGGCCGCCATGGTGGAAGCATTGATAGCCGGCTCCGGCCCAGAGACGGAGAAGACCCAAGATCAAGATCAGCCATGATTATCCGGGATTGTTACCGCATTCTGGGATTACCCCCCGACGCCTCCCTGGCGGAGGTCCGCCAGCGCTACCGGTCCTTGGCCCTCCAACACCACCCGGACCACCATCCGGACGATCCCGAGGCCGGCCCCCGCTTCCGGCAGTTGGCGGAGGCTTACCAGACCATCCAGCAAGCCCGCCGCCGCTCGCGCAGCGCCGGCCAAAATCTTCGGCGTCCCAGATTCTCTGAAAATGATGAGTTGTTTGAAGAATTTTTTGGAATCTCCCGCGGTTCGGCCCGCTTGCGGCAATCCGCCGGCGCCGACTTCCGCTATGATTTACAGATCTCCCTGGCGGCCGCCTTGCGCGGCACCCAGGCGGTAATCCAGGTGGATCGCACCTTTAACTGCCGCCGTTGCCAGGGCACTGGTCTGGCGCCGGGAGCCGGCTACGCCTCCTGCCCCGCCTGCCGGGGCCGCGGCCGCAGTCATTCGGGACCCGGGCTGCTGCGCTTCGGACCGCGCTGCCCGCGCTGTGGCGGCAGTGGCAAGGTTATCTCCCAGGCCTGCGGCCATTGCCACGGCCAGGGCGCCACTCCAGGCAAGCGGGAGTATCGGCTGCGCATCCCCCCGGGGATCCCGAACGGAGCGCGCCTGCACCTGGAGGGTGCGGGCGGGCAGGGTTTTCAAAACGGCCCCCCGGGAAACCTGGAGGTAGTCATTCATGTGGCCCCGGATGACTTCTTCACCCGTATCGGCGATGATATCCATTGCCAGGTGCGGGTCTCCTGCGCCAAAGCAGCCCGGGGCGGGGTCATCCTGGTGCCCACTCTGGACGGCTACCGGGCGGTGGAACTTCCCCAAAACGCTCAGAGCGGCTGGGTTTTCCGTTTCCCCGGAGCCGGGGCCCCCGGTGGGCCCGGCCGGCTGCCGGGTGATCAGGTCATGGAGATCGTAGTCAACGCCGCCGAAGACTTCCAGATTGCACCGAATCAGCGGTTCAGAGAGGTGTCGCATTTGGAAAATGAGGCGCGTCCCGGGGCAGGATATGAGTGAGTTCACCCACCTGGACGAAACCGGGCAACTGCGTATGGTGGATGTGGGCGGTAAAGCCGAAACCCGGCGCCGCGCCACCGCGGCCTGCCGCATCATCGTGGGTCCCAAGGTCTTTCCCCTGCTCCAGGCCGGCCGCCTGCCCAAGGGCGATGTTTGGGCGGCCGCCAGACTTGCCGGCATCATGGCCGCCAAGAACACGGCTCAATTGATCCCCTTGTGCCATTCCCTGCCCTTGGCCTTCGTGGCGGTAGATTTTACCCTGGAACCCCGGGAATGGGCGGTGCGCATCCAGACCCGGGTCGAGACCCAGGCCCGCACCGGAGTGGAGATGGAAGCCTTGACCGCCGCGGCGGTGGCTGCCCTTACCATCTATGATATGTCCAAGGCAGTGGATCGCGGTTTGGTGATCGGTGAATTGCAATTGCTGGAAAAGAGCGGTGGCGCCAGCGGCGATTACTCACGACCTGAGGGTCCCCGCGCAATCTCTGGGCAAAAGGATATGGCCGGAGTCTAACGATGGATGAACAACGTCTCGAATTTTTTCGCCAGCTCTTAAAGGAGCGACTCGCTGAAATCCTGGGGGAAGCCGACAAGACCAGGACCGACATGACCAGCGCCCTGGCCCCTTTCCCGGACCCCACCGACCGGGCCTCTCTGGAAACGGACCGCAATTTTACCCTCAGAATTCGGGACCGGGAACGTAAACTCATCACCAAGATCCGGGAGGCCCTGGAACGTATCGAAGACGGAACCTATGGCCACTGTGAGATTTGCGGGGGTGAAATCAGCGAGAAACGTCTCATCGCCCGTCCGGTGACCACTATGTGCATCGGCTGCAAGTCCCGGCAGGAAGCCCTGGAGCGATCTCGGGGACATTGAGAGCAGTAGCCAGTAGCCAGTGGTTACCGGGACTGAAGATGATCTTTCGACTCCATGCATATTTGAATTTTTCCTTTACTAACCAAATAGATTGAAATTGCCGGTATCTGCATAGTGTGGCTCGAGCACATCTTCTTGGAAAATAATTAAATGGATTGACTACACCTAGACAAAATCCAGATTATTAATTAACTTTAATAACTGACTGCTGACTACTGCTCACTGGCTACTGGCTACTGACTACTGACTACTGACTCTCCACATGTCCGACCCAATCGATCTGAAGGAATTCACCCTTAGCGACATGGAGCGGCTTACAGCAGCTTGGGGGCAACCGGCCTTCCGCGGCCGCCAGTTGCTCAAGTGGCTCTACAAGGGAGTCTGCGACTTCCGGGAGATGACCGACGTCTCCAGGGGCTTCCGGGAGGAGCTGGGCCGGGGGGCGGTCATCGGCCAGCTCCGGGTAGAGCAGGAGTTGCAGGCCGCCGACGGCTGCCGGAAATTCCTGTTCGCCCTGGAGGACGGCTCCCTGGTCGAGTCGGTCCTCATACCCGAGGAAGGCCGTTACACCCTGTGCCTGTCCACTCAGGTGGGCTGCGCCCAGGGGTGCCGCTTCTGCCTGACGGCCCGGCGTGGCCTGGTGCGCCAGCTTACGGCCGGAGAGATCGTCGGCCAGGTGCTGGCGGTGCGCCGCATCCTTGACGAAACAAACCAGGAGGCCCAGGACGGCCCCTTACCGCTCCTTACCAACCTGGTCTTCATGGGCATGGGGGAGCCCCTGGCCAATTTTCCCCAATTGGTTAAGGCCCTCACCATGATCAGCGCGCCCTGGGGGCTCAATTTCTCGTCCCGGCGCATCACCGTGTCCACCGTGGGGCTGGCCCCCTTGATCCCGCTGCTGGGGCGGGCGGCCCGGGCTAATCTCACCGTTTCCCTGAACGCCCCGGATGACCGCACCCGCGACCGGCTCATGCCCGTCAACCGGCGCTACCCCCTGGCCGAACTCCTGGCCGCCTGCCGCAGCTTTCCCCTGCCCGCGCACCGGCGCGTCACCTTTGCTTACGTCCTGTTGAAAGACCTGAACGATGCGCCGGACCAGGCCCGGCAACTGGCCCGGCTGCTTAAAGGCTGCCGCGCCAAGATCAACCTCATTCCCTTCAATCCGCACCCCAAACTGCCCTTCTCCCCGCCTTCCGAGGAACGCATCAGTGAGTTTCAGGAGATCCTGCGAGCCTCTAATTTTACGGTCCTGATCCGGGAGAGCCGCGGCCGGGAGATCGGCGCCGCCTGCGGCCATTTGGCGGGAAAGCGGGCCTGAGGATCGCGCTCCCTAAAAAACAAGGGCGGTCAGCGGACCGCCCTTGCACTTTGCCTCTCCCTCTCCAGGGATTATCCGTACCCTAGCCCCTGGACGCGCCGCTCATTTAACCCCCTCCCAGGGGAGTCCGGGGACTGGTCCCTCGTCGCGGCGGTCCACGGCCTGGCGGTAGTCCCGTTTGCCGATGCCCACCAGGCGGTCTTCCTTAAAAACCAGGGGAGTATAGCCGCCGCGCACCGTGTTGGAATCCGGGAAATCCATGTCGTGAGTCAGGTAAAAATAGAAGGTATAGCGGCCGGTCCGGTAATCCCCCTCTTCCTGGATCCCGGGCTGGCCCATGATCCCCACCACTTCCGCCTTATTCATGCCAGGCTTCAAGTCCTGGAGATGGATGAAATTGGCCCACATGGGCTTGCTAAATTTCTGATAGAGGACCGGCTCGCTGCAGCCAGGCGCAAACATTCCCAAAACCAGGAGGAGATAGAGCCAAGTCATGTTTTATCCCTGTACCAAGGTTGATTGCACTCACTACGATAAACCTCACGGCAGGTTGCGTCAATCCAAAAGGCCGCCAGGCGTCGAAAATAGTGTTCTTAGTTGTCTGTTTTCTGGGAAAGGCCGGATCAAGGGCCAAATCAAGGCTGAGGGCCCTTGCCGATAAGCAGAAAACCGAAACCTGCCTTTCCTAGTCCAGCGCCAGGCGCAGAAAATTGCTCATAAAGCGGCGAAAATTCCGCCCCATCTCGTCTTCCTCGGATCGGGCCGCGGCCAGGACGGCCGCCACCTCGGCCCCGGAGCCGCTCAGGGCCCAGGCCGCGTCAAATTGCAGCCACCTTTCAATATCGGCAGGACCGGCGTGGTTGTCAAACTGCAGTCCCACCACTTTGGGCGAGGCCGCCAGGCCCAGGGTTTCCACCGGCGCCGCCGCGGAGCGGGCCAGGAGGTCAATTCCCTCGGGCAAGGGAGGCAATACCCCCTGGCCGTGCCACTTAAAGAGCCGGGGGCGGACCGGCCACCCTTGGAAAGCAGGATGGGCCAGCCCTGCCGCGGTCAGTTCACCATCAATAAAGCCCACCGACTTTCTGGGCAGGGGACCCACCCGACAGCCCAGGACGTGACCCAGGAGCTGATGCCCCAGGCAAAATCCCAGGTAGGCCTTACCCAGGGCCAAGGCCTGCCGGATGGCCTCCTTCAGGGGCGCCAGGTAGGGAAACTGCTCTTCTTCATCCACATTGGGGGAGCCCCCCAGGACGATGAGCCCGTCAAAGCCGGCTACTGCCGGCATCGGCTCATGCCAGGCCTCCAGTATCCGGTAAGTAATCCCGCCCGACTGCAAGGCCGCCAAGAGATGCTGCCCGGGAGCCTCCCAGTCCAGATGCTGCACAATCAAAAAGTTCTGCCCACTCATTCTTTCGTCCTTGCATCTGAAGATCATCCCGGAGGCCCGCACCCGGGGGCGCCAGAGTCAAAAGATTATAGCCTTTTAGCCGCCTCCGGAGTAGGCTTTAATTAGGCAACCGGTAGTGCCCGGCCGCAAGGAATTAGCATGACCTCGTCAATGAGCCAATTTATGCTGGAGCCCGGCGGTCTGAGCTGCTACCGGAGCCCTCTGCTGACCGCCTTTCCGGAATTGACCCATGCCTGTTTCACCCGGCGGGGCGGGGTGAGCCTCGGTCCGTACGACAGTCTGAACCTCAGCTTCCAGGTGGGGGATCGTCCCGGGGCGGTAACTGAGAACCGCCGCCGGGTGCGGGAGGCGCTGGGGCTCAAGGTCCTGGCCAGCGCCAATCAAAAACACGGACGCCGGGAGATTGTAGTTGCCGGAGAGCCCCGGCCGGGGCCCGACGGCGAGTGCGAGGCCGCCGATATCCTGTTCACCCGCCAACCTGGGGTGGGTCTGCTGATCAAACAGGCGGACTGCCAGGCGGTGGTCATTTACGACCCGGGCCGCCGGGTGGTGGCCAACATCCACTGCGGCTGGCGGGGCCAGGTGCAGAATGTCCTGGGAACCGCGGTGGCCCGGCTTCAGGAGCTATTCGGCTGCCGGCCGGCTGACCTGTACGCCGCCATCAGTCCCAGCCTGGGGCCCTGCTGCGCCGAATTCCGCCACTTCCGCCAGGAATTTCCCCCGGAATTCTGGCCCTACCAAACGCGGCCCCACTACTTCGACCTCTGGCGCCTCAGCCTGGATCAGCTGCTGGCGGCCGGGCTCAAGGAGGCGCGCCTGGCTCTTGCCGGTCTCTGCACCAGGTGCGGCGCCACGGATTTCTTCTCTTACCGCCGGGAGCGGATCACCGGACGCCAGGGGACGGTCATCGCCCTCAAAATCTGAGTCCCGCCCGCTTTAAAAAAACTCTCACCCCTGCCCGCCGCCCTTCTTGCCGAACTTCTCCTTGAGATCGTTAACCGTCTTCTTGGTGAAGTCCCTCGCCTGCTCCACCTGCTCCGGGTAGGCGTAGCCCACGTAAACGCCGATGGCAAAGCCCAGAATCACTAGCAACATAGGGTCATCCTTTCCATTCGAGGTTAACCGGTAAAGACCGCGCCAGAGGCGCCCTGCCCTTTAAGTGAGGCCAGGGCTTCCCTGGCCACCTGCCCCACCGTGATCTGGCGCAGCTCGGCGCGATCATAGATGGTCACCGGATTTTCATCATGCGTGAGGGCCTGCAGTGCCGCGGCGGCCTGGCAATAGCCGGCCTTTCCCAGGGCCCAGGCCGCCAGGGCCCGAATTTGCGCCTCGGTACTTGTCAGCAAAGGCACAACAGCGGGCAAAACTTCGCTTAAAAGCTCAGGATGCCGCTCCGCCAGGCGGCCGATGCCCCAGAGCATGGGGGCCCGGGAAAACTCTTCGTTAAGCAAACCCACAAACCTGGGAATGATCTCGCTGACCAGGGATATCTGCTGCCTGCCGATTTCCCCCAAGGCCGCGGCCGCCCCCCAGCCAAAACTGCCGGAGTCCTCGTTCAGCAGCCACAGGAGGCGGCTGATGAGCTTCTGCACACTTCGGGGCTGGGCCCCGGCCAGCCGCCCCAGGGTCTCCAGGGCTCGCCAGTGCAGCAAGTCCCGGGGGTCATAGAGAAATTGCAGCAGGATCTCTCCAACTCGACCGTCTGCTGCCGCCAGGGCCAGCGCCTCCGGGTAATCCGCTTCCCGGAGCAGCTTCCGCAGTTGTTCCCTGAGGGTCCGTTGATTTACCAAGGCTCACTTAAGCGGTAAGGGCGACACTGGACCGGGCTGCCAGCCTGCGATCGGGGCGCCCTGAGTGCCAGGGTCTGGTCCGAAGACGCTGCGGCCCGGCTTCGCCCGGGCAGATGGCGGCGCTGCCAAGTGCGGCTCCCTTGGGCCAGTGGCCGCAATCCTTTGCGATGCTAAAGACCTAAAAGGGAATATCGTCTTCCGGGACGCCACCTGGAGGCGCCTCAAAGGAGGGCTCCGGTTCTTGCAGCCGGTTGCCGCCCGGGCTCCCCCCCAGCATCTGCATGTTTTCGGCGACGATATCGGTGGTGTAGTGTTTCACCCCGTCCTTTTCATACGAGCCATACTCGATCCGGCCCTCGATCACTATCTGTTTGCCCTTGGAGAGATACTGGCCGCAGATCTCCGCCAGTTTGCGCCAGGCCACAATGCGGTGCCATTCGGTCTTTTCCTGCTTTTGCCCATCCTTGCCGGTATATCTCCGGCTGGTAGCCAGTGAAAACTTACACACCGCGGTGCCGTCTGCAGTGAAGCGCATCTCCGGATCCGCCCCCAGGTTACCAACCAGGATAACCTTATTGATCCCAGCCATGACTCCTCCTTTAGGATCGCAGGTATACCACATCCTCTATCACAGAACCGGCAGGCGGGCAAGGACTTATCCCTCTGGGCGGCGGCCCGGCGCCACCGCGCCTCGGCCGCTCACCCTGGGCCATCAGGGCCTGAAGATTCCAGGGCCGGCAATCAAAATGCCCGGAGAAACTTAAACTAACCTCCAGTTAAACCCAGGCATTGTAATTTCAACAATCTCCACATATTATATTGGGCAGGCGGGGGCCTTGGCCGGCGGGCCGCGCTGCGGGGGATGCAGAGTCCGGGTATCCAGGATTTTCCCCAGGACTTGACTTGCCAGGACCTTGCCGGGCCTGATGGCTACGGCAAGGATTTCCGGAGACAACCTTGATGAAAACCTCGCTCATCGGCCTGGCGGCCATGGCGGCGCTGCTCCTCTACGCTTCCAGCGCCCCGGCCGCGCCACCGGATAACCTGGCCGGGGCCGACGCCCTCATGGATAGCCCTGCTTTGAATTTCCAGCAGGCGCAGCAGGCCCTGGCCATCTATACCGGGCTGCTGCCGGGGTCCCCGCCGTTGTGGGTCCGGCTGGCGCGCACCTGCTTCGTTTTGGGGGATATGGCCCCCGACTCCTCCCGGGCCGGCTATTATGAGAAAGGTCTGACCTACGCCGAAAAACTCCTGGCCCAAGAGCCTGACGGCGTCGCCGGCCATTACTGGAAGGCCCTGAATCTGAGCGGTCTGGCCGACGTCAACCGCGTGCGCGGCTTTAAGCTGTTGCCGCAAATCATGGACGAACTTAAACGTTCCCTGGCCCTGGACGAAACCTATGACCAAGCCGGGCCCCACCGGGTATTGGGGCGCATCTATCTTGAGGCGCCCGGTTGGCCCCTGTCGGTGGGAGACCGGAAAAAATCCTTAGAGCAACTGACCGCCGCGATCCGCCTGGCGCCGGACAACAGCACCAACCACCTCTATCTGGCGGAAACCTTGCTGGACATGGGGAAGAAGGCCCAGGCCCGCGGGGAGTTGGAAAAGGCCTTGCAGGCCCGGCGCCACGCCATCAGCCCCCAAGGCCTGGAGGAAGATCACCGCCAGGCCCAGGCCATGCTAAATAAGCTCAAGAACCAGGAATAAGTTCCGAGTTTGGAGGAGAAGGGGCGGCAGTGACTTTGGGCTTGCGACCCTGATGGGGCCGCCCAGTTGCGGCGGAGTGCGCACTGCGCCCCATTTAGGACTAAACGGCTGCCGGCCGGCGCCAGCGCCAAATGGTCGCGGCTACCTTACAACCTGGCGCTTTGATGATTAGGTTTTGATTGTTATATTGGGGGAGAAGCTTAGCCACGCGGGAAGGCAGGCGGATTGGCCTAGGTATGCCCGCCTCCTTCGGCCTTATAATCGCCTTCTACCCCTAAAAACCAAACGACGCTTAAGGGACGAGCTTGCTTCCTGAGAATAGCTTACATGGACGTATCAAGTTTTTCCTTAAGGCGATAGAATCCTTCGCCTGGCCCATCGTCCTGGTCTCGGTGTTGCTGGCGGGGCTGGCGGTCTATTACACCCTTCACGCCCTGACCATCAGCACCAGCCGGAATGACCTGGTGGCCGGCGATAGGCGCCTCCTTAGGCTCACCCACCGAATGGATCGGGCCTTCGGGGGGCGGGACGGCCTGGTGGTGGTGGTGGAAAATGGCCACCCCGAGGCGACCATTAAATTCGCCGCTGCCCTGGCTGCCGAGTTGCGCCGCTATCCCAAACAGTTCAGCGATCTCTTTTATCGCGTGGCCCCCCAGAGTTTCAGGCGCTGGGCCCTGCTCTACCTGGACACCGCTGACCTGACCAAGCTCAAAGATAACCTGGCGGGTCAGAATAGTCTGTTGTCCGGACTGGCTGCCGACCCGGGCCTGATGACCTTCTATAAGCTGGTTAACCAACAGATGACCCGGACCATGCTCGGCAACCTGTTCACCGGCTTTCTGACCGAAGGGAAAGAGCCAGGGCAGCCCGACCTGGGCCTTTTAAACGCCAGCCTCAAAGAGTTGCGTCTTAGCCTGGAAGGGAACCACCCTTATGTCTCTCCGTTGGCTGCCCTTTATCCCAAGGAATTGGGGGGCTTTGGCCAGGAAGGCTACTTTTTTACGGAGGACAATAAATTCCTGCTCTTCATGGTTACCGCGCCGCCCGGCGACTTCCACGCCATCCATGAAGATGTAGACCTCCTGCGCGCCGCGGTGGCTCGAGTTCAAAGCCGATTTCCCGGGATTCGCGCCGGGGTGACCGGCCCGGACGCCTTGCAATCGGATGAAATGAGCGGCGCCCTGAAGTCCATGACCCTGGCCACCTGGTTATCCCTGGCAGGCCAGATGGTCCTGCTCATCGTCTTCCTGAGAAGCCTGAAGCGGACCCTGGTGGAAGGCATGGCGATGGTTGTCGGTCTATGCTGGACCTTTGGCTTGGTTACCCTGGTGGTGGGGCATCTGAATATCCTGTCGCTGGTCTTCGCCCCCCTGCTCCTGGGGCTCACCATCGATTACGGCATTCATTGGTTCTGCCGCCTGGAAGAAGAGCTGGCAGGCCGCCAGTGCAACGTCGAGGCCCTGGCGCGCACTTTTCGCCGGTCCGCCCCGGGCATCATTTATGCTGGCCGGGCGGCGATAGTCTCCTTTTTGCCCCTGGCCTTTGTGAGCTTCAAGGGCCTGGCCGAATTGGGGCTGATCCTCATCATGGGCATTGTGGCGATGCTGACCGCCTCTCTGTTGCTGTTACCGGCCCTGGTCGTGGTCAGTGAAGGATGCCTGCCGGCTCCAAATCCCGCGGAGGCTCCCGCGTCCCCCAGCCCTTTTCTAGACTTGCATTGGACCCATTACCGGTTGATCATGGCGCTGGCGGTCTTGATTACGGCCGTGGGCGGGGTCTGTCTGGCAGAGGTTCACTTCGATTTAAATCCCCTGCACCTCCAAAATCCCCAAACCGAATCAGTGGCTTGGGAAAACCAGCTCCTAGGTTCAAATTCCATGTCTTACGGCGCCCTGATCACCCCGACCCTGGAGGAGCTGGAGGCCAAGAGTGCGGCGTTTAAAAAGCTGTCCACGGTGTCGCATGTGGAATCGGTGCTATCTTTTCTGCCCGCCCAGATCGGGGAGAAACGCCGGATTTTGACCGGGATGGAGCCGGTCTTGAACTCGGTAAATTTTGCCGGCGCCATGGCCAGCCCTGCCAACCCCAGGGAATTGGCCGCTATTTTAGGGCAGATTAATTTTAAGGTGGCGGCAGCCGCCAAAAGTTTGGGGCCTGAAGAGGGGGCCGCTAAGCAGCAGGCAGCAGAAGCCCATGAGTTGATCGATAAAATCGTCCCCCTGCTTAACACGGACCTGAATCCCCAGGCCGCGGCGCGCCTGGCCAGCTTCAATAACGGTTTTAGCGCCGATCTAAAAAAGAAATGGAACCTGCTGCGGGGTTATGCGAAATCAGCCCTGGACTCGGCCCCGCCTACCCTGGCGAATTTGCCCCGGTCCGTACGGGAGCGGTTCATCAGCCCGCAAGGAGCTTATCTGCTCCAGGTGTTTCCTTCCCAGGATATCTGGAATTTCGAACCCCTGAAAATCTTTGTGAAGGGTCTCTGGAGCGTCGATCCCGATGTGGTGGGGGATCCGGTGCTCCTCTATGTCTTTACCAGGGACTTTCGCAATTCCATCCTCTTCGCCACCGGAATTGCCGTGCTGGCCATTGCCGTCATGCTGATGATATTTTACCGCAGCCTGATATTGGCGCTGCTGGCCTTTATCCCCCTGATGGTGGGGACCGCCTTAACCTTGATCCTGATGCGGGGTCTGCATCTCTCCTTCAATCAGGCCAATGTGCTTTTCCTGCCGTTAATTTTGGGAGAGGGGGTCGAATTTGGGATAATCATCCTGACCCGCTGGCAGTTGGAGGAATCGGCCCGGGCCATTACTCTGCCCGCCAGCACCGCCAAAGGGGTGGCCCTGGCGGCCTTGACCACCACCGTGGGGTTCGGGAGCTTGATGATCTCCGGACACCGGGGTATCTTCAGTCTGGGGCTGTTGGCGACCGTGGGCAGCCTCAGCGTTTTAGTGGCTTCTCTGATCGCCTTGCCGGCCTTTCTCCGTCCCTGGGAGAGCGATTATCAACCGGGGTTGCCGGCCGTTCCCTATTATCTGGGTTTAAGACAATGGCTGCGCCATTACTTGAGGAAAAAATCCCATGAAAAAACGACTCTCGATCATTAGCCTGACCCTACTGCTAACCTGGCTGGGGGTCCTCCCGGCTGCGGCGGAGAGCCCTACTGCCTTTGTGCGGGGGATCATGGACAAGACTATGGCTATCCAGGATGATGCAGCCCTTTCCGCCGCGGCCAAAAGTCGGGCCATCCATCAGATCATCGGCCAAGATTTCGATTTTCCGCTGATGGCTAAGGATACTTTAGGGGCCACCTATGGACAGCTCAGCGCCGGGCAACAACAGCAATTCACCAATACTTTCACCTACCTGTTCCAGGATTCCTACTCCCGCATGGTTATCAACTTCCTCAAGCAGGAGAACATCCAATACGGGCCGGAACGCCAGGAAGGCGGCGGCAAGGCCAGGGTGGATACTACCCTGGTCCGGACCAATGATACTATTCCGGTGACCTATTTCATGCACTCTGCCTCCGGGGGCTGGCGGCTTTATGACGTGGCGGTGGACGGGGTCAGCATCCTGCAAAACTACCGCGATGAATTCGGGCGGGTTATCCGCAGCAAGTCCTTCGCTTATCTCCTGCAGCGGATGGAAGAACAGCGCCGGGCGACCGACTAGACCTTTTTTAGGGCCCTCCCCAATCCAGCAACAGCAGTTCCGGGATCGAGCGGCCCTGGAAGTGGGAGAGGCGGGCGCTGAAGGCTACCTCCTGTTCCCCGGTTAGCGGATGATGGGCCGCCTGGCCGAAGGCGATGGCCTCCATGACGCAATTGCGGTGATGCAACTGCACCTTCAGATGCCGGTCCGCCACCACCCGGGAGCCCAGGACCTCCACGCCCCGGCAGACGAACACCGGCGCGGGGTTGCCCGGGCCGAAGGGGCGCAGCCGCGCCAGGTGGCCAAAGAATTCCTGGTTCAGCTCCGCCAATTCCACCTGGGCGTCCACCTTCAGGGTGGGATGGAGACAGGCCCCGGCGCCCAGTTGCTGCTCAAAGGCCTGCTCCAGCTTCTCTTGCAGGGCCGCCAGGTTCTCCGCCGCCACCTCAAAGCCCGCGGCCGCGGCATGGCCGCCGTAGCGGCTGAGGACCCCCCGGCAGGCTTGCAGCCCCTGAAACAGGTGAAAACCCTCCACGGAACGGGCCGAACCCCGGCCGCTGCCGTTCTTCAGGCTCACCAGGGCCACCGGGCGGTGATATGCCTCCGCCAGCCGGGCCGCCACGATGCCCAGCACTCCGAGATGCCAGCCTTCCTTAGCCAGCACCATCACGGCCCGCTGTTGTAATTTTTCCCGGCGGACCAGGGCGTCGGCCTCTTTGAGCACGGCCTCCTCCAGGGCCTGGCGCTGCCGGTTCAGTTGGTGCAAATAGTTGGCCTGGAGCCGCGCCTGGGCCAGGTCCCCGCACAGAAGCAGCTCCAGGGCGCAGCGGGCCTGGCCCAAACGGCCCGCGGCATTGAGCCGGGGCGCCAGGCGAAAGACCAGGTCCCGGAAGGAGACGGGCTGGCCTGCCAGTCTGAGCACTTCCTTAAGGGCCGCCAGGCCCGGCCGGCGGCTCTCTTCTATGACCTTGAGCCCCTGGCTTACCAGGATGCGGTTCTCCCCCAGGAGGGGCACCACGTCGGCCGCGGTGCCCAGGGCCACCAGATCCAAATATGGCCTCAGGTTGGGCTCCTTATGTCCCCGGAACCAGCCCCCGGCCCTGAGTTCGGCCCGCACCCCCAGAGCCAGGAGGAGGGCCACCCCCACTCCGGCCAGGTCCCGGAAGGGATAATCGGGGCCGCCCCGTTTGGGATTGACCACAGCCAGCGCCGCGGGCAGCTCCGGCGGCACTTCGTGATGGTCGGTAATGATGACTTCGAGCCCCTGGCTCCCGGCCCAGGCCACCGCCTCAACGTCGCTGATGCCGCAGTCCACGGTCACCAGCAGGCGGCTCTTGGGAAGCAGCTCCTGCATACCCCCCACCTTCAGGCCGTAACCATCCCGGAGGCGGTCAGGGATGTAGCTGTAACACGGGAGCCCCAGCCCGGTAAAAAACTGCTGCAGCAGGCAGGTGGCGGTGATGCCGTCGGCATCGTAATCGCCATAGATGGCCAGGGGCTCTCCCTGGCGCACCGCCCGGCCCAGGCGGGTGGCCGCCGTCTCCAGGTCCGCCAGCCCGAAGGGCGGATAGAGGCGCTCCAGGGTCGGGTCGAGATAGGCCTGGATGTCCTCCAGCCCTTCCAGGCCGCGGTTCAGCAAGATACGGGCCACCAGCGGCGGCACCCCAACCTTGGCGCTGAGTTCCTTGACCTGTTCCGGCCTCTCCGGTTGTAGCTGCCAGCGCTTCTGGCGGCGCATCTGCACTCCATGAAGCAAGATGTAGGGGCGGGTTTTAACCCCGCCCCTAGGATTATTTCTATTCCACCGTTTCTCCCGGTTGCAGCTCGATCACCCGGATCTCCGGCTCGCCTTTGAGGAGGTCTCTCAGTTCCTGGGGGGTGCCGGTGAGTACCGGGAAGGTTCCATAATGCATGGGAATGACCCATTTGGGTCTGATGAGGCGACAGGCCAGGGCCGCCTCCCGGGGACTCATGACATAGTGGCTGCCGATGGGCAGCATGGCCAGCTCCGGATGGTAAAGCTCCCGGATGAGTTCCATGTCCCCGAAGACCGCGGTGTCGCCGGCATGGTAGGCGGTAAAGCCATTGGCAAACGCCACGATAAAGCCACCGGGGTCCCCGGCCGCCACCATCTTGCCCTCCACCGCCATGGTGGAGGAATGGACCGCCTGGGTCATAGTGATCTTGAGACCCGCGACTTCCAGGGTCCCCCCCTTGTTCATGCCAACCACCCGGGGGACACCCTGGTCGGCCAGGATCTGCGCCAGCTCGTAGATGGCCACCACCGCGGCCCCGGTCTTCCGGGCCAGCGGCACCGTTTCGCCCACGTGATCCCCATGGCCGTGGGTCACCAATATGAGATCCACCGCGCCCACCTGGTCCAGCGGGGTCTGGAGCAGGGGGTTGCTGAGCCAGGGGTCGATGAGCACCGCGACCCCGGGTGCCGACAATTTGAAGGCCGCGTGGCCCAGGAAGGTGATGCTCACCCCGCGTCCGATAATGGCTTGGGTCATGGCTTCCTCCGGGTCCGGCGCCGCTGGCGCCGCTTTATGCCAATAACTGGATGCCGGGCAGTGCCCACCCTGGGCGGCCCATCCTGGCGGCCGCGGCCAGCTATTTAGCCATCTCTTCCAGGACTTCCAGATTGTGGCGCATCCCCAGGGCAATCAAGGTATCCCCCGCCAGGATGGGAGTCTCCAGGGTTGGATTGAAGAGCATCTCGCCACCGCCCCGCTTTATGGCCACCAGGATGAGGTCCAGGTTCCGGCGGAGGCCGGAGTCCTTGAGGGCCAGCCCCACCAGGGACGAGCCGGCCCCGACTTGGATTTCCTCCATACTCCACTCCAACCCCTCGGTAAAGGCCAGTTCCATAAAGGTGGTCACCGTGGGACGCAGGATGGCGCCGGCCATCTTCCGGCCCCCCATTTCATAGGGTGATTCCACCCGGTCGGCCCCGGCCCGCAGCAGCTTCTGCTCCGCCCCCGCTTCCTCGGCCCGGGCCACAATGTAGAGGGCAGGATTGAGGCTGCGGGCGGACAGGATGATATAGACATTGTCGGCATCTGAGGAGACCACCGCCACCAGACCCCGGGCCCGGTCAATGCCGGCCTCCAACAAGACTTCTTCCCGGGTGGCGTCGCCGGAGACCACATAATAACCGCTCTCCTCCAGGCGGCTCAGGTGCTCGGCCTTATTTTCCACGATGACCAGAGGGACGCCCCGATCCCGCAGTTGGCGGGCGATGATCTCGCCGATGCGGCCGAAGCCGCAGATAATATAATGATTTTTCAGTTTTTGGATGTGCTTCACCAAGCTGCGTCTCCCCAAGACCTCTCTGATCTCCCCTTCCACCACCACCCGGGCCAGGGAGGTGATGATATAAGCCAGTACCCCCATGCCGACGAGGATGAGCCCCATATTGTATATCTTGCCGGTTCGGGAGAGCGGGTGAACCTCCCCATAGCCCACGGTGGACAGGGTGGTCACCGTCATATACAGGCCGTCGAAAAAATCCCAGCCCTCCACCCAGACAAAGCCCAGACTCCCGAAAAGGAGCAAGGCCAGCAGGATGGCAATCAAGATTAGAATCTTCCGGAAGGTGATTAACCCGGTCCGCTGGCTTCGAATCACCGGAGTTTTGAGCTGGTCCATAGCATCTTTAGGCGCGGGGCTGGCTAACCCTGAATATCTTACCACAAAAAGGCGGGCCCGGTTCGGAAAGAATTCACCGCATAGCCCTAGATTTCCGGCGGCTTTCAGCTTTTTGTTGCAGGTGGTTGGCCTGACTTGGCCGCGGCCCCCATAAAACCCCCTTTCTGTGAGCCACCGGTTTATTCTTTTGGCAGAGAGACCTCGATTGTGGTAATCAGTTGGCCATGTGGATTCAGAGACGCACCTCCCCGAGTCTGATTGCGGCCCTGCTGCTGGCGGCGGCCTGGCTGGCGGCGGGCTGCGCCGCCCCCCGGCTGGCCCCCAGCGTAGCGGGTATTACCTTACCACCGGGCAGTTATGTGACCGCCTCCTATCGGGCCCCCGGCTGGTCAGGGGCCCGGACCGCTTACACCCTTGGGCCCTTCCCGGTGCAAGCTGCAAAGGGGGTTTCCCCGGAGACCTTTCAGGTCTTGCTGCGGCAGGAGATCTCCCGCGCCATGGATGCCAATGGCCTCAAGATCGAGCCCCACAGCGGCACGGTGTTCCAGGGCACGGTGTCCCGGGTGGAGGTCCAGGGAGAATCCTTCCGGTTCTTCACCGGCAGCATCACCGCGCTGCTCACGGTCGAGGGGCAGGTGAGCCAGGGGTCGGAAATCCTCTTCGCCTTCCAGGATCGGATCAGGCTGACCTCCCCGGTCAATCCGGGACCGCCGGCCCCCAAGGAAAAGGAATTGCTGTTAACCATGGCGGCCAGGACCTGCGCCGATCATCTGCTGAACGAACTCCTCCTTACCGGCCCGCAGCCGATGGCAGGTAAATCTCCCCAAAAACTCGGACAATGAGCCGGGGCCGCTCCACCGAGGTGGTGGTCAGCTCGATGAGGCCGGCATAAGGCCCGGGATTCCCTTTGCGGTTGCTCACTTCCAGGAGATAGACCCGATCAGGCTCCAGCGCCTTCAGGCTTATCTCGATCTTATCCGGGATATTGGTTTGATAACCGGTGACCTTAAACGGCCCGGGCAGGTGGGAGGTGAACCGCACTTCGCCCCGCACCTCATCCCCCGGCGCCCCCTTGAGCCGCACAATATGGCTGGGCTGGATTTCGATGAAGGGCAGGGCGTCTCCCGTGAGCACCAGATGGAACTCCGGGGCCTGCGGATCATTGGTGGTGACCGTGGTATCCTTGCGGAATTGGTGGATCACCGAATAGGGCTTGATGGTCAAGGTAATCTCACCCCGGCCGCCGGGCGGGATGGTGCTGTCATAGCGGGGCACGGTGCAGGCGCATTCCGGGTCCACTTTCAGGATTTCCAACGGCCCCTGGCCCGTGTTGCGGATTACAAAGGTGTGGCTTAACTCCCGGTCTTCAAAGACTCGGCCGAAATCATAGCATTCCTCAGTGAGCATGGGTCCGAGCGCCGTTTCAGCCCCCAGCAAGGCCTTCGGCAGGAAGACCTGGACGGTCCAAAAAATCAGGGCTACCCAAATCCCGGCGCTTTTTAGATATCTGCCATTTTTTATATTTTGGCTATTTCGGGTAGGAATAAGAAAACGCCGCTTCTGCCTCTGATCAATCATGGCTAACCTCAGGCCAGGGATAGGGCCAGGCCCATTTTCCATTTTGCTTGGATTTAGTTATTAAACCGGAGATGGGCCGCCCCCGCGCCTGCTGCCCCCGGTAGCGGCCGGCGCCCTGCCCCTGCCTCCGGGGAAGAGGGCCGGCGCGCCGCGCTAAAAATTCCGAATTTTTAGGGGAATCGCCCTCCAAGATCAAGGCGCGCGGGCCGCGTGGCGCGGCCCGGCGGCTGCCTCTCCGGGTTCAGGGAGGAATCTGGCCTCAATTTTAGCATTTGCCGTGGGCGGGGAAAAGTTTTATTATGGGCCAGGACTGCCAACCCAGCGCCTAACCAACTTCAAGGAGAAGAGTGTCATGGCACCCATGAGCAAGGTCCGCCGCCAGACCCGGGAGACCGAGGTAGAACTGGAACTGGAACTGGATGGCCGGGGCCAGTCGGAGGTCGCCACCAGCATCCCTTTTCTGGACCATATGCTTACCCTGTTCGCGGCCCACGGCTATTTCGACCTGAAGGTCAAGGCCAGCGGTGATCTGGAGGTAGATCAGCACCACACCGTGGAGGATATCGGCATCTGCCTGGGTCTCGCCCTGCGGGAGGCCCTGCAAGGCCGCCCCCAGGTGCGCCGTTTCGGGGAGGCCCGGGTGCCCATGGACGAAGCCCTGGCCCAGGTCAGCCTCGACCTGAGCAACCGCCCCTTCCTGCACCTGGAGGCGCACCTGCCCCCGGGGGGGGCCGGTATGGACCCGCAGTTGGTGAAGGAGTTCTGGCGGGCGGTGTGCGTCCATGGCGGCCTGACCCTGCACATCACCGTGCCCTACGGGGAGAACACCCACCATATCCTGGAGGCCATCTTCAAGGCCGCCGGCCGGGCCATGGATATGGCCACCCAGCCCGAACCCCGGCTCCACGGGGTGCCGTCCACCAAGGGAGTTTTGTAAATTTACCGCTAAATCCTCAGGGAGAGACTAAATGTTCTGCCCAGCCTGCGGCAAGGAAGCGCCGGAGTTGACCAATTTCTGCCAATACTGCGGCCAAACCCTTAATCGGGCCTATGGAGAAGCGCAGATGCCGCGGCCCGCCGCCGGAGCCCCGGCCTGCCTGGAATATGCGGGCTTCTGGCTAAGATTGGTGGCATATGTCATTGATGGCATCTTCATTTTCATCGTGATTCTGGGCGCCGTCACCGTGGTGAAGGTTATTTTGGGAGTGCCTGTCGGGCTCGGTGCGGCAAAATATGGGGTTAAAGCATTAGGGAAGGGCCGCGGCCTGATATTTCTGGTCTTCCTGGCAGTCCCCTGGCTCTACTTCGCCCTCATGGAGTCCTCTTCCCACCAGGCCACCCTGGGCAAGATGGCTCTGGGCCTCAAGGTCACCGACCTTGAGGGCGAACGCATCTCCTTCGGGAAGGCCACCGGTAGATATTTCGGTAAGATTGTTTCAGGGCTGATTCTCTATATCGGCTTTATGATGGCCGGTTGGACCCGGAAGAAACAGGCCCTCCATGACCTCATGGCCGGCACCCTGGTGGTCAAAAGGCGCAGTTTGCCGGAGAAACCGGCAAGCTCATGATTTTCAGCAGGATATGGAAGCCCCGCCCCCCGTCTCGGAATGAATCTCATGCCAGGTTTTCGTAGGGCGCGTCTTACGCGCCCTTAGCAAAGGCGTAGGGGGCGGCCCGCCGGGTCGCTCTGTGAGATGATATTTTTGGATAATTATTCGGGTTATTCCACCAAAAGCCAACCTGTCCGCCAGATGACCCCCTAAAGCTCCCGCGGTAGTTTGCCCAAATCCGTCCGGCCGGCCAAACCAAAAAAAAGCTCCACCTGATCCTCCAGGCGGGCGATCAGGGGGGACAGGCTCCCCGGGTCGATGGCCGAGATGGCCACGCCGTGATGGATACGGCATTCCACCGCAGCCAGACGGGGGTTCGCCCGGTCGGCCTTGTTAAAGACCGTAAGGCGGGGTTTGTCCTGCAGATTCAGGGAGCCCAGGATGTCCTCCACCGCGGCCATCTGTTCCATGAAGCGGGGATTGCTCAGGTCCACCACGTGGATGAGGAGGTAGGCCTCCGCCAATTCCTCCAGGGTGGCCTTGAAGGCCTCCAGCAGGTTCTTGGGCAGGTTTTTGATAAAACCCACGGTGTCGGTGATAATCACTTCCCGCTCCCGGGGAAAGCGCAGGCGGCGGCTGGTGGGGTCCAGGGTGGCGAAGAAGCGGTTCTCGGCGCTCACCCCGGCGCCGGTCAAGGCATTGAACAGGGTGGACTTGCCGGCGTTGGTGTAGCCGATGATGGAGAGGATCGGCAGACCCTGGCGCCGCCGGGGCTGGCGCCGCTCCCGGCGTTCCGCCCCCACCCCGGCCAGTTCCTGGCGCAGCCGGTGCAGGCGGTCCCTGAGACGGCGGCGGTCCACCTCCAGCTTGCTCTCCCCCGGACCCCGGCCGCCGATGCCCCCCATCAGCCGGGAGAGGGCGTCGCCTTTGCCCACCAGACGGGGCAGCAGGTAGTTCACCTGGGCCATCTCCACCTGGAGCTTGCCTTCCCGGCTGCGGGCGCGCTGCGCGAAGAGGTCCAGGATCAGTTGGGTGCGGTCCAGGACCTTGAGTTCGGTGAAGTCCGTGATGGAGCGCACCTGGGAAGGACTCAGTTCGGCGTCGAACACCAGCAGGTCCGCACCCTGTTGCAAGCCCTGGATGACCAGCTCGGAAAGGCGGCCCTTACCCATGAGAAAACGGGGGTCGAAGCGCGGCCGCCGCTGGATGAGGGTGGCCGCCACCTCCAGGCCGGCGGACCTGGCCAGCTCGCCGAGTTCCGCCATGGAGTCTTCCGCGGCCGCCCGGTTATGGCCGGTGACCCCGATCAGGATGGCCCGCTCCCGGCCCGGCTTGCCACCCGCACCGGGTGTCTCCACCTGGGCCAGTTCTTCCTCCAGGGAAGCCACCAGGGCGGCAAAATCGAGGCTTAAGGCCCCGGGGTGTGAGGCCTCGATGAGCGCCCAGTTTTGCCCGTCCAGGGGCCGGGGCAGGAGGTGGGCCACCTGAATGGCCCCCGCCTGCCCATCGGCGCTGGTGGCAACCGCGGCCACCGCGTCCAGGCGCAGCAAGGCCAGGTCCATCAGGTCGTCCCGGGGCAGGATGGGAGAGTCCAGGTGGGTATGGATCAGGCGGAGGCCCTTGAGGCGGCCCTTGGCGCCGCGCTCCCGGGGCAGGGCCGGGATAACCAGGCCCTTGGCGTCACCCACCAGGACGTGGCTCACCAGGCCTTGGCGATTCAGGAGCACGCCTACCTGCCGGTGCAGGGACCCGGAGATTTCTGCCAGTTGCCTGGCCAGCTCCGGGGTGAGGAGCGAAGCCAGCGGCACCTTGCGGCGGTAGAGCCGCTCCAATTGACGATACTGGTGGGATTTTAATCCGGTCAGGTTGCCAAACGGGCGATGGATACGGACCTCCGGGTCGGGGCGATCCGCTGGGTCGCCCAGTTTCGAGTTTCGAGTTGTAGGAGCGCCAGTGGCACCGGCTTCCAGCCGGTGAGCGGCCCGCCCGGTTCCGACTTTCGAGAAAAAACCGCCTCAGCCCGGAAACCGCGCTTAGGGCTTAAGGGAGCCGTTTAAGCTTATTTTAACCTTTTTTCTGGAAAAGCTGAACTCCTCCCATGACCCGGGGAACTTAGAACCCCGACCTCAAAACTCACGACCCAGGATTTGAAACTATAAACTCAGACCGGGCCAGCAGCGCCCCTTGCACCCGCCGGTACAAATCCTCATGCCTTTGCCGCGCCTGGCGGAGTTTCCGGGCCAGGTCTTGCCGGGATGCTGCATTGCCGACCTGGGGCAGATTGGCCCCCGCGATGTGATGGGCCCCCCGGAGGGCCGCCCCCAGAAATTCGCAACCCACCAGGAGGTCGGAGAGCAGGTGCCGCCGGCAGCGTTCCCCGGCCCAGGCCAGCAGTTTCAGGGCCTCAGCAGCTTGCCGGGCGATCTCTTCGGGGCAGCCCACCGCTTCCTGCGCCGCCGCCGTCAGGCGCTCGGCGTCCCCCGCGGCCTGGGCCGCTGCCAGCCGGGCATAGGCCTGAACATCCCGCTCCTGGAGCCCGCCCAGAAGGTCCGCCAGCCGCCGCAACCGGGCCAGCGTTTCTTCCCAGGCGAGCCCCGGTCCAGCCGCGGGGTTCACCGGTCGTTGGCCTTCCAGGCGCGCCACCTTTTCCAGCAGCGCCAGACCTAACCTGGCCCCAAAGGCGGCGGCCGCCCCGCCTCCCGGGTTGGGCTGCGCCCGGGCCAGCCTTTTCAGGAATGCGTTCATCGCGCCCTCGCTGCGGGGAAGTCCCCCCGAATTGCTGAGTATCACCTTCACGGTGACCGTCCAAGAAAATTATTCTGAAATCCTCGAACCTTGCTTTGACCTTTTAAATATATCTTAACCCCGGCCTCTCCCGCTGACCTTGCAAGCCGGTCCATATATGGATATAATTTAATCAAGCATTAGGATATGCGCCTTTAAATCTAATCTGGTAATTTATTCAGTTCCGACCCGCAAAGATATGGAAAAGATCCCGGATCCCAAAGAATTGGAAAAGGAACTCAGCGAATACCTTTCCAAAAAATATGGCGGCCGCATCCAGGTCCTGGCCCCCCAACTCATCACCAAACCGGTGGACGGGGAAGACAAGGGCAAAGGGGACCCCATCGGCAAGATCGATTTCGACCTGAAACCCGAAGAGATGGAAGCCTACCTGGACGGATACGTCATCAAACAGGATCTCGCCAAGAGCATCCTGGCTACCAAGATCTGCACCCACTTCAATCGCATCCGCCATTCCCTGGAGCAGGGGCGGGAACCGGAACCGGGGGTGGGCTCCATCAAGAATAACATCATCCTCATCGGCCCCACCGGGGTGGGCAAGACCTACCTGGTGAAACTCATTGCCAAAAAGATCGGAGTTCCCCTGGTCAAAGGCGATGCCACCAAATTCTCCGAGACCGGCTATGTGGGCGGTGACGTGGAAGACCTGGTGCGGGACCTGGTGTACGCCGCCGGCGACGACCTGAAACTGGCGCAATACGGCATCATCTATATCGACGAAATCGACAAGATTGCCTCCGCGGCGCACACCTGGGGCGGGCCGGATGTCTCCCGCACCGGGGTGCAGAGGGCCTTGCTGAAGCCCATGGAGGAGACCGAGGTGGATCTGAAGGTGACCCACGACCCGGTGTCCCAGATCCAGGCCATCGAACACTACCGCCGCACCGGCAAGAAGGAGAAACGCACCCTCAATACCCGCCACATCCTCTTCATTGTCAGCGGCGCCTTCAACGGGCTGGATAAGATTGTCAAGGAACGCCTCAGTAAGAAAAAGATCGGCTTCCATGGCAAGATGGCCACCCGGGAGGAAGAGCGGAGCTTCCTGAAACAGGTCACCGCCGAAGACCTGATTCAGTACGGCTTCGAGTCGGAATTCGTTGGCCGTCTGCCGGTGGTGGCCGTGCTGGAGCAACTCAGCGCCGGGGATCTTTACGAAATCCTGCGCAACCCCAATAATCCCATCCTGATTAGCAAGAAACGGGATTTTTGGGCTTACGGGATTGACATCCGCTTCGAGGACGAAGCCCTGCGCCTGCTGGCGGACCAGGCGGCCCTGGAAAAGACCGGGGCCCGGGGGCTGGTAAGCGTCATTGAGCGGACCCTCCTCCAGTTCGAAAAACGGCTGCCCTCCACCGACATCAAAGAACTGCTGGTCACCCCGGAATTGGTGCGGGCATCCCAGGCAGAACTGGAAAAGCTCCTGGCCAATCCCGGTGATCCGGAGACCGGCCAGCGCTTCCAAAGTGCGGCCCGGGCGGAAAGGGACCTCCTGAAAGAATTCATCTGGCGCCAGGAAGAGGATATCCGGGGGCGCTACCGGCTGCCCCTCAGTGACCAGCGGGTGGAACTGCTGGCGGACCACTATCATCGCTGGGACTGCAACCTGAAGACCTGCTTTAAGGAGATGAGCCATCTCCATGACCAGGTGCGGGTCTTCGAGGACCGCTTCTTTGACGAGCACTCCATCCAGCTCCATTTCGATGAAGAGGCGGTGGATGAAGTCCTGCGCCAGGCTCTGGAGGGCGGTGTTTCCGCCCTGGCCGTCTGTGAACGTCTCTCCGGCGAATTGTCCGACGCCCTGAAGCTGGTTCGGGACCGCACTTCCCGGGACCACTTCATCTTGACCCGGGAGGCCCTGGCCGATCTCGACTCCTTTCTCAATCGGCTGATCCGGGAGAATTACCAGACGACCCGCTTTCGGGAATAGACCCAGGACATGGTAGGAATCTCCAAACTCTATTGCGGCGCAGTGGAAGCCGGCGACCTCCTGCGCTACCAGGGCCGCCAGGCCCAAGACCTGCCCTCCCACCTGCTGCAGTTCTCGGCGGATAAAAAGCCGGTGCTGGTCTGGAATGTCACCCGGCGCTGCAACCTCAAATGCCTCCACTGTTACGCCAAGGCCACCGCCGGCCCGGCCCCGGATGAGATGAACCATCAAGCCGCCCTCAATCTGCTCCGGGACCTGAAGGACTTCGGGACGCCGGTGGTCCTCTTTTCCGGGGGCGAGCCCCTGTTGCGGCCGGACCTCTTCGAGCTGGTGGACCGGGCCGTGGCCCACGGCATGCGGGCGGTGATCTCCACCAACGGCACCCTGATCAGCCGGGACCTGGCCTGGCGCCTGAAAGACCTGGGGCTCTCCTATGTCGGCATCAGCCTGGACGGCACCGCCGCGGTCCATGACCGCTTTCGGGGTGAGCCAGGCTCCTTTGCCGCGGCCATGACCGGGGTGCGCCACTGCGCCGAGGTCGGCCTCAAGGTGGGACTACGCTTCACCGTCAGCCGCCTCAATTACCGGGAAGTACCGGCCATCTTCGACCTGGTGGAGGAATACCAGCTTCCCCGCATCTGTTTCTACCACCTGGTCTATGCCGGCCGGGGCAGCAAGCTGGTGGCCGAGGCCTTGAGCCACCCCCAGACCCGGGAACTCCTGGACCTGATCTGCGCCCGCACCCGCCGCCTCTTTGACTCCGGCCGCACCCCGGAGGTGCTCACGGTGGACAACCATGCCGACGGCCCCTATATCTACCTGAAGCTGCTTCAGGAGGACCCGCAGCGAGCCGCGGAGGTCCTGGAGTTGCTCAAGATGAACGAAGGGAACAATTCCGGCCGGGGGATCGGCTGCGTCAGTTGGGACGGGGAGGTGCACGCCGACCAGTTCTGGCGCCACCATAGCTTCGGCAACGTGCGGCGCCGCCCCTTCGGCGAGATCTGGACCGACCTCAGTGATCCTCTCATGGCCCGGCTCAAGGACAAAAAGCGTTATGTGGGCGGGCGCTGCGCTCGCTGCCGCTGGCTGGAGGTCTGCGCCGGCAACTTCCGGGTCCGGGCCGAGGCCCTGAGCGGCGACCTCTGGGCCCCTGACCCCGCCTGTTACCTGACGGATGAGGAAATCGGGATAAGTTGAGTTTTTTTGGGGCGGGCAATCCTTAAAAAAATCAGGGGCAGTGGCACAGGCTGCCAGCCGGTGATGGCTGTCCCCTGGTCTTGAGCATGCGGCTGATTATCTCTTTTACTACCCTGACTCCGGCAAGTTAAGCGGACACCCGGTCTCGCCGCGTCGATTTCTCCCCGCCGCGCTCGTCTTCCTGACTCGCCTTACTCTTCCACCTCTGCCGCCGCGGCGCCGGCGGCGTCGATTTTGCAGACATTAACGGCTTGCAGTCCGTTGGGGCCTTCGCTTACCTCGAATTCCACCGGATCGTCCTCCTTCAAGGTGCGGAAGCCGGAGCCGGCAATATTGGTGTAGTGTACGAACAGGTCGGGGCCGTCCTGGCGATGGATGAATCCATAGCCTTGGGCTTCGTTGAACCACTTGACCGTACCATTATTGTTCGCCATGCCTCACTCCTTTTAACCTTGGTCCCTTTGCCGGTAGCCGCCGCCGGGCGCCGGCCAAAAAAAAACGGTCGGCCCCCGCCATACCGTCATGGTCTCAACTTTGTCGCCCCGGACCGCGCCGGGCCGCGGCGCTGCCTCGACTCGCCCTCGCATCAGAAATGATCCAGGGAGATGTCCAGGAGGATTCTGAGGTGGTCCTCGACGCACTCCTCCAAGATCTCCAGGTTGTAGCCGCCCTCCAGGACTGTGATCAGGCGGCCTCCGGCGCTCTCCTGGGCCAGGTCCAGCAACAGGCGGGCCATCTCCCGGTAGCCGCTCCGGGTCAGTTCCATATGGGCCAGGGGATCCTTGGCGTGGGCGTCGAAGCCCGCGGAAATCATCACGAACTCCGGTCCAAATTGCCGCAGGCGGGGCAGCCCTTCGTCGCGCAAGGCCGCGAGATATTCCTCGTCGCCGCTGTGGGGTGGAAAGGGCAGGTTCAGGGTGAAGCCTTTCCCGGCGCCATTGCCCTGCTCCCGGGGGTGGCCGGTGCCGGGGTAGCAGTACTGGGGATCTTCATGCAGCGACAGGTAAAAGACCCGGGGATCGGCCTCGAAGAGGTGTTGGGTGCCGTTGCCGTGGTGTACGTCCCAATCGATGATGGCCACCCGCTGCAGCCCGAAGTTTTCCAGGAGATACATGGCGCCCAGGGCCACGTTGTTGAAGAAGCAAAAGCCCATGGCCCGGTCCCGCTCGGCATGGTGCCCGGGCGGCCGCACCGCGCAAAAGGCATTATCGACCCGATCTCCCATGATGGCATCCGCCGCCGCCATTACCCCGCCCGCGGCCAACAGGGCGATCTCGTAGGATTGCGGGCTGATGCCGCAGTCCTCCACCTCAAAGATCGTTTCCCCCCGCTGGCAGGCCTCTCGGAACCGCCGGATATAATCCGGATCATGCAGGCGCTCCACCCAGGCCAGGGGGGCGGAGTAAGGGTCGATCTGGATCAGCAATTCCAGAACCCCGCTCTCCTTGAGGTTGGCCTGGATGGCCTTGAGCCGGTCAGGCCGCTCCGGATGCCACGACCCAGGATCGTGCCACAGGTAACGGTCGTCATAAACGTAGCCGGTGCGGCGCATCTTCTCTCCTGGCTGACTGAACTGCCAATAATTATCTGAAAAAATTATCCCAGGGGAATAGGCCTGTAAAGGATTTTCCGGCTAACCGCAGGATTCCGATGGCCAATACCGGTAAAGGTAAAGGGGCAAACGGCCCACCGCGGCGGCGGTCTCCATCCACCCCTCTCCCGTTGCCCCCTGGCTAAAGCAGGCGCTGCTCCGCAACTTCCCATTTGACATTGTTGAAGAAGGCCATGAGGTAGTCGGCCCGCTTGATGCCATAGTCGGTCATGTAGGCGTGCTCGAAGACGTCCAAAATCAGCAGGGGATTGCAGCCCGCCGGGTGTCCCACGTCATGCTCATTGATCCACTGGTTGATAATCAGGCCGGACTCCTGGTCCTCGTAGCAGACGGCCCAACCGATGCCCCGCATGGAGGCCACCGCCATAAAATCGGTGGCGCAGGCCTCCACGGAGCCGAACTGGGCGGCAACCCTTTTGGTAAGTTGCGGGGCCTTGGCGTGGTCGCCGTTGCCCCCCAGGTTGCTGAAATAGAGTTCGTGCAGGCGCATGCCGTTGAATTCCCACCCCAGGCGCCGCTTTAATTCGGCAAACTCCGGGGTGCCCTGCTTGCCGTCCTTAAGCAGGGCCGCCAGCAGGTCCAGGACCTTATTGGTGTTGGCCACATAGCCCTGGTAGAGGGTGAAATGATTCTTGAGCAAGGTGTCACTGAAGCCTTTCATACCCAACAGAAAAGAGAAATCCTTTGCGGTATAGGTCATGCTGCGCTCCTTTCCGGCCACCGCCGCCAACGCCAAAGGCGGCCACCGTCTTTTTCGTTTAAGATAGTGACGACCCGAGGCCCGGGCAAGGCGGCGCCAAAAATTTCCAGCGCCTGGGGAGCAGGCGCCGGGGTTAAAAAGTTTTCGGTTTGCCGTTGGGGTTAAGAAAATATTTTTCCAACCGGCTTATTTTTCCGGTCTCTGACCGCGGCCCGGCGCCGGCCCGCGGGCGGCCTCCCGGGTGCGCCCATCCTGCCGGCCACCGGCGCCCCGCCGCCTTTTCGTTGCCTGGCCGCGGTCGATGGGGTATATTCTAACGGGTTCATTCCGGGGCTTCCGGCTCCAGGTCTTCCGGGTCCAGCAGACCTTGGCGGAGCAAGGCCTGTTCCAGTTCGGCCAGCCCCCGCTTGAAGGCCGGATAAAGAGTCACGGCCAGGGAAATTCCTTTGCGGGTGGGGAGCCATTCCCCTTCCTGGTCCCCGGGCACGTGCACCCGGATATCGATGAGGCGGTGGCCTTTAAATTCGGACAAGGACAGCAAGACGACTTCGCGGGCATTTTTGGTTATCTTACTAATTACTTCGGACATGGTTCCCCCTGCGGCTTTCCTGCCGGGAAATTTGCTGGGGATTGACTTCGCTTATCTGACCGACATTGTCAAGCCCCTTCTGCCATGCAGCTCTATAATACCTTAAGCAGACGCAAGGAAGCCTTCAAGCCCCTGACCCAGGGGAAAGTGGGGTTTTATGCCTGCGGCGTGACGGTTTACGACGACGTCCATCTGGGCCACGCCCGCTCCGGCGTGGTCTTTGAGGTCCTGGTGCGCTATTTGCGCCATCAGGGGCTGACGGTCGACTGGGTGAGAAATTTTACCGACATCGATGACAAGATCATCCGCCGGGCCCAGGAAACCGGAACCTCCTGGCAGGAGGTGGCCGAGCGCTACATCGCCTCCTTCCGGCAAGACACCGCGGCCTTGGGATTGCCCGCGGCCTCTTGGGAGCCCCGGGCTACGGACCACCTGCCCCAGATCATCGCCCTGATCCGCCGCCTGGAAGAGCGTAGTTTCGCCTACCGGGGTGCCGCCGACGTCTATTTCCGGGTACGCAGCTTTCCCGGCTACGGCAAGCTCTCCGGCCAGAACCCGGATGATATGCGCGTGGGCGCCCGCATCGAGGTGGACCCCAACAAGGAAGACCCCCTGGACTTCGTCCTGTGGAAGAGCAGCAAACCCGGAGAACCGGCCTGGCCCAGCCCCTGGGGCTCGGGCCGCCCCGGCTGGCACGTCGAATGCTCCGCCATGAGCATGCACTACCTCGGCGAAACCTTCGACCTGCACGGCGGCGGCCAGGACCTGGTCTTTCCCCACCACGAAAACGAGCTGGCCCAGTCCGAGGCGGCCACCGGCCAGCCCTTCGTCCGCTTTTGGCTGCATCATGGACTGCTCACCCGCAACCAGGAGAAGATGTCCAAGTCCCTGGGAAATTTCTCCACCATCAAGGAAGTCCTGAGCCGTTTTCCCGCCGAGGTGGTGCGCTTCTTCCTCATCAACGGCCACTACCGCAGCCCGCTCGACTTCTCCGACGCCGCCCTGGCCGAGGCCGAGGCTGCGCTGCTGCGGCTCTATTCATGCCTGGCAAAGGCTCAGGATATTTTAAAGCACCATCCGCAAATTCTGTTTCCTTCAACAAAGGTTTCTTCCTATCTAGAAAAATTGAATGACGAGGAGCAGAACCGGATAATCAAGCTAGAGGCCCAGTTCGACGCGGCCATGGACGACGACCTCAACACCGCCCAGGCCCTGGGCTACCTCTTCGACACGGTGCGACTAACCAACCGACTCTTGGAACAACCCAGTGGCGATCCTCCATATCGTGAATTTATCGGCGCTATTTCCCAGAAATTGGTGCATTTGGGTCGGGTGCTGAACCTGCTCCAGGACGACCCGGCCGCGATGGTCCGCACCCTGCGCCAGAAGGCCGTGGACCTGAAGATTTCCCCCGAAGAGATTGCGCGCCTCATCGACGAGCGCCTGCTGGCTCGGAACCGCAAGGACTGGGCCCGGGCCGACGCCATCAGAAAGACCCTGGCCGCCATGGAGATCGTCCTGGAAGATACTCCCCAGGGGACGGTTTGGCGGGTGAAATAAGAGTAAGCAGTGAGCAGTGAGCAGTAAAAGCAAAAACTAAAAACACAAACAAAAACGCAAAGATCCAAAAACTTAAAAACCCAAAGCTGATGGCTGATAGCTGAGGGTTAAAAGGAGGTTTTCTTATGGCCACATTCCTGATGTTCGGCAAATACTCCGCCCAGGCGATGCAAGAGATGAGCCCGGGGCGCACCCAGAAGGTGCGGGACAAGGTCAGGGAACTGGGCGGCGAAGTGCAGGCGATTTACGCCGTGCTGGGAAAGAAGGACCTGTTGCTGATAGTCAACCTGCCCGGCATCGAGGCGGCCGTGAAGGCCTCCCTGGCATTGGGCAGAATGACCGGCATCTCTTTTACCACCTCGCCCGCCCTGCCGGTGGAGGAATTTGACCGACTGATCGGCGAGGTGTGAGGTTTTTTTGGGGTGGAGGGCCAAGGGCTTTTCTGTAAATGGCCCCTGCCCTGCACCCAAAACCCCCCTCCCAACCCCTGGAATTAGCTGGGTAAGTCGGGCTGCGCCCGGCTTACTCTCACTAGGGGCGGCCCAACGGGTCGCCCCTGTCTTATGGGGATTGGGGGTAGGGGCCGTCGGCCCTTAGCCCCCTCCCCCAACCTCATCGTCTTTTTGGGTTGGCTTGCCCCGGGCCAGCCAACCCAAAAGAATGATATAGTAAATTTTACCGATATTAATGATATGCCAGACGAGTTCCAGCTAGTCACGCCCTTCCAGCCCAAGGGGGATCAGCCCCAGGCCATCCGGCAGTTGATCCAGGGGGTGAGGCGCGGCCAGGCCCATCAGGTGTTGTTGGGGGTGACCGGTTCCGGCAAGACCTTCACGGTGGCCAACGTCATCGCCGCGGTGAATCTGCCCACCCTGGTGCTGGCCCCCAACAAGACCCTGGCCGCCCAGCTCTACAGCGAGTTCCAGGAGTTCTTTCCGGAAAACGCGGTGGAGTATTTTGTCAGTTATTACGACTATTATCAGCCCGAGGCCTACGTGCCGCAGGCGGACCTCTATATCGAGAAGGACTCTTCCATCAACGAAGCCATCGACCGGATGCGCCATTCCGCCACCCGCTCCCTCTTTGACCGCAATGATGTGATCATCGTGGCTTCCGTATCCTGCATTTACGGTCTGGGCTCGCCGGAGGCCTATCACGGCATGCTCCTCTATCTCGAGGAGGGCGCGGTCAGGGACCGGCGCGAGGTCCTGGCCAAGCTGGTGGAGATCCTCTACGAGAGGAACGACATCGACTTTCACCGGGGGACCTTTCGGGTGCGGGGCGACCGGGTGGAGATCTTTCCGGCCTACGAAGAGGACCGGGCCATCCGCATCGAGTTCTGGGGCGACACGGTCGAGGCCATCAAGGAGATCGACCCTTTGCGGGGCCAGACCTTGCGCCGCCTCAAAAAGATCACGGTCTATCCCGCCTCCCATTACGTCACCACCGACCTGGTGCGCCGCCAGGCCATGGCTGCCATCGAGGCGGAACTGGACGAGCGCCTCGCCTGGTTTCAGCAACAGGGGAAACTCTTGGAGGCCCAACGCCTGGGGGAGCGCACCCGTTTCGACCTGGAAATGATGAAGGAGCTCGGTTTTTGCCACGGCATCGAGAACTATTCCCGGCACCTCACCGGCCGCTCCCAGGGGGACCCCCCCCCTACCCTGCTGGACTACCTGCCCCGGGAATCCCTGGTGGTTATCGACGAATCCCACATCACCATCCCCCAGCTCCAGGGCATGTACCGGGGAGACCGCTCCCGCAAACAGACCCTGGTCGATTTCGGTTTCCGCCTGCCCTCGGCCCTGGACAACCGGCCCCTCAGTTTCGAAGAGTTCCAAACCCGGGTGCACCAGTTGATCTATGCCTCCGCGACCCCGGGTCCCTATGAGCTGGACAAGGCTGGCGGCCGCGAGGTGGAGCAAGTCGTGCGCCCCACCGGCCTGATGGACCCCAAGATCACCGTGAAGCCGGCCAGCCACCAGGTGGATGATCTCCTGGGCGAGATCCGGGACCGGGTGCAGCGGGGCGAGCGGGTCCTGGTGACCACTCTCACCAAACGCATGGCCGAAGACCTTACCGAGTATTACCAGGACCTAAACCTTAAGGTGCGTTACCTCCATTCCGATATTACCACCCTGGAGCGCATGGAGATCCTGCGGGACCTGCGCCTGGGAGTCTTCGACATCCTGGTGGGCATCAACCTCTTGCGGGAAGGCCTGGATCTGCCGGAAGTATCCCTGGTCGCCATCCTGGACGCGGACAAAGAGGGCTTCCTGCGCTCCGGACGCTCCCTGATCCAGACCTGCGGACGGGCGGCCCGCAACGTCCGGGGCGAGGTCTTCTTCTATGCCGACCGGGTAACCCCCTCCATGGCCTGGGCCATCCAGGAGACCGACCGCCGCCGGGCCCTCCAGCTAATTTACAATCAACGCCACGGCATCACCCCGGAAACCATCCAGAGCCGTATCAAAGACGTCCTGGGCTCGGTGTACGAACAGGATTATGTCACCGTGCCCCTGGCCGCCGAAGAACAGGCTCCCTATATGTTGGAGGAGGAAGCGGCAGCCCGGATTGCCCGCCTGAAGCGGGAGATGCAGGCCGCCGCCAAAAAGCTCGATTTTGAGCGAGCCGCGAGCCTGCGGGACCAGATCCGGGCCCTGGAGGCTGGACGGCTCAAGTATGCCTGAGCTGCGGGGCGCAGGCTGAGAAGGTCATTTTTTGAGTGGGCTTCTGGCGCAGAAATGGCTGGGGGCCAATGAAACCGCGGCCAGCTAAGGCAGGTAGACTGAGCCAACGGCTGAAGATTTTACTAGAGGTAATTCCGGCTCAAAAACTCACCGCTTCTCCGCCGCCCTTTCCTTGGGCCGCTTGCCCTCGGGCTTGGCCTGCAATTTAAGAAATTCCTCCAGTAGCTGCTTCTCTTGGGAGCTGAGCCGGGTGGGGGTCGAAAGGGCCACTGTCACTACCAGATCGCCCCTGGACTTGCCCTTGAGGCCCGGAAGCCCTTCCCCCGGGATGCGAAAGCTGGCCCCGGGCTGGGTGCCGGCCGGCACTTGCAGGAGTTTCTGGGAATTCAAGGTGGGAACAGTGACCGCGGCGCCCAGGGCGGCTTCCACAAAAGAGAGGTGCGCCTGGAAATGGAGATCTCGTTCCTGGCGGGAGAAGATGGGATGCGGGGCGATCTCAACTTCCAGGTAGAGGTCGCCGGCCGGGCCGCCCCTGGCGCCGGCTTCCCCTTCCCCCCGGAGGCGCAGGCGGGTGCCGCTGTCCACCCCCGCCGGAATGCGCACCTGAAGCTGCTTCTTCTCCTGAACCGTGCCGCTGCCCCCGCAGTCGGCGCAGGGAGAGCTTATGAGTCTGCCGGACCCGAGACAATCCGGACAATTGTGGAAGATCTTCAGAAATCCTCGCGGCTGGCTAATCTGGCCCCGGCCCCCACAGCGCGGGCAGCTCTGAGGCTGGGTGCCGGGCTCCAAACCGCTGCCGCCGCAGCGCCGGCAACTGACCCGCCGCTCCACCTCCAGGCTGGTATCCAGGCCCCGGGCCACTTCTTCCAGGGTCAGGACCACCCGCTGGCGCAGGTCGGCGCCGGGCTGAGCCCCTTCGGCCTGGGCCGGACGTTTCCCGAAGCTGAAGAATTCCTCGAATATGTCCCCAAAGGAGCCGAAGATATCCTCAAAACCGCTGAAGCCGCCGACATCCATGCCGGCCAGGCCCGCTTGGCCATATAGGTCGTAAAGCTGCCGCTTCTCGGTATCCGACAGCACCTGGTAGGCTTCGGAAATCAGCTTGAATTGCTCTTCCGCCTCCTGGTCCCCGGGGTTCTTGTCGGGATGATGTTTGAGAGCCAGCTGCCGGTAGCTGCCTCTGATCTCCTCCAGGGAGGCCTCCCGGGAGACCCCCAAGATCTGATAATATTCGGTCATTCCGGCTGAACCACTCCCAGCCTCATCCACCGGATGATTTGTTGGCATAATGGTTATCATCATCACTCCCCTTGTCAAGAACGGCTGCGTACCTGAGGCTAGTTCAAGGTTCAAAGTTCAAAGTTGAGCCCCCGGCGCAAGTCCCCCTTTGGTCATTCTGAAGGAGCGCCGCGGCCGAAGAATCTCATATATTTTAAGTAAATACGAGATCCGGCGTTGCGCTTCGGATGACAAAGTCCGGTTTTCCGAGAGGTCTCAACCTTGAACTTTTTTTGAGGAGGTGTCGAGAAGGGCTTGCAGGCGGGCCTCCAGGCCCGGGGAGAGATCGTGGATTTCCACCAGCTTGTTGCGGCTGCGCGCCCCCAGGAGGCGAAAGACGCCCTGGGGCAGGTTCAGGGCCCGGGCCAGGAAGGCCAGGAGTTCCCGGTTGGCCGCCCCCTTCTCCGGGACAGCCGCCAGCCGGACCTTGAGGCGGTCGCCATGCAAGCCCAACACCTCGGTGCGCCGGCTCCCCGGAGCCACCGTCAGCCACAGCAGGTAGCCCTGGCCGGTGGGCGAAAACCAGGTGGACATACCGGACCAATCCTCAGGACATCCGCAGGGCGAGACCCAGGAGACTGGAAATCAGGAAATTTTTCAAGAATACGATGGCCAGCAGCACCAGGAGGGGGCCCAGATCCATACCGCCGTAAACCAGGGGCAACCGCTGGCGCAACCAGGCCAGCACCGGTTCGGTGACGTTATAGAGAAACCGCACGATGGGGTTATAGGGATCGGGATTCACCCAGGAAATCAGGGCCCGGGCGATGATCACCCACATATAGATGGTGAGCCCCAGGTCGAGGATCCTGGCTACGGCCACCAGCAAATTGCTCAGCACAAACATTCCGGCTTCTCCATTTCTTAAGAAATATAGTCTATTATGGCCGGGGCGCGAAAATTGTCAAGGCGGAAAGGCCAGGATCGCGGCCAGTTCCCCAAGGGTGCGCCGGGCGTACCCTGGCGGGCAGGCCGCGGCAAGCCTTACTGGAAGCCGGGCGCTCCCCCGGGGCGCCGCGGCTAAATACCGGGTTGCGCCTTTCCGGTCCAATCCTTACAATAAATAAATTAGCCAGCGTCTCAGATGAAAAGCCTCCTAACCTTCAAGGCCCTGCGCCACCACAATTTTCAGCTCTTTTTTACCGGCCAGCTGATCTCCCTCACCGGCTCCTGGATGCAGGCGGTGGCCTTCAGTTGGCTGGTCCTGGTGCTCACCAACTCCGCCCTCTACCTGGGGCTGGTGGGGGCCTTGCAAACCCTGCCGGTGCTGCTCTTCTCCCTTCTGGCCGGGGTGGTGGCGGACCACACCAGCAAACTGCGGTTGATGTTTATCACCCAGACGGCCCTGCTGCTGCTGGCCCTGGCCCTGGGGCTGCTGGTGGATCTGAAACTCATCAAGATTTGGGACCTCTGCCTCATCGTCTTCCTCTCCGGCACGGCAATGGCCTTCGACATTCCGGCGCGCCAGGCCTTCATCGTGCAGATGGTGGGCAAGCCGGACCTGCCCAACGCCATTGCCCTCAACTCCAGTCTCTTCAACGCCACCCGGGTGATAGGGCCGGCGGTGGGCGGGGTGGTGATTGCGGCCCTGGGCATGGCCAACTGCTTCTATCTCAACGCCGCCAGCTTTCTGGCGGTGCTCCTGGCCCTGGCGCTCCTCAAGCTGCCGCCCTCCCGTCCGGCGCCCTGGACGCCCCTATGGCACGCCTGGAAGGAGCTCGGAGACTACCTGTGGCCCAGGCGGCAGCTGCGCTTGATCCTGCTCTTGATGAGCCTGGTGGCCTTCCTGGCCATGCCCTATTACGTGCTGCTGCCCAAGCTGGCCCGGGATACCCTGGGGGCGGGACCCGGCGGCTTCGGCCTCCTCATGGGCGCCAGCGGCCTGGGGGCCTTTCTCGGCGCCCTTATCCTGGCCTGGCGCCTGGAGAACAGCCCTCCCATGCATTCCTTCCTGACCGGACAGGCCCTCTTTCTCCTGGGGCTGGTGGGGCTGGGGCTCTGCGGCTCATATTACGCCGCTCTGGTCTTCATGTTTATTACCGGTTTCGGCATGGTGACCCAACTCTCCACCGGCAACAGCCTGCTGCAGCTCAACGTCCCCGATGAACTGCGGGGCCGCCTCATGAGCCTCTTCGGGCTCATCGTCATGGGCTTCGCCCCCATAGGCAGCC
>JBKQLU010000013.1:0-83822 GCA_052326585.1 Desulfobaccales bacterium | reverse complement strand
CAGTTGCTCGCGGTCCAGGCGGTTTTGTTCCCGGGAAGGACCGAAAGTCCCAAAGCGATAATCGCCCAGGAAAGACTGGGCCCAGGTCTCCGAAAGGCCCATGGTCATCACGAACAACACGATCAAGCCCAGGCGGGCAGCATAGGGACGGCGAGTCGTTTGCATAAGCGCTCCCGATCTTTGGTGAGGTATGGCGGCCGCTTAACTCCAGAAGCCTAAGATATATTTTTATATTTTAAGGCATCGGTAGAGAAAAGCGAGCGGCTTTTTGCGGTTTGGAAAAGTCCGGTTGGCGCTATCGGGGCGCGCCGGGGGGGGTGCCGCTTGGAACTGGCGGCTACGGCCAGGCCAGATAGCGCCGCGCCCCTCTATAAGAGGCGCGCCAAACTTCGGCGTCCAGGCGGCTGACGCAAACCCCCTGGGGGGAGGCGTGCAGGAAGCGGCCTTCCCCCAGGTAGAGCCCATCGTGGCAAACTTGCTGGGCGGTGAAGGACGGCACGATGCTGGCCAGGTAAAAGTCCCGGCCCTGCTGGCAGTAGCGGTCGAAGAAGACCACGTCGCCGAAGCGCAATTGTCCGGGCCCCACCGGCCGCCCGCTATCATACTGCTGGGCTACGGTGCGGGGCAGGTTCACCCCGGCCCTCTGGAGCAGGGCCTGGACTAACCCGGAGCAATCCACCCCCTGGGGGGTAGTGCCCCCGGCCCGGTAAGGGGCGCCGTAGAATTCTCCCAGGGCGCGTTCCAGGGCAATCTCCTGGGGGCTGCGATGCGCCTGGGGCAGGGGCGCCTGGGATGGCGGCGGCCCCGCAGCCGGCGGGGGCGCCCCGGCGCAGCCCGCCAGGAAAACCGCCGACCCCAGAAGAATGGCAACCGCGCCCCGAATTTTCCTGGCCATTCGGGATCTCCCCCTGAAAGAACCTTCAGCACGGGTTGAGGATGGTGTTATGTGGTCCTGGAGATGCTTATTTCGGCTGGATTATAACACACTTGGCGAAAAGCAAGGGAAATTTTCCACCCGGCGCTCACAAGGCACGCGGCTAGGTGCCTGGACGCCGGGGACCCTCCCGGAAAGATCACTTCACCTCAGTCTCTATCCGGGGGAAGAGGGGCGGGCCGGTTTTCAGGGAGCCGCCGGGGAGCAGGCGGCCCCACTTAAGCACCTGGGGCAGGGGCTGGTCCCACAGGGCCAGGCCCAGACCCAGGTGCTCGCTCATCTTTAGGGCGCTTCCAGGCATCACCGGCCGCAGTAAGGCGGCGATCCAGCGCAGAGATTCCAGCAGGTGGTAGAGCACCGTATCCAGGCGCACTGCAGCTTCCGGCTGCCTGGCCAGCTCCCAGGGGGCATTGGCGACGATGTAGCGGTTCAAGTGGCCGATGAACTCCCAGACCCCCGCCAGGGCCCGGGTGAATTCCAGGGCGGGGAACTGCTGGAGAAAGTTGCCGGCGGTCTCTTGGGCCAGGAGGATTAATTCCTGGTCCGAGCCGGCGGGTACTCCGGGGGCCGGAACCACCCCGTTCCGGTATTTGAAGGCCATCCCCAGGCTGCGGGCCAGGAGGTTGCCCAGGTCGTTGGCCAGGTCAGCGTTGATGCGGCCGACCAGCGCTTCCTGGCTGAAATGGGCGTCCAGGCCGAAGACCATCTCCCGGAGAAAGAAATAACGCACCTGGTCCACGCCGTATCGGGCCGCCAGGGCCCGGGGCTCCACCACGTTGCCCAGGCTCTTGGACATCTTGCCGGCGTCCAGCTGCCAGTAGCCGTGGACGTTGAGATGCTGGAAAGGCGGGAGCCCGAGGGAAGCCAGAATGGTGGGCCAGTAGATGGCGTGGGGCTTGAGAATGTCCTTGCCGATGACGTGCTGAGCTGGCCAGAAATGTTGTAACCTGGGGTAATCTATTTCTAGACGGTAGCCCAAGCCCGTAAGGTAATTGAGGAGGGCGTCGAACCAGACGTAGGTGACGTATCGCTCATCAAAGGGGAGGGTGATGCCCCACTCCAGACGGCTCTTGGGCCGGGAGATGCACAAATCCTCCAGGGGCTCCCGCAGGAAGGCCAGCACCTCGTTGCGGTAGCGCTCCGGCCGGATCCAGCCGGGGTGGTCGTGGAGATAGTCCAGGAGCCAGCCCTGGTATTTGCTCATGCGGAAGAAGTAGTTCTCTTCCTTGAGGTAGGTGGGTTTGGTCCGGTGGTCCGGGCAGAGGCCGTCCACCAGGTCCCGCTCCAGATAGAAGGCTTCACAATCGTAGCAATAGAGGCCCCCGTATTCACCAAAGTAGATGTCGCCGCGCCCGTGGACCCGGCTGAGGACCTCCTGGACCACCCGCAGGTGGTCGGGGTCGGTGGTGCGGATGAAACGGTCGTAGCTGATGTCCAATTCGTCCCAAGTCTGGCGGAACTGGGCGCTGATGCAGTCCACAAAGTCCTTAACCGGCAGGCCGGCCCGGCGGGCCGCCTCTACCACCTTGTCCCCGTGCTCGTCGGTGCCGGTCTGGAAGCGGGTCTCCACCCCCAGGAGGCGCTGGAAGCGGGCCAGGGCATCGGCCACTACCGTGGTATAGGCATGGCCCAGGTGGGGCTCAGCGTTGACATAATAGATGGGAGTGGTGAGGTAGTAGGCCATAATAGTTAAAAGTGAGCAGTAAGCAGTAAGCAGTAAGCAGTGAGCAGTGAGCAGATTGCCGGGAATTTTCCTGCTTAAGGCTTACTGCTTTCTGAGGTTATTTTCCTTCCAGGTGTTTGAGGCGCTCCAGAGCCTGCTGCATCATGGTCCGGTCTTTGCCGGGGTCGCCGGTATTCAGGAATTGCCGGTAGGCGGCCATGGCCTCATATTTATGGTCCAACTTTTCCAGGGCCTGGGCCCGGACGAATTGGGCCACGGGTAAACCGGCCTTGAGTTCCTGGGCCGCGTCCGCGTCTTGCAGGGCCTTCTCAGGCTGCCCCAGCCTCAGATAGGCCAGACCCCGGTTCAGGAGGATCTCCGGAGTCTTGGGGTGGAGCTGCAAGGCCCGGTTGTAGTCCGCCACGGCCTCCTTTCCCTGGCCCAGATCCAGGTAGGTGTTGCCGCGGTTGTAGAGGATCTGCCAGTCCCTGGGGGCGTATTTCAAGGCCAGGGTATAGTCTGCCAGGGCCTTGTCATAGACGCCGCTGTGGCTGTAGGCCAGGCCCCGGTTATAGAGGGCTTCGGGAGAATTTGGCACCAATTCCAGGGCCTTATCAAAATCGGCCACCGCTTCCGGCGGCTGGTCCTGCCTCAGGTAGGCCACGCCCCGATTGAGGTAGGCCTCCGCCAGGTTCGGGTCGAGCTTCAGGGCCGCGGTGAATTTAGCGATGGCGGCGGCGTTATCGCCCTGGTTCAGGGCCGCCACTCCCTCCGCAAAGGCGCTGGCCGCGGCATCCGGCGGCTCGGCGGCCAGGACAGGAGTTAGGATCAAATTCACTAAAAACAGACCAATTAAAATCCTTAAAAGGGATATTCGCATTATTGTATATAGACCCCTCTATTTTATAGGTTAGATATTGTCATATTAACAATGCATATCATAAAGTAATTAGTGTTGGATTAATTACATCTACTTATGTCGTCCATTCTAAATAATCAAAAGCTTTTTCATTTTCTTTCAATAATTTAATCTTTTCTCTGACGATAAAACCTGCCAATGCTTTACGGCTAATATCGTTTATTTTTATAGTAATATTATTAATAAATGTTGCCCATTTTTTGAAATCCTTCTTTCTAACAATAAATGAATCATAAAAGATTCGGTTTATGGTTCGTTTCTTAACAAATACATGTCTATGATATTTCGTGGTGTATATTCCTGCATGATGAACAAGTAAATTCCTATCATTTAACAACTGATCATATTTAATAATATCATCTTTAGGAAAAGGTGTAATTCTGAGAAGATCATAAAATATATTATTAATATTCTTTGCGGAGCCAAAATCAAACTTTTCAGATAGAAAAAAACCTAATATATTTTTTGAATAAAAATCATATTCCAATAAGTCCCTTACGTTAATAGACAAATCTGGCCGTTTTTCAATTAAATTTCTTAAAATAATAGGACATATATTTATTAGTGATGCAAATTAATTTTTACAAAAACCCTCGAAATATGAAACGAGACCAATCAAACAAATTTCTGCAACTGCATTTAATCCATATGCTTCTTTATCATCTTCTGATTTGTTTATTAATGTATTAATATCATCTAAGCTCATTTTAAATAGGATGGCTGCTGGCAGACCACCAACGAAATAATCTAATGCGAGCATTTTATGCTGCTTTCGGGCCATAATAATATGGGTAAATTATCATTAATGAATGACTTGATAAATGGTGGGTTTTGCCCACCTTTAATCATTTTTTGCCTTGGCTCAGGGCCTCCTCGACAAACTCCATGTGCGTGCAAGACGGGTCGATGCCCGGGCAGGCGCCCTTGGCGTATTCCAGTTCGTCGGCCTCCACCAGCAGCGCCGGGAGAAAGGGCCACTGGCGGCAGATGAAGGGCTTCACCGGATGCACCCGGCAGCGCTTGTCCTCCCGAAGGAAGATGCAAACCTCGTCAGCCACCCTCAGGCGGGGCCCGGTAAGTGAGGCCTCCACACAATTGCGGCGGAATTCCGCTACCGGCATGGACAGGTGCGCCGCCATGGCCTCCACTTCCTGGGGGCGCACATGGATGCCTCCCCGGCCGGCGCAGCAATCGCCGCATTGGCGGCAGTCGAACACGGGAGATCTGGCGGTCTGGTCCATCTGGGTGTGCTTCACCTCTTTTTTCCAGGCGCCGCGTGGCCCGGTGCGCCGGGGGTGCCCGGCCTCCATGGCCCGCAGCCTCCCGCCTTACGGATTTTTCAAGGGCGGCTGGCCGGTGCACTCCACGACGCTGCGCCACAGGGGAGAATTGAGTTCCATCTCCTGGCGCCCGCCCGCCGCGGCCTGGATGGGAATGTGGATGAAGTGGCCGTGCCAGCGGCTCACCAGCATACCGGTCTTGCCGGCCATGCCGGCGTGCACCGCGTTTTGGCCCAGAAAGCCGCAGTAGATGCTGTCATTATGGTTGGCCGGCATGCTGCGGATCAAGTAGCTGGGGTCGATATATTTGAGGTTCACTTCCATTTTTTTCTGCAGGAAGTATTTCCGGATCCTCGCCTGGAGGAAAAGTCCGATATCTCCCGGTTTGACGTTCCCCGAAGGGTCGCGGGGCAGGTCTTGCTGGCGGAAAAATTTTTGGCCGGCGCCTTCCCCCACCAGGATCAGGGCATGTTGCCGCTCCCGGAGCCGCTGTTCCAGTACCGCCAACAGGCCGCATTCCCCGTCGATATCGAAATCGGCTTCGGGAATCAGGACGAAGTTGACCTCCCGCAGGGCCAGGGTGGCGTTGGCCGCGATGAACCCCGAGTAGCGGCCCATGAGCTTCACCAGGCCGATGCCGTTGGGGGCTCCCACCGCTTCGGTATGGGCCGCCATGATGGAGCGGGTGGCCTCTTCCACCGCGGTGTCGAACCCGAAGGAACGGCTCACCAGGGGGATGTCGTTGTCAATGGTTTTGGGAATGACGATGACGCTGATCCTAAGTTCCCGCCGGGTGATCTCCTGGTAGATGTCGTAGGCGGCCCGCAGGGTGCCGTCGCCCCCGATGAGAAAGAGGATGCGCAGGTCGATGCGGTCCAGGGCGTCAACGATCTCGCCGGTGTCCTGGGGGCCCCGGGAGGAGCCCAGGATGGTGCCCCCGAAGGTGTGGATGTTGGCCACCGCTTCCGGGGTGAGTTCCAGCAGCCCGTGGCCGTATTGAGGGATGAATCCCCGCAGGCCATACCGGACCCCGTAGATGTGGCGCACTCCATAAAGGAAGTAGAGTTCCAGGACGATGGCCCGGATGACGTCGTTGGTGCCGGGGCACAGGCCACCGCAGGTGGCGATGGCGCAGTGCACCTTGGAGGGGTCAAAATAGATCTTTTCCCGGGGGCCGGCCATTTCAAAGGCCAGTGGCTCTTCCCCAGGCCCCAGGCTCTTAAAGTGATCGAGGGTATCGTAGACCAGGACCTTATCGTCGTCCTGGGTAAAGGCCTTGGGCACGCAGAGCCCATCCCGGGTGCACATGGGGGCGCGGGATATGGGGGAATTTACCTTGGGCTCCCCGAGTCCGGGAATTTGGACAGCAATGGGATCGTTGTTCATCGGCATTACCAGGTTTCGCTCATGGCTTCCAGTTCGTCTTTAAGTTCCCGGGTCATCAGTTTTTTAATGGCTTCCTTGGGGGCCAGGCCTTCATAGAGAATCTTGTAGATGGCGGTCACCAGGGGCACCTCCACTCCCAGCCTCTCCGCCAGCAGGTGCGCCGCCCGGGAGGCCTTGATTCCTTCCGCCACCATGGTCATGGCTCCCAGGATCTCCTCCAGGGTCTGCCCCTGCCCCAGCTTGAAACCCACCTGGAAATTGCGGCTCTGGATACTGGTACAGGTAAGGATCAGGTCCCCCACCCCGGCCATTCCGGTTAAGGTGAGACGATTGGCCCCCAGGCGCACTCCCAGGCGAGTCATCTCCGCCAGTCCCCGGGTGATCAGGGCGGCGCGGGGGTTGTTTCCCAAGCCCATGCCGGCCAGAATGCCGGCGCCGATGGCGAAGATATTCTTCAGGGCGCCCGCCACTTCCACCCCGGTAACGTCCCGGCTGGTATAAATCCGGAAGTAGGGGGTGGAGCAGAGCTTCTGTAAGAACTGGGCCACCTCCTGCTGCCGGGAGGCGATGGTCACCGCGGTGGGCTGCCGCTGGGCCACCTCCATGGCAAAGCTGGGGCCGGAGAGCACCGCGTAATGGATCTCCGGACCCAGTTCCTCCCGGGTCACCCCCTCCATGGTGAGCAGGGAATCCATCTCCATGCCCTTGGTGGCGCTCAGGAGAATCCCGCCGGAGGGGAACCAGGGTTTGATGGCGCGCAGCACCTCCCGGAAGGCGTGGGAGGGAACCGCCATCAGCACCAGGGTGGCGTCTTGCAAGACCTCCGGCAACTCCTGGCTGAAGGCAATATTCGCGGCGAGCCGGACCCCGGGCAGAAAGGCATGGTTGCGCCGGTTCCGCTGCAGGTCTTCATAGACCTCTTCTTCCCGGACCCAGAGGCGGACGCTTAGACCCTTGTCTGCCAGGAGATTGGCCAGGGTGGTGCCCCAACTGCCGGCCCCCACCACCGCCACGGTTCTGGCCTCAGGAGAGTCCAAGGCCGGGCTCGGGTTCGGCTTCGCCGTCATCGCTCTGTTCCGCCACCTTGGCCACGGAGACCACCCGCTCTTCCACTTCGGCGTCCATCAGTTTCACGCCCTGGGTGACCCGGCCGATGAGAGAAATCCCCCGGGCCGCCAGACGCAGGATCTTGCCCCCGTCGGTGACCAGCATGACTTCGTCGTCTTCGCTCACTTGCAGGATGCCCATCACCAGGCCAGTGCGCTTGGTGACGTTGAGCCCCCGCACCCCCTGGCCGCCCCGGTGGTGTTGCGGGTATTTGGCCGGATCGGTGCGCTTGCCGTAGCCCCGCTCCGTCACCGTCAGGATAGTTCCCTCGGGGCGCAACACCTCCATCCCCACCACCTCGTCATCCGGGGCCAACCGCATGCCTTTCACCCCCCGGGCCGAGCGGCCCATATCCCGAACCTCCAACGTGGGGAAGCGGACGATCTTGCCCTGGCGGCTGCCCAGAAGGATGGTTTGGCCCGGTTCGCTCAGGGCGGCGCCCACCATTTCGTCCCCGGCATCCAGGGAAAGGGCGATGAGGCCGCCGCTGCGAGGCCGCTGAAAGTTCGCCAGGTCGGTCTTCTTCACCACTCCCCGCCGGGTGGCCATCACCAAAGAGATCCCGGCCAGGAACTCCTTGACCGGCAGGATGGTAGCCACTTTTTCGTCGGGCCCCAACTGTACCAGATTGACGATGGCCTTGCCCTGGGCCGAAGGCGAGCCCACCGGAATTTCATGCACCCGGAGCCAGAAGATCCGGCCTTTATTGGTAAACACCAGGAAGTAGGTGTGGGTGGAGGCGATGTAGAGCTGGGAGACGAAATCATTTTCCCGGGTGGCCATGCCGGTGCGCCCCTTGCCGCCCCGGCGCTGGCTGCGGTAGATAGCCAGGGGGGTGCGCTTGATGTAGCTCCGGTGGCTGAAGGTCACCACCATCTCTTCGTCGGCGATCAGGTCTTCGGCGGTAAACTCCTGGGCCTCGGGGACGATCTCGGTGCGCCGGCCGTCGCCGTAGCGTTCCTTAACCTCGGTCAATTCCTGGGCGATGAGGGCCTTCACCTGGGCCTCCTCAGCCAGGATCTGGCGGAAGCGGGCGATGGCGGCGTCCACCTCCCGGGCCTCATCTATGATCTTCTGGCGCTCCAGGCCGGTGAGGCGCTGCAAGCGCATGTCCAGGATGGCCTGGGCCTGGATCTCGGAGAGGGCGTAGCGGCTGCGCATCTCTTCATGGCTGGCAACCTTGGGGGACTCGGTGACGAACATCCCGGCCATGAGCTGTTCCTTGGCCTCCGCCGGGGTGGCCGCAGAGCGGATCAGGGCGATGACCTGATCCAGGAAATCGAGGGCGGTGAGCAGGCCGTCCAGGATGTGTTTTCGGGCCTCGGCCTGCTTCAGCTCATAGCGGGTGCGCCGCAGGATCACTTCCCGGCGGTGTTCCAGGAAATGGTGCAGCAGGTCCTTGAGGCCCAACAGTTCCGGCCGGTTGTGGACGATGGCCACCAGGTTGATGCCGAAGGTGACTTGCATCTGGGTGTTGAGATAGAGCTGGTTCAGGATGACCTCGGCCTGCTCGTCTTTCTTGAGCTGGATGGTCACCCGCAGGCCCTCCCGGTCGGATTCGTCCCGGAGCTCGGAGATGCCCTCGATCTTTTTGTCCTTTACCAACTCGGCGATGCGCTCGACCAGCCGGGCCTTGTTCACCTGGTATGGCAACTCCCGGATCACCAGGGTCTCCCGGCCGGCCTTGCGCTCCACGGTCACCTTGGCCCTGAGGCGGATGAGGCCGCGACCGGTGCGGTAGGCTTCACTGATGCCTGCGGCCCCGTAAATGAAGCCGCCGGTGGGGAAGTCCGGCCCCGGCACGAAGGCCATGAGCTCCGTAAGGGTGAGGTCCGGATTATCGAGGAGGGCCAGCAGGGCGTTGCACACTTCTTCCAGGCTGTGGGGCGGGATGTTGGTGGCCATGCCCACGGCGATGCCCGAGGAGCCGTTAATGAGCAGATTCGGGATGCGGCTGGGCAACACCAGGGGCTCTTTCAGGGAGCCGTCGTAGTTGCCGATGAAATCCACCGTATCTTTGTCCAGGTCCTGGAGGAGTTCGTGGGCCAGACGGGTGAGGCGCACCTCGGTGTACCGCATGGCCGCCGGCGAGTCGCCGTCGATGGAGCCGAAGTTGCCCTGGCCGTCCACCAGCGGGTAGCGCAGGGAGAAGTCCTGGGCCATGCGGACGATGGCGTCATAGACCGCGGTGTCGCCATGGGGGTGGTACTTACCGATGACATCGCCGACGATGCGGGCGCTTTTGCGATAGGGCCGGTTCCAATCGTTGCCGCCCTCGGACATGGCGAAGAGGATGCGGCGGTGCACCGGCTTGAGACCGTCCCGCACGTCCGGCAGGGCCCGGCCGATGATGACGCTCAAGGCGTATTCGAGATACGATTTGCGTATCTCATCCTCGATATTGATGGGGACGGCGCGGGTTTCCATAGCGAATAGGGGTGGCTGTTCCAATGGAGTAATTTTATAATCCTTTTGCTTCTATAAAAATCTTTAAAATGTGAGAAGAGGGATATGTTGACAAAGATGCGATCCCATTTGCAAGTTCTACCGGTAAAAGTGCACCTTCGAACCGATTGCTAAGTATTGTCATTAGTGTTGAAGATATTTTATCAATTCCTATAAGATTAGATATAACGGGATTTGGAACAAATTCACCAGTTGGAATATTCAATACCATTTGATGAAATGGACTAATTTTAAAAAATACCTTCGCGCCGTAATTTGTATCCTTCCCATATGCAGCACCTGATTTAGGTCTATGTTGAATCTCCTCTTTTATATATACATCTCCTGGAATAAATAGGTGCCCAAGAGGTGCTTCCCTACCAATCAATTCTAAATGATCATGAAATCTTCCGCTTTTCTCTTGTCCGATTAAATATACTGGATGACCTTGGTCTCGTGCAAATGTTAAAAAGCGTCTTATCGGATTAACTAATTTTGAATATTGGGCACGAATTGATAAAGGACCATCTTTAACAAATAGACATCTGTTTAAAATATCCCTGTTTTTTTCCCAATAATAACGAATTCCAGTAAATAAAAGTAAAACTTCATGTATTTGCATATAAGAAGTAGCAATACTATCAGAAGCGAAATCTGGTGCCATATCTTGGTGGAAACCGAGCATGTCAGTTAAAAATAATTCTCCGTTGCATTTTGGGCAGTTGCCCAACTCAGTATCATAAGGCAGTGTAGCCTTTTCACTTTCACAATGAGGACATTCAAACAAAGGTAAATTTTTCTTTTTCCCGTCCCATTTCTCATACGCAATCCATTTAAGGGTTTCCATAGGCTCACTATTTAATGAATTATCTTTTACGGATTCGAAAATAATCTTGCGGATCGCATGATAAGTATTTAACCCAGAAATAGAAATATGTTTTAACGGAAATACTGTAGCGTGATAAATTGCAGAATCGGATAGAATATCTCGAAGAGCCAAAGGATGGGGGGACTCTTTATTAACTTTTGATAAGGCCCATTGGTCCACTCGTAATAGTGCAGTCTTTACAAAGGCAAGTCGTTTATACGGGAAAACATCAGATTCAATGAATTGCAAAGATCCATCTATTCCAAAAATTATAGTGAGTGGAGCATCAATTTTAGGGATTGGTTCCCATAGAGGATTTGAAGTGCAGCAAAGATAAGAATTATCCTCAAATTTCTTTATTAACTCGTTAACGAGCTCGCTTTTTAAAACCTCTAAGTGGCCTAATTTGCTAGCTCTTTCGCCTGGCAGTCTATCGCCTTGTTTATATGGCATAAAAGTCCCTTTAATTATTAACCTTCAGAGGTTCAAATTTACGAGCTTGTATCGGAATAACAAATCTATGAGAACGAGTAAGCATTCTTATATAGCCAACGGTTTTTGATTGCAAAATATCATCTTTAAGACTATTGTAAGCAAAGTTTACCTTTCCTAAAGCATTAACCTCATCTTGTGATGAAAGGTGGGCAATAAAGAAATTTTCGGTCTGCGATAATAAATCTTTATTTACTGTAGTAACTGATTGTGTAGAGTAAACCATACCTATATGGTATTTTGCGCCCTCTTTCGCGATTCTTTTATAAATATCTTGCTTCTCCTCTTTCACAGGAAAAAGGTTATGTGCTTCTTCAAAATAAAGCTGCACATAATGATTTCCAAGATTGTTGTTTGAGAATTTTGTTACTTGTTCATTAAATATTGTATGTGACAGCTCCTCTGAGAAATACTCCATCACTACCGGATTTGCATTACCTAGGTCTAAGATCACCGTTTTTCCATCATCAATTAAAGCTAATATTTCATTCGAAAAATCTCCTGCCTTCTGATCGTGATACATTCTAAAATTTGTTAACATTGCAGGCCCCTTGCCTGCAGAGGGTTTTAAGAATTCTAGAAGAGCACGTTCGTCACGCTCAAAAAGTGGCCTTTTACTCCCGCTTGATGATGATAATAAAGGGTTATCATCTTTTTTATTACGGATAAAGTCTGCAAGATGCTCAAATTCAGAAACCAATTGATGTAAAGAGGTTATATTTGGAGGTGTTTTTCCCGGGTATAAAAATGATCTTAAATCTGCATTATATTTGGGATCTATTCCCTTAATCCCATTTGTTAACTTACCCTCATCTATTGCAAACCCTCCTTTCATCAAAATGCTCCAATACATTAAAATCCTTCGCTTTGCTCTCAATAATTCATTGGCAGGTAAAGAGGCTAATGATTGTAGGGAAGGTATTTCTGCCCCTATGAAATCTTTCACGTATATTGAGCTACGCCCTTCTCCTACTAATAAACTGCCCAAAACTTGATGAGAACGATCAGGAAATTCATAAAAATTTAATTTCAAGGGCTTTGAAGGAGTAGACGGCTTTGGTGTTAATGCATATACTTCGCAACGATCCTTATACACGCTAGCTAATGAAAGATTTTCATCCTGAGGATTATCATTTGCATATTCCCCATTTATATCAAATATGATTTGCCCTACGTTTTTTGATTCTTGGGTTGTTTCAATTAGGCTTTGTGCTATTAGCTTTACTACATTACTTTTACCTAGTCGTGTCTTACCAAACATTGCAGTTCGTGTCCCCATAAAATCGCTAGGTGCAACCATTACAGGAATATTTAGTAGTGGTTTGTCTGGCAAAGGAAGCCTGCACTCTGTTAATCTTAAATTACCAATTGAAAATTGATTGTCTTTAGGAACTAAGGAATTAATTATTAAATCCAATAAGTCTTTATTCGGAGCATAAACCCTATATTTATGGGCGCTAACAAAATTATTTAAATCACCGGAAAATTCTATCTGGTCAAATTTATCCGGATGGGGGTATATCATCCCTAAAACACTAGTTTTCAATGCCCCCCATTGTAATTCACTTTGAGTAAATATATCCAGTTCTGGCATCGATTTTTTCTGTAGCTCAAAATATGTTTGTTGAACTTCCTTTGACAGAGGTGTAGGGGCTGTATCTGCTACCCTTAGTAATGTAAAATGTGGGGGAAATTCTTCATAATTTGAGGGAATCATTATAAGGATGGAATTTCTGGGAACCCCACCTACTGCTATTTTATAAGGGTCGCAAGTAATTATTGTAACTGTATCATAGCCTATATCCAAAGCATAACCCACAAATTTCATGTCATCATATTTATTAGCTTGTTCGAAAGCTTTTTCCTGTTCTAGGAAATCTAATAGGAAACGTAATGGATGGTTTTGCATCGCTGCTTTATCAAAAAAAGCTTTCATATTCCACCCCACTTAATAATTAAAAATTATGACTTCCTTTGATTCTCCAGTTATAGCTCCAGGTTTATTACCGGTTCCTTTATCTAATTTGTGGATAGAATTATTTTCATATAATTTTAAAATATCTTGATGACATGATGTTGTCAATGCCCAATTCGCGCCTCTTTTTGTAGCTGACTTCAATGCTTTAGCCAGGCGAATATGATCATCAAAAGTAAATTTACCAAACCAATAATGTGAATGCATTATTTCACGGCAGCCTGGCCTGTAGGGGGGATCAAGGAAAATAAAATCCCCTTCAAAGCAACAGTCTATAATCTTTTCGAAATCAGTGCATGATAAAATTGTTTTTTTAAAAATATTAGCGACATTAACTAACGTTTCTTGATTAATTATCCAGCGCCTATCTTGTCCTCCGTATCCCACGTTAAACTCGCCTTTTAAGTTGTATCTGAACATACCCTTAAAACTTGTTCTGTTTAAGAAAAGAAAGCGCGCAGACCGAAAGGCTAAATTATTATTCTGTGGTTTATTATTTCTAATTTCATAATAAGCTTCTTTAGTATTATCAAAGCTTTCATAATAATGCCAAACTTTATTAGGATAATTTCTAATTCCCTTATAAAAACTAATCAATTCAGGATTAATGTCATTCAATAAAGCATTCGGTGGATTCAACCTAAGAAAAACTGATGCACTCCCGGCAAATGGTTCCACATAGTTTCCTTGAATAGTTTCGGTATTAGGTAAATATTTAATTATTGAATTTAATATCTTCTGTTTTCCACCGGGATAACGGATAATTTTAATATTATTATTATTCAAAACTTATATTTCCTTAGGCAAGATCTTTGTCCCAACACAATACTCTCAAGGGTTCTACGGATTAATCATGGTCAAATAAAAAAAACCATTTTCCGCCTTGATCACCGCCACTCCCATTAATGGCGTCGTGGTCAGGCACCGTCGTCAGAAGATTTGCCGGGTCCCTCCAGCTAAGCGGCATAAACGACCTCTTTGGTCGTCAGAATATGGTGGCGCCGAAACGGATTACGGATTGAATCCTTTTCCACCAGATCGACCTGGCGGCCAAAAATTCCCGCAAGCTCATCCTGCATCTGCACCCGATTATCGAAGGTGATGCCGCCACCCGGTGCGAAGGTAGCGAGCACGTCTAGGTCGCTATCAGGGCTGAAATCCTCCCGCAAAACCGAGCCGAAAAGGGCAAATTCCTTAACCTTCCATTTTTGACAAAAGCCCTCGACCTTGTCCAGTGGGATTTGAATGTTGGACTTAATCTTAATGTTAGCCGATTCCATAAGTTGTTTCCCAGTGCCAGCTACGGATTAATGGTGGTCTGATAGACAAACTTGCCGTTCTCCACCTTGATCACCGTCACCCCCTTGATGGGGTTGTGGTCCGGGCCCATGGTGATGGAGCCGGTGACCCCCGGGAAATTTTTGGTTTCCGCCAGGGCCTGGGCGATCCGGAGGCCGTCCAGGTCTCCCGCCTTATTGATGGCCGCGGCCATCAGGAAATAGCTCTCGCCGCCCAAGGCGGCAAAGCCGCCCGGTTGCTTATGGTAGGTCTCTTCATAGGCCGCCAGGAAACGCCGCCCCAGCTCGCTGTTGATCCCCTGGGGGTGGAACAGGGCGGTGAAATACATGCCGTTGACCGCGGCGCCGCCGATGCTGATGAGTTCCGGAACCTGGGCCCCGTCGCCGGTGAGCACCGGGGTCTCTACCCCCAGGTCCTTGAGCTGCTTGGCCAATAAGGCGTCTTCGGCATAGTAGTTGGGGGCGTAGATCAGATCCGGTTTCTGGCCCTTCAGGGCGGAAATCTGGGCGCTGAAATCCTGGTCGCCGGTCTGGATGTAGCTGGTGGAGACGATTTCGCCCCCCCGGCGCTTAAACTCCTCGATGAAAAACTTGGCCAGGCCCACACAATAATCCTGGGCCTGGTCAATGAGCACCGCTACCCGCCGGGCGTGCAGATTCTCCCAGGCGAAGCGGGCCGCCACCCGGCCCTGCAGGTCGTCCACGTAGGCGGCCCGGAAGGCGAAGCGCCTGCCCTGGGTCACCAGGGGGCTGGTGGCCGTGGGGCTGAGGTCGGGAATGCCAGCCCGCTCGGCGATAGGGACCCCGGCCAGGGTGTCGCTGCTGATGACTTCACCGAGGATGGCCGCCACCTTGTCTCTTTCGATGAGGCGGCTCACGGCGTTGGCCGCTTCGATGCGGTCGCTGCGGGTGTCCAGGAGCACCAGCTCCACCGGCTGGCCCAGCAGTTGGGGCTGCATCTGGTGAGCCGTCTGCACCCCTTCCCAGACCATCTGGCCCATGGCCGCCGCCGGCCCGGTCATGGGGAAATAGAGGCCCAGCTTCACCGCCGCCCCGGCGGGCCGCACCGACAGCAACAGCACTAGTTGGCATATTAAGAGAACCTTTTTTATGGCCGGAACTCCTGCTAGCTGTGACGCCGGGGGGTGGGGGGAGGCCAGAGGGAAAAGAGAGACAACCCGGAAATGGCGCGCCGGCCATAGGCCTTAGCCCCTTTCGGCCATTCTCCCCCGCTAATATTGTCCCCAATCCTTATCGGAGCTATAATACCATAAAAATCCCCTGACCGGAAAGGATTTCCGGTGGGCGCCGCGAGGTGGGTCATGGAATTGAAGCTGGTCAAGCTGATTATCCCGGAAGGGGCCAATATTATCCTGGGTCAGAGCCACTTCCTCAAAACCGTGGAGGACCTCTATGAGATCCTGGTGGGCGCCGTCCCCGGGGTCAAGTTCGGCCTGGCCTTTTGCGAATCTTCCGGAGAATGCCTCATCCGGGCCGAGGGCAACGAACCCACCCTGACCGCGGCGGCCACCAGGAACGCCGGCCTGCTGGCCGCGGGCCACACCTTCAACATCCTCCTTAAAGACGCCTTTCCCATCAATGTTCTCAATGCCATCAAGATGTGCCCGGAGGTCTGCCGCATCTTTTGCGCCACTGCCAACCCGCTGGAGGTCATCCTGGCGGAAACCACCCAGGGCCGGGGCATCCTCGGGGTGGTGGACGGCCTCTCTCCCAAGGGGTTGGAGGACGACGACGGCCGTGCCTGGCGCTACAAGACCTTGAGGGAATTCGGCTATAAGAAGTGAGCCTTCTTAACCGCGGGGCAGCCCGGGGCTCCCGCCAGGGAAGCCTGGGCCGCTGCTCAAGAGTGAATACCGGAATGAGCCAGTGAAAGCAGCCATTTTAGCGGCGGGGTGCGGCACCCGGCTCAGGCCGCTCAGCGACTCCGTACCCAAGACCCTGGTCCCGGTCCTGAACCGGCCCCTGTTGGGGCTGTTGCTGGCGCGCCTGGAAGATGACGGCTTCCTGCAGGTGGCGGTGAATGTTCATCATCTGGCGGAGCAGGTGCTGCAGTTTCTGGCCCGGCCTTGGGGGTTTCACCTCAGCGTCAGCCGGGAGCCGGAGCTGCTGGGAACCGGCGGCGGCCTGCAAAGACTGGCGGAAATTTTGCGGGGCGGGCCGTTTCTGGCGGTCAACGGCGACATCCTCACCGACCTGGACTTGAAAACCGTTTACCGCAGCCACGCCCAGGAGGCGGTGGCCACCCTGGTGTTGCATGACTGCCCCCCTTATAATAATGTTTGGGTGTCTGAGGGGTCGGTGGCGGGCGTGGGGGAGGCGCCGGCCGCTGGCGCCGCCGGGCCGCCCCTGGCCTATACCGGCGTCCAGGTGGTAGGCCCGGGGATGCTGCGCTATCTACCCGCCGGCAGACCGGGCAACCTGGTGGACGCCTGGCGGGCGGCGTTGGCCGCGGGTGAGAGGCTGGCGGCGCTGGTGCTGGCCGGCCACTTCTGGCAGGACCTGGGCACCCCGGCGGCCTATCTCACCGCCCACCGCCGGCTCCTCCAGGGGGAAGCCCCCAAGTTGGGCCGTTATTTCGGGACCCTGGCCGATCCCTTCCTCGGGCCCGGCGTGGTTATCGAGGCGGGCGCCGCATTCGGCCCGGGCGTCTGTCTGGGAACCCGGGTTAGAATTGGAGCCGGCGCCGCCCTGCGGAATACGGTGGTGTGGCCGGGGGCCACTATTGACCCGGGGGTGGCGCTGCAGGATTGCATCGTGGCCTCCGGGGTGCGGGTACAGCGCGGCGCCCGGGGGGAGGTGCTGGTCTGAAGGTCCCCCGTTTTTCCCCTCTCTTGAGGGTGAACCTAATAGTTAAGGAGGTCTTCCCGATGATCACCCACGTTGTCCTGTTTAAACTGGCGAAAACTGATGCGGCATCTATTGCCGCGGCTAAGACGGCCCTGGCCCGGCTGCAGGGGCAGATTCCATTCTTGCGCCATTTGGAGATAGGGGCCAATATCGTCCACACCGAGCGCTCCTACGATTTGGCCCTGGTGGCCAAGTTCGACTCTCTGGAAGATTTGCAGAGCTACCAGAACCATCCGGCCCATGTTGAGGTGCTCAAATATTTGCAAGGAATCCGCCAGTCCACCGTCGTCGTGGATTATGAAACTCCCTGATCCCCGGAGAAAGGAAGCCCATGGCGGATATTCTTTGGATCCCCCGGCTGCAAACCGCGGCGGCTGGCTTAGGCGCCTCCCTGCGGGGGGCCCAACCCCTGGCCGGGGACGGCTCCGACCGCCGCTTTTTTCGGCTGCTGGGCTCTCCCACGGTGATCCTCCTGCACCATCCCCAGCCACCGGGCCTCAAGTTAAATGAAAACGATTCCTACTTCCACCTGGGCCGGCACCTCCGGAGGCAAGGGGTGCCGGTGCCGGAGATTTATGAATACTGCCGGGAAGAGGGCTGGCTGCTGCTGGAGGACTTGGGAGACAGCCATCTGGCCGCGGCCGTCTCCCGGGAAAGCGGGGATCAGCAGTTGGGGTACTGGTACCGGCAGGCCCTGGAGATCCTGGTGAACATGCAGGTGCGCGGCAAGGAGGGCTTCGATCCGGCCTGGTGTTTCGACACCGCGGTGGTGCACCGGCCTTTCTTGTGGGAACGAGAATGCGGCTATTTCGTCCGGGCTTTTTTGCAAGGCTACGCGGGCCTGAAGCTGGAAATGGACGATCTGGCTCCGGACTTTGAGCACCTTCTCACCCGGGCCCTCTCTCCGGCCCCCAATTTCTTCCTGCACCGGGACTTCCAGTCCCGCAACCTGATGATCAGGAATGGCCGTATCCGGGTCATCGATTTCCAGGGCGGGCGTCTCGGACCCCTGGGCTATGACCTGGCGGCCCTCCTCATCGACCCCTATGTGAACCTGAAGCCGCTTAAGCAGGAAGAACTGCTGACCGCTTATCTGGAGCTGCTCCAGAAGCCGCTCCCGGCCTTGGACCGCCAGGCCTTCAGGGAGCAGTATCGGCACCTGGCCCTGTGCCGCAACCTGCAGATCCTGGGGGCCTTCGGATACCTCACCCGGGTGAGGCAGAAGGCCGGTTTCTGCCGTTACATTCCTACGGCCGTGGCCGGACTGCGCCGGCGATTGGCGGAACGCCCCGGTGAATTTCCCCTGTTGGAGCAGGCGCTCGCCCCCTTGGCCGGAAGGTAATGGTCAAGACTCTACCCGGCGCCTTGGCAGGAAGCTTTAATACCAGGGGATGCCGTCAAAGGCGGAAGAATCTTTTCCAGGTGGGGGCGCCCAGGCCTGCGGCCGCCGCGGGTGGTGGCACCTGGTTCGTCCCAACACTGGAAGGGATGTTGGCGGCAATCGGTATAACGGTGGGTGAAGCAGTGGGGTAGCCGGCGACCGGGCCGGCGGTGGGTCTATTTCCCCAAGCGTTTTTTCCGGCGGGCCCACGCCAGCGGAATGAGGCCGGTTGCCAACAGCAACGCCGCTGGCGGCAGCGGCGCCACGCTGGGGGAGATGGTTAAATTAAGAGTCCAGCTTCCAACGCCTGCGGTCGCCGCATTGGTGTCGATCATCAACACAACACTCCCTGGCGCCAAGGTGCCCGCAGATGAAATCGTGCCGCTGGTGTCGAGAGGCGCGACGACATTGGCTCCGTTATCGGTGAACGAGAACGACACGGGGACCGGGGCGGTGGTCGGCGCACCATCATCGAGATTAACCGACAGCGTGTAAGTGCTGGAGCCGCTCCCGGTGACTGTCACATTGAGATTGGAGTCCCCGCTGAATGGCGTCCCAGGCACCGTCACCTGTCCATTGCCAATCACCGTCAGGCCCGAGACTGCATCCATAATCGGGTTGTCCGCCTGGGAAGCAAAAACAGTCTGTCCTGCCACATTGCTCGAGTCAAGACTCAGGAAGAAGTCCTCATTGGTGGGTACCGAAATATTTTGGTTAAACCCCACAGTGCCGGGTGAGCCGCCGCCTGCCACCGTGACCGAGCCTTGGACGTTGATGCTCGAGTAATAGTCCGCCCTTGCCATTCCTGCCTGGAACGTCAGGAGCAGCGCCATAGCTATGACTGTCGAAACTACGTTTCTCATTAATTCAGTCCTCCTCGAGCGCTTCAGGCCCGGGCCGCCCTGTTCGCCTGCCTCCACCCCGGCCCGAAAAAAAAGAACCGCGTCACCTTTACGCAGGCAACCCGGCTATCTCTTAAAGATACGTGGCTTTCCGCCCCACTTCGCGGGGGGCTTGCCGTTCATTTATAAATTAGGCATGGGCTTAAAATCTGTCAAGCCCTTTTTGGAAATTTTTTAAAAAAAAGCTCGTTATAAAAGATCTGCCACAGGCCCGGGTTCATCAAAAATCGTAGTTAAACAGCACATCGCCGCCGTTGTTGCGCAGGCCCATGGTGGAGTCGGCGCTCAGGTATTTGTTTATCTTGTATTCCAGCCGCATCTGTTCGGTATTGTCCCGGTAGAGGGGATTGGTTTTGTGTTCCAAGGTGACGCTGAGCTGGTTGGTCAGCGGCTTGCTCACCCCCACCGTCTGTTCCCCGCAGCGCATGCTGAGGTCGCACACCAGGGGAGCATTTTCCCCAAAGATCTCTTTGACCTTCTGGGTGGTGACCCCGCCCAGGGCCCCCAGGGCCTGCTGGCCCACGGTGTTGTACTCCTCCCGGCTCAGGGTCGCGGCCGGGCGTCCGTAAACCAGGTAAGAGAGCACATCCGCGGGGGGCAGGGCCGGGTTGCTGGAAAATTGCAGCGACGGCTTGTTGACGGGGCCGGAGATATCCAACATCAAGGTGACCTCATCTATCTCGCAGGTGGCGCGGCCCGCCAGGGTCCCGGGCACCCCGGGTTTGCCGGAGAGGCTCACCGTCCCCTCGGCCACCTTAAAGGCATGCCCCTGGATGTTAACGCTGCCTTTTACGGCCCGCATCACCCCAGCCACCCCGAGATGCTCCTGTCCCGGCGCCTTGCTGACTCTAAGGCTGCCTGCCAGGTCCACCTGGGTGTCTCTGTTTTTCACCCAGACCTCTCCCGCGGACTCAAGGAGGAAGTCAACCTGCATATTTCTCCAAAACGCCAGGGCGTGGGTCGCGGGGGCTTCGGCCTCCAGCGGGGATGGTTGCACCAGGCGGATATCGGGATTGGGACCGGTCTGGAAGAAACTGGTGGCAAAGGTGGCCTCGGGGACCAGGATCTGACCGGTAAGGCGGGCGTTGTTCAGGGGACCGCTGAGGATCAGGGCGCCGTTCGTTTTCACCTGGGAACCTTCCCGGCGCAGGGCCAGAAAATTGACTAATTGGGCTCGCATCTCCAGGTGACCCGGAGTGAATCCCTGCAGGGTGAGATCCCCGCTGAGGCGCAAGGTGCCGCCGCTTTGCAGAATGACCTCCGGGATGGTGATTTTGCTCCCCTGGAGCTGGGCGGCGCCAGGCAAGAGCCGGTAGGGCAGGCCGGCGGCACGGAGTTTAATCGACCCTGCCCCCCAACGCACCTGGCCGGAAACCTGGGGGTGGCGGGGATTGCCCTGCACCTGGGCCATGATATCCAGGGAACCCTCGGCGGCCTGCACCTGGGGGCTAATGGCGGTGAGCATCGCCAGGTCGGTTTTTTCCCCCTTCACCGTCAGGGACAGGCTCTGTTCCCCCCAAGAGCAGTGCCAGGGGCTGAGGGAGAGGAGCACAGGAAGCTGCCCGCCCCAAACCAGCCGGGCTCCCGCGGTCTTTTCCTCCAAATTGCCATTCAGGTCCAGCCGGCCGGCGCGGTAATCGAAGCTGGTCTGCAAGGATTGAAAGGGGAAGGCCCCCACCTGCCCTGGGCTCCAGTCGGCCTTCCCCTGGATCAGGGGGGCGCCGGACTCCCCGCCGATGGCAACCTGGGCGTCGATCTTCCCTTGCAAGAGAGGCCCTTGCATACTGAGGAGCCTGGCGGGGAAATGGTGCAGGTGCAGCAGGCCGGTCAGCCGCGTCCCCTGAGCCTCCAACTGGGCGGTAAGCTCCCCGTCGTTGATTTTGAAGGCGGCCTCAGCCAGTTGCAGCCCCGGGAAGAGCCGCAACTCTACCGGGCCGGTGTTAGCGATGGTGTATTCTGGGGACCTGAACCGAACCTTCTGCAGCGCCAGGGAAACGGGGCGGGTCCGTAAGTCGGCGGCGCCCGAAACTTCGGCCTGGGTGGCTCCGGAGCCGCCGGTGGTGAAGCCGAACCGCCACAGGTTGGCCTCCCCGCGGGCGGAAAGGATGGCCTGGGAGAAGACCGCTGCCGGGGTGCTCAGGTCGGCGCCCCGGAGTTCCAGGTCTCCTGTGGCGATGGGCCAGCCGGCGCCGTTGGCCTTGAAGCTGAAGGTTTTCAGGGAAAACTCTCGCAGGGTTAGGCTGCTGCCGGAGCCCTGCAGGGAGAAATGGGGGTCCTTGAGGGCGCCGCTGAGGGCGCCGGCCAGTTCCAGGCGACCCCCAAGCGCCACCGGCAGGTAAGGCCGGGTAGCCCCGGGGGCCAGGCTCCCTGTGAACTGGTAGGCGAGCCGGTCCCCCTCCTGGGAGCCGGAGAACTGGGCGGCCAGCGGCCCCAGGCGAAAAGAGGCCTGGGCAATCTCCAGCCGCGGCTGCTGCCAAATGAGCCTGGCCCGCAAACCCTCCAGGGGCTCGGAGCCCAAACGGCCGGAGGCCTCCAGGTCGCCGGCCAGCCTGAGACCGGCCAGGGCCAGCCCCCCGGTCCATTGGAAGGCGCCGCTGAACTTGGCGTTGAGGGCGGTCTCACCGGCCCTCTCCAGACCCAGGCGGGACGGTAGTAAATTCTCCGCCTGGATTTGCAGGTTGCCTTTGAGAGCGGAGAGCAACGGGCCGTCGGCGGCCAGGGTCAGCTTGCCGAAATTCCCCCGGACCAGTCCTTTCAGATTCTGCCCCCCGGCGTTGCTGGCCAGGGTGACCTGCAACTGCTCCACGCTGATCCCCTGACCCTTGAAGGCAGAGAGGTCCAGGGTCCCATCCAACTGCGCCGGGGGCCAGGAAGGGCCGCGGCCTTTGAGGGCCAGCCCGGCGGCGATGGGGGAGAGGTCTTTGAGCTTTTCAGCCCAGGGCCGGCTGAATGGTGCAAGCATCCCGGCTCCCAGCCCTCCCAGTTTCGCATCCAGGTCATAGGACCACTCCCCAGCCTCAAGGTTAAGGTTAGCTTTCAGATCAAAGGAAGCCTGCTGCACCTGGCCGGCGCCGGTCAATTGATACCGGTGCTGGCCCAAAAGGGCGAGATGCAACTTTCCCAGGATTTCCCAGTCTTGGGGCCATCCGGGCTGGAGCAGTTGCAGCAACGCCCCGGAAGCGGGACCGAGCTCAAAGGAGAACCGGCCTTCGTGCCGGGGGCCCAGGACGCCTTCCTGCAAGGTGGCCAGGGACTGGCTCCCGCGCCGGACTTCCATGGAGTCGAAAACCAATTGATCGTGGGCGTAGGTGAACCCGCCCCGGAGGGCGACGCGGCCCAGGGGGGTGGACGCGGCCAGGTCCAACCGGCGCACCCGGATCTCCTGGCCGGGCCTCTTGGGGTGCAGCACGGTAAGGCCCAGGCTCAGGTCCAGGTCCTCAAAACGCTGGCTGACGCCGGCGCGGATCACCACCACCTGGCCGTGCTCCAGCAGAATCGCAGGGAATTGCAGGGACTGGAAGGGCGGTGGGGGACGCTTCTTCAAGATGGCGGCCAGTTCCCAACTGCCCTCCCGATCCTGCCGCAGGGTGAGCCGGGGTTGGTGAATAATCAGGCTGCCGATCACCGGTTGCAACCGGAGCAGGGACCAGAGGGAGAAACGTATCTCCACCTTGGGACTGTGGAGGATTTCACCTTGGCGGCCGCTAAGGGTCACCCCGGTGAAGGTGAAGCCGGTGAGGGCGTGGCCCTGCACCGCCGCCACCTGGAGTTCGCCGTTGAGGCGGTCTTGAGCCAGATTCACCAATTCCCAGCCGCCCCAACGCCAGAAGGCCTGGGACTTAAAGACCCCCCAGCCGGCCATACCCAGGAGCAGGATGACCGAGAGGCCAATAAGCAAGACCCGTCGCATCCATTAATTATATCATAGTTAACCGGTGTTGGGAGTCTGCCTGGGGCAGTCTGCCGCCAGCCTCTTCCGAAAAAGAAAACCGGCTTTAAAAGACCTGGCCGATGGAGAAATTGATATGGTAGTTATCCTTGTGTTCCGAGATGGGGTTCAGGGGAATGCCAACATCAAACCCCACCCCGCCGATGGGAGTCATGTAACGCAATCCCACCCCGGCGGCATATTTTAGCTGCCCCAGGTCGAAGTTGGGGATATTAAAGAAGACATTGCCGAAATCCATGAAGGCCACTCCCCGGATTTCCTTGTAAATGGGAATGCGGGCCTCCAGGCTCCCATCCATCAGGGCCTCGCCCCCCAGGGGTTGCCCGGTCAAGTTCCGGGGCCCCAGGTAGTCGAGGCGATACCCCCGGACGCTATCGAAGCCCCCGGCAAAGAAGCGGTAGAAGATAGGAATCTGTTCGGTACTCTGGATGGGCTGGATGAAACCGAATTTGAGGCGCGCTGCCAGGACGAAGTCGCTGCCCTCCCACGGGGCGTAGTAGTGGTGAGCCTCCACCACATTGCGGATAAACTCCAGGTTGGATCCCAGAAAAGTCGGGGCAAACTCCCCGGTCCAGGCCAGCAGTCCTCCCCGGTGCGGGTCCGCCAGATTATCCGTGGTCTCCCGGCGCAGCCCCAGGAGAAGCATGGAGGACCGGTAGATCTGTTCGGTGCTGGTCTTGGTGAGGATGGCCAGCGTCTCATCGGGGACGTCAAAGGGCCGGGCGAATTCCAGGCCGTGGCCCACATAGGCCCGGAGATTCCAGGGCAGGTCCCGTTCCAGGCGCTCCTGGGTAAAAAAGGACTTATCATTATACCCCGGAAGATAACGGAGGATATAGCCGCCCTGCACGACCAGGTCGTTGCGGGTGGCCCAGACTTGGGGATTGGTAAAGGTACTCACCAAGCGATCTTCGATCCTGGAGTACTTGGCTTCCAGGTCCAGGGTGCGGCCGCCGCCGTCGAGATTACGGAAGCGCAGGCCCAACCGGGCCCGGAACTGGTCTTCATCGCCGTATCCCAGGCCCGCTTTGAAAGAGTGCCGCTTCTTTTCCTTGACCACCACCTCCATGGGAATCCGGTTTTCCTTTTCCTTGCCGGTCTCCGGGCTGACGCTGACGGTTTGAAACAGGTCGAGACCGTAAAGCTTCCGCTGGCTTTCGTAAATCTTTTTGAAGGAAAAGACCTCGCCGGGCTTGAAGGTGAGCTGCCGCCGGATCAGGTAGTCGGGGGTCTCGACGTTGCCGGTGATCCTGATGTCGCCGAAATAGCCCAGGGTGCCTGCATTAACCGTGACCGCGATCCTGGCGGTATTTTTCTGGGGGTCCAACTGGACCTGGCCTTCCACCGCGGTGTGGGGATAGCCATGGTCCAGCAGATAGTTCAGGTAGAGGCGCTTCAAGGCCTCGTAAGAGTCCACCGAGAAGCGGGCCCCGGGCTTCAGGGGCCACTCCTTTTTTAAGGAGGAGAGATCCACCGGAGGGCTGGCGGGGGCCACCTGGACCTCCTCGGCGACTACCCGGACGTAGGGGCCTTCGGTGATATGCAGCGTCACCGTCACCTGGTGGTCGTTGCGTTCTATATCGGGAACGATCTCGGTGTGGTAAAAGCCCTGGCTCTGGTAGTAGGTCTTTAAGCGCACCAGGTCTGTTTCCAGTTCCTCCTCTTTAAAGGCAGGAGGCTTCACCCAGGGCAGGCGGACCAGGGGAGGGCGGGGCATGGTCATTTCGGCCAGGAGTTTTTTCTTGGGGACGATCTCGGCGCCGACGATCTTTAGGGAATGCAGCACTGGCCCTTGGGGTTCGGCGGCAGGCGGGGCCTCGGCTGCCCCGGCGCCCCTCTGCAGCGCCAGGAGCAGGACCAGACAAATCCCGGCCAGCAGAGGCCCTCGCAGCCGCGGCCACCTGGCGGCGCGCCCCGGGGGCTGGGCCGGCGCCTGCCTCTGGTTCTTTACCATGCCTCGATGCACCGTTCCGTCTCCGGGGTTAATTCGAGATAGCCGCGGTGGCGGCCCCTGGAATTGCCGGTGGGGGGCAGACGGGATCACCGGCCCCTCATCCCGGCTTGTTTCCCCGGGGTGGGGCCATTTCCGGAAAGAGCCGCCGCGATCGCGGTGGCCGGCGCAGATCTCCGGCGGCTGCCGGCCGCGTCAGTAAGTCCGCCGGCAGCCGCCGCACCCAGGGAGAAAGCTCGCCCTGGCGTTGCCGGCCCCAAAGGGTCCGCTGCCGGGCCCAGGTCAGGTATATCTGGCGGGAGGCCCGGGTCAGACCCACGTAGAAGAGGCGGCGTTCCTCGTCCGGGTCGGCGGCCAACTCCCCGGGCGGTTCCCAAGGGATGAGGCCAGCTTCGCAGCCGGCGATGAAGACGTAAGGGAACTCCAGCCCCTTGGCGGCGTGCAGACTGAGGAGCTTCACCCGTTCCGCGGCCAAATCGAGGCCGTCCCAATCCGGGCCCACCCCCTCCCGGGGCTGCTGGCAGGGGATGCCGGCCTCCCGCAGGATGCGCTCCAATTCCGGCCCCAAGGCATGGAGGCGATATAAGACCGCGATGTCCTTGAAGCCCGCCTGGCCTGCCGGGTCCTGATGCCGCAAACCCCGGTCCTCCAGGGCCAGATGGCTCAGGCCGCCCACCAGGTTTCCGATTTCCCGGGCGATGGCCCGGGCCTCGGCCTCGGGATTGGCCGCCTCTATCAAGATCAAGGGACTGGTCCCGGACCGGTGGGTGGTCATGGGCTGCGGGGGCTCGGGGCCGCTGGCCTTGAGCCATTGCGCCGCCCGCAGGATGGGCTCCGGCAGGCGGTAGGTCTCCTCAAACCGGCAGATCTGCGCCTGGGGCCAATCCTCCAGGAACCTGGAAAAATACCTGGGGGAAGCGCCGCGAAAGCCGTAAATCGCCTGGTCCGGATCGCCGATCACCATGATTTCGGCGCCGGGGCCGGCCAGCCACCGCAGCATGCGGTACTGGGCTTCGTTGAGATCCTGATATTCATCCACCAGCAGGTGGCGGAAGCGGCGTCGCTGCGATTCCAGGACCCCCGGTTGCCGCTCCAGGAGCAGGGTAGGAAGGGCGATGAGGTCTTCATAGTCCCATAATCCCGCGGTTTCCAGGGCGGCTTCGTAGGCGCGGTAGGCCGCCAGATAGTCTGGTTCACTTAGTTCCGCTTTCTCCAAGTCCCCGGGATACTTTAGGGCCTGTTTCCAAGAGGTGATCTGCTTTTCCAGAGCGGCCCAAGGGAGCTGGTGGTCCCGGGCCACCTGCCGCAAGAGGTGGCGGCGCTGCTCCTCCACCGCGACCTGACGCCCAGCGCCCCCCTCATCCAGCAAGAGTTGATGCCCCAGGGCATGAAAGGTCTTGATAGTCAGCCGCGTCAACCCTGGAAAATCCGGCAGCAGCCGCGTAAGGCGGTCCGCCATTTCCCCGGCCGCCTGCCGGGTGAAGGTGACCGCCAAAATCTCCTGGGGCGGCACCCCCCGACGGGATAACAGGTAGGCCAGCCGGTGGGTGAGGGCCCGGGTCTTGCCGCTGCCCGGACCGGCGGCTACCACCAGCGCCGGCCCCGCATAGGTGACAGCGTGGCGCTGGGCCGGGTTCAGGGAGCCCAGCAGGGCATCATTGCGGTCAGCGTTTGCGGTTTGCGGCTGGTGGTTGGCGGTGGGCCCGGCGGCGGCTGGACCGCGATCAGAACCCGCCGCGGCTCCCCGGGCCGCGGGGGTGGCCGGGACTGCGGCGGAGAGGCTGAAAAAGGCCCCCTGGCCCTGCACCTGCCGGCGTTCCTCCGGGGTGAACAGGCGAATCCGCCCATACTCTCCGTCGTAGCCCCCGGCAATGTGCACCTGGCCCCGGCGCATCTTGTCCACCGCCCGGGCCAATAGCGGGCCGCTCTCTCCCCCTTCCCGGGCCAGGTCCTCCAGGGGCCGCCGGCGCAGGATCGGCAGTTCCGGACCCAGGGCCTGGAGCAGCCGGAAATAGCGCTGCCGCAGCTTGAGGCTGGCGGGACCTACCTGCAGCACCTCGGCCAGGATCTGCGGCAGAGAGATCAGCGACTCGTAGGGCCTGGCCCCGGGGTGGGAGGCCCCCGGGGGCCGGTCCGCCAGGTCCTCGACCCGGTGCAGTACCCCGAAAGTTAGAGGTTTGCCGCACCGGGGGCAGCGGTCCTCTAGGGCCGCGGCCTCCTCCGGCTTGAGGCGCAGATCGCAATGCCGGTGCCCGTCCAGATGATATTTGCCCTCCTCGGGAAAAAATTCCAGGGTGCCGGCAAAACCCTCCCGGGTCCGCAGGGCCCGACTCAGATCCGTGTAGGTGGGGGGCACCGTTAAGAGGTTGGCCTCCCGTCCCAACTTCTGGGGCGAATGGGCATCGGAGTTGGAGACCAGGGTGAAGCGGTCCAGGGCCCCCACCCGCCAGTTCATCGCCGGGTCGGAGGACAGCCCGGTCTCCAGGGCATGGATATGGGCCAGTCCGTCTTCAAAACAGTCTTCCAGGGAATCGAAGCCGCTTTTGCTCCCCAGAACGGAGAACCAGGGGGTCCAGATGTGAGCCGGGATCACCAGGGAGCGGGGATCGATGGCCAGGACCAATTCCAGGAGGTATTTGGCATCCAGCCCCAGGATGGGGCGGCCATCCGAGGCGACGTTGCCCAGGCGGGCCAGACGCTCCGATAGCTGCTGCGCCGCTTCCAGGCCGGGGAGGAGCAGCAGCAGATGGACCTTGCGCACCCGCCCGGCCTTCTTATAGATGGCGCTGACTTCGCCGCTGACCACGAAGCGGACCGCCGCGGCCCCCTGCCAGGCGGGGCCCCGGAGGTCCGGCTCCAGGGGCAGGGCCAGCTCCTCTTTAAGGACATAGGTCCCCTCCGCCACAGGCGAAAGCCGGGCGGCCATCTCTTGCAGCCACTGCGGATGGGTGCAGTCCCCGGTTCCCACCAGGTGCACCCCTTTATACCGGCCCCAGAGGTCCAGATGCTCCAGGTCGGCTTGGCGGCCGGTGGCAATGGAATAGTGGGAGTGGAGGTGCAGGTCGGCGATGGTTTCCATGAAATTTTGACATTACCATAAATCCGAGGCTGATACCACCTCGCCTGCTGTCCGCCGGGACCAGGCCCCGGCGAGATCGGGGCACTAGGGCCACAAAGCTGAAAAAGATAGGCCTTACCAACAGTTAGCTACTTAAAGGGGACATTTTGAACTGGCAGGGGGCAGAATACCCCCCAGGCTCATTGAGAAGTAGGGGACCTTAATGAATCTTCCCTCGCCGTTTTTTTCCGTGATTATCGACTACTGCTATTCTGCCTTATTAGGCTGGAAATCAGATCTGGACCGATTTTCTCTGGCTCTAAAAACGGCAGAGAGATATTCCGGGGAAGTTTTGTGATATCATGTGCCTCATAGGTGGGGTACTTTCGCAAAGACAACGGTAGTGAAGGATGGTTCGATGCGTGTCTTCATGGTATACGTCAGGGATGAAAATTTTTGCCAACTACTCCCGAAAGGGCTGAAGGGATCCCGGTCTGACGATGGCCGGATCAAAGTGATGGCCTTTCCGCCCCTGGGAATCCAGACCCTGGCTCCGGTGTTGCGCCGTCATGGCCACCGGGTGAGGCTGTTCGATACCTGTCACCCGCAGATGCAGGCGGAGCACCTCGCCCAGGCTGTAGAAGAGGAGCGCCCCGACATCATTGGCCTCTCCTGCCTCTCGACGACCACCTACGCGGCGCTCAAAAATCTGGCCCGGCGGCTGAAATCCGCGGCTCCGAAAGTCCCCCTCATCGCTGGCGGCGCCTTCCCCACCATGAATGCCGACCGCATCCTACGGGACTGCCCTGACCTGGACTGCGTGGCGGTCGGAGAGGGCGAAGAACTCCTGCCGGATTACCTGGACAACCTCGACGACCCAGGCGCAGTGGCCGGTCTGGTCTGGCGTGACGCCGGAGAGATTGTTCGCAACGCCCCACGTCCACTCCTGCCGGACCTGGATCAGTTTCCTTACCCGGACCGGACCAGCCTGCCCATTGACTACATCGAATCTTTACCCCTGGATGTCCCCGCGGTCCTCTCCCTGGATAAATTCTGTACCATGCAGACTTCCCGAGGCTGTCCCTATTCCTGCATCTACTGCGATATCCCGGTCCTGTCCCGGGGCAAATGGCGCCATCGTTCCGCGGAGCACGTTTTGGGAGAAATGCAGCAACTGGACGATCTGGGCTATGGCTCGATTTACCTGACCGACGATCACTTTCTCCTGAACCGGAAGCGCATTGGCGAAATATGTGGGGGCATCATTGAGCGCCACCTCAAGTTTCGCTGGGGCTGCGAAGGGCGGGTGGATGCAGTGGCGGTGGATCAACTGCCGCTGATGAAAAAAGCCAACTGCAATTTCCTTGCCTTTGGCGTGGAGGCGGGTACGCAGAAGGTCTTGGACCGGCTGCATAAAAAGCAGACTCTGAAACAGGTGAGGCACGCAGTCAATGAAGCGAAGCGGCACGGGATCGAGAGGGTGCACGGCTTTTTTGTCATCGGCTCTCCCGGCGAAACCGAGAAGGATATCATGGCCAGTTTCCGCTTTGCCGCCTGGCTGAAGCTGGACACCTTTGGCTTTAACCGTCTGTGCGCCTACCGGGGCACCCCCCTATGGCAGGAGTATGTCGACCGCGGGATCATTGACGACGGAGAGGATTGGCACAAATGGTTCAAGTGCTCCGATATCGATCCCACCGCCCTGCCCAGCGCCGCAGTGAACCGGGTGCGCATGAAAGGCTACGCCATGTTGTTTGCCCGCCGGGTTTTCTGGCGTCCCATTCGCACTTACAAGCTCCTGCGCCTTTTCGGCAAACATATGAAGAGGCGCGATATCTTCAAATTGCTCTGCAGCCCTTTTCGCCGGCGGACTTTGAGCCGGAAGCCCGAACTCCCGGCCTTCATGATTGACTCAGGACTCGTAGAGCCCCATCGGGCGCCGTCTCCATGATCTGCTATTCCTTGGGCACCTGGGCGGTCCATTAGGCGGCGGATTGTGGTGCTGTTAAAAGGTCTTGGGGACCGCCCCCCAGTGCTGCTATCTGATAGCTATCAACCCACCATTTTTTTCCTTAATTTTTGGGAGGGCAAAGGGAAAATTCTGCAAAGTTATAAGGCGGGAAAGCCGCGCCTGGCCCAAACCTCATCCGGCGCCTGGAAAAGTGAGGATTTTCATCCTGATAATTTTGGCGGCTACGGGCTCACTGGATTTACCATTTTGCCAATCGCTTTCTCCGCAGGAGGCGGCCCGGGATACCCGGGAGCTGGGCTGGCGGCGGAATGCTGGTGCCGGTCCCTCTCTAGAGTCTAAAGATCCGATCTGACCGCAGTAAGAGCCTGATAATGATGAGAGACAATATGGCAAGATGACGGTTTATAACTTGTGAAATTGTGTGGACAAGTCTTTTTGGAGAGGCCGGGATAAGCATTAAAGGCAAAAATGACGCTCCCTGTAGTCGGCCGGGTAATTGCGGGGGAGGGCGCTATAGTTGTCTGAAAGAAAAAAGCCCCGGAAAAAAAGAAAGCCCCTCCATAGAGGGGCTTCTGATGCCATACTTTTCCCCCGGATTAAGAAGCTTTGGACTTGGTCTCTGACCAGGCCGGTTCCACTCTCTCCTCAAAGTACGGCCGGAAAACATCCTCGTCCAGGCGCAGCATCAAACCGCCGCACTGGGCGCACAGGGCCGTGTGATCATCAAGTCCAGCCACTCGCTGGTCCCGGCCCCCACAATCGACACACTGGTAATCGTAGATCGGCATAATTAATCTCCCCCTAAAAGGTTACCATTGAACAATTGCAATAATTGTACCTTACTGCCAATATAATTGACTTCTTCCCTAATCAGTTAATTTCAAATAACAATTTGTCAACCCCTTGAGACGCGGAAATTCGGTCTTAATTTGTTGCCAGGGGGGAGAAGGGTAAATTGGTCTAATCCGCGGGAGAATTTTACCCATGGCGCCAGGGTGGAGATGGTCTGACCAATATACCAGCGCCGCGCGCACCAGTGTGTCTGCCCCCCGGAAACCCCCTGGGGCCCGGGGGCTCGCCAACCCGATTCCCGGGGTGTCGTTTCCTGAGCAACCGTGGTGGCCGGGGCGGGCTGGCCAGGACCAGCGGCCTTGGAATATTTTGCTCAGGCCTGGTCCGCGGCCGGTTTTTTTTCTGGCTTCTGCGGCCCATCTGCCCTATATTTCCCCTAAGAATCCGGCTGAGCGGCTGGATATGAGGATCTCCCCGAATCCACGGGCCGCCCCAGGGCTGACAGGAGGACAGCATGTCTGAACCGTTAGGATACTTTACCTTTGTGCTCCACTCCCACCTCCCGTATGTCATTGGCCACGGGCAATGGCCCCACGGCATGGATTGGCTCAATGAAGCCACCGCCGAGTCCTACATCCCGCTGCTCCAGGTCTTCAATCGCCTGGCGGCCCAGGGCCTGACTTCGGGGGTGACCCTGGGAATCACCCCCATTTTGGCGGAGATGCTGGCCGCCGAGACCTTTCGCCGGGAGTTCGACGAATATTTGGACCGGAAGATCGAGGCGGCCGGGCATGATCTGGCCACCTTCGAGAAGCTGGGGGAACGCCATTTCGCCTCCCTGGCCCGGATGTGGCAAGATCACCATCAGGAATTGCAGCGGGCCTACCGGGAGGATTTTGGTAAAGACCTCTTGAAGGCCTTTCGTGGCCTCATGGATCAAGGGGTCCTGGAGATTATCACCTCCGCCGCCACCCACGGCTATCTCCCCCTGCTGGGGCGGGACACCGCGGTGCAGGCCCAGGTGAAACAAGGGGTGGCCTCTTACCGCCGCCACTTTGGCCGCGACCCCAAGGGCTTCTGGCTGCCGGAATGCGCCTACCGCCCCCGCTACCGCTGGGTCCCGCCCCTGGCCGATTTGGCTACGGAGCCGGTGCTGCGCAAAGGGGTGGAGGAGTTCCTGTCGGAGAATGGCCTCGATTACTTCTTCATCGATTCCCACCTCCTCAAGGGAGGCCGGGCCATCGGGGTCTACAAGGATCGCTTCGAGGCCCTGGAGCGCCTCTGGGAGCGGTTCGCCTCCCAGTACCAGGAACGGCCGGAGGAAGAGGATAAATCCCCCTACCAGGTCTATCTGGTCAGTTCCGCCCCGGAGAGCAAGCGCCCGGTGGCGGCCTTCACCCGGGACCCCAAGACCGGACTCCAGGTGTGGAGCGGCGAATGGGGCTATCCCGGCGATGGCAATTATCTGGACTTCCACAAGAAGCGCTATCCCGGGGGGCTGCGCTACTGGCAGGTAACCAGCGCCAAGGCCGACCTGGCGGATAAACAGCCCTACCACCCGGATTGGACCACTCCCCGGATTCACGAACAGGCGGATCACTTCGTCTCCATGGTGGTGGATATCCTGACGGAGTTTCGCGAGAAGCATGGCCGGCCGGGGATGGTGGTGGCGCCCTATGACACCGAGCTCATCGGCCATTGGTGGTTCGAGGGGCCGGAGTGGGTCTACCAGGTGCTGAGCCGCTTCCAGGCCCACACCCAGGTGAGTCTCAGCCCCGGCAGTCAGCTCCTGCAAAAGGCGGCCCCCCAGCACGTCATCTCCCTGCCGGAGGGCTCCTGGGGAGAAGGAGGCTACCACTGGATCTGGCTCAATGAGATGAACGACTGGACCTGGCGCCATATCTATCCGGCCGAACAGGAGATGGAAGAACTGGCCCGGCTCTATGCCGGGGCCTCCGACCCGCGCCTTCTCGACCTCTTGAAGCAGTGTGGCCGCACCCTTTTCCTTCTGGAGTCCTCAGATTGGCAGTTCCTCATCAGCACCTTCAGCGCCCGGGATTATGCCGAGCTGCGGCTGGTGGCGCACCATGACGACTTCAAGCGCCTGGCCGCCATGGTCCGGCGCTACGCCGCGGATGGGGACCTGCCCCCGGAGGAGTGGAATTATTTCTCCCTCTGCAAGGAGCGCGACGACATCTTCCCGGACCTGGAACCCGGGTGGTGGGCCGGGTTGCAGTACCCGCCGGCCGAGGTCGAATGAGTCGATAAGGATTAAGAGGAGTTGTCCATTCTCCTTATCCGGGGGGTGGTTTGCCGACCGCCCCCATTTTTTTTTGAGGGGATGGCCGCAAAGGGGATATAATATCCACCATAAGCAAGGGGCATGCGGATGTGTATCTTCTGCGGAGGCCAGTGCGGCGGTGCCGGAGAATTTTTTATTTCCCTGGGATTGCCGTTTTTGGCGCTCTACTTTTTCAAAGCTAAACGGGCATTTTTAAAGATAACCCACCGCTTCGCCGCCCGGGGCGCCGCGGTCCCGGACCAGACGCCGGAGGCCCATCACTGTGCCTGTTGCGGGGCGCCGCCAGGCGAGTGCCGGGAGCCGGCCGCGCCTTCCCTGGAAATCCTTGCCGGCCTGAAGCTGGCTGATCGGGAAATATCCCCACAGAGGGATAGAGAGCAGGAAGTCAGAGGCTGGCTCTTGTTTTTTTGTATCAATCTGACCTTAATCATCCCATTTTCCTCCCTTTACGAAGCCACTTCCGCCCTGGCCATGTATGGCCCCGGCGCCGGCGCCTTACCGGCATTCATCTTCAGACACTCGCTTTCCTACCATCTGGGGGTCATTGGGGCGACGACATTTCTGGCCATATTCAGTTTCTATGCCGGGTTGAGCCTCTGGCAGCTAAAACCCAAGGCCGTCAAGACCGCAAAGCTTTTTCTGATCACCCAACTGTTGCTGATGATGCTTCTCATTGGCCTGCAGCCGTTCGTGGCCTTTCCGCTGGGCGCTAATCCGGCCAGTTTTGGAGATACCATCCCCAGATTGATCCCTTTTCTCTCGTATTTCACGGTGTGGTATGCCTATCTCAGTCTTTCCAGAAGAGTCCGTCACACCTGTCGAATCCTGCCGGCAGAGTCTCCGGCCGCGCAGGCCCTGACCTGCAGATTAAGCCCCAATGGAGACCTCAAGAGTTCAGGGGTGTAACCTGGGGGGCGGGCTGGCTTTATGCGACCCCGTGCGTTTAACCTTGTGGGGGTTTTGCTACAACAGGGCCGGTTTTGTGGTTTTTTTGCAACTTTTTTGGCTCAGACGCGGCCGCGGGTCTCGGCCGTGATCCGGTCCTTTAGGAGATAATCTTCCTAAATCCCGGCAACTTGGCCGGGTGCCGCGGCCCGGATCCCCCGGCCGCGGCCTCTCCGGCATGGGGTTTGCACCATAGAAAGCGATGGGGGAGTTATGATCTGGCAAAAGACCCTGGCCCAGCCTCTAAGTTTCAGCGGCATCGGCCTGCACTCCGGCAGGCGGGTGGAGGCGACCATCTACCCGGCCTCCGCCAACCAGGGCGTCTCCTTTGTGCGCACCGACCTGCCGGGCCGGCCGCAGATCCGGGCCCATTACTCGCGGGTGGTGGACACCACCCGGGCCACCTCCCTGGGGGAGAATGGCGCCACCCTGGCCACAGTGGAACACCTGCTGGCGGCCCTGGGAGGTCTGGGGGTGGACAATGCCCGGATCGAGGTGCACGGCCCTGAGGTGCCTATCATGGACGGCAGCGCCGCGCCCTTTTCCCGGTTGATCTCCGAGGCCGGCCTGCGCTCCCTCGCCTGGCCCCGCTCTTATTTGATGGTGCGGGAAACCGTGGAATTGCGCCAGGGAGAGCAATGGATACGAGTGCGGCCCGGGGTGCCCCGCATCACCTACACCATCGACTTCGCGCATCCCCTCATCCGGCGGCAGCGCTACACCGTGCCGCTGCGCTCCGAAAGTTTTAGGAGCGAAATCGCCCCGGCCCGCACCTTCGGATTTCTCAAGGAGGTCCAGTTCCTGCAGAATCGGGGCCTGGCCCGGGGCGGCTCCCTGGATAACGCCGTAGTCCTGGATGAGGGGGGGGTCATGAACCCCGGGGGCTTAAGGTTTCCGGAAGAGTGCGTGCGCCATAAGATCCTGGACGCCATGGGGGACCTGTCCCTCCTGGGCCTGCCCCTCTTGGGCCACCTGGAAGTGGGCAAGGGCAGCCACGAATTACACCTCAGTTTCCTCCAACTGCTCATGAGCCGGGAGAGCAACTGGCGTCTCTGGATTCCTTCGGGGCGCCAGGAGAGACAGCCCCCCTGGTGGCAAACGCCGCTCTGGGGAGAGGCCATGGCTTAAGAGACGGTGGTCGATTTTCGATTTTCGGTGGGCAGGCCCCAGGGCCTGCCTTTTTCATTCCTAAGGGAGAGGCAGGCCCCAAAACGCCGCCTAACTGCGCCAGTTCCGGGTTATTCGACTGCTTTTTCGACAAGTGCCTTGATTCCTGAGATATTCTTCACCAGCTCATCGGGTAACCCATGCCGCTCTTTGAGATATTCAGGACCGTTGTATGAAAGCCAGACTCTTCCATTCGGATCTTGCCAAGCCAGCGCCTTTAATGGCAGGTCAATTGCTATGGTGGGTGAGGCAATCATCAAAGGAGTGCCTGCCTTGGGACTGCCGAAAATCAACAACTGCGAGGGCTTCATTGTAAGCCCGGCTTTTTGGGCATCGCTGCTGAAGTAGATGCGTGCAAAGACGGTTAAACCCTGTTTCTTGACGAGGGACTCGAGTCTGTACAGAGTCTCTGGCACAGAATACTTGCTCGGAATACTGACGAGCCCGCTGTCTGCTGCCCGCGCTGGCAAAACCAACCCTAGGTTACCAGGAAAGTGTTTTGGTATTATCTTTGAACAGGGCCGCGGCGACCGCCTGGGCCGTGCTGAACTTCACGCCCGGGATGGCATCGGACTCCGGAAACTTGAGAAATCTCTCGCAGACCGAACAGACGAAAACCGTGCCACCTTTACTGGCAAACTCAGTCAGTTTCTCTTGCTGCTTGGCATAGCGTTGGTTGTTGGTCTTGTTGACTATCTTAATTGCCTGACTATTGACATAAATCGTCACCGGATGGCCGTGTTTCAATTGCTCCATGGAGAAGGCGATCGCCATATTGGCCTTGTGGTTATCATCCGTTGTCAGGTTCACAAATAGCGGATCTGAACTACCCGCCATGGCGGCCTGGCCGAAACCGGCCAAGACTACCAGCGTGATTAAGAGAAGCCGCAATAACTTCATGCTTTCCTCCTTCAGTTCATTTTCAGTCATTCAGGAAGTTTGGCGATGTCGAGCCAAAGGAAATTATCAGCCCCCGCCATGCGCATCCTCCCACATTGACCAAAATTCAGGGTCAGATTGCCCCGATCCGTAGCTGGAGCCAGATGTCCCCGCCCAAGGTTCAGATTGCGCCGGTCCGTAGCTGGAGCCACTGGAACTTCCGGCAGACCCCCCCCCGCCGGCGCAGGCCACTACCCACAATAAGCTGCACAACAGCAAGGAAATGATCAATGTCTTAAAAAATCGGATATTCATCTCCAGGTCCCTCCTTTCTATTTTACAATTGGTGAGGGCTTCTTGTAGCCCGCGATGCCGCCTTGTCAGCCTGAGCTTAAAATTAAATACTCTGGATCACCATGTCAAGAAAACGCGCCCATGGTGGCAGGCAAGGAAGTTTGATAACTTCCCAAGAATTGGACTTGCCGGTGGAGTTGGGGGAATTGCCGATATGCCTTAGATAACGAAATCCTGCCAAATCCTTTCGGAGAGCAAGTTAAAGCAGATAACCGCGCTCTGCGCTCCCTTCTTGACGACGGCTCACCGGGTAACTACTTTTTTATTGTTCCAAATTTTTTCACCCTGAAGAGCCCTCGCCATCACTAATAAAAACAGAAAGATTAATTTTTTCATATTGTTAAGCTCAAGATGAGAGGCCACCAAGACCGGATTGACTGCGGTGGCCGGGGTCGCGACAAAATCTCTTAGACGGTGTGCGGCGCGCCAGAGAAAACGGAGGAAGCCAAGTGAGTGACCTGCGCCAGGAAACCGATAGCCTCGGCGAAGTCGAGGTGCCGGCCGGCAAGCTCTGGGGCGCCCAGACGCAGCGCTCGCTCGAGTACTTCAGCATTGGCAGGGACCTGATGCCGGCCGAGATGATCATCTCGTACGCCATTCTGAAGAAAGCCGCCGCCATCGCCAACCATGCCGGCAAGTGGCTTGCTGACGAGCCCTACAGGCTGATCGTGCAGGTCTGTGACGAGATTCTCGCCGGCCAGCATCACGACATGTTCCCGCTGCATGTCTGGATGGCCGGCAGCGGCACGCAGTTCAACATGAACGTGAACGAAGTGATCTCCAACCGTTGCTGCCAGCTCGCCGGCACGCCCCTGGGGAGCAAGACGCCGGTGCACCCCAATGACCACGCCAACATGGCGCAGTCGACCAACGACTCGTTTCCCTCCGCCATGAACATCGCCGCGGCGGTCAAGGTGCAGCAGCGGCTGATTCCAGCCGTGCAGGCGCTGCACGACGCGATCGCGGCCAAGGCCGTGGAGTGGAAAGACATCATTAAGATCGGCCGGACCCATATGCAGGACGCCACGCCCCTGACGCTGGGGCAGGAATGGTCGGGCTATGCGGGGATGCTGGCGGATGATCTCGAGCGGCTCGACGCGGCGCTGACCGGCGTTTACCGCCTGGCGCTCGGCGGCACCGCGGTAGGAACCGGCATCAACGCGGCGCCCGGTTTCGCCGCAGCGTCCGCCGCGGAGATCGCCAGGCTTACGGGCCTGCCGTTTGTCACCGCGCCGAACAAGTTCACGGTGCAGGGCGCCCACGACGCCCTGGTGCAGCTTTCCGGCACCATGCGCACCCTGGCCGTGTCCCTTTACAAAATCGCCAACGACATCCGGCTGCTGTCCTGCGGCCCGCGGGCCGGCTTCGCCGAGCTGGTGATTCCGGAGAACGAGCCCGGCTCCTCGATCATGCCGGGCAAGATGAACCCGACCCAGGCCGAGGCGCTGACCATGATTGCCGTGCAGGTGATGGCGAACGACGTGGCGGTGGGCTTCGGCGGCGGCGGCTGTCTTGAGATGAACGTCTACAAACCGCTGATCATCTTCAACATCATGAACTCCATCACGATCATGGCGGATGGGTGCACCAACTTCCGCAGGTTCCTGGTCGAAGGTACGAAGCCCAATCTGAAGAAGATCAAGGAGTACGTGGACCGCTCCCTGATGCTGGTGACGGCGCTCTCGCCGGTCATTGGCTATGACAAGGCGGCGCAGATCGCACAGCACGCCATGGACCACGATCTGACCCTGAAGGACGCCGCGCTGAAACTCGGCTTCGTCACGGAGGCCGAGTTCGACCGGATCGTCGATCCGGCGAAGATGGTGGCGCCATATGTCGCCACCGGCAAGTAACGCCAAAACCGGCGGAAGGAGAAACAATGCAAAAGCGTAAATTGGGAAAAAGCGGCCTGGAAGTTTCGGCTCTCGGGCTCGGCTGCATGGGAATGAGCTTTGGCTATGGTCCGCCTGCAGACAAGCAGGAGATGATTTCACTGATTCGGTCAGCCGTCGAACGCGGCATCACCTTCTTCGACACCGCTGAAGTCTATGGCCCGTTTACCAACGAAGAACTCGTGGGCGAAGCCCTGGCCCCCTTCCGAGGGCAAGTGGTGATAGCCACCAAGTTCGGGTTCGATATCAAGGTCGATCCCAGGGGGACGAAGGGGGGGCCAGCCCTTAATAGCCAGCCGGAGCACATCAAGCAGGTCGCCGCGGCCTCGCTCAAGCGACTCAAGGTCGATGCCATCGATCTGTTCTATCAACACCGCGTTGACCCGGACGTGCCCATCGAAGACGTGGCGGGGGCGGTGCAGGACCTGATTCGGGAAGGCAAGGTTAAGCACTTCGGCCTTTCTGAAGCAGGGGTAGAGACGATCCGTCGCGCCCACGCCGTCCAGCCGGTCACTGCGGTCCAGAGCGAATACTCGCTGTGGTGGAGAGGCCCGGAAGCGGAAGCGCTACCGGCGCTCGAGGAACTCGGAATCGGCTTCGTGCCCTTTAGCCCCCTGGGTAGGGGCTTCCTCACGGGAAAGATCAACGAAAAAACTGTGTTCGACGGTTCCGACATGCGCAACACCGTCCCGCGCTTTACGCCGGAGGCTCGGAAGGCGAATCAGGCCTTGATTGATCTGCTTGGCAAGATTGCGGAACGGAAGAAGGCGAGCCTTGCTCAGATAGCGCTGGCGTGGCTGCTTGCCCAGAAGCCGTGGATTGTGCCAATTCCGGGCACCCGGAAGCTGGAGCGCCTGGATGAGAACATCGGCGCACTTGCAGTCGAACTTACGTCCGGCGATCTTCGTGAGATCGATAGCGCCGCCGCAAAGATCACGGTGCAAGGGGCGCGGTACCCCGAAGAGCTGGACCGCATGACCGGCCGCTGAGCGGCAAAAATGTGTTCTCTGGTTGCATTGCGGCCGCCGCAACAGCAGGCTACCAAACGCCAGACTAACGGCTGCTGCCGTCAACGAAAGGAGTTTAGAAAAATGGACATCAAAAGAAGCGGTTCACAGCCCTCCGCAAAAGGACCAGCCGAGTATTTCACCGGCACGGTACGCCTTGACCCCCTGTTTCCGGCAAAGGATCCGGCCCGCGCCCGCGGGGCCAGTGTCACGTTCGAGCCCGGCGCCCGGACGGCATGGCACACCCACCCGCTGGGCCAGACCCTGATCGTGACGGCTGGCTCCGGCCTGGTGCAGCGCTGGGGAGGCCCGATCGAGGAGATTCGGCCGGGTGACGTGGTCTGGATCCCGCCGGGTGAGAAACATTGGCATGGCGCCACGGCGACTACTGCCATGACCCATATCGCCATTCAGGAAGAGCTCGACGGCAAGGCCGTCGCATGGCTGGAAAAGGTCAGCGACGAGTAATACCGCAGATGATCTTGCGCCTTTTGCGGGAGGCAGCACGATAAGTACACAGTTCGGAGTGCCGGCGGGGAAAAAACCGATATGCTGGACGCCAAAACCCGAATGAATCGAATCAAGGAGTCGAAAGATGAAAGCAACCATTTTTCACGCACCTGGGGATGTGCGCGTTGAGGAAGTACCCGACCCGGCAATCAAGGAACCTACCGACGCCATCGTTCGTGTGACCCACGCCTGCATCTGCGGGTCGGACTTGTGGTTTTACAGGGGGCTTTCACCCTACGAGCCGGGCTGGCGAACGGGACATGAGTGGATGGGAATTGTCGAGGAGGTCGGTCCCGGAGTCCGCACCATCAGGAAGGGAGACCGGGTGATTGCCCCTTTCGCTTTTTCCGACGGAGACTGTGAATTCTGCCGGAAAGGCCTGCAGACCTCATGCATTCAAGCAGGTTTCTGGGGAGCGAAAAACGACGGGGGGCAGGGGGAAATGGTGCGCTCTCCTTATGCCGACTCCAATTTGGTGGTTTTGCCCCAAAGCATCGAAAATGATGCCGCGATGCTGCAGGCCGTATTGCCCCTCACCGACGTAATGGGGACTGGGCACCATGCGGCGGTCTCTGCGGGCGTCCGCAAGGGCGCGACGGTTGCCGTGGTTGGAGACGGCGCAGTGGGATTGTGCGGCGTCCTGGCGGCGCGCCGGCTCGGCGCTGAGCGTATCATCGTCCTGGGACATCAGGCCGGACGCCTGGACCTGGCCCAAAGATTCGGCGCAACCGACCTAGTCATGAGCCGCGGCGATGAAGCAACCGGGCGGGTGCTGGAAATGACCAAGGGTGGGGCTGAAGCCGTGCTCGAATGCGTGGGAACGAGCGGTTCCCTGAATACCGCGATTGGTATCTGCCGCCCCGGTTGCAGGGTGGGCTTCGTTGGGGTGCCCCATCACAGCGCGGCGGTGGACTTCAAAAGGATGTTCTTCCAGAATATCGCCTTGCAAGGCGGCGTGACGCCGGTGCGCGCCTATATTCCCGAGCTTCTCGCCGATGTGCTGGCCGGCCGGCTCGATCCTTCCCCGGTCCTGGACCTCACTGTCGACCTCGCCGGCGTGCCCGAAGGCTACCGGGCGATGGATACGCGTAAGGCCATCAAGGTGATGGTCACGGTGCGATAGCAGCCATTCCGGAGGCGCAGAGCATGAAAACGAAGGCTTGAACGCCAAACAGGAAAAAATCGTCACCATCGCGGCCTTCACTGCGAACGGAGATTTGGACAAGCTGAAAGCAGCCCTGAACGAAGGACTGGATGCTGGTTTGACTGTCAATGAAACCAAGGAGGTCCTCGTGCAGATGTATGCCTATGCAGGATTTCCGCGCAACCTGAACGGCATCGGCACCTTTATGAGCGTCGTGGAGGAACGGCAGAAGAAAGGCATCAGGGACGAGCTTGGCAGAGAGCCAAGCCCCTTGCCTGCTAACAAAAGCAGCCTCGAACTTGGAACGGCAATTCAGACAAGCCTGATAGGATCACCGGCCAGCGGGGCGATTTATAGATTCGCTCCCGCAATTGATGCCTTCTTGAAAGAACACCTGTTCGGGGACATATTCGGGCGCGACAACCTGGATTTCCAGAGCAGGGAGATCGCGACCATATCCGCCCTGGCCGGTATGGAGGGGGTCACCCCCCAGTTGCAGGCCCATTTTAACATCGGGTTCAATACCGGCCTAACCGAGGCTCAGATGAAGAGCCTGATATCCGTGCTCGCAGCCAAAGTCGGCAAGAAAGAAGCTGATAATGCCTATGAAATATTAGGTAAGGTTCTGTTGCAACGAGGGCTCCCTCTTTAGAAGGAGAGGGGCCACCCGAAAAAGCGCTCCTGGATTATCGGCCGCCATTTCCGGGCCCCTTCCAGATCGAGACAGATGGGAAAGATTTCTTCCTGCTCACTTTTTTGCAGCGTCACCCAATCCCAGAGGTCGTCCCAGGGTCTGACAATGTCCGCCAGTTCTTTTTTGCTGGCCGGGGCCGGAGGCTGGATGGCGAAAGACCAGCCGCCCTGGAGGGGATATTGGCGTCCGCCGATCTCTCCCCGGTAAGTTGCGGTATTTACGCCAACCACCGGCAGATAATAGTCGAAGGCCCGGGCCAAAGAGGCCATGACCCAATGGCGGCGCAATACGGGAAAGTAGGAGGGGTTGACAATGAGGTCCACCCCTTGGGCGACGAGTTCTCTAGCCGCCTCGGGGCGGCCCCAGAAATCGACGCACACCGGCAGGCCGACCCGGCCAAAATCGGTGTCCAGGGCTCGCCAACCCTCCCCGGGACTGACGCCGAAGGCCCGGCGTTCCAGTTTGCCGGGATTGACCTTGGGCTGGCGGCCCACCAGATTCCCCTGGCGGTCGAACAGGGTGGCAGTGTTGTACCGCTTCCCGGATGCCTCCGCCACCAGACCGGCAACCACATAGGCGCCGAGGTCACGGGCGGCGCGCGCCAATTCCGCCTCGCCCCCGAAAGGGAAGTATTCCGGAAAGCAAATGAGATCTGCGTTCTGTCCCTGGCAGCGCCTGAGAAGCTCAAGGGCCAGGTCCAGGTTCTCGCGGCTTTCCAGCCGCGCCGCCGGCAGGGGCTGAATCAGTAGGATTTTTACCATAGCGATTACCTGACGGGATTAAAGGGCATAGTTAAGGGTAAAGCCCATTTGCCGGGGATTGAGTTCCTGGTGGCAGTGATCGCAGACCAGCAGCGCCGAGAAGTCGCGGTCACAATCCCGATGGCGCAGTCGCAACGGCGGCCTGCCGCCGGAAAGCCACCTGTCCCCCCAACGCATCATGGCGATAAAAGGTCCATAAAAGTCCTTCCCCTTTTCGGTAAGACGATATTCGAAGCGCTCCGGACTCTCCTGATAAAGCCTCTTCACCAGTATGCCCTGCTCCGTCAGCCGTGAGAGGCGATCCCGCAAGATATTGGTGGCAATCCCCAGCCGGGTGCGCAATTCCTCATACCTGCGGATGCCAAAGAAGGTTTCCCGCAGGATCAGGAAAGTCCATTTATCCCCAAGGATGAGCAGCGTCCGGGCCACCGAGCAGGGGCGGCCGCGTGCCAGCCTATCCGGATCAGAGACCCGGCGGGAACGTATCCGGTCTGCCTCCCTGGGGCTGCTGCCGGCGCCGGGACCGTCCCGGAAGTGCACGCGGCGCGGCAGAATCTCGGCGCCGCAATGGGAACAGACCACCAGGGGGGAGCAAGTATGGCCGCATTCTTTGTGGTAGAGCTGCAGCGGCGGCGGCGACTCGCCCCGGAGCCACTTGTCCCCGAATTGCAAGAGAGCCAGCATGACCGGGTAGAGTTCCCGGCCCCGGTCCGTAAAGCGATATTCGAAACGTGGGGGCCGGGAGGAATAGCATTCCTTGCGGAGCAATCCCAGGGCCGTGAGCTTCTGTAAGAGCTTGGCCAGGGTGGTCCGGGAAACCCCCAGCACACTCTGAAATTTCTCAAAACGCCTGGTGCCGAAGAAGCACTCCCGCAGAACCAGAAAGCTCCAGGCGTCAGACAATATCTCAACGGTGCGGGCCACCGAACAGAAGCGCTCCCGGGCCCCCAGCCCCGTGCCCCCCGGGGGCAGCCTCATTTTGGCCTTTTTCAAGGGCCGGGGTCCAGCCGCTACTTGCCTATCAGACAGGAGCGGCTTATTTTTAAGCTGATTAGCCGGCGAAGTCATCGCATGGCCTGCGGGGAAGAGATTTTTGGCAAGATTATAGAAAATCCATTTATGCAAGTCAATAGTTAAGCTGGTATCAGCCATACCATTATTAGCAGACTGCTGCCACCCGGATCGATAAGTTCCCGGCCCCCCCCGGCACTGCCGGGTTAACCCCAGATCGCCGCATGGCCCGCAAGTTGGCCCAGGCCAGCATTGATGAATTTCTTATGGCCCGGAAGATAAAAAATATATTGACTTGTATAACTGGACTAAGTAAATTTGGCTAATTATCCGGCGCGTTTTGGCGCGCCTTGGGGCACCGGGATACCGAACAGTCAAGGAGATAGGCCAATGAGCGAGAAACGCCACCCCGCAGTTTTAGTCCCCGCTTATAGAGCGGTCACCGTCAAGCAGTACGAACAGGTAAAGATTACCAAGAGCCACGGCGGCCGGGTTGCCACCATCTCTTGGAAGACCAAGGGCAAGAAGCTCAATACCCTGACCATGGCCATGACCGATGAACTGCGCACCGCCGTGTCCGAGGTGGGCGCCGACGAGTCGGTGCATATCGTCGTGTTCCGGGGCGAGGGCGGCAACTTCTTCGTTGGCGATGACCTGGTCGAGATGCTTGAGGGCCGCTGGGGCAATGCCAACCAGGTGATGAAGCGGATTCGCTACTATCAGGAATTTGCCTAAAGTATCGAAGAGATGGACAAAGTGACCCTGGCGGTGGTGGAGGGCTACGCCCTGGGGGGTGGGCTGGAAATGGCCATGGTCTGCGACTTTATCTTGGCGGCGGCCAGCTCCCGCTGGGGCTTCCCCGAGGTCGATAACGCCATGACGCCAGGCTGGGGCGGCACGACCCGCATGATTCGGTTCATCGGGCGCCGGCGCACCAAGGAAATCACCATGATCGGGGCCTTGCATTCTGCGGCGCATGGCGTCGAGTGGGGCCTCTTTAACCAGACGGCGCCGGATGATCAGATGGACCAGGAAGTCGAAAAGTTTCTGCAGATGATGCTCCTCAAGAACCAGCAGACACTGCGGCAGATCAAGTTCGTCCTGAATAAGAACGCCGATGCCGACATGGCGACGGCCCTGGCCTTCGAGTCCCTGAATGAGGTGATCACCGCGTCCCACAACTGGCACCCGGACACCCCGAAAATTCCTGATGCGGAACCGGGAGTGGGGCTCAAGGCCTTTGCCGAGAAGAGCGCAGTCTGGAATCGCCGCCGGCAGTTGGCCCTCAACTTCTGGGCCCAATAGAGGGTTTCCCTGCTTCTCCCAACAGGAGTTCCCCCATGAAAGTTTTCTTCGCGCCGCGTTCGCTGGTTCTGATCGGCGTGACCCGGCAGACCGGTCCGGGCGCCTTGAACAATTTAGAAATGCTGCAGCGTTATGGCTATGCGGGGAAAATCTACCTGGTCCATCCCCAGGTCCCGGAAATCCTGGGACAAAAAACCTTTCCCAGGGTGGCCGACCTGCCTGAGGCCCCCGAGTTGGCCGTCATTTCCCTGGGCCGGGATCGCGTCCTGCCGGTTTTCCGGGATTGCCTGCAGCGGGGTATTAGCCGACTGGTGATCATCAGCCAGGGTTTTGCCGACGCCGATGCCCGGGGCGGCGAATTGCAAGAGGAGTTGGTGCGGCTGGCTCATAAACACGGGGCGCGGGTCCTGGGCCCTAATACCATGGGCGTGGTCAATGCCTTTGCCGGCTTCAGCTCCGCCTTTGTCGATATCCCCCGGGAGAAGGCGCCGCCGCCCTTGACCCTGGTGGTGCAGTCCGGGGTCTTCCAGGCGGGCTACTCTAACTTCACCTGGCGCCTGGGAAAATCGATCGATATCGGCAACGGCTGCGACGTGGACTTTGTCGATGTGCTGGAATTCTTGGCAAACGACCCCCAGACTCAGATTATTATGCTTCATCTGGAAGGCATGAAACGGGGCCGGGAGTTTCTTAAGGTGGCGGCCCGCATTGCCTCTCAAAAACCCATCCTGGTGTTGAAAACCGGGCGCAGCGCCGCGGGGGCCAAGGCCGCGCTATCCCATACCGGCTCACTGGTGGGGGAAGACGCCATCTTTGACCTGGCCTGCGCCCAGGCCGGCCTGATCCGGGTCCGGAACCTGGTGGAACTGCGGGCCGCGGCTAAGGCCTTTCTCCATTTTCGGCCCATGCCGGGGCCCCGCCTGGGCATGGTGACCGCCTCCGGCGCCTTCGGCATCGTGGTCGCGGACGCCTGTGCAGACTATGGCCTGGAATTAGCGCCCTTCCCGGAAGAGATCCGGACGGAACTGGAAGACCCCCGCATCCCCTGGTTCCGCCTCCATAACCCGGTAGATATCTGGCCCCTGGGCATGGTTGGCGGCGGCTCCTTTAGCCAGGTGTTCGCCAAGGCCGCCCAAGGCTTGCTCCGGGATGAACAGGTGGATGCCGTGCTGGGCGTCACCCCGTCCTGGGGTTCGCCGCTGCATGCCGATATCGACCTGGTGGCCGCGGTCCGGGAAATCCAGGCTGCCAACCCCTGCCAAAAACCCCTGGCCCTATGCCCTTACGGTGACGATACCTGGCGCCAGAGCCAGGTCCTGGACCAGGAACCCGGGGTCGCGTGCTTTGCTACCCCGGACGAAGCTATCCTGGGCCTTGCTGCCACCTGGCGGTGGCGGCGGCTGGTTGGCGCCTTGCCGGGGGCAGCAGTGGCTCAGGTGGGGCAACTTGGGTTTCCGGCCCTCCCCTCAGACAAGCCGCCCCAGGTTGGGGCTGGCGGCGGGGAAGCGGACCGCAAGCGGGCCCCTGGCCTCCGCCCCCCCCTCTCCACATCTTCCTCGCCAATCCTGGTGGGGGAGGAGCCTTTGCTGCTGTTGGGGCGCTATGGCATCCCCCTGGTCCCCGGGCGCCTGGTGCAAAAAGTGGAAGAGGCCCTGGCCGCGGCCCGGGAGTTCGGTTACCCGGTGGTTCTAAAAATTATCTCGCCCCAGTGGCTGCACAAATCCGACCTGGGAGGAGTGCGCCTCAACCTTGGCAGTGAGGCCCAAGTGAGTTTGGCGTTTCAGGAAATGGCGGCTCTCTTTGCCCGGCAGACGCCCAAAGGGGAATTGCAGGGTCTGCTGGTGCAAAGGCAGGTACAGGGCACCGAACTCCTTTTCGGGATCAAGCAGGACCCCCAATTCGGGCCGGTGTTGGTGGCTGGCATGGGCGGAATTTACACGGAAATTTTCCAGGACGTGGCCCGAGCCTTTGTCCCGGTCAACCGGGAAGAGGCCGCCGCCCTGTTGCAGTCCCTAAGGATTTATCCCATCCTCCGCGGGGTGCGGGGCCAGTCTGGCGTCGCGCTCCCCTGCCTCGAGGACATCATCCTCTCCCTGTCCAGGCTTTCCCAGGACTACCCGGAAATTAAGGAGATGGACCTCAACCCCGTGGTGGCGGACGCGGAAGGGTGCTGGTGCGTGGACTGCCGGGTGCTGGTCAGTGACAAGAAGTGATTTTCCGGAAGAGATCAAGCGATGGTGGTCAGGGAGAGCCCGCGCCCAGACCGAGGGCTACCATGGCACATGTTGGTCGGTGCCCCAGCCGATATACCAGGCGTTATCCGGGTCCAAATCAATATGGAAGGTTATTTCCTTCACTTTATAATTATTATTGTGAATTGCCTCGGCTTTAAGCAACAGCGGAACTGCATCAGGCGACTGATCCATAGATTGATATTTCACCACTGCATATATCCGATAAACCGGGAAGGTTATGTCGCCGATTTCGCTGGTGGTATTCTTAGACTCCAATAGCTGCCAGGTGCAAGGGTACATAAATAGGTATGCTATGCTGCTCTCTTTATTCATATCGAAGTAGTCAGCTTTAATATCGCTACGGAGTTTTAAAGCCAGGTCCAATTGTTTAAACTGGGGCTCCTCATTAATTTTGGCCATCTTGACTTGGTAGGCGTAGTCCATATCAACACATTTGTCAAATTGGTGATTTTGTAATAATGTGAAAAAAGTCTTTGCTTGCTCTTCAAAAACCGGGGTGCTGCTACAGGACAGCAAAAGGAGACTTAACAATATCAATATAAGCCCTTTCATCTTCATAATTCTCTGCCTCCTGATCCTGCCCTGGTCCCCGCCCGCGACTCCAAAAAATATCGCCCTTCCCCGTAAAAAGCAACCGTAAACCGGGATTGTGCGGCAGCCCTGGCCACCGCTGCAAAAATGGTTTTTGGGACCTCCGGGATGGGGGAAAACTCCGAAAGTTTCCGTTCTTGAAGCCGATTCCTTTCGCCGCTGTCATGATAGCATAAATTGCCATGAATTAGGCAACCCGCCGGCTGCGCCTGGTAATTTTTCCATAAGCCGGGCTTTCCTGGCCCTCAAACCCTGGATATCTCAGGGCGAAAGTCTTCAGCGTCTTGACAGTTTCCGGTCATAACAATAATCCTCCCGGGAGGATTATGAAAATTTTTAACTAAAAAAAAACGGCGGTGTTTAACGCACCGCCGTTCTTTATGCAGCAGAGGGATTATTATTCCTTGCCTTCTTTGGGGGCTTTTTCCTTCTTGCCGCGTTCGATCTCCTCGGGGACGACTTCCTCTACAACCGGGGCCTCGACGGCGACCTCCTCTTTCTTGGGGGCGGTGGCAATGGCGATGACCTCTTCCCGGTCGGCCAGGATTTTCACCTTATCTGAAAGGACGACATCGTGCACGCGGATGCTGTCGCCGATCTTGGCCAGGACGGAGATGTCGACCACGACCCGCTCCGGCAGGTCCTGTGGCATGCACTCGACCTCAATGGCGGTCAGGCCGGTGTGGATCATGGCGTTGAAGTTCTTGACTGCCGGGGCCGCGCCCGTCAGCTCGATGCCGACCTTGGCGTGCATCTTCTCAGTGAGCAATACGACCTGGAAGTCTACATGCAGCAGGCAATTCTTGATAATATCGCGCTGTTTCTCCCGCACCTGCGCCAGGTACTCCTTCCCATCCAGGTCGATCGTCAGCAGGCTGGACGAGGTCAGGCGGGACAACGTCTGCGACCCCTCATAGGCATCCAGCAGGATCGGCGTCGTCTCGAAGCGGTGTCCATACAGCACGGCGGGAAGTTTCCCCTGGCGGCGCAAGGCGCCCACCTGTCTGCCGACTACGTCACGCTTGGTAGCTTTCAGAACAATTTTCTCCATCTTAATGATCGCTCCTCGAGCGCCTCTCACCCAACCGATCGCGCTAGACTCAATCAGTCGGATTACCCTCGCTCTTCTCTCTATTGGTTCTGAGAGAGCCCCGCTTGGGGCTGCTCAGGACAGCCTGTGGTATCCGGCAGAAACAGGAAAATGGTGTTAAGTTTGGTCCCTCAATAGGAAAGGCGGCCCAGGAGCCGCCTTTTGAAAACCGGGAAACCAGGGGGCGGGAAACCTAAGCTGCCCGCCTGCGGCCTCCCGAGCCCGGTTAATGCCGGTAACCGCCACCGCCAAATCCGCTTTTTTGTTGGGGCTTGGCTTCGTTGACTGTCAGAGGGCGTCCGTCTAAATCCCGGCCGTTGAACATGGAAATGGCCTTCTCGCCTTCCAGCTTGGTTTCCATCTCCACAAAGCCGAAGCCCCGGGGCTGGCCTGTCTGCCGGTCGGTGATGATCTTGGTCGAGGCCACTTCACCAGCCTCGGAAAAAAGGGTCTGCAGTGCTGTTTCGGTCGTGTCGTGGGATAGATTGCCCACGTATAATCTCGTACCCATATCTTCTCCTCGTTGGTTTGCCGGGATGCTTTGCCGGAGTCTTTGGCCGTCAGGTCTTTCCCAGGCGTTGGGGCAAAAAAGGCCGGAACTCCGTGGTCCGGAGACCACCGGAGTTCCGGCCGTCAGGTTCTGCCTACAGCTTTACTACGTTTTGAGCCTGGGGCCCTTTGGGGCCCTGGGTTACTTCAAATTCCACCGCTTGTTCTTCCGCCAGGGAATGAAAGCCCTCGCCCTGGATGGCGCTGTGATGTACGAAGACATCGGGGCCGTTCTCCCGGGTGATGAAGCCAAAACCCTTGGAATCATTAAACCATTTTACTGTACCAGTCTCTTTCATTTGAAACCTCTTTCCTTGGTGCTGCAAAGATATACCTGCCAAAAAAGCAGGGCCGCACAGCAGTCAGTGAAAAAAATCGGCCGGGAGACTTAGCAACCCGTCCGATCATTATCCAGGACTCACGGCCCGGCTTTCAGTCTGACATGCTAAACTGAATATATATTACGAGAAAAATGCCCAATGTCAAGCTATTTAAAATAAATCCCGCCGCCTCTTGCGTTCTCCCCCGGAGCTCCTAAAATAATTGGGGACTTATTCCAGCAGCACCTTATTGAGGGACTTAGGCGAAAAAATAAAAATCCGCTCCCGTATGGGTTCTTCTTAATAGATGCGGGGAATAAGGAGTTTTAGATGCGCAAACGCATAATCACCCATGGCCCTCGTGAGGCCGCAGCCGCGGTACCGGGCTGGCTGGACCTGGAGCGCCTGGCCCAGGTCGAAATCACCTCCGAAGCTGCCGGGTACCCGATTGAATCGGCGCTGATTCCGGATATGGGTTCGGGTTGGCGGGCTGACCAGCCTGGGGAGCAGACGCTCCGCCTCCTGTTTGATGAGCCGCTGAGACTTGCACGGATCCACCTGGTGTTCCATGAAGATGAGCAGGCGCGGACCCAGGAATTCGTTTTAAGGTGGTCACCGGACGGCGGCAAGTCGTACCGGGAGATCTTGCGCCAGCAGTACAACTTCAGTCCGCCGGACGCCCGGCGCCAAGTCGAAGACTACAATCTCGATTTGGACGGGGTGACGGCGCTCGAATTAAAGATTGTTCCGGACATCAGCGGCGGCGGCGCCCGGGCCTCGCTGGCGCAACTGCGCCTTGCCTGAGTTAAGACTGACTGCGGCTACAGGTTTGGGGTTTGCGGTTGTCGCGGGGCGGGCCCCAGGGCCGCGGGAACCTGCGAAAAAGATGCATTTTGCCAGATGTTTGTGCTATCCTGCGTCCGAGCCAGGCTAATCCTGACATTGCCGGGCTGAGGATACTCTTAGGAGGAACGCAATGTTTAAAAGATTCCTGATGGCTTACGACGACTCGGAAGAGGCCAAGAAAGGGCTGGAGGCCGGGATTAAACTGGCTAAACTCCACCACGCGGAACTCGTGGCCCTGGCGGTCCAGGAGCAACCGCCCGGCGCCGCCACCAGCCTGGATAAAAAGGTCCTGAAGGAAAGGACCTCCGGCTACCAGCGCTGTGAGCATTTTTTGGAGGAGGCCCAAAAGCGGGCGCATAAGGCCGGGGTCGAACTGAAGACCGAGATCCGCACGGGGCATCCCGCCAAGACTATCGTGGATGCGGCCGCAGAGGGCAGGTTTGATCTGATCCTGGTGGGCCATGCCGGGCTTTCGAAGGTGTTCAGGTCCCTCCTGGGCACCACCGCCGAAAAGGTGAGCCGCCACGCGCCCTGCAGCGTGCTTATCGTGCGCTAGCCCCGGGAAGTGAAATAGTTTGCCGGCGCCTCATTCAGGGTCGCTTAATCCTGCCTCGTTTTGGAGACCTCCTGGCCGTGCCTGGCATCATTGCTGGGCGATCCGATTACCGCACAATCATGACGCTGCAAGGGGCGTGACGGCTCACCTTTTCGGCGGTGGTGCCCATAAGCTCCCACATTTCGGCAAGCCCGATGTGGCCCAGGATGATCAGGTCAAAGCCACCCTCTTTGGCCACGTCGAGGATGACCTTGGCGGGAAGCCCTACGCGCGCCAGGGTCTTCAACTCGATGCCCGCTTCTTGGGCGAGTTTCTCGACGCCCTCCAACAGTTTGGCATATTGCCGGTCGACCGGCTCCTTCCCTCCCTGCACCTCATCAACCGGGCCGCCGACCCGGGGACGACTCTCCTGCACCGTCAAGGCCCACAGTTCGGCGCCGTGGATCTTCGCCAGATTGAGCCCGGCCGCCACCGCCAGCTTCGCAACTTCGGAGCCATCATAGGCCAATAAGATTTTTTTATACATCGTCTCCCCTTTGCTGTTCGGTATGCTGGTATTCTGGGGTTATTCCCCTTCCCGGGAAATGTCGATTTATATCCTTGCCGAAACCCCACCAGCCCCCTGATCCTATCCCCCTGCCAGGAACGGGACTGATGATAATGACCAGGTTAAGAAAATGCAACCTTAGCCTCGCGCTTTTCGCTTTCGGTTGGAAGCCTGTGCCACTCTTTGGCTCAGTCCTGGGCAAAGAGTTCGGTGCTCAGGTAGCGCTCGCCGGTGCTGGGGAGAATCACCACGATGAGTCTGCCCTGGTTTTCGGGCCGGGCGGCCAGCGTGCGCGCGGCAAAGACCGCGGCCCCGGAGGAGATGCCGCAGAGGATGCCCTCCTGCCGGGCCACCTGGCGGGCGGTGTCGAAGGCGGCCTCGTTGCTCACCGGGATGATTTCGTCAATGATCCGGGTATTGAGGATCTCGGGGATGAAGCCGGCGCCGAGGCCCTGGATCTTATGGGGGCCGGGTGCGCCGCCGGAGAGCACCGGCGAGGCCGCGGGCTCCACCGCCACCGCCTGGAAAGAGGGTTTGCGAGCCTTGATCACTTCGGCGACCCCGGTGATGGTGCCCCCGGTGCCCACCCCGGACACCAGGATATCCACGGCGCCCCCGGTGTCCCGCCAGATCTCCTCGGCGGTGGTGCGGCGGTGCACCTCCGGGTTGGCCGGGTTGGCGAACTGGTTGGGCATGAAGGCCCCCCTGGTCTCAGCCACTATCTCTTGGGCCCGGTTGATGGCCCCGGTCATCCCCTGGCTGCCCGGGGTGAGCACCAGTTCCGCGGCCAGGTGCTTCAAAAGCTTGCGGCGCTCCAGGCTCATGGTCTCGGGCATGGTGAGGATGAGGCGATATTTCCGGGCGGCGCAGACGAAGGCCAGGGCGATGCCGGTGTTGCCGCTGGTGGGTTCCACGATCAGGGTGTCCGGGGTAACCAGGCCCTGGGCCTCAGCCGCCTGGATCATGGCCGCCCCGATGCGGTCCTTGACGCTGCCCAGGGGGTTCATGGACTCCAGCTTGGCCACCAGGACGCCGGGCAGGCCCCGGCCCAGGGCGTTGAGGCGCACCAGCGGAGTTTCCCCCACGGCCTGCATGAGATCGGAAAGGATGCCGCTCATTTTCAGCCCTCCGGAATTGCTAAGGTCGAGGTTCAAAGTTCAAAGTTGAGACCTCTGCGGAAGCCCCCATTTTTGTCATTCTGAGGGCGCGCCGCAACCGAAGAATCTCATAATAGCGACACAAAGCCGGGCCACGGGCACCAGGCTACTTCTTGCCGCTCTTTTTGCCCAGGTAAATCAGCTCCGGCTTCTTCAAAAAGACCCTGGTGTCCGGAGGCACTGAGGCTGTGAGCCAGACGTTGCCGCCGATGACGGAGCGCGCCCCGATGACGGTTTTACCCCCCAGGATGGTGGCCTGGGCATAGATGATGACGTCGTCCTGGACCGTGGGGTGGCGCTTGGCCTGGCGCAGGGACTCCACCTGTTCCCGGGGCAGGGATAGGGCTCCCAGGGTCACTCCCTGGTAGAGCCGCACCCGGTCGCCGATCTCGGTGGACTCCCCGATCACCACGCCGGTACCGTGATCGATAAAGAAGCTCTCGCCGATGTGGGCCCCGGGGTGGATGTCGATCCCCGTCTGGCTGTGGGCGTATTCCGTCATGATGCGGGGAATCAGGGGCACGTTCTGGTCCACCAGTTGGTGGGCCAGGCGGTAGATGGTGACCGCAAACTGGCCCGGATAGCTGAAGATGATCTCATCAAAGCTCTTGGCCGCGGGATCGCCATCATAAGCGGCCCGCACGTCTTTGGCCAGGGCGCGGCGCAGGCGGGGCAACTGGCTCATAAACCGAATGGCGTCCTCCTGGCCCCGCTCTTGGCAATGGGTGCAGGGTAGGCCGTAACGCAGGCATTCGTGGCGGATGGCCAGGGCAATCTGTTGGGACAGGACCTCAAAAAAGGCCACTGCTTCCTGGCCGAAATAGTAACCCAGGTTGATCTGATCCACCCGCTTGCGGATAAAGTAGCCGGGGTAAAGGAGGCGGCAGGCCCGGTGGATGAGGTCGATCGCCTGGTCCCGGGAGGGGATGGGCTCCGGGCCCACGTGGTCGAAGCAGTCTTCCAGCTGGCAGGAGGCCACCAGTTGCTCGACGATCTGCGGGATGGCCTCCCGGAATTCCTGGGCGGTCTTGGCCTCCAGCTTGCAACGGTCCGGTTCCAGGTGGGTCTTGGCAGGCATAGTCTCCCTCAGCCTTCGTCGATGGTGGCGCAAACGCCCTGGCCCACCCCCCAGTAGGGGGACAGGGCCCGCAGTTTTTCGATGATCGGCGGAAATTTTTCGATGACATAGTCGATTTCCCGCTCGGTGTTGAAAACGCTGAGACTTAAGCGAATGGAGCCGTGAGCCATGGTAAAGGGCACGCCCATGGCCCGGAGCACATGGGACGGCTGCAAGGACCCCGAGGTGCAGGCGGAGCCGGAGGAGGCGCAGATGCCCAGCTCATTGATCAACAGGAGGATGGCTTCCCCTTCGATAGAGGCGAAGCTGATATTGCTGGTATTGGGGAGGCGCTGCACCCGGTCGCCGTTCACCCGGCTTTGGGGGATGCTGGCCAACAGGGCGTTCTCCAGTTTATCCCGCAGGGCTTTCACCACTGTGTTCTCCGTCTCCAGCCGCTGGGCCGCCAACTGGCAGGCCAAACCCAAGCCGATAATGCAGGGGACGTTTTCGGTGCCGCCCCGGCGCCCCTTTTCCTGATGGCCGCCGATTAGCAAAGGCGCGAATTTAGTGCCTTTACGCAGGTATAGAACCCCCACTCCCTTGGCGGCGTGCAGTTTGTGGCCGGACAGGGAGAGCATGTCGATGGAGTTTTGCCTGAGGTCGATGGGAATCTTGCCCACGGCCTGCACCGCGTCGGTGTGGAACAGGATGCCCTTGTTGCGGGCCATGGCCGCGGCCTGCTCCACCGGAAAGATGACCCCGGTCTCGTTGTTGGCCCACATCAGGGAGGCGATGGCGGTATCCGGGGTGAGGGCCTGGTCGTATAGATCCAGGTCCAGGCGGCCCTGGCTGTCCACCGGCAGTTCGGTGACCCGGTAACCCTCTTTGGCCAGATGGGCCACCAGGGCGTTGATGGCCGGGTGTTCCACCCGGGAGGTGACGATGTGGCGCTTGCCGGGAAAGGTGGCCAGGGCCGAGCGGATGGCGGTGTTGTCGCTCTCGCTGCCGCAACTGGTGAAGATGATCTCATCCGGGGCGGCGCCCAGGAGGGCCGCCACCAGTTCCCGGGCCTCCGAAACCCGGCGGCCTACCTGCCCTCCGAAGGTGTGCATGCTGGAGGGATTGCCGTAGAACTCGTGGTAGTAAGGGAGCATCGCCTCCAGAACGGCCGCATCCACCTGGGTGGTGGCGTTGTTGTCCAGGTAAATGACCGTCATGGCGCCACCTCCTCTACCCGCAGTTCCGGGGCCACCAGTTCCTTGAGTTTGGCCTCCACGAAGTCCTTCAGGGTCAGTTGGGCCGCGGCGCAGGAGGCGCAGGTGCCCCGGGTGGCAACCATTACCCGGTCGCCCACCACGTCGATGAGTTCCAGGTCGCCGCCGTCCTGCTGCAGGGCCGGGCGGATCTCCCGCTGGATGGTATCTTCGATCAGCCTGATTTTTTGCAGGTTGGTAAGCGGCGGCCGCCGGGGCGCCCCAGGGGCCGCGGCCCGCACCCGGTCGATGATCTCCTGGATGGCGTCCGCACAGCCACCGCAGCCCCCGCCGGCCTTGGTGTAGTTCGTGACTTCCTCTACGGTCTTCAGGTCGTGGTCCTTAACCGCCCGCTCGATTTCCGGCTCCGTAACCCCGAAGCATTCACAGATCACCTTGCCTTCGACGCCGGGGACCACCTCCCCTTTATAGTGGGCAATGGCCTTCTCCAGGGCCTCCCGCCCCATGACCGAGCAGTGGATCTTCTCCTTGGGCAGCCCCCCCAGGTAGTCGGCGATATCCTGGTCAGTAATCTTGGCGGCCTCCTCAATGGTCATGCCCTTGATCATCTCGGTCATGGCGGAAGCTGAGGCAATGGCGCTGGCGCAGCCGAAGGTCTTGAACCGGGCATCCTGGATGCGACCGTTGTCGTCCAGCTTAAAGGTGAGCTTGAGGGCGTCGCCGCAGGCAATGTTGCCCACCATGGCTTCGCCGTCGGCGCCTTCCAACTCCCCCACGTTCCGGGGATGGAGGAAATGGTCGATTACCTTGTCCGAATATTCCCACATGATGCCCCCCTGCCCCCGGCCAGGGGCCGGAGCTTAACCATTAATCGGGCTATTAGCAAATCCCGTTGCCGACCTTCATATAAATTTAGTCATTCCGGCGCCCAAGTGCAATAAGTCCCCTTGGATGCCCTCCTCTGGTTGCGAAAAAATTGGCGCAGCCCCGGACCGCGCTGCCCCGGCCTCTAGTGGCCGGATTGGACCGGGCCCTCCACCTTGCTGCCCAGCCAGGCGCCGAAGAACCGTTCCATGGCCCGGTAGAGGTCGAAGCGGTTCTCCTCGTTGCGGAAGCCGTGGCCTTCATTGTCCTTGACCATATACTCCACCTGGATGGCCCGCTGCCTCAGGGCCTGGACGATCTGATCCGACTCCGCCTTTTTCACCCTGGGGTCGTTGGCCCCCTGGGCCACCAGCAGGGGCGCCTTGATGCGCTCGACGTGGAATAGGGGAGAGACCTCCCGGAGCAATGCCGCGTCTTTGACGGGATCGCCGATCATCTCGTAGAGCTTTTGGCGATCCAACTCCCAGTAAGGCGGAAAAGAGGCCAACATGGTGAACAGGTCGGAAGGCCCCACGTAATCGACCCCGCAGGCATAGAGGTCCGGGGTGAAGGTGACCCCGGCCAGGGTGGCGTAGCCGCCGTAGGAGCCGCCGTAGATGCCGACGCGCCGGGGGTCGGCCAGACCCTGTTTCACCAGCCAGGCCACCCCGTCACTGATGTCATCCTGCATCTTGAGCCCCCACTCCTTGAAGCTGGCCTCCCAGAAGGCCTTGCCGTAGCCGGTGGAGCCGCGGAAATTCATCTGCAGTACCGCCAGGCCCCGGTTGGCCAGGAACTGGACTTCCGGGTCGAAACCCCAATGATCCCGGGCCCAGGGGCCGCCGTGGGGATTGATCACCACCGGCAGGTTCCCGGGGGCGGCTCCTTTGGGCAGGGTGAGATAACCGTGAATGGTCAAGCCGTCCCGGGACTGATAGGAAATGGGCCGCATATCCGCCATGGCCGCTTCGTGGAGCCAGGGGCTGACCTCCACCAGCTTCCGGAATTCCCCGCTCACCCGGTCGTAATAGTAATAGGCGCCCAGGGACTTGTCGCTATAGGTGCGCACCAGGATCCTGGTCTCGTCTCTGCTTTGCAGGTTGTGGCCGGCGTCTGCGGCCACCACCTCATAGCCGGGCAGCCGCCGCTCCAGATCTTCCTGGAGCCGTTGCCGGTCCTGGTCAAAAAAGTGGTAATGGCGCCGGTCGGTAAAGTAGGTGACCCCGGTGATGATCCGGCGTTTTTTGGAGCGCAGCAGCGTCCCCACGTCCACTTCCGGATTCTCGTAGATCAAATCGAGCAATTTTCCCTTTTCCGGGTCATAACGGTAAATGGCTTGTTTGTCCCGGCCCAGGTTGGAGGAGACGTAGAGCTCGCGGTCATCGAAGGTGAAAAAGAGGGGGTCCAGGGTGTCTTTGAAATTGGTGGCGGCCACCGGGCGGAAGGCCTCGGCCTCGGTGGGTCGATAGAGCAGGGTGTCAGTGAGGCCGTCAGTGGCCACCGCCACTCGCACCCGGCCCTGGTGGTCCGCCAGCCAACCGGTGATATTCCCGGGGTTTTCCCCCACCAGGGTGAGGGCGCCGGTATAGACATTGACCCGAAAGGCGTCAAAGAATTTCGGGTTCCGCCGGTTCATGCCGATCAGGATCTCGTCCGGGCTCTGATCCAGGTCGTCCAAGATCTGGACGCGCACCTCCGGAAACGGGGTCAGCTCCATGGGGCCGCTGCCGTCGGCATTTACTGCATAGGCCCTGTAGTTCTCGTTGCCGGCCCGGTCCTGCAGATAGACGAGACGGCCATTCTTGGCCCACAGATAGTCGGTAATATCCCGTTGGGTGGCCTGGGTGACCCGGGTAATCCGGTCCTCGCCAATCCTTTGCACATGGATGTTGAGACGGTGCTCCCAGGGCATCAGGAAGGCCAGGTATTGGCCGTCCGGGGAGATCTTGAAGGCGGTCTTCTCTGGATTCCGGAAGAAGTCTTCCATGGGGATCAGGGGCTCCCCCTTGGGAGGGGGTGCCGGTTCCCGGCATCCGGTCACCAGGGCCAGGAGGGCCAGCACTGCCAGATGAGGCCAGCAACGGTTGAGCATGGGCAGTCCTCCAGGCGGACTAACGGTTCCCAGGATAACTCAAAGGCCCATCGACCTGGGCCTGGGAAAAACCTGGGATAACCATTAATTATAGGGGAACCTTCATAATGCCGCCAGCCAAAATATTTAGGGGGTCCGGCTAATTGCTGGCGCCCCGCCCCATGGCGGGTTTTCTTTGATTTGCCCAAAAAGTTCAGTTAAAATAAAACATTCGGACTCTCGCCGGCTGACAGGAAAGCGCTGGTGAGCAGGTAAATAATTTTAATCTAATGGATACCCGCAACGTCTCACCTGGAAGGCAAGTTGCCGGCAGGTTGATCAAGGCTTAAATCCATTGCCCGATTATCGCCGCAGGATCTATCAGCACTACTTGGAGGCCGGAGATGTCGCTCCGGCTGGGGAGAAGCCGGAGGAGTTCCGGCGCCGGGCTCCCTATCTGGAGAGGCTGATCCGGGACCACTTCCCGGAAGACCGGGAGACCGCCATCCTGGACCTGGGGTGTGGCGCCGGGGCGCTGGAGTATTTTGCCCGGCGGCGGGGATTTACCAATATGGTGGGCATCGACCGCTCTCCCCAGCAGGTGGCGGCGGCCAGAAGCATGGGCCTCACCGCAGTCCGGGAAGGGGAGCTGCTGGCGGTTCTGGAATCAACCGCAGGCGAATCCCAGGGCCTGGTGATCGCCTTCGATGTCTTGGAGCATTTTCGCAAGGATGAGGTCCTGGGGTTCATGGACCAGGTAAACCGGGTCCTGGCGCCGGGCGGCAAGGTCATCATCCATACCCCCAATGGCTCCTCGCCGTTCAGTGGCCGGATCGGGTTTCGGGATTTTACCCATGAGACCATCTTTACCCGGGATTCCCTGGGGCAAGTATTGGCCGCCTGCGGCTTTACCCGGGTCGCGTGCTACGAGGATCAACCGGTGGTGCATGGCATGGTCAGCGGACTGCGTTGGCTGTTGTGGCGGGTGCTGCGGGCCATGTTAAGGTTTTACCTGGGAGTGGAGACCGGGAACCTGGCCCGGGAAGAGATCCTGAGCCAGAATCTGCTTTGCGTTGCGGTTAAGTAAATGTGTGGTATTAATGGCATTTTTGCCTACAGTGACTCGGCCCCGCCGGTAGTTCCGGAAGAAGTCCTGAAGATACGCGATGCTATGAAGGCGCGGGGACCCGATGGCGCCGGCCTCTGGGTCTCGGCCGACGGCAGGGCGGCCCTGGCCCAGCGGCGGCTGTCCATCATCGATTTGAGCGAGGCTGGGGCCCAGCCCATGGCCACTCCCGACGGGGCCCTGCGGGTGGTGTTCAATGGGGAAATCTATAATTACCGGGAATTGCGCCGGGAACTGGAGGAGCAAGGCCATCAATTTTTCTCTGGCAGCGACACCGAGGTCCTGCTCCACTGCTACCGGCAGCACGGTCTGGCCATGGTCCAGCGGCTTCGGGGCATGTACGCCTTCGCCCTCTGGGATGAGGCGGCGAGAAGGGTGGTGCTGGCCCGGGACCCCTTCGGCATCAAGCCCCTGTACTATGCCGACGACGGCGGCGCCCTGCGCTTTGCCTCGCAGGTCAAGGCCCTGCTGGCCGGCGGCGGCCTCGACACCAGGCCGGAGCCGGCCGGTCATACCGGGTTTTTCCTCTGGGGCTATCTGCCGGAGCCTTACACCCTTTACCGGGGGATTCGCTCCCTGCCGCCCGGCGCCCTCCTGGTGCTGGAGGCCCGGGGCCGCCCGCGCCTCCGCCAGTTTTGCAGCATTGTTGAGGAACTGCGGCAAGCCGAGGCCGCGGGCGCGGGGTTGAGCTGCGCTCCGGAGGAAGTTGGGGACCGCCTGCGCCAGGCGGTGACGGACAGCGTCAGCCATCACCTCATCGCCGACGTGCCGGTAGGCGTCTTCCTCTCCTCGGGCCTCGATTCCAGCACGGTCCTGGCCCTGGCCTGCCAGCGGGGGGGGCGGCTGAATGCCGTCACCCTGGGATTTCAGGAACTCAGGGGCGGCGCCGCCGACGAGACCCGCTGGGCCGGTGAGATCGCCCGGCGCTACGGGGCCCGCCATCATTGCCAGTGGATCACCCGGGAGGATTTTAGCCAAGATTTTACCAAAATTTTAGAGAGCATGGACCAGCCCTCCCTGGATGGGGTGAATACCTATTTCGTGGCCAAGGCGGCGGCCGCGGCCGGGCTGAAGGCGGCGTTGTCGGGACTGGGGGGGGACGAACTGCTGGGGGGCTACCCCAGCTTCCGGGGGATACCCCGCCTGACCGGGGCCCTGGCCGGGATGAGCAGAGTTCCCGGACTGGGGCGGGCCTTCCGCATCATCTCGGCGCCGCTCTTGAAGCGCTGCACTTCCCCCAAATATGCCGGTCTGCTGGAGTACGGCGGCACCTATGCTGGGGCCTACCTGCTGCGCCGGGGCCTCTTCATGCCCTGGGAACTGCCCGAGGTATTGGACCCGGACCTGGTGCGGGAGGGCTGGCGGGAACTGCAGCCCCTGGCCCGCCTGCAGGAGACGGTGCAGGGGCTTCAGGGGGCTCAGGTGCGGATCTCCGCCTTGGAAATGGTCTGGTACATGCGGCAGCAGCTCCTCAGGGATGCGGATTGGGCCGGCATGGCCCATTCCCTGGAGATTCGCGTGCCCCTGGTGGACCTGGAGTTGCTGCGCCAGGTGGCGCCGCTGCTGGCCCTGAGGGAGCCCCCCACCAAGTTGGACCTGGCCCGGACTCCGGCGCAGCCTCTGCCGCAGGAGGTACTCCAGCGGGCCAAGACCGGGTTTGCCATCCCGGTGCCGCAGTGGCTGGCCGAGGCCGAAGACCATAGGGAATTTTCCCGGCAACGGGGCCTCAGGGGCTGGGCCCGGCTGGTTTATCGCCACCAGACCGGCGGGGGGCCGGCGTGAGGATCCTGGCGCTGGTCAGCGACGCCTTTGGCGGCCTGGGGGGCATCGCCCAATACAATCGGGACCTGCTCGGCGCCCTGTGCTCCTGCCCCGGGGTGACGGAAGTGGTGGCCGTGCCCCGGCGCGGGCCGCGGCCTGCGGAGCCCTTGCCTGCGAAGCTCACTTATCTCACCGACGGCATAAACGGCAAATTCCGGTATCTCCTGGCGGTGCTGCGCTGCCTGGTGACCCCGGGGAAATATGACCTGATCTGTTGCGGCCATCTCTTCCTGCTGCCTTTAGCCTATCTGGCCAGATGGAAAACCGGGGCCCCCCTGGCGCTTTTTATCTTTGGCCTGGACGCCTGGCAGCCGCCCCGGAGCGCCCTGGCCGCCATGTTCGCCGCCAGGGTGGACGCGGTGATTTCCATCAGCGAGCTGACCGCGGCGCGGTTCCTGGCCTGGGCCAGGCTCCCCCGGGACAGGGTCTTCCTGCTGCCCAATGCGGTGGCGGGCCAGCTTTATGGGGTAGGGGGCAAGAACCCGGATCTGTTGCAGCGTTACGGCCTGTCCGGCAAGATCGTCTTGCTCACCGTGAGCCGCCTGTGCGCCACGGACAACTACAAGGGGATCGATGAGGTGCTGGAGCTGTTGCCGGAGCTGGCGGAGCAGGTCCCGGAAATCGCCTATCTCATCGGTGGCGACGGCGGCGACCGGGAGCGCCTGCAAGCCAAGGCGAGGTCCTTGGGAGTCGCCGACCGGGTGGTCTTCGCCGGCTTCATTCCCGAGCCGGAGAAGCCGGACCATTACCGCCTGGCGGATGCTTACGTCATGCCCGGTTGGGGGGAGGGCTTCGGCTTCGTTTATCTGGAGGCCATGGCCTGCGGCATTCCAGTTTTGGGGAGCAAGCTGGACGGCAGCCGGGAGGCCCTGCGGGACGGCGCCCTGGGGATTCTGGTTGACCCTCATGACCCCGATGAGTTACGTTGGGGCATCCTGGAGGCGCTCAAGCGGCCCAGGGGGGTCATTCCCCCGGGCTTGAGCCATTTCTCCCTGGAAAACTTCACCCGGCGATGCCATGAGATTGTCCGGCGCATCATGGAAAAAGGATGAGGAGCCCATGAAAAAAGCCTTTATTTGCGGGATTTCCGGCCAGGATGGCGCCTACCTGGCGGAGTTCCTGTTGGGCCGGGGCTATCGGGTGGCGGGGAGCTCCCGGGATGCCCAGGTCTCCCCCTTTGTCAATCTGGAACGGCTGCACCTGCGACACCGGCTGGAGGTTGAATCGGTGGCCCTGACGGATTTCCGCAGCGTCCTCCAGGCCCTTATCAAGGCTGAGGCGGACGAGGTCTATAACCTGGCGGGCCAGAGTTCGGTGGCGCTCTCTTTCCAGCAGCCGGTGGAGACCATGGAAAGCATCGGCATCGGCACCTTGAACCTGCTGGAGGCCATCCGCTTCCTGGGAAGGCCGATTAAACTGTATAATGCCTCCTCCGGCGAATGTTTCGGGGATATTGCCGACGCGGCCGATGAGACCACCCCGTTTCGGCCCCGGAGCCCCTATGCGGTGGCCAAGGCCGCGGCCTTTTGGGAAGTGGCCAATTATCGGGAGGCCTACCAGCTCTTTGCCTGCTCCGGCCTCCTGTTTAACCACGAATCGCCCCTGCGGCCGGCGCGGTTCGTCACCAAGAAGATCGTGGCCACGGCCTGCCGCATCGCCGCCGGCAGCCAGGAGAAGCTGCGTCTGGGCAACATCGCCATCCAGCGCGATTGGGGCTGGGCTCCGGAATACGTGGAAGCCATGTGGTTGATGCTCCAGCAGGAGAAACCCGACGATTACGTCATCGCCACCGGGGTAAGCCACAGCCTGGAGGAGTTCGTGGCCGCGGCCTTCGCCCAGGTGGGGCTCGAGTGGCGGGACCACGTGGTCATCGATCCGGAGTTTTTCCGGCCCACGGAGATTGCCGTCAGCCGGGGCAACCCGCAGAAGGCCGCCAGCACCTTCGGGTGGCGGGCGCGTTACCAGATGCCGGAGGTGGTCCGGCTGATGTGCCAGGATGAGCTTGCGCGGCTCCAGAACCATGGCTGACCTCCGCCTGGCCTACCTGGTGACCCACCCCATCCAGTACCAGGCCCCGCTGCTGCGCCGTCTGGCCCGGGAGCCGGGTCTCGACCTGACCGTCTTCTTTTGCAGCGATTTCACCGCCAAGAAATTTCTGGAACCTGCCTTTGGCCGGGTGATCGATTGGGACGTGCCCCTGCTGGAGGGCTATCGCCATGAATTCTTGCCGGCCCTGGGCGGGCGGGAGCGGGTGTCGTTTTGGCGGCCCCTCAACCACGGCCTGGCCCGCCGCCTGAAAGAGGGCCGCTTTGAGGTTCTGTGGATCCACGGCTATAACCGCTGGTTCCACTGGCTGGCCATGTGGTCCGCCAAGAGGCTGGGCCTCAAGGTCTTGATCCGGGATGAAGCCACCCTCAGCAGCGCCCGGCGGAATATGGGCAAGCGGCTGTTAAAAACCGGCTTTTTTATGGGGCTCAAACGCCTGGTGGACGGTTTTCTGACTATCGGCACTTTAAACCGGGAATACTATCGCCATTATGGCATCCCCGCGGAAAAGATCTTTTGGATGCCTTATGCGGTGGACAACGAGTTTTTCCAGGCCGAGGCCCGGAAGGCCGGGGCCCGGCGGGAGACCTGGCGCCGGGAACTGGGACTGGCGCCCGGCAGACCGGTCATCCTGTTCCTCGGTAAGATAGAGCCCAGAAAACGCCCCGCCGACCTCCTGGGCGCCTATATCCACCTGGCTCGCCAGGCCGCGCCGGCCGCAGCTCCCTATCTGCTGTTCGTGGGCGATGGCGCCCAGCGCCAGCCCCTGGAGGAGGTGGCCCGGGAGCTTAAGCTCGAGGGCGTCAGATTCCTGGGATTTAAGAACCAGACCGAACTGCCCGCTTATTATGACCTCTGCGACGTCCTGGTCCTGCCCTCGGTGTTGGAGCCCTGGGGGCTGGTGGTCAACGAAGCGATGAACGCCGGCAAGGCCATCATCGTCAGCGACCAGGTGGGATGCGGCCCGGACCTGGTGAGAAAGGGGGAAAATGGCTATACTTTTCCCTGCGGAGATATTCCCGCCCTGGCTGGGGCTTTAAGACAGGTGCTGGCCGATCCCGAAACCTGCCGCCGCATGGGGGCCAGGAGCCGGGCCATCATCTCCCCATGGGACTTTTCCGAGGATCTGGCAGGCTTGCGCCAGGCCCTCCAGGCGGTGATGCCTAAACTATGAGATTCAGCATCATCATCCCCACTTACAATGAGGAAAGGGATATCGCCGCCACCCTGGAGGCCCTCGCGGGTCTCGATTATCCGGACCGGGAGATCATCGTGGTGGATGATTCCAGCGACCGCACGCCGGGAATCGTCGGGGGATATGCCCGGCAGGGGGTGCGCCTGGTGCACCCTGGGGGCGGCGGCCGCTGCGAGGCCAGGAATCTGGGAATCCGGGAGGCCAGCGGCGAGGTGGTCGTCCTGCTCAATGCCGATGTCCGCCTGCCCGCCGATTTCCTCCGGAGGCTGGTCTATCATTATCAAAATGGGGCGGACTACGTCCTGGTGGATGCCCAGGTGGCCAACCGGCAATTCCTGTTTCCCCGTTATGTCCACTGCGTCAGCGAGGTCTTTTACAGCCGGGCCGCGGATTGCAACTTTGCCAACATGGACTGGACCGAAGGCTTTTCCTGCCGCCGGGAGGCAGCCCTTAAGGCCGGTCTCTTTCCCACCGGCTTCCCGGTGCCCATATGCGCCGGGGAAGACGGCTTTTTCGGCCGCGGCCTGCGCCGGATCGGGGCTAAAAAGGTTATCGACCTGAGCCTGGAGGTGGCCCACGTGGTCCCGGCCTCTTTTCGGGGCTACTGGCGCAACCGCCAGGGCCGGGGCGCGGGTTCGGCCCAGGTGCACCGCTTTCTGGACCGCTGGCCCTGGTGGAAGATGCTGCTGTGGAACGGCCTGAAGACCGCCAAGACCCTGGTTTGGCTGGCCACGGTGGCCCCGGCCCTGTGGACTTGCCTGCCGGCGGTTTGCCAGTCCGACCGGGGCCTCAAGGACCTGGGGCCATTTTTCTACGCCTATGCGGTGGAGCAGCTAGCCGCCCTGACGGGAGAATGGCAGGCCACCTTTACCATCATGAAAAAGGAGCGGCTCGGGTCCGGATTGAGATGCGGGTGACTCTATCTCTTATGGGGCGCTTTTGGGCCTTTTATCTGGCCAAGGAACTTGAGCGCCACGGTTGCCTGGAGCGGCTCATAACCAGTTATCCCAAGTTCGAGACCGTTAAATATGGGGTCCCCCGGGAGCGCATCTGTTCCCTGGTCAGCAATGAAATCCTGAACCGGGCCTGGCTCAAGGCGCCGGCCCGGCTGAAGAGGCACTATAACGCCCAGTATCTGGTACACGAGCTCTTCGACCGCCATGCCGCCCGGCATCTCCCTGCCAAGCCGGAACTCCTGTTGGGCTGGAGCTCCTATTCCCTCCACACCCTGCGCCGGGCCAGGGAATTGGGGGCCAAGACGGTGTTGATGCACGGCTCCAGCCACATCGTCTACCAGGATCAAATCCTCCGGGAGGAATACGCCCGGCTTGGCTTACGGGGCCATGAGTTCGCCCACCCCAAGATCATTGCCAAGGAACTGCTGGAGTACCAGGAGGCCGATTTCATTTCGATTCCATCGGTCTATGTAAAAGAAACCTTTCTTCAGCGGGGGGTGCCCGCGGAAAAACTGCTGCACGTGCCCTACGGTGTCGATCTGAGCAATTTTTATCCGGTTCCCAAAGTCGATAAGACCTTCCGGGTCATCCATTGCGGCAACCTCAGCCTGCGCAAGGGAGTTCATTATCTCTTACAGGCCTTCGCGGAGCTGAAGTTGCCTGGCGCCGAGCTCTGGCTGATTGGCAAGGTTACCGACGAATCGGTTCCCTTTCTTAAGAAGTACGCTTCTCCGGCGGTAATGCTCCAAGGCACCTTTCCGGAAAAAGAGTTGCACAACTATTTTTCCCAGGGGTCGGTCTTCTGTCTGGCCTCCATCGAAGAAGGTCTCGCCATGGTTCAGCCCATGGCCATGGCTTGCGGTTTGCCGTTAATTATCACCACCAATACCGGCGGGGCTGACCTGATCCAGGAGGGCCGGGAGGGTTTCATCCTGCCCATCCGGGACGTGGCGGCGCTGAAGGAGAAGATTCTCTATTGCTACGAGAACCCCGAGGCGGCCCGCCGCATGGGGGAAGCTGCCCGGAGGCGGGTGCGCACCGGGTTCACCTGGGCGGACCACGCCGATAAAATGATGGCTCACTTCCGGAGAATCCTGGCGGGGACCACAGGTTGAGGCCAGCCTGGCTTGGCTCCGCCGCAATCATCCGGTAAATGGGGAAACGCGAGAGGCTGATGGAATTTGCCCGGCAGGACTGGCAGGCGCAGCACCGGCGCCAGAGTAAAGGGAGTTTGAAGAGGGCTGCTTACTTCTTTTTGCGCCCCCTTTATTCCTGGCGCTATTCCGGTTTCCTGGCCCCGGAGACCCTCGAGGCATACCGGCCCAGGTGGGTGCTGGGCTCCCGGGGCATGCCCCTGGAGACCCGGCGTCGTTGGGGGGCCAGGCATCTCCGTGACCTCCGGCAGGCCACGCTGCTGGTGCAGGGCACCGGCACCGGCTGGGACGTCCTCAGTTGGGCGCGGCTTACGCCCCGCCGCATCATTGCCACCGATCTCTTCCCCTTTGAAGAATCCTGGCGGCAGATCGCCGCACACTGTTGGCGGCGGTACCGGGTGCCGGTGGAGTTTCGCGCCGCTCCCCTGGAGGACCACGACTTTCTGGACTCCGGCAGCATTGACTTCATCGCCTCGGACGCGGTTTATGAGCACTGCCGGGACCTTCCCCGGGTGATGCGGGAGTCGCATCGCCTGCTGCGGCCCGGTGGCTTTCTCTACGCCTCTTACGGCCCCCTCTATTTTTGCGCCGGGGGGGACCATTTCTCCGGCCGGGGAGGCCTGGAGCACTCTTACAACCACCTGCGGCTGGATCCGGCCGCCTACCAGGCCTATCTGGAGGCGCGCCGGGGGGTGGTGGAGGATTTTCAGGATGGGGTGCGCTACCTGGATCTGGATCTCTTCTCCCGGCTGACCACCAGGGAATATCTGGCCTGCTACCGGGAGGCCGGTTTCGTGGTCCAGGATCTGATCCTGGAACTCAGCCGCCAGGCCCTGGCCTTCAAGAAGCGGTTTCCCGGTGAATTCCGGGAAATCTGGGCAGCCCAGGCGGGACGCTGCGCCCCGGATGATTTGTTGATCAAGGCCCACCTGCTGATCCTCCAGAAACTGGCAGAAGATTGAGAACCATGCGCAAGCGCTTGATTCAGGGGATAGGCGCCAACTTCCTGGCCCAAACCATCACCCTGGCCACCCGGGTCTTGCTGGTGCCCCTCTTTTTAACCGTCTGGGGGGTCAAGGTTTATGGGGAATGGCTCCTCCTTACCTCGGTGGTGGCCTATCTCTCCCTGACCGACCTGGGGGGCCAGCTTTACATCATCAATCGCCTGACCCAGGCCTATGCCTTGGGGGACTTGCCGCAGTTCCGCAAGATCTTGCATACCGGCCTCGCCCTGTTTCTGATCCTCCCCCTGGCGGTCTTTCTGGGGTTTCTGGGGTTGATGCAGGTTTTCCCCCCCGGCTCGCTGCTGCAGATCACCATTACCAGCCGGCAGGTGGTTTTTCTGGTGCTGGCCGTCCTGGCCTTCCAATTCGTCTTCTCGCTGCCCCAGGGTATCCTGTTGGGAGTTTACCGTGCAGTGGGGTTGCTGCCCCGGGGGGTGATGCTCACCAACATCATGCAGTTGCTGGCCCTTATCCTGGTGGCCCTGGGTCTCTGGCTGCACGGGGGGCTGGTAGCCATCGCCTGCCTGCAACTGCTGCCCTACCTGGGGGTGGCCCTGGTGGCCGGGTGGGACCTGAACCGGCGTTTCCCCCAATTCCGATTGTTTTCCCTGGGGGAGGCCGACCTCTCCCTCGGCCTGTCCTTCGTCAGGCCCAGCCTCGATTTTTTCGGCATCCAGATGTCCCAGGCCTTCTCCATCCAGGGAACCGTCCTGGTGGTGGGCATGCTCCTGGGCCCGGTGCAGGTGGTGGTCTTTTCCACCATGCGCACCATCGTCAACTTGATCCGGTCCTTCTTTGAGCTGCCCTCCCACGCAGCCTGGCCGGAGCTGACCCGCCTGGACGCCCAGCTCGACGAGGAAAAATTCTTTCTGTTATTCCGGGCCATCTTTCGCGCCACCCTGATCGCCGCGGTCATCTTCATGGCGATCTTTCATTTCTGGGGAGAGAACATCTATCATGTCTGGTTGAGGAAAACCGTAGCGTACCAGCAACGGGTCATGGACCTCTTCCTGATTTACATGGGAGAATACCTGGTCTGGTTCACCTGCTGCCATCCCCTGATGGCCACCAACCGGCACCGGACCCTGGCGAAGATGCTCTTGGTTTCTTCGGCTCTGAACCTCGGCCTGGCCTACCTGGGAGGCCGGCATCTAGGGCTGCCCGGCGTGATCCTGGGGATGATCATTGGAGACCTGCTCCTGCCCTGTTGGTTCGTGCCCTACCTGCTGAACCGGTATCAGCCGCGGTTTTCAGGGTGGTTTTTCATCAAGGAGATCGCGCCGCTTATCCTCAGCCTGATAGTCTTCTTGACCCTGCCCCGGAGCGCGCCGCTGGTAATGGCGATCCTGGTGATCTGGGGGTGGCAGTGCCTGCGCCGCCCCGGATTTGCCCTTTGGAGGTGACGGCGACATGAGAAAATTCGTGCAGGTCCGCCAATATTTATGGAATGAATGGCTGACGCGGCTCCCGGGCAATGGCCTGCGTTGCGCCTTGATGCGCTGGCTGCTTAAAGCCAGTATCGGCAGGAATACCCGGCTCTGGCGCGGGGTAAAACTGGACGGTAATTGTTACGGGGTCATTACCATCGGGGACGACTGCGAGATTCCCTGGGGAGTCCGGTTCATTGTGAAAGATAGATTAACCATCGGCAATCGGGTTTGGCTGGGGCACGATGTCTCCTTTTACGGGGCGGATCATGACCCGGATGATCCGGCTATGCCGGCCCGCTATGCGCCGATAATAGTCCGGGATGGGGTCTGGATCGCTTCCAAGGCCTCCATTCTGAAAGGGGTCACGGTGGGGCAGGGCGCCGTGGTGGCCTACGGGGCTGTGGTCACCAAAGACGTGCCGGCCTATGCCATAGTGGGAGGGGTCCCGGCGCGCTTCATCCGTTGGCGCCAGGTGGAGAAGCCGCTTGAGAAGTGAGGCAGCGGGACCCGGGGGGCGCATGAGAATCCTCCATGTCATCGCCAACCTGGCGCCGCGCTACGGGGGCCCGGCCAAGGCCTGTGTAGAAATGGCCCGGGCCGTGGCCCGCCTGGGGCATGAGGTGAAGATTTACACCACCAACCAGGATGGTCCCGGGGAGTTGCCGGTGCCGCTGGGCCGGCCGCTCATCCGGGATGGGGTGGAAATTCGCTATTATCCCATTCAGCGGCCCCGTTTTTGGGGGACCTCCTGGCCTCTGGCCCGGGCCCTGGCAGGGGGCGTTCGGGAAGCCGATCTGGTCCATATCCATTCCCTTTACCTGTTTCACGACCTTGTAGCCGGGCATTACTGCCGCAGCTACCGTGTCCCTTACCTGGTGCGGCCGCATGGCACCCTGGACCCTTACCTTTATCAGCGCCATCGCTGGCGCAAGTGCCTCATGGAGGCCGCCTTCGAGAACCGCAATATCCGGCGGGCCGCGGCCCTCCATTTCACCACCCGCGAAGAGGAGCGGCTGGCCCGCCCGCACGTCGGCGGCGTCCCGGGGGTGGTGGTGCCCCTGGGGCTGGACCTCTCGGAATTTCAGGAGCTGCCCGCCCCGGGACGGTTCCGGGAACGGTTTCCGGAAATCGGCTCCAAGGAGATCATACTCTTCCTGGGCCGGATAAATTTTAAGAAAGGTCTCGATTTGCTGGTTCAGGCCCTGGCCCGGCTGGTCCGGAAGCGGCGGGACCTGCACCTGGTGGTGGCCGGTCCCGATGATGACGGCTGGTCCATCCGGGTCAAGGGTTGGCTCCGGCAGGAAGGCATCGCCGACTGCGCCACCTTCACCGGCATGCTGTTGGGGGAGGAAAAGCTGGCGGTCTTGCGGGACGCCCGGGTCTTCGTGCTGCCCTCCTACTCCGAGAATTTTGGCATGGCGGTTATCGAGGCCATGGCCTGCGGCCTGCCGGTGGTCATTTCGGACCAGGTAAACATCTGGCGGGAAGTGGAGGCGGCCGGCGCCGGCCTGGTAACGCCGTGCGCCGCGGAGCCTTTGGCCGCCGCCCTGGAGCGTCTGGTGGCCGAGGCGGACACCGCCGCGGACATGGGCAGACGCGGCAAGGAGCTGGTGGCCCGGCGATTTCAATGGGATAGCATCGCCCTGGCCCTCGAGGAGGTCTACTCCGGGATCATTGCCAACTACCCGAAAAACAGGTAAAATCAGGGTTATGCAGTTTTTGCCAGGGACAAGACTGAGCCCCAACCTTGGGCGACCGGCAGGGGAATCCTCATGCCGGATTTAAATAAACCGCCGGTGTCAGTGCTGGTCTGTACCAAAAACGAGGCGCGCAACCTCAAGGCCTGCCTGGAGAGCGTCGCCTGGGCCGGGGACCTGGTGGTCCTCGATTCCGGCAGCGACGACGACACGGTAAATATCGCCCGGCGGTTGGGAGCCCGGGTGGTGCAGCGGCCGTTTGATAATTTTTCGGCCCATAAGAATTGGGCCCTGGATAACCTCGATTTCGCCCACGACTGGGTCCTGATCCTCGATGCGGATGAGAGGGTCAGCCCGGCCCTGGCGCGGGAGATCGCCGCGGCAGTGGCCCGGCCCGGAGAGGTCTGCGGTTATTACCTGGCCCGGCAAAACTTCTTTTGCGGTAAATGGATCCGCCACGGCGGCTGGTTTCCCGATTACAACTTGCGCCTGCTCAAGCTGGGCCGGGGCCGTTATGAGTCCCGCCTGGTCCATGAGCACGTGCTGCTGGACGGACCGGCGGGCTATCTGGAGAACCCCCTGGCCCATGACGATTATAAGGGCCTGGAGCGCTATTTTGACCGCCACAACCTCTATTCCAGCCTGGAGGCGGTGGAGGCGGCTCGCATCATCCGGGCGGCTGGCCAACCGGCCCGGAGTCTGCCGGCCGCGCTTCGGACCCGGGGGCCGGAGCGCCGCCGCTTTCTGAAAAACCTGGCTTATCGTTATCTGCCGGCCCGGGCCCTGATCAAATTTCTCTGGATGTACCTCCTCAGGCTGGGATTCCTGGATGGGCGCCTCGGTTTTCGTTACTGCCTGCTCCATGCCTTCTACGAGTATCAGGTGAGCCTCAAGTTGGAGGAGCTCCGGGACCTCAACTCCCCCATCTCCGAGAAATACCGGGACCTGCTTTGATGGGAACCGCCTTGGCCGATCCCCGGAAATGTTGGCTCTGCGGGCAGGTTTGTCAGGTCCTGGAAGAAGGCCTGCGGGACCAGCGCTTCGGCGCGCCCGGGGTTTATGAGATCCTGGCTTGCCCCAGTTGCGGCTTGGAGCAGACCCAACCCCGGCCCAGCGGGCCGGAACTGAAGGACTTGTACGAGCGCTTTTATAATGCCGGGGCGGAACCCGGGAGCGCTTATCAGTCGCTGCGGGAGCGGTTCCTGGCCTCGGGCTGGTACCGCCTCTGGCTGAGATGGGATGGCGACCCTGCCTTTCACCAGCGCCGGGGCGCCGGCCGCCTGCTGGATCTGGGCTGCAACGAAGGCCGGAGCCTGAGCCTTTACGCCGCCAACGGTTTTGTGGCGGAGGGGCTGGAGATCAACGAGAAGGCCGCGGCCCTGGCCCGGCGGCGGGGCTTCCCGGTATATACCGGGACTCTGGAGGAGTTCAGGCCCGCGGCGCCGTACGCGGTGGTGGTGCTGGCCAACGTCCTGGAGCACGCCCCGGACCCGGTAGCCATGTTGGACCAGGTGCGCCGCCTTTTGGGTCCCGGGGGCGAGGTCTGGATTTCCTGCCCCAACGCCTGGAGCCTCTGGCGCCGGGTCTTCGGCCGGGCCTGGATCAACTGGCACGTGCCCTATCACCTCTGGCACTTCTCCCCCCAGACCCTGGCGGAGGTTCTGGCTCGGGCCGGCCTGCGGCTGGCCGAGGTCAAGAGTTTCACGCCGGCCCTCTGGCTGGCCCAGTCTTTCTGTCTGCGCCTGGGCGAAAGGCGCGGCGGCCGCAATCGGGCCCTGCGTTCGGCCCCGCTGCTGGCGGCAATGATGCTGGTGGCCCGGCTGCTGCTGCCTCTATTTTTCCGGGCCGAGCGGCGACTCCGGGGTGATTGCCTGGTGGCCGACGCCCGAGTGGAGCATTAGGCCGTGCGGCTACTGATTCATGGCATGAACTATGCCCCGGAATTGCTGGGCATCGGCCGCTATACCGGGGAGTTGGGGGCGTATCTGGCCGCGCGGGGGCATCAGGTGACGGTGCTCGCCGCGGCGCCTTACTATCCCCAGTGGCGGGTGCAGGAGGATTACCGGCCCCAGCGCTGGCGGCGGGAATGGCGGGATGGGGTCGAGGTGCTGCGGGCCCCCCAGTACGTGCCGGCCCGGGTCAGCGGATTGGGCCGGCTGCTCCAGGAGTCTTCCTTCGCCGGCAGTTGTCTCTACTGGTGGTCAACCTGCCTGTGGCGGCGCCCCTGGGACGCCTTAGTGGCGGTCTCCCCGCCCATGACCTCCGGGCTGGTCCCGGGGCTGCTGGCCCGGCGTCTGGGCGTGCCGCTGGTGATTCACGTCCAGGACCTGCAGTTGGACGCCGCCCGGGAGCTGGGCATCTTGCGCCAACCACTGCTGCTGGCCGGGTTGACCCGGCTGGAACTCCGCCTCTTCGGTCAGGCCCGGGTGGTGACCACCATTTCTCGGTCCATGGCGGCCCGCCTGGCGGCCAAAGGGGTGCCGCCGGCCCGGCTTCGGGTGCTGCCCAACTGGGCGGACCTGGATAAAGTCCAGCCCGGCCCGCGGCGCAACGCCCTGCGCCGGGAGCTGGGTTTGACCTCGGAGACCGTGGTGCTCTATGCCGGCAATCTGGGGGAGAAGCAGGGCCTGGAAGTGATCCTGGAGGCCGCGGCTCTTACCCGGGGACAGCCGTCGCTTCGCTATCTTATCGCCGGGGCGGGCGCCGCCCGGGAGCGCATAAAGCTGCGGGCCCAAGACCTGGGGCTTGATAATTTGACCTTTTTGCCGTTACAATCAAACAATCGTTTGCCGATACTGCTGGCGGCGGCTGACTTGCACCTGGTGGTGCAGCGGCGTCAGGCCGCGGACTTGGTGATGCCGTCCAAATTGGCCAATATTATGGCGGCCGGCCGGCCTTTTATCGCCACCGCCGGCGAGGCCACGGAACTTGCCCGGGTCACCACCCAGTCCCGGGCGGGGCTGGTGGTGCCGCCGGAAGACGGCTGGGCCCTGGCCCAGGCGGTCCTGGGATTGGCCGCGGACCCCGGCGCCAGGGAGGAGATGGGCGTCCGGGCCCGCCGCTACGCCGAGGCCTTTTGGGACCGGGAACGCATCTTGCGGCAGTGGGAAGAGTTGCTCAGGGGCCTCGATTAACCATGGCTCCAGGCAGGGTCTCTAAGCCGATGGTAAAAGGACAGGCAGCGGCCAGCCTGAGTGGCCGGAGAGAAACCCGTGTTCATTAACCGGCAAAAGGGCATCTTTGATCAGAACCGCTGGCTCATCTCCCGCGTCCAATGGATCTTGGACGGGGCGGTGGTGGCGCTGCTGCTCTTTCTCGTGTGCCGCCTCTGCGGCGAGCCTTTCCGCATCCGTTACCAACTGCTGGGTCTCGCCACCTTCCTGTTGACCGTCGTGGTTTTCCAGGCCGCCCTGCTCTACCAGCCCTGGCGGGGCGCCGACCTGATGCGCCTGGTGCGCCGGGTCATTCTCAACTGGATACTGGTGATCGCCATCTTGTCGGTGCTGGGTTTTGTGACCAAGACTTCGGTCTTCTTTTCCCGGAGGGTGGTCCTGATCTGGATGGCACTGACGCCGATGGCCCTGGTGGCCTTGCGCCTGGAAGTCTACCTGGGTTTGCGCTGGCTGCGGCAGCAAGGCCGCAACACTCGCAGCGTGGTCATTGCCGGGGCCGGGGACCTGGGCCAGCGCCTGGCCCGGAATATCGTGGATACCCCCTGGCTGGGGATGCGCCTCTTCGGCTTCTTCGACGATTCCCTGGCGGGGGAGGTGCAACTCCCGGGGGGCAAAGCTCAGGAACACTACCCTGTCCTGGGCAGCCTGGACCAGATGATCGCCTATGTCCAGGCCAAGCAAGTGCACATGGTCTATCTGGCCCTGCCGCTCAGGGCGGAAGACCGCCTGCGGCAGGTGGTGGAGGCCCTGCAGGATACCACCGCCTCAGTCTATTTCGTACCGGATGTCTTCACTTTCTCCCTGTTGTCGGCCGGATTCACCGATCTCAGGGGTATACCCCTCATCTCCCTGTGGGAAACCCCGTTTTTCGGGATCAACGGCTGGGTAAAACGGCTGGAGGACCTGTGTCTGGCCAGTCTGCTCCTGCTGCCGCTCGCCCCCCTGATGCTGTTAATTGCCCTGGGAGTGAAGTTGTCTTCGCCGGGACCGGTAATCTTTAAGCAACGGCGCTACGGCCTGGATGGCCATGAAATCGTCATATATAAATTCCGGACCATGAAGGTTTGTGAGGATGAAGGGGAGATCCGGCAGGCCACCTGCGCCGACTCCCGGGTGACCGGGTTTGGCCGCTTTCTCCGGCGCACCAGCCTGGATGAACTGCCCCAGTTCATCAATGTGCTCCAGGGGAGCATGTCCATCGTGGGGCCCCGGCCTCACGCGGTGGCCCACAACGAATATTATCGGCACCTTATCCCCGGCTACATGCTGCGCCATAAGGTTCGTCCGGGCCTCACCGGCTGGGCCCAGGTCAACGGCTGGCGGGGGGAGACCGAAACCCTGGACAAGATGGAAAAGCGGGTGGAATACGATCTCGATTATCTCCGCCGCTGGTCCCTGTGGTTCGACTTAAGGATCATCTGGCGTACCATCTTCCGGAGCCTGAGAGATAGTCAGGCTTATTAATGGGGTGTCCGGTTTCCGGCCCAAAAAATTTTAATCAACGAGGATGAATATCATGGGGCTGGTGAAGAAGGCGCTGATTACCGGGATCACCGGGCAGGACGGCAGCTATCTGGCGGAGTTGCTCCTGGGGAAGGGCTACGAGGTCCATGGCCTGGTGCGCCGCTCCAGCACCTTCAATACCCGGCGCATCGACCATCTGTACACCGACCCGCACGAAAGTGGGACCAGGTTATTCCTGCACTACGGTGATTTGGGCGACGCCGGGCAGCTCAGCCACTTGATCTACAATATCCAACCCGGGGAGATTTATAACCTGGCGGCCCAGAGCCACGTGCGGGTGAGTTTCGACATGCCCGAGTACACCGGGGAGGTCACCGGCCTGGGGGTGATCAGGCTGCTGGAAGCCATCCGCCGCAGCGGCATTAAGACCCGTTTTTACCAGGCCTCTTCCAGTGAACTTTATGGGGATGCGCCGCCGCCCCAGAACGAAGCGACTCCCATGCGGCCGCGGAGCCCTTATGCGGTGGCCAAGCTCTATGGCTACTGGATGGTGCGCAACTACCGGGAGGCCTATGGCCTGTTTGCGGTTAACGGCATTCTCTTCAACCACGAATCGCCCCGCCGGGGCGAGACCTTTGTCACCCGTAAGATCACCAGGGCCTTGGCCCGGATTAAGCTGGGGCTGCAGCAGAAACTCTTCCTGGGCAATGTGGAGGCCCGCCGGGACTGGGGCTACGCCCCGGACTACGTGGAGGCTATGTGGCTCATGCTGCAGCAGGACTCCCCCGACGATTACGTCCTGGCCACGGGTGAGACCCATTCGGTACGGGACTTTCTGGAGGCGGCCTTCGCTTACCAGGACCTGGATTGGCGGCAATACGTGGAGATCGATCCGCGTTACTACCGGCCCACTGAAGTCGACGTGCTCCTGGGCGACGCCTCCAAGGCCCGGGAGCGCCTGGGCTGGCAACCCCGGGTGAGCTTTGGGGAGCTGGTGCGCCTCATGGTGGACGCCGACCTCCAGGACCTTTTGGAGGTGCGCCAGCGCCAGGACGTGCTCCGGCAATTTGGCCGGAATGAGATCAAAGACCAGGGCAAAGCCTCCCCGGAGTGAGCCGCAATCGGTGTCTGGCGTCCCAGAGGCGCCAGGGATGCTAAGACGAGGTGAGATAAGGATATGAAAGCTGACGCCAGGATTTTCGTCGCCGGGCACCGGGGGCTGGTGGGCGGCGCTATCCTCCGGCGCCTCAAGCAGGGGGGGTTCACCAATCTTCTTTGCCGCAGCCAGCGGCAATTGGACCTGCGGCGCCAGGGGGCGGTGGCGGGCTTCTTTCGCCGGGAGCAGCCGGAATACGTCTTCCTGGCCGCGGCCCGGGTGGGCGGTATCCGGGCCAACGCCACCTTTCCGGCCCAATTTATCTCCGACAACCTGATGATCCAGGTCAACGTCATTCACCAGGCCTATCTCCACGGGGTGAAGAAACTCTTATTCCTGGGCAGTTCCTGTATCTATCCCAAGTTCGCCCCCCAGCCCATGCAGGAGGACTGCCTGCTGGCCGGGAAGCTGGAACCCACCAACGAGCCTTACGCGGTGGCCAAGATCGCCGGCTTGAAGATGTGCCAGGCGTACAACCGCCAGTATGGGACCTGCTTCATCTCCGCCATGCCCACCAACCTTTATGGCCCCGGCGACAACTTCGATCTGCTCGATTCCCATGTGCTCCCGGCCCTGATGCGGAGATTTCATCAGTCCAGGCTGCAAGGCGCCCCGGAGGTGACTATCTGGGGCAGCGGCAACCCCCGCCGGGAATTTCTCCACGTGGATGATCTGGCCGACGCCTGCCTCTTTTTAATGGAGCATTATGCGGAAAACGAGATCATCAACGTCGGGGTGGGCTGGGATCTCACCATCCGGGAGCTGGCCGAAATGATGGCGCGGGTGACCGGGTTCCCGGGGCGCCTCCGCTTCGATGCCAGCCAACCGGACGGCACTCCCCGGAAACTGCTGGATATCAGCCGCCTGGCGGCCAGGGGCTGGCAGGCCAGGATTCCCCTGCAAGAGGGCCTGGAGCAAACTTACCGCTGGTTCCGCCGCAGTCCTTGGGCCCGGGAGGCAACCCCGGTCTAGGCCCCGGGGCCATCCTGATCAGCGCCATTTTTAGAGAAACACTTCCCCAAATTTGTTGCGACTAACTGAATGATAATCTCCCTGGTTGCATCTCCCCTCCCTTCAGGTGACCGATATCCCGCCTCTATTTCACAGGCCGCAGGGCAAATTCCTGGGATTTCTCGATTGATTAATGGATTCGAGCCGGTTATTTCAGAAAAGAGCGCATATCCAGCAGGCGCAAATGTTTATCCAAAACCACGGCAGGGAATAGGGGTGAGGAAAGCAGGGCAAATTCGCGGCGTCCCTTGGTCAGTCGCCGGATCTCTGCATCGAAAGGCGCGAAAAAAGGGCAATCGACGCGGTCGTCCAGGGTCTTGCCAAAGTATTTGGGGACCTTCTTCACCAGGGGGACGAAAAAGCGGCCTCCGGCCAGGAACTCCGGAGTGAAGTGGCGGTCGTCCACTACCAGGAAGGAGACTCGATATTTGCGGCAGAAGGCTATAACCTCCCGGGGGTCGGCGGCATAATAGGCGGCAAACAGATCTTCCAGGCGGGGCTCGATCTCCTGCCAGTAACCCTTGCTCCAGGGATGGGCCAGCTTGTAGGTCACCAGGGCCCGGCGCCGGGCAAAGGTGGGGACGTTGTCCATCAGGTTGGGGTGGCCGGCAATGATAACATCTTTGGGGGTGGCGGCCAGGGCGGCGTAAACCGGCTGGTAAACGGCATAATCCTTGAGGCCCACATTCCAAAGGCGCCAGACTCCCAACCCGGCGGCGAGCGCCAGGACCAGGATCCCCAGGGTTCTCGGCCACTGCTCCACCTTGACAAGGGCATTGAGACCCAGGGCCAGGATAAGACAATAGGCCAGATTGAGGGTATAGATGAGATAGCGGTCCGGGATGAACAGCTTGAGCAGAAAGATGCGGGCCATATAGTAAACTACCAGACCGGCCAGCAAGAGATAACCCAGGGGTTGGAGCCGGGGGGCCAGGGCCCTTAGGGGCACCCGCTTGAGACCCCAAAGGGTGGCGGCGACCAGGACCACGCAGGTGGCAATCCCGCCCAGCAGCCCCAAATCCCGGAAGGGGGCCAGCCATTCCCAGGGGCTGATCAGTTCCCAAAAAATGGAGGGCACCGGCAGGATGGCGTAGCGGCCTCCAGCATAAAACTCCGGCCGGTTGACCATCTCGGCGTAGCTTACCAGGGGCCCGAAGCCGGAGGCGTCAAACTGGTAGCTCATCAGGGCCACCAACGCGGCCCCGGCGGCCAGGAGGAGGGCATGGGCCCAGCGGGCCGGGAAGGGCGGGGGCCGCAGCTTGCCGGAGCGGCCGGCCAGCCAGGCGAGCGCCGCGGCCAAGGCGCTGGTTATAAAAATGTAGGGAATAAACAAGGCCTGCAAGAGGAGGGCGGCGCCCATTCCCCAGGGGCGCTCTTCCTGCCAGCAAAGCCAGAAAAAGGCCAGAAGGGGCGCGGCAAAGGCCCGGGCCAGTCCCCCGGCCAGGTTATCCAGGAAGAAAGGCATGAACCAGTAAACCGCCACCATGCTCCAGGCCAGGCCGCGGCCTCCGATTCCCCGGCCCAGGCGGTACAGGCAGAGCGCCAGGAAGATGAACAGCGGCCCGGGCAGGAACTTGGAGAACGAGATGGGGCCGGTTACCCAGGTTGCCAGCCAATAGAGGCCCTGGACTCCCCAGGGGACGTAATGGCGGGCATATTCCGCCAGGAGATCGCCCCTAAAGAGCTGCGGGTCCAGCCACCGCTGCATCCAGAAGATCTGCTGCCGCACGTCGTCGTTGACGACATAGGGACTGGACCACGCCTTCAGATGGGCCAGGAAGAAGACGACGGCGGAGAGGACCCCCACCATCCCCAAGTCAGCAATGGGCCTGCAAGCCGGGGCCCCCGAATCCTTCATGGAGTCAAATTTCTCTTTCAAATAACCGGAAGGTCTTGTAAATCTGGCCACCGAAGGACTGGACCACCTTGATCCAGTGACGCAGGTTTTCGGGGATCAGGGAATAGTCGATAAACTCACATGAGGTGTTTTGGGCGATGTAAATCCAGGTCTTTAAGATGATGGCGTGGTGCAGCCGCTTCAACTGGTAGGGCTGGGCGATGCCCAGGACCATGGCCCGGAGTTTATGTACCGGGGCGAACTTGGCGTGATACAGGAGCCGAAGTTTGTCCCAGGTGGAGAATCTGCCATCCAGTTGTTGCACCAGGGGGTTCAAATCCGGCAGAACAATGCCGAAGCCCACCAGCCGCTCGCCGTCCAGCACCATCTGCACCAGATCCTTCCGCAGCAGCGGCTTGACCTCGTGCAGCAGGTGATCGAACTGCCGCCGGCTGAGGGGGACATGCCCCCAGTTGACGCTCCAGGCCTCATTGAAGAGATGAAAGATTTCCTCGGCCCGCCGGTCCAGTTCCCGGGAGTTGTAGGTAGCCAGGGTCACCTTCTGGGTGCTCAGGATCTCCTCCAGGCGCCGCTCCATGGCCGGCACGTCGACGTCTTGGAGGTGAGGGTTCTTGAGGGCCACCCAATCCATGGCCTTGCGGAAGCCCCAGGAGGTGATCAGGTCCAGGTAGTAAGGGGGATTGTGGGTCTGGAACATGGCCGGAATGGAGTCGAAGCCCTCCACCAGCAAGCCCATCTCGTCGTAGATGGAGAAATTAAGGGGTCCCACCAGGGAGTGGCAACCGCGCTCCCGCAACCAGGCCGCGGCGGCTTCGAACAGGGCCTGGGCTACCTGCGGTTCCTGGATAGCCTCAAAGAAGCCCCAAAAGCCGGTGCCGGGGCCGTGGTGCTCATCATGGAGCCGGCTGCGGTGGGCGGAGATGCGGCCCAGCGGTTCGCCGTCCCGGAAGGCCATGAAATACTGGGCCTCACCGATTTCAAAGAAGGGTCCGGTACGCTGATCCAGAAAACGGCGCTGTTCAGGCAACAGGGGCGGCACCCAATAAGGGTCATGCTGATAAAGACGCCAGGGGAACCGCTGAAAATCTTCCAGGCCGGCGGCGTCTTTCACGGGAGATACTGTAATCTCCCCGTTTATGGCCATCAAGCTACCCCTTTACTGGGTTTTGTGAAAAATGATCTGGGCCTTTAAGCCGTCCTTGAGCTCCAGCTCCGGGTTGGCCACCTCTAATTCCACCTCGTAGTAGGCGGGCTGGTCCAGCGCCGGGGTTAAGGACGACCAGGAGATGCGGCTCACCTGCCCCTGGAACTTCCGGCCTGGCAGGGACTCCAGATTGATCTCCGCGGTCTCGCCGGTTTTGATCTGCAGGGCCTCGATTTCAAAGGCCTGGGCCCGCACCAGCATGGGATTCATCACGCCCACCTGAAAGACCCCGGGGGTGGGTTCGAGCAGCGCTCCTTGCCGCAATTCCGGCTGGATCCAGATAACATTGCCGCCGATGGGAGCCCGCAGGATCCCTTCCGGGGGAATCTCTCCCACCCGTATCCCGTTTCCCAGTTGGCTCTTCAAGACGGCCAGGTCGTCCTGAGCCGACAGTCGCAACTGGCGCAGAAAATTCTGCAGGTCCGTACGTTCCCGGGTCAGCTCCTGCAGGTCCTGGTTGGCCTGTTCCAGACCTTGGGGTGAGGCCAGCTTTTTGACCGCCAACCTGGACAGTTCCTGCTGCTTGGCAGCCGCAGCATCCAGGTTTCGTTGCGTTTCCGCCAGTTTAACCTCGGTATCCGAGATTTGCGCAGGAGAGAGGCGCTGCTGAATCAGCAGTACCGCCTCCGGAGACAGATGAAATTTGGCCAGGGCCTGCCCGGGTGCCACGCGTTCTCCGGAGCCCACCAGCACCGAGGTGATGACCGCTTTGAAGGGCAGGTCCACCGGGCGTTTGAGGGAACAAAAGACCTTGCCGTTAAAGCTGATCTCGGGTTCCGGGGTGGTAATCGCCGGGCCCTGGGCCGGGGGCTCCTGCCCCCTCTGGTCTTTGGCCCGGGCCGGGAATCCGGTCAGGACGGCCAGGGCCAGGATCGCCGCCCCAATTAGCCAGGTCCTATTTTTGCCAGGAATTCTGATCCACATAACTGTATCCCAGGTCTCCGGAAATTTTGCGCAAATTTAGGACATATTCGTCATATTCCAGGGCCTTGTTAGCGGCGGCCTTCTGAGCCTCGAGAGCCTCATTTTGGGCATCCAGCCAGGTATCGAGAGTTTTCCCCCCGGACTGATAGCGGATTTCGGCCTGGCGTTCCTTCAGCCGCGCCACTTCTTCCTTGGACTGGGCCAGCTTCAGGTCCCCGGCCGCCTTCTTCAGGTCTTCCTGGAGCGCGTTCCATTGGTCGCCCAGGTCCCCCTCTTTCACGTCCTTTTCAACGTCGATCTGCCTTAAGATGATTTTTTGCCGGGAGACGTCGTGAATCCGTTTCAATCCGTCCCATAACGGGATATCCAGGCCCACGCCGACGTACATGCCTGAGCTCGCGGTATACAGCGGGTTCGGGGTCTGGGCGGAAAGGAGGATACTGGGGTAGATCCTGGTTTTGGCCACGGTGATGTTATACTCCTGCATCCGCGCCTTCAGCTTCATGATCTTAAGGTCAAAAGATCTGGTCAGGGCCTGTTCCAGGGTGGCGGCGGCGGGGTCGAAGCTGCCCAACACCTGGCGGTGGGCGTCGTGCAGATCCAGGGTGAACGGGTCCTCCGGTTTCAGGGCCAAAAAAGTCTTTAGGCTGGTCAGGTTCCGCTTCCGGGCGATCTCCAGACGATCCTTCTCGTTCTTGGCCGCCTCCAACTCCTGGGCGGCCAGCCGGAGTTCCAGGGAGGTGCCGGTGCCGATGCTCAAGCGGTTTTGGGCATAGGCCAGGTTATCTCCGCACACCTTGAGCAGGTTGTCCTGCAAGGCGGCCAGCCGTTTCAAGGCGGCCAGATCAAGAAACTGTTTGCCTACCCGTTCGAGGCCTTGGAGAATCGACTCCATGTGGCCGTAGATGGCAATTTGGGTAATCATCTTTTGGGCCTGGAGCAGGAAATAAGAACCAAAGGGGTTATACGAGGGCCAGACGAAACTGAGGCTATAAGGCTTGGAATTGCTAAAAGGCCGGTCCAGATAATAATAAGTTTGAAAGCTCAGCGGCGGTATCATGGCCCAGCGGGTGTCGGACTCATCCAGGCGCCGGATGTCGATGTCCATGGCACTCTTGAGGAGATAGGGGGATTGGCGGAGGGCCAGGCGCATGCAAGCCTCAAAGTCCAGGGGACCCTGAGGGACAATCCTCTCCGCCCCGGGTTTGAGGTCGGCGGCGGGGCTGGGCCGGGGAGTCAAGCAGATTCCCAGCATCAGGACCAACATTCCCAAGGTCAGCAGGACCTTGAGACCCCGCCCAAGTTGGCGATCCTGCCGCCCACAGACGCCGCCGGGCGCGAACCGCAGGCCCGAGGGCGTACCGGAAGGCGCCAAGGCGAGCACCATGGTCATGTGGTCAGAAGGGGTCCGGGTCCGGATTCTGGTGGGGGTCATTGCTCATAAAGGATGCCGTCACTGATTGAGCAGACCCGGGTGCATCTCGCCGCCATTTCGGGGTCGTGGGTGACCACCAATACGGAGGTCTGAGCGCTCTTGACGATTTCGGCGAAATGGTCCATGATCTGGTGGCCGTGGCTCCGGTCCAACTGGCCGGTGGGCTCGTCCGCCAGGATGAACTGCGGCTGGTTGACCAGGGCGCGGGCCACTGCCACCCGCTGACGCTCACCGCCGGAGAGCTGGTTGGAGGAGTGATGGATGCGATGGCCCAGGTTCACCAGTTCCAGGGCCTTGGTAATGCGAGCCGGACGATCCCGCCGATCGACGCCGGCGTAAATCAGGGGGTATTCCAGATTCTCATAAACCGTGGATTGTTCCAGCAGATCGCAGCTTTGGAAGACAAAACCGACCCGCTTGCGCCGGAATTCCGCCTGGGCGTCACGGTCCAGGCGCAGTACGTCTTCGCCCCCCAGGATATAGGCGCCCTGGCTGGGAGTGATGAAGATCCCCAGGATGAAGAGCAGGGTGGACTTGCCGGAACCGGAGGGCCCCATAACCCCCACGATTTCGCCGGGATAGATTTTCAGATTGACGTCTTTGAGCACCTGGATGGTGCCGGCTTCAGTCTGATAGCTCTTGGTGAGATTGGAGATGCGAATCAGGGCCCCGTTGGTCCCACCACGGTGAGAAGATAACTTATTCATAACGGATGGCTGAGACTACTTCCATGCGGCTGGCCCGCAGGGAGGGATAGAGGCCGGCCCCCACCCCCACCACCACGGCAAAGAGGAATCCCAGGCCCAGGCCCAGGAAGAACAGACCTTCCGGAGGACG